>CANMML010000010.1 GCA_947499005.1 uncultured Aquimarina sp.
AGCTATTGTAAAGTGGTTCGAGTAAAGTGCAGCAAGCACTTACCCAATCACAAAAAGTGCTTTGAGCAGCCTGCCAATCAAAATCACGCTTAAACATTTGAATTTGGCGGTATAATGGTAAGTGATCTACATATTTACTTACTAATATATGTGCCAAAAGAGAAGCTTCTGCTATCGATTTTTCTATAGGCCGGCTAGGTAGCTCAGCTATAACAATACCTTCGCCTTTAGGCTTCGCATATTTAGGCCTAATGGTACGACGTTTTATTAAACTAGCTGGAGTGTACTCTAAAGTTTCCGTAATTTCTTCTCCAATCTTAGTGAAGCCATCAATATTTTCTTCTGGCTCAATAATAATTTCTTTTACAGGTAAATGATCTGGAAGTGTATTACGACCTTGGTGCTTTGCCTTAGATCGCTTATAAGTAATCTCCTCTTTAGCTTCTTCTACTACTAGAGGTGTATCTAAATCAAATAAAGTAGGTTGATCTAATGATGAAATCGAAGTTGAAAAACGCTCTGATTTAAAACCATTGATCAATTTTAGCAATTGATCTAATTGTAACTGCTGAGATGCTATCTGAGCTTTTAGTGCTTTGTTTTCTGAAATTAATGCTTCCCTTGTCACAATATTAAATTAAGGAAAATATCAGTAATAACAATGCTTTTAGTCAGATTTGTAACGTTTTTGTTGTGATAAATTCCCTATCGTAATACCATCAAATAATAACACCAATTGAGGATAATCTAATAGAATACTTTTTACTGAAGAATCGTACAAAGCAAGCTCGAATGTGCCTTTTTCTAAACGTTTATAATATAATACAAAACCTCCTGTACGCCATTGCAACAACTTCATCTTATTATGAAGACGATTTACAAAAATATAAACTGAACCGTTGGTAGGAGAGCTTGATAATTCATTTTGAACAATGCCACAAAGACTATCAAAACTCTTACGCATATCAGTCGCAGGCAAGTATAATTCAAATTTACAATTACTGTGTAATGTCAACATAATATATAGTTTAAAATACAAAACTATAGTGAATAGTAAAAGTTGTCAAGATGGGTTAGTCGGGGCAATACGACATTTGCGCAGCTTTCTAGTTTTATTTTTTATTCAATTGACTTCGTAGAGCGGGTACCTATACAAAAGAATTATTCACACTATGAATGCTACGCAAAGACTCATGTCTTTGTGTTACTACACTTCACAAAACTATTTTCACTGTAAAATCGATAGAACTTAAAGTTGATAATATTGCTTGATAGTGAAAAGCGCAAAATCGTGAGACATTTGCAGCAGCTTTATTGTTTTATTATTTATTCACTTGACTTCGTAGAGCGGGGGAGCTTTCTTGTTTTACTTTTTATTCACTTGACTTCGTAGAGCGGAAAATTAGCCTTCATCCAATACACATAAACAAAAGCCCGATTCATAAATTTATGAATCGGGCTTTTGTTTATTATCGATCTATAATAACTGCGCTGCTTAAAGACTCCTGTCTTTGTGTAACTACATTTTACAAAACTATTTTAACTGTAAAATCGATAGAACTTAAAGTTAACAGTATTGCCCAATAGTGAAAAAATGCAAAATCGTGAGACATTTGCAGCAGCTTTATTGTTTTACTATTTATGCTTTGACTTTGTAAAGCGGGCTTCGGGCACCATCAGGGAATGCTACGCGAAGACTCCTGTCTTTGTGTGACTACACTTTACAAAACTATTTTTCACCGTAAAATCGATAGAACTTAAAGTTGACAATATTGCCCAATAGTGAAAAAGCGCAAAGTCGTGAGAATGCGCAGCTTTCTGCTTTTTTTATTTATTCAATTGACTTCGTAGAGCGGCGCTGGTGACCTATACAAAAGAATTATTCACACTATGAATGCTACGCAAAGACTCCTGTCTTTGTGTACTAAACTTTACAAAACTATTTTAACTGTAAAATCGATAGAACTTAAAGTTGAAAGTATTACTTTATAGTGAAAAAGCGCAAAGTCGTGAGACATTTGCGCAACTTTCTTGTTTTATTTTTTATTCACTTGACTTCGTAGAGCGGGCATGAGACATTTGCGGAGCTTTCTTGTTTTATTTTTCATTCACTTGACTTCGTAGAGCTGGGATTAACCCGCTATCATAATATCAGTAATTATTCTTGACATTAACTCATTACTCTCAGCATTTTCAACATTCGTACAGGTAATAATTAGCATTTTCCCGTTTAGGCTTGTAGTCAAATTGTTTACGATAATTGTATTACTTTGACTGTTGATTGTTTTAAATTTCAAAACAACAAAATCTTTATTATTAATTTTCTTTATATTATTTTCAATAATATTGAATTTACTATACTGTGTGTTTAACTGATTTTTAAATTCAATAAAATTTGAGTCTTCAAAATCTATTGAAGTAAATTTTATTGAAACATTAGAATCATTTTTAACATAAACCAAATCTGGTATAGAACCATAATCTTTATACTTCAATAAAATTTCTTCAACACTTAATTTTTTGTATTCAACCGGAATTATCATTTGTAAACCATTGTAATTAATAGTCTCAAATTCTTGACAAAATAAAGTTGACGTCAACAAAAAATTCAAAATTAGAAATATTCTTTTCATTTTTTAAGTAAACTCTTAATGCTATAATAGACAACAGATAGCCCTAATAAAATATAAAACCATTGCATTCCTAAAAATTTAGGGACGATATAGATGACCGCTAAAAATAAAGCTAACCAAAAAATATATTTTACTAAAAATTCAATAAACTTCATTGTTTAACAAATTACTCCTCTATACCTATTAATCTAACTTCTGTAGATATAAATTTAACATTATTACCTGAATCGTAATGATTTAAATTATTCATAAAATGAAAAAAATGATTGTCAAAAGGTTTGAATCCATCTTTAAAAACATCTTCAATTTTAGGAATACCTCCAAAAGTTTTATTAATTACTGTACTTCCACTACCTGCACCTAAACCTCCAATAATTTCAGATGATACATCAAATGCAGCTTTATTAATTTTAGCTCCATTAGCTCCTTGCTTGAAACCTGATGTAAAACCTCCCTTAAAATTATTAACATAAGGAGAATAAAATCTAGTTGAATGAGCTTTTGTACTTAGTTTAACCGAAATCCCTTTTACTAATTTTGTATTCGATAATCTCGGGCCAATAAATTTACCTCCAACATAGGTTAATGCACCTGTCACAGCTGCTTGTGTATAATTAATATCTTTATAATTACCTCCATTAGCTATCAACTGATCTGCTATATCAAAGGCTGTATTTGTTACTACAGCTGCTTGTAAATTACCTGTTGCTCCAGCTATTGCACCTCCTACAAAGGCAACACCAACCCTTTTCCAATCTAGATTCTCATTAATACCTCCTTGTGAATATATATTAATTCCAGCATTTATCAACCCTCCTGCTAAAGCTGTAACAGCTGTTACCCAACCTCCATCTGAATCTATATTAGAAGAAGGATTATTCCCCATACCTAAATAAGGTGAATGATACTGTCCGTATGGATCAGGACTCAACCACCTTCCAATTCTAGCATCCCATAATCTCAACTCAAAAGCTTCCTTACCCGTTTCTTTATCCTTCTCTTGCCCTTGAAACGCATACCTATAATTTCCTTGTTTGTCACGATTAGGCATTGGCATACCAAATGGGTAGTAGTCTGTACCAAATTTAGTGATTTCATTGTTATTAGCTCTACTTACTACAGCACGTACATTCCCTAAGTGATCTGTAATCTCATAATTGGTATTTCTAGTTCTTTTACTATACACTCCTAAACGACTTGCTCCATATACCGTATGCTCTGTTAGACTAGGTTCATGATTATTATTCAGAAAACCACTATTATAAATAGCTAGTGGTTTACCTGCTGCATCTCGAACATAAAATGTCCTTTCAGTCATTATATTTGGCCCTCCATTTTCTCCATAATTGGTAAACGTTTCTTTTCTTACACGTTGCCCTCGATCATTATAAAAGAACTTTACTCTTACCACTCCGTCTTTTTTAACTTCAGTAACTAACCCACTAGTATTGTAAATATACTCTACATTTTCCGAATTGTTTTTTATCAATTGTCCAATTACATTGTATTCATAATTGTTTGATGTTTGATGCTTGATATCTGGTGCATTGGTTTCTTCAGGTGCATTGTCTTGTACCTGTTTTAATTGGTTGGGTTTGTTAGGATCATAATGGTAGTAGAGATCATCCATTTCATTACTATCATCACTCCCCTTATTTTTATTACGTCTTAAGCTTTGAATATTTCCATTGGCATCATACTCAAGGTTGCTTACCTGATAATCGGTAGTAGCAGTAAAGCTTGCTCCTGAAGGTTGTATTTTTAAATGTACAGTACTGCCTTGCTTTGCACTAAAACCTGTAGTAAGTGTAATCTCTTGCTGTGCTGTTCTATCTAAACTCTCTCCAGAGTTTACACTTTCACTAGCCCCTAAAGGAATGTTTGATGGATGATCATTAAGATGTGGATTACCATCGCTATTACCATAGGTAGCTTGTTCTAACCAGTTATTACGATTATAGTCATATACATAGGTCTTTTCTTGACCTATGCTACCATCGTTAGCAGCGCGGTTATTCCAACGTATGGCTTTAATGTTTCCATTGTATTGGTCTTCTCCTGCATGTAGTGTTGCGATGTGATTCCCTTCACGCAGATAATCGCCTTTATAATAATCGATCTGCATTCCAAATACATCATCGGAATCTCCCCCAGGGTCTTTAGCTTCGGTTAGACTAGGGTGATTAATCGCTTTTAAAGCTCCGTTGATATTGTATACATAATCGATCCCTTGTAGTGGATTCCCTTGTGAGTCATTGGCTAGCTCTACACGTCTAAGCTCCCCTGTTTCGTAATATTTATAATCTGCATGAGTAATATAACTAGGATCGCTCGTTGTTTTTGTCTCGACTTTTGTAAGACTATAATCATCTGTATCATAGGTGTAACGGTGTCTAAATTCTTCTGCTGCTACTCCTTTTTGATAAATGACTTCATTTACTGCTCCTGTTACGGGATCGTATTCATAATCGATTGTTTTTAAACTATCCAATCCATTGATTCTTTGTACAATCCATGTTACACGACCATAAATATCATAACTATACCAAGTGGCTCCTTCACTACTATACGTCGCAGAAACATTTCCTGAAACGAAACTTTGATCTAAATAAGTATCTCTTCTCGAATCACTCCCGAAAGAAAAATATATTGGATTTCTTTCTGGTAAATCGTACTTGGTATTATGCTTTTCTTCTTTAGCACCAGAAGGAGTCACATCATTGTCTGGATCTAGAGTATTATCATCAAAATCAGCTGTTACTACACCACTTTCAATAGGTCTTGCACGATTATCATAATTTGTATAGGAAAATTTCCCTTCGGCTTGTTGTTTGCTATTTTGAGAGAATCGTATTTGTCCATCTTTTCGATACTTAAACCAAGCTTCACCTTCATCGGGACTACTTGTATATAATAATTGTCCTAAACTGTTATATTGGAAATAAGATTTAAGATTATCATTAATATGACTTACTGTACCTGTTAGATTATAATTTGCATAAACGTCATTATTGAAACCTAAAGGCTGTAAGCTTGAAGTCAGGTTTCCTGCATCGTCATAGTAGTTAAGGCTGTAGTCATAATAGTTGATATCATAGGTTACTCCTCGAGAACTACCTGGTACTAGAGCTTCTATATTTCCCTGATGATCAATATAAGTATAGTTTATTGGTTCAGTATTTTCTTTTAAAGCAACACGATATACTCCCGAAGGAATATTAGATAGATTTGTCAATTTTACACTAGTACGCAGATTATATACATCATACAAGTTAGTCCCCCCAACAAAAGAAAGACTTCCTCCACAATTTTTAGGTAAATGGATATCTACCCAACCTTGTTTTCCGATGAGGGATTTCACTTGTTTTTTTGGTCCTTCGCCTGACCTAGCTGTAGCCAACACTCTACCATCATCATAAGCAAAAGACACCACTTCTTCCCCATGAGGATCTATAGCTACTGTTTTTTGTATTTTATTATTAACTAAAAAGTTATTGTTATTGTTTATTGATTTAAATCGATCTACCTCTTGGCATGTTTGAAAAACATAAGGGTAAACTAAATTAGCAGCATTACTTGAAGCTATAGTTGATACACTACCATCACTGTCTTGTGCTATTTGCACAAAAATTGACTCATTATCAGGTGTATCTACATAATAAATACCTTTAGGCATTTTTGAAATTCTACTTACTCTAAAATCATCAGGCCATGTATCTCCTCCTTCACAATAATAATTAAAAGCAGGACCATGGCTATAAGTAACATCTGGTAAACCATAAGATAAATGAGCCTTTTTAAAAACAGAAGATAACACTTCATTTTTTGTAATACCATCTAAATTTTCTATCCCAAAAGCGTAATACAATTCTTGGGCAGCTTGCATACCGTGACTGAAGCCTTCAGGCATATTATCCAATAAATTATCTCCATCTAAATCTATTGGATTACCTCCTAGATTTCTTAACACCTTACCAGGATTTAGGTCATCATAAATCGGCTTGCTATAGGGGCGTCTAGTGTTGTCCTTTAAAATTCCATTTTCATTATGATCTGCATAATGACTTCCTAAAATACTACTTCCTTGTAACGGATAAGGGAACATTGTCTTTTTGTCTGGATCAAACCTACTCGGACCACTCGTATCAAAACTGATAAAATCACTTTCATTTATATATCTAATCCCACCACTTGATTTTGGAGCACTCGAAGTTTGATATTCTAATCTACCTTGAGAATCGTATTTAGTAACTGAGGTCCAAACCTTTGCTTCTTTTATGTCAATACTCTGCGATTGGATAGGCTTTCCCAAATCATCAAAGTAATTCCTAGATTTTGAAATTACCTTACCCGTAATATCATAGGCAATGCTACTCGTGTTATTTATATTTTCTTCATTAAAATCCGACGTAATATTTGAAGGCTGTGTGAAATCAACTGACATGGAGGCTGAACTAATTGAAAACTCTATAGTAAATACCCTATCAGAGGAAGTATTATTAGTTTTAGTCGTTCGAACTCTTAATGTCTCTCTAATAGTAGTTGAACTAACTCGATCTATAGCCAACCAGTCAGGAAGACTATTCCATTGTATGGGCAAATGACAGTCCAACGAATTACTCGTCTTTACAATCTCTATCTCTACACTTGCTCCTGACAATTTCGAGTTAAAAACCTGATCTAAAACGCTCGCATAGTTAAACCCACACTGTGCTTGAGACTTCACTCCAATACCAAAAACACAGACTAATATTAATAATTTAGTTATTATTTTCATTGTAGTATCCTGCTTAATTATTGATTCTTATAAAATTGTCTAGTTTCAGTGGCTGGAACAAAACCACCTATTGTACTTCCATCAACATCTACATTTTGCACCTCTGTAAATGTCTTAATCAACCTACCAGCAGCATCATATTCAAACTTTGTCCCCATATTATTAGCTCCCAAAATAGAGATCAATTCATCCCATTCATTATATACGTAACTAGTCATAGATGACTCTATAGGGTAAATACGTAAATCATCTATATAAAGTAAATCAGCATCATTTACACCACCAGAACCTGCACTTGTTATATTTAAATTAACAGCACTAGATGTAGAAGTATAATAGTTTAATTGTATCCAATCTCCAGCATACACTATCTCTTTTGAATTATATTGAATTGGACTGTTATCCTTCAAAACAGATATATTATTAAAGCCAGATGTGTGTACCCACATTGAAATTTTATAGCTATCTGGCTCACTCAAATTAATCCCTAATGAAGCATTGGGCTCAATACGTAAAGACTTGGCCCCAGAATGCGCATGTATACTAGAATAGCTTACTGCTGTTGAATGAGAACCGTTAAGGCTAACAGAATGTGGTAAATTAGCACTATTATCAAAGTTCATATTTAACATCTTATTATAAGGCGCATTACAAACCGCCAACACCTTGCTATAGTTATCGCACATTAGATTAGAGGCTCGATTGCCATTGATATCTTCTGTCTCTAAAGCACGCGACCAATCACTATACCTTTTAATCTCTGAAATTTTTTGCCAGCTTTCACTTTGTAAGTTGTCAAATTTATTAAAGTCTAAAGGGAATTTAAATTTATCACTTGATGCATTGAAAACATAACTACCATCTTGATTTAAATCTCCTTTCCAGACGTAATTTTCATGCTTTCTCCATATATTACTTCCCCAATCTTTCCATGTTTGTATTTCTGCATCATATAACTTCCAACTATCTGTTGGAGAATCCCTAAAATAAGAATAAGTAGAAGCCCCTTGGCTTAACATATTTTTATTGGTTATATCATCTGCTTTACTACCCATAGATGGATATTTTCTAAAAGCAGGCTCACTAACAGACTTCATCTCTAAACTATTACTAGAATAAGAATGCACTTCTTTTGCTTGCCCTGATATTGGATCGAAATTGTTGAATTCGGTGGTATAACTTATCCCGTTTTTAACCTCGGTACTGGATTTTAATAGGTTTGGGTATTTAACCCTTCTGGAATTGTTCACCATCCAATTAACATCTGTCTTTACAGTAATATCAGGTTGAATTCCATTAAAAACAATATCGGTATCGGTATCATGTGAAAACTTATAGGATTGATACGATTCTGAAAAAGTTCCTAATCGATTAGGCAACTCTTCTGGTTCGTAATAGGTATTGGTAATCTTATTGAGAATCTGACCTTCTTTATTCTTACTCGTCACA
This sequence comes from uncultured Aquimarina sp., assembly GCA_947499005.1. Taxonomy (GTDB): domain Bacteria; phylum Bacteroidota; class Bacteroidia; order Flavobacteriales; family Flavobacteriaceae; genus Aquimarina. The sequence continues at coordinate 8,860 of CANMML010000010.1, forward strand.
GACAATAATTGTCCAACACAATTCAAATTATCCTTGATTTCATAAGTTGAAATTTTTAAATTTTTATAAATCTCTCTTCGAACATTCTCATCTTGAGTAACCGTTTCCTTATCTGATACTTCATCTTGAAGAACATCCAAACTATACAGATTTCCAAACCTTACTCCTCCAGATGTACCCTTTTCTTTCATCACATGATATTGATACACCGTTTCTTGGTAAACTTCATCATTTATAGGGTTAACTATTTCGTGTGTAGAATATTCATATAAAGGCCTAGGTGCTGGTAATTCGGTACTGTAAGGCACTTCTTTTTGAACATCTGGAGCGCTCGGTATATAACTTACCCATCCTATCCCGTCTTTATGTTCTCCATATTTATAATTCGATTTAGAAGCCACTAAGTCAGAAATCACAGAAACACTTTTAGTTCGTATCCCTCCTCCTTCTCTATGAATAACACTGGCATCAATATCAAAATGAGCTGTTATATCTTTTATATCTTCATTTTGTTCAATAAAACCAACTCTTACACCTAGCTGAGTTGTTTCTACATCCTCCTCTAAGCTTACTAGAACAGATACTTTCGACCCCTCTACAGGATTTATTTGAGAAATAATAGCTCCTCCATTATACCTCCTACGCTCAAGGGAATATTGTGGAACTGGGTGACCTAAAGTTTGATTATAAGCATGATGATAATTCATATACACATACACATCATCTCCTACTTGCAAATTATAACTTGAATCTAATTCAAAATCAAGACTATATTCATCCTTATTTGTAACAGAAAACTCTTGATCAGATATTGTTCTAAAATCATGTTGCTCATATTCTACTTGTATTTTACCTCCTTGAGGTGTTACAATTTCATCTAAAGACCACATTGCAGGATCATCATATTTATAACCCCATTCGTTAGCATGATTTGCATTATAACGATAGTTATCATCATTGATATAACCAAACCTATATGGAGGCATAATCGTCGCATCTTGTTTTCCACCAAATCTAACAGCATCTAAAGTCAAACGCCCTTCATCTTCAGAACCCGTACCAGGAGTGCCTCTCACCAAAGAGTTCGTTGTTGTTTTATAATCTAAACAAATTACTTTAATGGCGTTATCTTTGATTGCTTGCCAATTATCGGACCAATCAAATACATTGTTTTTCAAATTATAGAAACTAACAACATCTTCTTTATTGGAGTTTGGATAACTGATTTCAACAGAACTTGGTGTATGATTAACTACATCCAAATTTGAGATATCATTTTCGTTTTTAACTAAAATCACTTTATCTAATCGAAGTGTTTTATGTTCTGGTATTACAAAACGTTCATGATAATCATGGCCACTTTGAGACTTACCTTGTAAATGCTCAACTGATTGATATCTCCAATACGGAGATCGATTATCCTCTCTTTCATTTTTCAAAAATAATGCAGTGTGAGTACGTGTCTTTATCTTATTTATAAAATACTGTTGTTTTCGCCCTTTTGTCCATGTTTTGATATCTGGGTTTTCTGGGTCTTGTAAGTAATCTTTACCATATGGCCACTTCCACACATAATTATCTGACCATAATCCATACTCAAAACTCACCCAATATCCTAAATCTCCTTCATCAGCAACACCATTGCCTCCGTCAATATAATCTGGCCCTGTAACTGCTGTCAATAACCAATGTGTTGCATATGGTTCTAATTGCCTCTTTTCAAAATAAGCTTTAAACTCACCTGCTCCTTCATGAAATGGAGACATCCCATATGTCCTTGTAATTGTTTCATGGTTGTAAACAGGTAATGTATAATGGTATGTTTTTCCGTCAGGTGCCGTGATCGCAAAGGCACCTATACCATCTGATGGAGCAGTACTTCTATCAAAACCAATATTGTTAGAACTTATCAAGCCTATATCTGTACCATTAGAATTAGAATCTAGTATTTCTTTATTTGTATAATAAGCTACATGATTAGATGCTTTAATTGTAGAATTCCCTGTAGAGCCTGTTTTAAAGTCATATATATCTTCTATTTTTTCAAAATTTACAGCCGTTTGTGCAGCATCAAACAAAACATTGCCGCTATTTAAATACGTCTTCACTTCATTGTCAAAACTGAAAACAGGCCTTCTGTAAAATTTAAAGTAAGATGGCATATCCTCTCTTTCATCTCCATTTAATGCATATTTAACTTCTGCATCCCATGGCATCTTCCTATTAGAAAGACCATATAGGTTACCACTCTCATTTAGTTTAGCATGAATACTTCCTCCTAAACCCTGAGCTTGAACATTATACTTATCATAAGAAGGAAACACAGGATTGTTGTTTAAAATATTATACCTATCAGAGAAACTATAATTATCATCTAATGGTACCTCGTATATATCCATAAAGCTATCTACGTTAATAATTGAAGCATTGCAGTTACATGAAGAACATTCATCTCTTTTATAATTATGAATTTTTTCGTCTTTCTCTTCTTCAGAGAATGCCATGTCGTAATATCGCTTATCTGTATTCTTTATCCAACAAAAAATACTATATGTATTCCCATCTTTTAAAGGTTTATGAAAATTAAGAGGCCCATAAACGATATTATCTGTTCTATTTGCTGCAAAATATTTTACTTTTTGTTTTCCAAAAGACAAACTAAGAATACCTCCTCCAGGAATAGGTAAAATTATTGGTATTGTACTTGCACTATGGTTTACTGTATAATCACCTTGAGAAATTGTATTGCTAAAATTCCTATTCGCCCCAATTCCAATACCCCCTGAAGATCTCAAATTTTTACCTCCTACTTTTGTTTTTTGTGATATTGATAAGGAATACCCAACTCCTTGAGAAGAAATATTAACCCCTAATGAAGTTTTATTACCTGAATCGTCTCCTGCCGTAAAAGCTAAAGAGTAAGATCCATCTGTTGAAGCTCCAATACTAAAACCAGTCCCGTTTTTATCAAAATCAAAGCCAATTGAAGTACCAACATCTCCATTTGTGTTTACATTAACTCCCAATGACAGAACATCTGAAATCCCAATATTCACACCTACAGATGCACCAGATGTTCCTACACTACCACTAACACCAACTACGTCAGATATACCAACACCAACACTTACATGCCCTCCTAAACTTTGATTGCTGCCCCAAGAAACTCCTACTCCAACTGATACTCCCAATGAATACCCTAGAGTTATTGAATAAAACTCATCTTCTCTTCCTTCATCATATAAATATTCTGAAAGTAACGTTCGGTTATAATCATCCGGATATCCATTCACCGATCTATTAATCGCTCCAGGGTTTAGATTCCACCCCAGTCCAACCCATGAAGCTTCTTGATCCATCGCAATCCCAGCATGGTAGGATAAAGCTATTGGATATCCTCCTTCTGGTGATGGCACATTCATCAACGGTAATACATACGTAAAATCCCCTGTTAACAAATTCACCATATCCGTAGCATCTACAGGCTCGAAACTTGCTGCTTCGGGTGCGTTTGGCCCATTATTGTTTGCTAAAACATTCCCGTATGGAGTGATGGTGGGTAGTAGTATTGTTAGTATTAAGAAAATTGCTGTGATTCTTAGCTTTGGGCTTGAAGACGGAAGTCCGAAGTCGGGAGTCTGCTGCTTGGAGTTCAAAGACCGGAGACCGGAGACCGAAGTCGGGAGTCCGAAGACGGAAGACGGGAGTTCGAAATTGGAAGTTTTGGGTCTGGAATCCGAAGCCTTAAATTTAATACCAAAAGACAGAAGATTCTTTATCCATATTCTTAAACTCTTTTTCTTAACTGATGAAAACATGTAATTTTCTTTTTTACTTAAATTTTCATTGTTCCGAGTATTCCCCATATCTTTTACTTCTTTAGAACTTTTGATCTTTACTTTTATTTAAACACGAGAGACTTTCATTACTATGTAATTTCTTACATATTGAGCCTTAGACTTCAACTAATGAATTTTCAATCTGAATTCTCATTTTAACTTAAGTACCGCCGTTTAAACTTTTTTAAAATAATAGCCATATAACGTTAATCATATAGCTTTTTCACCTACCAAGACTCCTTCTTATTTTCAAATAATAAGAACCTTGAACCGGCCACAAACATACTGGTACGAAAATTAAACATATTTTTTGGATATAAAAAAATAGAAGAAAAAACTTTTATTAACAATATTTTACATAATTCTAATCAGAATAATTTCAATATTATCTCACACAACAAATACTTATAAACAACTATATATCAAAACTTAACAAACAAGAAAACAAAACTCTAACTATTTCCATGTAAAGCTTTTTCTGAATATTTCTTTAAAAAAGTATCTCTAAATTATAGGTATCAAGTGTGATCTACAATCTTAAAACCTGCTAAAAAACTCTATTTCTGGTTACATTGAGCGATGAAAATTAGAAGTTGGGAGACCGAAGACGGGAGACGGGAGACTGGAGACTGACAGTATTGCCCAATAGTGAAAAAGCGCAAAGTCGTGAGACATTTGCAGCAGCTTTATTGTTTTATTATTTATGCTTTGACTTTGTAAAGCGGTGACTAAGAATTACATCATTTTTTACTCACCAAAAAGCAGAGAACAAAATAAGATATCTATCCAATTAATCTTAAGAGGATTTAACTATACTAAACTTTTTAATGAATCTCGGCACTAAGACCTGCATCTAATAGCGCACTACATTGCGGAACTAGTTTTTTATACTCCCCTGTTTTTACACCTGCTTTACCCGTATAATGTACAAGCATGGCACATTGCTCTGCTTGTAAGGGTTCATGATCACATACTCTTATCAATGTATCAATTACATGGTCAAAAGTATTTACATCGTCATTGAACAAAATGATTTGGTTTTCTTTGTCAAGCGAAGTGCCTACTTTTTCTAATTCTTGTACATCCGTATTCATAGCAATAATATTTGTAGTACTACAAAATTATATATTATAGTTGATAGCGAAGTGCTACCCACTTATTTTTAACTTTTTTATTAATAAAATTCATCTGTTTTTTTACTACCGCATCATTAATTATAGGAATATCTTCTTCATAAAAACCGCTTAGCAAGAGTATTCCATCAGCGGATAACCGTTTTATATAAGCGCTCATATCTTGTAATAAAATATTCCTATTGATATTAGCAATTATAACATCGTATGTTTGATTTTTTAACAAATTGGCTCCTCCTTCATATACAGAAACAGCAGTACAGTCATTTCGCTCTATATTTTCAAGGCTATTTAAATAACACCAATTATCTATATCTATAGCATCTACTGTTTTTGCGCCTCTTTTTTCTGCTAAAATCCCTAATACAGCTGTACCACATCCCATATCTAATACGCTCTTTCCTTCCAAATCCAACTCTAACAAATGTTGAATCATCATGTGTGTAGTAGCATGGTGTCCGGTTCCAAAAGACATTTTAGGTTCAATTACGATATCGTATTTGGAAGCTGGAATTTCGTGAAATGGAGCTCTAACCGTACAAATATCGTCTACGGTAATTGGTTCAAAATTACTTTCCCATTCCTTATTCCAATTGACTTGTTCTATATTTTTATAATCGTAACTGATCTTAAATTCTGTACTTTCCAAGATAAATACGTCATCAAGAATATGGTTATTCCAATCTTGCTCTTGAATATAGGCCTCTATTCCATCTTCGGTTTCCACAAAACTTTCAAAACCTACTTCTGCTAATTGAGCAATTAGTATATCACTGGCAGGTTGTAATGGTTCCACTTTAAATGTATAACCGATATAAGAAAACTCCATAAAATAAATAATTTCCGCAAAGATACTTTTTTAAAAAGGCTAAGTAAACATATACTTAAATTCAATTTAGTTTAACCTGAACTCATATGCGCCTTTCTCTTTCATATCCCAAATCGAAATATGATGTTTTTCACAGGTTTCTTTATATATCTCTTTTAAATATGATTTATTCTTTGAAGTAAAAATGACTAAAGCTGGTGATTCCTTAATTAGACGTTCCATATTTAACTTCGCATAATTATCAACAATATATACTCTTCCTTTTTTACTCTTGAAGCAGCATTCTTCATCTAATATTTGAATCGGCAACCCGAAAACTAAAACACTATTCTTTATTTTTTCTAATTGAATACTTTCAAAAGATGTTACTTTCGACCATTGATTTAAAAATCGAAGTTGTTTTTCTTCCTTATCTGAATTCGAATACAGTCTCAACTTTTCACCGACTCTATCTACAAAAAACAATGCTCCTTTTTCTTCTAAAAACCAAAGACTTAGCTTCTGAGAAGAATTCAAATGATTAATGATTAAATAAACCAGTATTAGATTGGCACTTAAAACTACTTTCCAAAATTTCATCTTAGAAACATAGGTATGATACAATACAAACCCTAATATGGAATAGATTATAAATACTCCTACTCCATCTAATTTTAATTCTTTGAGGATGGTATTTTCAAAACTTGAAATCCATGTAATATAGTCCAAAAACAGATGCATTATTGCTTCATAGCACCACACCAACCCTTTCATTTCAAAAGATAATTGAGCTAAAACCACAAAAATCACAGAACATACAAATATAAATGGCAACACTACTAACACAGGAATATTGGCTATTAGAAATAGTGTTGGAAATTGATGGAAGTAATGAATTAAAAGAGGTAACAAACCTAATTGCGCAAAAGTAGTAACTCCTATTAACTGCCATAATTTTAGCATCCAATATCTTTTGGGTAACCAGAGACGCTTCCAAAGAGGCATCCCTATGATTATTGAAAGTACAGCCATTACACTTAATTGAAACCCAACATCTCTTACTATGATAGGGTCAATCATTAAGATCGTAAAAACAAAAAGTAATAGAACATCTAATGGGTGTTGCTCTCTTTTAAGTTTGGAACTCAATTCGAACATAGAAAACATAAGTGTTGCTCTCACTACAGAAATAGAGGCTCCTACCAAAATTGCAAAAGCCCAAAGAAGCAATATAATCAATATGGATTTTAACCATCGATACTTATAACCGTACCATATATTTCTAAAAAGCAAGAGTAATATCTGGTGCAACATACCAACATGCAAGCCTGAGATAGCCAATATGTGCATCAAACCAGCATTTTTAAAACACTGTTTCATTTGAACATCTATACTCGTTCGATCTCCTAAAACGAAAGCTTTAACGAAACTGGCTACAGCATCTGAAAGAGAATGCTTTTCTATATTTTTAATTAATGTAGTACGAAACCTTTTCATCAAACCAATCCAAGAAGGACTAACAGACAATTGGATAGGGGTTTTTCTAACATACATTTTATGAGTAATATGCTGAGCGGTTAAATAATTAAAATACCCATCTGCATAAGGCTTATTAAGTTCTTGTAATGGGTAAAGCTTATTGTAACTTAAATATTGCTTCCCAATTTCTAATCCCTCTAAATCTTTTGGCATGTAAACTAACCCAATCAGATCAATTTCATTACGATTATAGGATCTCCATTTAACTTTATAAACGGTCGTAGTGTCAAAATTTCGAAAAACATTAAGCACCTCGAACACCAAAAGTGATTGCTCTTTAGAAATTTTCGAAGCCTGTTTGGTTAAATTATATTCGTGTAAGTAAACTCTAGCGCTTCCTAAACAAAAGAATAAGGATACCATTGAAAATAGTATAATCCATTTCTTTTTTGATACTACAAGTAGCATTAATAATATCAAAAAACAAGAGATGATAACATATCCATCATGTAAAGGGGATACATATATACCTATTACAAATGATAGACATATTACTACGAATACATAATTTATTGAAAATAGAGACTTCATAACCTAAGATGGCTATGAAATTAATAAACTGTTTTTAAATAAAGGGTTAATTATAGAAATTCATCTTATCTATATATTCCCAAACTTTCGAATGTAACAATGGGCGAATCCCTTTTTTACTTTGAATTGATTTGCGAATAAATGTAGATGAAATCTCCATGACAGGAGCATCTACTTTAAGGATTTTAGGGTGATTTTTAAATTGATCCGGGACTTGTCCTACAGATATTCTAGGATATACATAGACCTGATAATCTTCCAGAATTGCTTCATAGTTCTTCCATTTATGAAGGCTTTTTAAGTTATCCATCCCCATGATTAAAGAAAAATCTGTCTGAGGAAATCGTTCTTGCAAATGAACCAATGTATCTATAGTATAATTGGGCTGCTCTAATTTGAATTCAATATCAGATGGTCCGATTTTATGGTAATCTTCTGTTGCAAGTCGAACCATTTCAAATCGATCGTAATTATTTAATAGGGATTGTTTCTTTTTGAAAGGATTATGAGGAGTAACCACCATCCAAACTTCATCCATATCGGTAAATTCTACCATATGGTTTGCTATAGTAAGATGTCCTACATGTATGGGATTAAAAGTACCAAAGTATAAACCTACCTTTCGCATATTATTGTTGTAAGAATTTCTTTACTAATTGATAAGCCTCCTCTTTGGCTATTTCTAATTTATCATTAGTAATAATAGCATCAAAAAAAGTCGCCTTAGACATTTCTTCATCGGCCTTTGCTAATCGCATTATTATTTTATCCTCAGACTCTGTACCTCGACCTCTTAATCGCTTTTCTAATTCCTCTTTATTCGGTGGCTTCACAAAAATCCCCAACGTCTCATTAGGAAATAGCTTCATGATATTTAAACCTCCTATAACATCAATATCAAATAAAACTGCTTTTCCTTCATCCCAAATACGCTCCACTTCACTTTTTAGTGTTCCGTAAAAATTATCGATATATACTTCTTCAAATTCTAAAAACTCATCTTTTTCGATCTTATTTTTAAAATCTTCGACGGATAAAAAGTAATAATCTTTCCCATGAATTTCTTCTCCCCTAGGTGCTCTTGAGGTAGCCGAAATAGAAAACGAAAGAGGTAAATCGGTATTATGCAACAGGTGCTTTACAATAGTAGTTTTACCACTACCTGAAGGTGCCGAAAAAACGAATAATTTTCTATGATCCATTACAAAACATTCAATAATTGTTCTTTTATTTTTTCTAACTCATCTTTCATTTGTACTACCAATTGTTGCATTGGTGCAAAGTTAGATTTGCTTCCTATTGTATTAATCTCTCTACCGATCTCTTGAGCAATAAATCCTAATTTTTTTCCATTAGAATCCGTAGAGTTTAAATTCTCGACAAAGTAATCCAAATGATTCTTTAACCTTACTTTTTCCTCAGTAATATCTAATTTTTCGATGTAATAAATCAACTCTTGTTCAAATCGATTTTCATCTACTTTTTCTTTTAAATCGGATATATTTTTTTGAATACGGCTTTTAACCCCTTCCACACGCTCAGGATCCATTGCGATCACTTCGTTTAAAAGTTTAGCAATATTTTCAACTCTATAGCGGAAATCTTTTTCTAATACTTTTCCCTCATCTAAACGATGACTATTTAGATCTTCTAATGCTGAAATAAGTAGACTTTCAATCAATTTAAATTCGTGATCCTCTACCTCTTCCTTTACAGTGCTTAACGTATCGGGAAGTCGCATAGCTATGTTTAACAATTCTCCTTCACTAGCCGTCCCTAATTGTCTTAATTGATTCATATAATCCTCAACAACACTATTGTTTATAACAGAAGAAGAAGTACTTCCTATTACATCGACATATAAACCAAAATCCACTTTTCCACGTACTAGAGATTTTGCGATTAAATTACGAAGTATAATTTCTTTCTCTCTATACTGATTGGGCATTCGGGCATTGAGATCAAGGTTTTTACTATTCAATGATTTTAATTCTATTGAGATTTTCTTGTCCTCTAACTGCTTCATGGCTTTACCAAAGCCCGTCATAGATTGAATCATATATTCCTTTATAAATTTAATGGCAAATATACTGAAAAGACAATGAGCGTTCAACCATTGTAATTCCTCACTTTTTCATTAACTTTCGTTAAAAACAGATTACTATGTTTCTGAATAAAATTAAAGTCCGTTGGAACGATCTTGATGCTAATGGACACTTAGCCAATGCTAGTTATGTCGCATTAATGAGTGCTACTCGTGTGGAATATGCAGAATCTCTTGGATTCACTTTTGTTGACTTCAAAAAAATGATGATTGGTCCAGTAGCGCTACGTGAAGAAATCCACTATTTCAAAGAAGTTTTTTTAGGAGATCCTATTTATGTAAGTCAAGAATTATTAGGTGCTTCTAAAAATCATGTTTTTTATAAAATTCGTCATAATTTTTATGATGCCAAGGGTAAGAATTTTGCTCGAGGAGAAATGCTCGGAGCTTGGATTGACCTTAAAACAAGAAAACTCACAGAATTGCCAGAAGAGATTGCTTCAAAATTCTTTAAAGAGAATAAAACTAACGACTTTCACTATTTCACAAAAGAAGACACACGTATAGAAGGCGTTAAACCAGTGAATATTGATTTGGTAAGTAAGCTAGATTGGTTTGGAAATTAATCTCTGAATATTCTTATTCTATTTTACAATCTATTTGGTATCACTTTTGGTTTTTTACTCACTAAGTATACCCCAGAAAATATTAGTATTGCAGCAATCACTTTTATGTAATCTATATTATCGGTTCCTCCTAGAACAGCTATCAAAGTAGTCAGTAAAGGTTGAAAATAGATAAATACAGCAACTGTTGTAGGTTTCAATATCTTTATTGCGAAAATATTTAACAAATAAGTTCCGAAAGTTACAAATACCACAACGTAAGCAATACTAAGGTATGCTGACAACGGTATTTGAGAAAAATCCATTGCTGTGACTTGCGATAAACCAAAAGGAAGCACTATTAAAATCCCTATACTGTACATCCATTTTATAAATGTAAAAGGGTGGTAATGTTTTGTCATTTCTTTGGCTACAATTAGGTAGCAGGAAAAGAAAAAAGCATTGAGAAACATAAAAAAATTACCAACTAGAGGATTAGGTGCCGTAGACAAATTCCCTTTACCATACAGAATCATTAACAATGTTCCTGCTAAACCAACAACTAAACCTAAAATCTTAAAAACAGATAGTTTTTCTTTAAAAAATAATGCCGCTAGTATTAAAGTAACCATAGGTGAAGTCACCATCATTACTGCTGCATTTATTGGTGTTGTTAGATTCAATCCATAAAAAAATGAAAGCATGTTTAACGACATCCCAAACAAAGCCCCTAAGAACACGTACTTATAGTGCTCTTTTTTAATTTTTTCTTTCGGACCTAAAAAACTAATTGCCCAAAATAAAATACAAGCTCCTACAACACGAAAAACAATAAATCCAAAAGGTTGAACGTAATGCGGCATAACATTTTTTGCTATGCTAAAATTTGCTGCATAAAAAAGAGCCACAAAAGTGGCTGCAATAAAAGCTAACGTCCTTTTACTCATTATAAAGTTGCTATTAACACTTTTGCTTCTTCAATGGTTTTCTTTGCATTCCCAATAAAAAATATTTCTCCTATTTGTATTACTGGCCGCTTAAGAAATGAATAATGCTCTAATAATAATACTTTATAATCATCTTCGGTTAATGCCTGCTCTTTAAGATTTCGTTCTCTATAAAGTACAGATCGACGATTGAAAAGCCCTTCATAACTCCCGCTTGTTTTTACTAAATCATCTAAAACGGATTCACTGACAGGTTGTTCTTTAACATTTTGTAATTCGAAACCCTTATCTACAAGTTCCAGTTCTTTGATGATCCTTTTACAAGTAGAGCAAGTACTTAAATGATATACTTTTTTAATCATATTACTTAATTTATTTGAAATGAATAACTTATTAACGTTATACCATAACATAAATTCTATCGTTTTTTTAAGGAGTATTTCCTTTATTTACACAATAAAAATCTATTTTGTGCAAAGGAAAGCTAAATAGCTTTTAAAAGCATATTTTTGAAGTGAAAATTATTGTGATTTATGGATCAATTACAACGTGCCCTTGATGTTACTAGAACTAGTAGAAACTTGCACTTAAAAGTTTTAAATTCTCTTACACTCGAACAACTAAACAAAGTTCCTGATGGTTTTAAGAATAGCCTTTTCTGGAATTTTGCTCATATTGTGGTTACTCAACAACTATTGGTGTACAAGTTAAGTGGATCAGATACAATAGTTTCTGAAGAATGGATTGAACTATATAAAAAGGGAAGTGTTTTTACAAAAGAAGCTTCTAATGAAGATCTTTTACTTTTAAAAGAACTTCTAGTGAAGACTATCGACAAAACAGAAAACGATTTACAGAATAACAGTCTAAAACCAATTACTCCTTACATGACAAGTACAGGTTATGAACTAAAAACACTGGAAGATGTGTTTCAATTTCTTAACTTTCATGAGGGAATTCACTTTGGATATATTTTAGCCATGAAAAAAGCTATCTAAATCTCTATTTGAAATTTTATGAAAAAAAAGGTATTAATATTAGTCTTATTTCTTTCTTTTAAGAGTCTGGTAGCTCAAACTACAACGCAATGGGTGTCACATTTTTCCTACAATACAATTGTAGATTTAAAAAATGTTGACAACAAATTATATGTAGCAACGACTAATTCTATTTTCATCAATGATTTAACTACCAATGAAAACAGAATATTTACAACTGTTGATGGATTAAGTGGAAATGAAATATCTACAATTTTTGTTGCTTCGGATGAGCAATTAATCTTCATAGGTTATGAAAATGGATTGTTAGAAACGATAAACCTAACCTCTGGAGAGGTTAATACTTTTGCTGACATTACTATTCAAGATAACCTACCTCAAGATTCTTTAGGAATCAATAATTTCAGCAGAAATGATGATATCATTTATATTTCTACAGAATTTGGAATCGTTGAATTCTCTTTAAGTAATAATACTTTTGATGGTACTTTCAGTTTTCGAGACTCAATCGGAAACTTTATTAGCATAAACGATGTAACTGTTTTAAACAATTCAATTTTTGCTGCTTTAGACAATAATGAAATTAAACAGGCTAGCCTTAGTAGTAACCTAGATATTAGTACTAGTTGGTCTACAATACAAAATGTAGATATTTCAGGTTTCTTCAAATTTGATAACTCTGTTTATGGAATTTCAAATAATCAAATATTAGAATTTGATTCTGCCTTAATAGCTAATCCATTTATTAACAACAGTTCTTTCTCTGGGAGTATTAAATCTTTTGTAAAAACTTCTGAAGATTTAACATTGATTACCAATTCACAAATTGTTCAGTTAAACCAAAGTTTAAATACTTTACAGAATATTAGTTTACCAACAGAAATAGTTAGTAATGTTAATTTTTCCTCTATCAACGGCAATACTACTTATATGACTATTGATGATCTTGGGTTAAATCAAATCATTGATTCTAATTTTGACGAGATCACACAAATAGGCCCTAGTGGACCAGCAAATAATGATATTTTCAAAATAAATGCTTTCGAAGGTGATGTTTGGGGTGTGTATGGTAGGTATAGTGAAATATTTGTACCACAAACAAGAAATATTGGACCTAGTGCTTTTAGAAATGGAATTTGGGAAAATTATGAAAGTTTGGGAAATTTGACTGATATAATCATCAACCCCAACAATAAAAATGAAGTTTTTGTTTGCGCTTATAGAAATCGCAATGGTTTGTATAAATTTATGAATGGTGAACTTACCACAGCTTTTAACGAAATTAATTCTAACCTACAATTAAGAGAAGGGAGTACCGTTGTATCATCAATCTCTGGAACTTATGATAATTCAGGTGACTTATGGGTAATAAATAATGAAACCTTTAATACCATAAAGAAATTTTCAGAAGACCCAAATGATATAGACGGATTTCATGTTAATGCTTCTTCTGTTTTTACTCCTAGAGATAGCTTCTTTGTAGACTTCCTCAATAGTGAAGAGATTGTAGTTGATGAAAATCAAAATTTTTATATAGGAAGTCGTAGAGATGGAATCATCGGATATCAAGAGTCTACAAATACCCTTAAAAAATTCGATGTAACTGATAATGGAGAATCTTTTCGTGCTGCAATTACAGCTCTAAATATAGATTTAACAAACACATTATGGGTTGGAACTAGGTTGGGATTACGCATAATTCCTAATGCTGAAGGAATTTTTACTGATGAAGTAAGAAATGCAGAAAACATAGTAATAACTGATGACAATGGAATTCCACAAGAACTATTATTTCAAATAAGGGTTACTGATATCGAAGTAGACGCTGAAAACAACAAATGGATTGGTACAAATGGATCTGGTGTCTTTTTTATTAGTCCTGATGGTCAACAAATTTTCAATGTTTTTACTAGAACTAACTCTCCTTTACCTTCGGATAATATTAATGATATAGTAATAGATCCTGATGATGGCTCCGTTTATATAGCTACAGATAAAGGTTTGATGCAATTTAAAAGTACTGTTGTAGAAGCTGAACAAAATTTCGATAACTTTAAAATATTCCCAAATCCTGTGCGCCCAGAATATGGTGACGTTAATGTACAAATACAAGGGCTTACAGCTGGAGCAGTTGTAAAAATCACTGACATTGAAGGGAATTTGGTTTATGAAATTGAAAACCCCGTAATTAATGGTAGAGGTAGTGGTGCTGTAACTTGGGATACTAGAACTTTCTCTGGAAGGAAAGTATCATCTGGTGTGTACTTGGCTTTGATTACAGGAAAAGATGGCGAACAAACAAAAGTCGGAAAACTCCTTATCATTAGATAGCAATGCTTTATAAATCAAGAGCTATTGTTCTAAAAAGCATACGATATAATGAAGCAGATCTTATTACTAAACTTTTCACTATAGAACATGGAGTTTTGTCTTTTCATCTTAAAGGCATTCTAAAAAGTAAAAAAAGTACTTTAAAATCTGCTTTATTTCTACCCTTCAATATTTTAACTATTGATTATAATTACAAAGAATCCAAATCACTTCAATATTTAAAGGAAGTAAAACAAGATAGTGTTTTGACCTCTATTCATTTTCAAATTTCTAAAAATGCTGTTGTGACTTTTTTAGTTGAAATTTTAAATGATATACTTTCTGAAAAGGAAATTGACAAAAACCTTTTTTTGTTCCTAGAAAAGAGCATTCGCTATTTGGATTCTGAAGAAAAAATTAACTTTTTCATGCATAAGTTTCTTATTTCTCTTACTTCATATTTAGGATGCCCTCCTAATCTCGAAAATATTGATTATACCAATTTTAACTTACAAGAAGGTCGTTTTTCATTAATAGCAACGGATCATGAAAATCACATTACAACTCCTGAAATAGTAATTTTTAAGCAATTATTAGGCACGAATTTTGATAACTATAAAACAATAAGTGCTTCAAAATCGATCCGTCAGCGCTTATTATATCAACTAATAAAGTATTACCATTTACATGTCAATGGTTTTAAAAAACCAAAATCGCTAGACATTCTTGAAACTGTTTTTTCTTAATGAGACTTTTTTTACTTTTTATTGTTACCATACAATGCTGTCTTGGGCAACGCATAGAGTTTGCTGATGCCATGACTGGTCTTGCCATTGAAGATGTAAGAATAGTTCTTCTAAAATCGAATACAACACTTAATAGTGAGAATGGAATTGTTGCCATATCTAATTACCCTAATGAAAAAACATTTAAGGCAATTGCAGATGGCTATACAGAATTAGTATTTACCCGAAAATTACTTCGACAAACGTCTAATACAATCTTCCTTCAACCCAAAACGAATTCCCTAGATGAAGTTATTGTTTCTCATTCTAAATGGAAAGAAAGACGTATTAACATCCCCAAAAAAACTACGATACAAAATGCGGCTACTATATTTTCTAAACAACCACAAACTGCAGCAGACTTAGTAGGAAAGGGTAATGAAATATTTATACAAAAAAGCCAATTAGGAGGAGGAAGCCCTATCATTAGAGGGTTTTCTACGAATCGTATTTTACTTACTGTAGATGGGGTTAGAATGAATAATGCCATCTTTAGAAGTGGAAACGTCCAAAATATTATATCTGTTGATCCTTTTATTATAAATCAAGCAGAGGTGATCCATGGATCAGGAAGCGTGGTCTACGGTAGCGATGCCATTGGAGGTGTCATAAACTTTAATACTCTAGAACCTGAATTAAATAAAAATAGTAGCCCAGGTACATTTGTTCAACGATTTTCTTCAGCTAATCAAGAAAGCACATCTCATATTCGCTATGCGCTACAGAAAAATAAATGGAAAAACATTACTGGCTTTTCATATTCTAGATTTGGGGATTTAATTCAAGGAAATCATGGACCTAACGACTTTCTAACAACCTCTTTTGTTAAACGAATTGAAGGAGAAGATCGAATCATTGAAAACAATAACACCAGAAAACAATTAAACACTGGATATCGACAGTTTAATCTTTTTAACAAACTATCATTCGACGCTAATAAAAAACACCAACTAAAATTATCAACTATATATTCAGAAACAAGTGATTACGATAGGTATGATAGACTTCAAGAGGTAGATGAAAATGGGCTTGTGAAATTTTCGGAATGGTTTTATGGCCCTCAAAAATGGCTCTTTATTAATGTAAATAGTAATTATAAGAGTAATCACAAATTGTTTGATGAATTAAAAACATCTATAGCTTTTCAACTTTTTGAAGAAAGTAGAAATCAGCGCAAATTTGATGACCTTTTTAGAATTAATAATACTGAAACAGTAAACGCGTATAGTTTCAACCTAGATGCTATAAAAAGACTCAACAAATCTTCTTTATCTTATGGTATTGAACTTATTCATAATAAGGTAGGAAGTAATAGTAATAGGTCTAATATCGATACAGGACAAACATTTAATGATATTTCTTTAAGATACCCCGATGGCTCTACTTGGAATTCCCTCGCAATCTACAGCTCATTAAACCATTCTTTTGATAGTCACAATAAGCTTACTGCAGGACTTAGATATAATTATGTGAATGTAAATGCGGACTTTAAAGACCCTGTTTTACGCTTTCCTTTTGACAAAGTAAATTTAGATAATGCTTCGATAAATGGTAACCTAGGTTGGGTTAACAAGTTATCTAAAAAATGGAATGCTAGTTTTTTTCTTAGCACCGCATTTAGAGCCCCTAATGTAGATGATATTGGTAAAATTTTCCAATCTTCTGAACCTGGAACTCTCGTCGTCCCCAATCCTAAATTAAAGCCCGAAACGGCTTATAATATAGAATCTAATATTGTTTTCCACACTAAGCATCTAAACATTACTATTTCGCCTTATTTCACTTTTTTAGATAATGCTTTAAGTAGAAACACTTTTTCTTTTAATGGATTTGACACTATTGAATTCCAAGGAGTAGAAAGTGAAATTACAGCCATTCAAAACAGCAATAGTCAACGTATTTACGGAATGGATTTTAATGGGCATATTCAATTATCTAAATCTATTACAACAGATTTTAGTTATCATTATATAAAAGGAGAAGAAAAGATTCCTGATGGAACAAATGTCCCTGTAAGACATGTTAGCCCTAATTTTGGAAAAATAAGTATTCAATACAGAAAGAATCGCTTTGAAGTAAGCCCATACTTAGAATTTAGTCAATCGCTAGATCATGATGAATTAAACCCTAGAGAGCGAAATAAAACTGCTATTTTCCCTTTAAACAAAGAAGGTCTTACCTATTCACCTTCTTGGCATACTTTTAATATTCAAAGCCAATTTATTATTTCTAAAAAACTAAAAGTTTCTTTAAATCTAGAAAATATTACAAATCAACGTTATCGCACATATTCATCAGGAATTAGTGCTCCTGGATTCAATGTAATTACCGCCTTACAACTGAAATTTTAAAACAATGGAGCCACCTCTAGACTATCTACTTTAATTTCTATTGTCTTTTTTAAAGACTTTTTCACGTTTTCTGGTAGTATATTTTTTGTGTCCTCTAACTGAAAAAGCAATGAATTATAACTTTCAACTAAAGCGGTACTGTAGGCATGTATTTTGGTAGTATCTCTCAATCCTTTTTTCTGCTCAAAAGCTATAGCTTTAGCAAAAGTCTGAATCGCTCCAATTCTACTAGAGACACTTTTACTTGTAAATTCTTTTGGAACCGTTTTTAAAAATTCAACACAATTTTCTTGAATAGTAATCATCTCGTCAGAAAAATCTTTAACGCTTATACTATTAAACTTTTGAATCTGAATATTTAAATCATGAAGACTTGTATTCTCTTCGGAGAATTGCTTTACTTCCTTAGGTAAATCTGTTTTAATTTTTATTCTTGGAGAAATCGTCTTAACAATTACCGAATCATTTACTTGAGTTTGATCTTCTACAATCTGCTGTGCTCCTTTTTCTTTAGAACCACATGAACCCAACACTAATAAACTAACTATAAAGAAATAATTGATATGCTTCATCATTTACATATAAAAAAAGGAGGTCTAAAAAGTCTTAGCTTTATCATACTAAACGAGATTAAAATCTTCATGCTATATTAAATAAGCACGTGAGATTATAAACTATATCTAGAATGACGTTAATGACCTTTTAGACGCCCTTGTAAATATATTAAAAAGATAAGTAGAACTCTATATGTTAGTTGCTAACCAATCCCCTACTTCACTTGTTTTATAAGACTTTTCTCCAGCTGCTAAATCTTCCGTAACAAATCCTTCCGCCAAAGATTTATTTACTACTGAACGAATTGCTTCTGCCTCTTCTTTTAATCCAAAAGCATCTTCGAACATCATTGCAGCAGAAAGTACCGTTGCTAATGGATTGGCAATATCTTTACCAGCTGCTTGTGGGTATGATCCGTGAATTGGCTCATACAAAGAAGTTTTTTCTCCTACAGAAGCCGATGGCATTAATCCCATAGAACCTGAAATTACTGAAGCTTCATCAGTTAAAATATCTCCGAATAAGTTTTCTGTAATTAATACATCGTAACTATTTGGCCATTGAACCAAACGCATTGCTACAGCATCAACAAACTCATAAGAAACCTCAACTTCTGGGTAATCTTTTTCTAATCCTTGAACTGTTTCTCTCCAAAGTCTTGAAGTTTCTAAGACATTAGCCTTATCAACACAACAAAGTTTTTTAGTACGAGTCATCGCTAATTCAAATCCTTTTCTTGCAAGGCGAGTCACTTCTTCTTTTGTGTAAACACAATTATCAAAAGCTGTATCTCCACCATCTCTACGTCCTTTTTCTCCGAAGTAAATTCCTCCAGTTAATTCTCTTAAGAACACTAAATCTGTTCCCTTGATACGTTCTTCTTTTAAAGGAGACTTATCAATCAAAGAAGGAAAAGTAAAAGTAGGACGTACGTTAGCGAACAATCCTAATTTCTTTCTCATTTTCAATAAACCTTGCTCTGGACGTACTTTCGCAGAAGGATCATTATCAAATCTTGGATGACCAATAGCTCCAAAAAGTACTGCATCTGCAGCAACACAAATTTCATGTGTTTCATCTGGATAAGGCTCTCCAACAGCATCGATTGCAGCTGCTCCTGTTAATGCAGGTGTCCAGTTAATATTATGGCTAAATTTTGCTGCAACAGCATCACATACTTTTACTGCTTGATCGATAACTTCTGGTCCAATACCGTCTCCAGCAAGTAAGGCTATATTAAAATTCATTTGATTTATTTTTCTGTTTAAAAAAAGGCAAATATACTATTTAGAATGCTTTTAGAAGAAATGGTTTTACCCTAACTCTATTACATTTAACATCTTTTCGGTAGCTTTTATCGCTGATACTGTTTGATCGCTATCAAGCCCTCTGGTTACGAACTCTCTGGTTTCATCTCTCCAAGTAATTATCGTTTCACACAAAGCATCTGAGTGACTTCCTGGTGGAATACGTACCGAATAATCGACTAAGCCTGGAAAAGACTTTTCTTTTAAGGTATACACCTTTCTCAATGCATTGACAAAAGCATCAAACTGCCCATCTCCTTGCGCATGTTCTTCAATGAATTCTCCATTAAAGTTTACTAAGACTGTAGTTGATGGCTTAAGCCCCTTTGCATGTGTTAACACATATGACTCTACAATGACTTTACGTTCGCTTGGGTTATTATCTAATACATCCGAAATGATGTAAGGAAGATCATCCTTTGTAAGCACTTCTTTCTTATCTCCTAGTTCGATTACACGCTTAGTAATCTTTTTAATTTCTTCTTGCGTTAATGGTATCCCTAGTTCTTCTAGGTTTTTCTCAATATTCGCTTTCCCTGAAGTTTTCCCTAATGCATATTTACGTTTTCTTCCAAAACGTTCTGGCATTAGATCATTAAAGTATAAATTCTTTTTATTATCTCCGTCTGCATGGATTCCTGCTGTTTGTGTAAAGACATTATCCCCTACAACAGGTTTGTTTACAGGAATTCGAAAACCCGAAAAGTTTTCTGCTAAACGACTGATTTTATAAAGTGATTTTTCATCTACTTTAATTTCAAATTGAGGCAAAAAATCTTTAATTACCGCAATAGCACTTGCAGTAGGAGCATTACCTGCTCGCTCTCCCATACCACTTAAAGTCAAATGCAAACCGTGTGCACCTGCTTTAAGAGCTTCCATAGCATTTGCTACGGATAAGTCATAATCATTATGTGCATGGAAGTCGAAGTGCAACTGAGGGTACTTCTCTACAAGTTCTTTTATATAAGCAAAGGTTTCATCGTAAGTAAGTACACCCAATGTATCTGGCAACAATACTCTTTTTATAGATTGTTGAGTTAAAAAATCTAAATAATCGAATACATAATCCTTTGAATTACGCATTCCATTACTCCAATCTTCTAGATAAACATTGGTAGAGATTCCTTTTTCGGTAGCTAACTTTATATTCGCTGCAATATCCAAAAAATGTTGCTCGGGTGATTTTCTAAGCTGATGCGTCAAATGATTTAAAGAACCTTTAGTAAGCAAATTTTGCACTTTTGCTCCTGCATCAAGCATCCAATCTATAGAAATTCCTTTATCTACAAAACACAATACTTCTACTTGATCTATATAACCATTTTGAGAGGCCCAGCTGGTAATTTGTTTCACGGCATCAAATTCACCTTTAGAAACTCTTGCTGAAGCAACCTCAATACGATCTACTTTAAGTTCTGTAAGTAATAACTTGGCCAGTGTCAATTTTTCGGATGCAGAAAAAGATACTCCCGAGGTTTGTTCTCCATCCCTCAAGGTGGTATCCATTATTTCAATATATCTTGAACTCATCAATGCTTTTATTTCGCGCTTAAAAGCAACAAATTTAGGTAATCAAGCCACAGCCAGCAAACTGATAAGTCTACAATTCTAAATATTTCACTAAGAAATAAGAGTTTAAAAGAGAATCTTTGTATAAACTTATGCTAGCTTAAATTTTTGAGACAAACATTTTGACGACAAATGTTTTTATAATTTCATTTTTTTTAATCTCAATCGAGTTTTGCTTTAACTCATCTTTAGATACTATGAAATCATTGTCTTCTCGTTTTTCTAAATTCCCAAAAATCAATCGATCCTTTAGTGCCAAAACATATTTAGCCTCTTCGGAAGATATATGTGATGATAAATCAACCTCTTTACAAATTACATAATCCCCTTGATTTATTTTGGGGGCAAATGAATCGTCTAAAACTTCAAACATAATAGCTTTCCCTTCCTTAATTAAAGGAATTTCAAAAATAGGCAGTATATCTATTAATGAGGTTTTCTGGATATTTTGCAAATAAAAGTTTGAGTTGGTTTCATCGACCATTGGAACTCCTTTACAATAACTTTGCTCTGTCTCTTTAACACTATGAAGCACATCTTCTTCGGTTAAATAAGCTTGTTTTAGCATTTCTCCTTGGCCTGTAAAAATCCAATTAGGATTAAAAATATTTCTATAATCCGATTTAAAAAAACGCTCGAAAAAGTCAAAACTAGGTCTAGACTTCCCGCTAGAGATATCGTAAATAGATTGCGAGCGTTTATACCCCAATGTTTTCGCGAAATCATTTCTTGTAACTCCAAGGTATTCTATGATTTGAGAAATAATTAGAGTGAAGTCAGTTTTTTCTTTCATTAAGTTGGCATTCAGATATTTCTGTATATATTTGTTCCTGTTTTAGGAACAAGTAATATAAATGTCCAAAATTAACGAAAAACCAAAAAACAGATTCAATACTCGAGTAGTTAATTTGCTTGCAGAAAAGTACGGTTTTTCTGACAGGTATATTAAACAAATTTTATCTAATGATCGATCACCCATAATTACTGATCAAGTAAAAAAAGAGTATAAAACCCTCATTAACACGATAGAACAAAATCTAAACGATCATTTAAAACAATAAAGCAGGCATTCACAACAAATACCTGCTTATAAATAATATCGACAAAAACCTAATAAAAATGGTTTAAATACACTACGCTGTGTGATTAACTCGTTGCGGGAAAGGAATCTCTATACCTTCTTTATCCAATGCAACCTTTACATTTTGCAAGGAATTGAAGTAAACATCCCAATAATTATCAACGGTGGCATAAGGGCGAACTAAAATATTTACAGAACTATCTGCTAATTCACCGACAGCTACTGTAGGTGCAGGTGTTTTTAGCACTTTTTCATCTGTTAATAAAGCATTCATAATAACGGATTTCGCTTTCTCTATATCGTCTCCATAGCTTATACCAACTGTTAAATCGACACGCAGTTGACCTGTTGAAGAGAAATTAGTAATATTCCCATTAGACAAAGCTCCATTAGGAATAATTACCTCTTTGCTATCTGGAGTAATAATTTTAGTAACAAAAATCTGTATTTCCTTAACAACACCTATAGCTCCTTGTGCTTCAATTAGGTCTCCTACTTTAAAAGGTTTAAAAAGCAATATTAACGCTCCTCCTGCAAAATTAGCAAGTGATCCTTGCAACGCTAAGCCAACAGCTAAACCTGCGGCACCTATAATTGCTACAAAAGAAGTAGTCTTAACCCCTAATTGACCTAATGCAGTAATAATTACTAAAGCTTTCAAAGACCAAGTAACTAAACTTGCTAAAAAACCTTGTAATGATACATCTATATTACTCTTTGTAAATGCTCGCTTGACTGCTTTTACAATCATTTTCACAACCCAAAGTCCAATAAGTAGGATTGCTAATGCTTTAATTAATGCCAACCCATATTTCTCAACATAAGTTAGAATGATGGAAGGGTCGATTCCTTTTAATAAATCGCTCATAATGAATCTATTTTAAAATGATTTGTTATTCAAATGTAAAAAAGAGGAAAGACTATTTATAATAATCTTCCCTCTTTATTAATACTAAATCTCTTAAATACGAAATGCTTCGTTGTATAACAGGTAAGGATTAACGTTTTAAGGTTATGTGATCATTGATTGATGGACGATCTGTAAACTCAATTAAAATCCAATAATCATCTGTCGGCATCGGAGTACCTCCATAGGTTCCATCCCAACTGGCGTCACCAACCAAAGTCGTAATTAATTTACCATATCTATCATGAATATAAACAACAGCTCCAGGAAACTCTTGCTGCAAATCTGAAACCCTCCATTCATCTGCTACTCCATCATCATTAGGAGAAAAATATGGTAAATAATCTACGTAAGTGAATGTAGTCTCAATAGGCCCACAACTATTAGGATCTGTAATAACCACCGTATATGTACCTGGCAGCAAATTTGTAAATTCATTAGATTCTTGCGGTGCTACATTAACAGGCCCCTGCAACTCATACATGAAGTTTTCACCTCCTTCTTGAACTTGAACTGTTGCCGTCCCATTACCAAAGTCATTATTAACAATTACCTCTACCGTTGGTGTAATATATTCTATGATCGGGAATGACATTTGATTACTACAGCCTGTATTAGAATTTGTAACCGTTAATGTTACGATATCTCCTACATCTTCACTAGTAATATCAATTTCAAAACTAGAAACATTAGCTCTTGTTTGGTTCCCTTCTTCATCTGAAAACTCCCACAAATAGATATCATCATTCGTATTACTAGTCCTCTTATTTATTATTCGCGAAGACTCTCCTTGACAAATCGCTATTTCCGATGGATCAATCTGTGGAATCGTATTCACAGTAAAATTAAAAGTCTCTATTTGCGAACAACCCGTAACTATATTCTCAAGTTTCACTACATATTCTCCCGAAGAAATATTCTCATTAGATATAATTTCAATATCATTTTCGGCATTATCTACCGAAGTATGGTATGTAAATCTAAAATCATTGGAAGGAACTTGATTCCCTAAGAAAGCTGTATTTAGACTAGAAAAACTAAATGTTGCAATCCCGTCAGAAACCCCATCATTTTCATCACAGATTCTAGATTCTACAAGAGAAAGAGAATTGATTACCGGGAGATCAACTCTAGTAATTGGCACAGTCGCTACATTAAAACACCCATCTGGATTTGTAACCCTTACGGTTATCTGCCCAGTAGCAGTAAGCAATACATCTGTTTCAGATAACATATTAGCATCATCTGGAATATTATCGGTATGATACGAAACCTCGAAACTTGCTTGTCTTGAAGTTGGAATATTTGCTAAAATCTGTCGATCCCAACGCTCTCTATTCATACCTAATGTACTATTCTCACAATACGTATTATCAGTTAATATTCCTATTTCAGGTAAATTAGATACGGTGATCGATATAGTATCTAAGGCTTCGCATTCTGTATTTATATTTCTAACCTTAACCACATAACTCTGGGTAGTTACTTCTACCACATTCAAATCAATTGCATTTACGTTATCTTCTGCTAAAACTGCACTTTCGAAAAACAATACTTCATGAGTCACAGGATCTTGACTTCCCAAAATAGCAGCTTGTAAAGTAGCAACATCTCCATATAATGTAGTACTATCCAAAACTTCCGAATCATTACAAATCGTTAACAAACTACTTGGTGGTGTAAAAACCTCTGGTCCAGATTGTATATTAATATTAAAATTAACCTCCGAAACACAATTTGGCGTTGTATTACTTGTCACTCTTGCTACTATTGAAGTTGCACTATTTACAGAAACAAAACCAACTAAAGGCGCTCCACTTCCAGTATCAAAATATTCAATCGTATGATTTGGCAATTCTGTATTTGGGCCTGTAAAAATCATTTCATTATACTCTGATAACAAAATTGTGATCATTCCATCATCCGCTCCATCTATATCACATTCCTGGGGATTGAAGTTTACTTCTACTGGCGGAGGCAAAGTTCCCTGCACATTAATCCCTTGAATACTTTCACAATTTAATGATGAAGCAGGATTAATTGCCTTTACATAAATGACAGAACCGCTAACTATATCTGTATCCAATAAAGGCACATCGGTGCCGCTTGGGTTTAGATGTAATGTAAATTGAAAATTAGCTCTTTCTTGAGGTGTCAAACCAATACTTACACTTTCTTGTAATTCAGTTCTTATTTCTCCAATAGTTTCATTTGTACAATAATCAACTGTGTTTGCAGGAATATTTAGGTTAGGCAAGGCCTGAATTTCTACTTGAAAAGAACTATCAAATTGACAACTAGGATCAACTGTAGAAG
Organism: uncultured Aquimarina sp.; assembly: GCA_947499005.1. GTDB lineage: Bacteria > Bacteroidota > Bacteroidia > Flavobacteriales > Flavobacteriaceae > Aquimarina. The sequence goes on from CANMML010000010.1 coordinate 34,488, forward strand.
ACAAGCGCACAAATATCTCATGTCTCCCAACACCATTTACAACATAACTTGAAAGATCCACTAATGGAATATTCATTAATCTTGCTGCATCTGAAAAGTATTCAAACGTATAATTTGACACATTATTAAAAGGAGCTATATTTTCTACTAATGTTAAATTAAAAGCTTCTTGATCATCACTACTTATATCACAGGCTCTTAAAGCCGGAATAGAAGTATCTCCAATATTCGGCCCAGGAATTAGTTGTAAAGTAAAAGTCAATTCCTGAGAACAATTTGAATCTAATACATTATAAGCTTCAGCTCTGTAAGAATTACCACTAACTAACGGATAATTGCTTCCTATAAGCTCTGTGGTTCCTTCAAAAAACCGAATATTAAAGTTATTTAAATCAGCTACTGGTTCATTTAGAATTTGTGATTTTAATAGATTTAAATTTGAATTAGTAACTCCATTTAAAGGATCACTATCCGAATCACACAAAAATAATTCCGCTGGTGAATGTAGAGATGGATTATCAATAACATCTAATCTTATTGTCGTAAAACTATTTGCATTACATACATCAACCCCGTCTTGAACGATAAAAGCCGTAGCATATATCTCATTCTGTACAGTACTTCTATTAAAACTTGTAATTTGTGGAGATGAAGTTGATGGGGTATCATAAAAACGGATCTCAATATCTTCATCATTACCTGAGTAAATTTGAGAAATTTCGGAAGCTGATAATGCATTCAAGTCGATCGTATAATCATCCGAATTCGGAGCATTTTCGCATCTAGAAAATGTTGTTAAACTATTTACCTCTGGAAAAATATTAAGATTGATATTAAATTGAGAATCTCTAAAACAACTTTCACCATTAGTACCCAAACTAGCAAAATACACCCTAACATAAATCGTATTAAAAGCATTATTAACTACAAAATTGTTAGGATTTGAAATTTGATCAGCTACTAACCTATTTGGTGTCGTAAAATATTCTATAGGATCAATATTTCTTAATTGCACATTATTCGTACGAGGGTTAACAAAATTTGCCTGAGTTAGAGCTACTCGTATATCCTGAGGATCACTCAAGTCGTTAACACAAGCATTAAAATCATTGATAACAACATCTGGATTATCCTCTACAATCAATAAAATTCGTTGAAAAGAAACACAACCTTCGTTAGTAGTTACTCTTGCAAAAATTTCTTCCTCAAAAGGAATGACATTAGCATAATCCCCTTCAATTGATAATTGTATTTGTTCTGCTCTATTAGGCTCTGGCGTTTCCTGCCCAGCAATTTCATCAAATCCAGCATCGCCTCTATTCGTATAAAATTCAACAGAACTTACATCAGTAGCCATTAAGTTAGTACGAATTTCTCCTAAATTAAATAACCCAAAACCAGGACTTATACTTGCACAATCTCTAACATTGACTACTAGATCAATATTCGTTCGTTCTTCTACACGTAACCTTAATTGACCAACACTAAAACAATCTGTATTGGTATTATTTTCTATACGGTACCATATGATCTCCTGATTTGCAACTGGATGACCATTAGGGTTTAATTGACCATTACTACCACCTGATATAGCCGTAGGTTCTGTAACATAATACCTTATGGTTCTCCCTGACACTCCTTGAAGCAATTCAGCATCTTTAGAGGTTAAATCGAAAATACGTTCCAAAGCATCTCCAGAGGAAACACATAACAAGAAATCGTTATCATCTTCAATAAAATCGGGTGTATCAGGAGTAGTATTAAATATTACCTCCTGTTGTACCACTAAAAAGCAATTCTCCGATGTACTAGTATCTTCTATCCTAACATAAAAAATATTATCACTATCAATTAAAGCAAACTCAGACTCATTATAATCTTGATCTATAATAGGGTTTACATTATTCTCCGCATCTGCTAGTTCAGCATGATACGACACCACAATATCTGAGCTTGGCGCAACAATAGTATTTATATTATTACTTACTCTAAAATCAACAAGCTCACTACTAGAAGTGTTACATATTGATATAGAAGTTTCTGGGCTAGGCAATAGCTCTGGACCTTGTTGTACATTAAGCACCACTTCTACAATATTAGTAGGACAAGCAGGTCCTGGTATTCTTCTTTGATTAGCAGAAGCTGGAGGCGTAACCAATCCTTGAACAAAATATGTAATAGGACTAGTGTTCGCAGGCGTAACCGTAGTATCGTCGATAGGGTTATTCAAAGCTAAGGCATCAGCCATTGATTCATAATAACGTAATTGGATATTAGGATTTGTGTTTATTTCAGTGGCTACAACATCTGTAAATTCGGTCAAAATCCCTTGAAATACTCCTTCAGAATCTCCACAAACAGTAACTTCAGTAGTTGGCGCATTTATTGTTCCTAAATTATTCACAAACAAAAGCAATTCATATACCTGAGTACAATCTGGTAATCGATCCCCAGGAGGTAATGTTTGATTTGCAGAAATCTCAATAAAAACCGAAGTCTCTTCTGATGCAAAAAACGTCTCTGTTGAAATAGCAACAGGTACAATAATCTCTTGAGTTCTATTTCGATCTTCAAATATTCGAATATCGTATTGAGGAATTAATGTGATAGGATCAAAAATATTCGCCTTAATTAATGGTAAAAAATCAGCTTCTGGTAAACTTGTACTTGTATTTTGCTGTTCTTCACACAAATACAAATCCCCTAAAAAAGCTTCATTTTCGGTTATAGGGAAGTAAGGTTGTAGTTGAAAGTTTCTAACTAGTGGACAATTTGGAGTATCCACTCTTACTATCCTTGCAAATATTTCTTGAGTATTTGCTAATGATTCATCATTTTGAAAACTGGTTGGATTAGTAATTTCTCCAACAACTACTTCTCTCATGGCATCCTGAGCATCTCTATGAAATGTTACTGAAATAGGTTCGTTCGCCGTTGGAATACGCTCGGTTAAATCAAAATTAGCGATATAAACACCCGATCCTAATTGCGTTTCAATACCACATGCTCTAATTGGGGCTAATGCACTAGGAACTCCAGATGGAGGAACCAATACTTCAACCGATAATGCAACTGGATCAGAAACACAACCGTCATCTCCTGTTACTCTAGCTGTAATTTGAGTATCCCCTCTAAAAATAAATGTATCAAAATCGATTGATAGGGTACCTGCTGCATTTTCAAAATATTCAATAGTACCAGAAGTAAGTGTCGCAAAGTAATAATCCGTCAAATCATCCGCAGTCAAAAGCACATCTCCATCAAACTGCCCCACATTGGCTACAATTTCTTCTTCATCACAAACTTGAAAACGCTCATTAGGATTATTAGGATCTCTATCTGGTACAATAGTCGTTAATGCTCTCTCTCTTATTCTAAAGCTTCCTGTACCAACACATCCTGTAGCAAAAGTAGCCTCAAAACTCACTACTTCGCCATCAGTACCAATATAACTTGTTGGGTTAGCTATCGTAACATTAGACTGGTCACTATATATGACTTGAGAAATTGCACCGATATTAGCTATCTGCACGATCTCTGGCTCTCTTTGAGTTAAGTCATACATTACATTAGCTGTATTAGCACATTCTACTAAATCACTAACCCCTAGTACATCTGTCATATTTTCAAGATCTACATTGAAAATTTTCACAATGCTACAGCTTGCCAAATTATTAGGACTAATCGTTAGGGTATATACCCCAGATGCTGTAACAGTTATTCTACTAGTATTTCCTCCTCCAACTATTCCTCCTACTGGCCCAATCCATGAGTAAGAAACTCCTCCTAAAAATGGATTATCAAAACCTATAGCAACTTCCGAAGCACAAACCCCCACATTAAATTCATCTACTGTATTTCCTTGATTTATTTGACCAGCATTTGTTGTAGCCGCTTCATTAAAAGAAAGTGTGTTTTCTGGGAATTCTAAAAATAATACAGAATCATTTAGTGGATCTATATCGGCCACAATTGCTCGTAATTCATAGGTTTGACCTATATCTAAATTACTTAATACCGCTGTAAGTGTAGAAGTATATCGAGCTACAGCTGGAGAAGGTGTTTCTACACTAGGAGCACCACTTAAAAGAGCACTATTTGTATCATCACAAGCACCTGCATTATCAAAATTAATATTAGCCGTTGTTACTGGTCCTCCATTAATTATTGCTGCATTTATAAATGCAGTATCTGGCTCTCCTTGTCTTTTGATTAATATAGCTGCCCCCTCACTGATACAGTTATTAGAGCTACTGTATTGATTAGATCCAAAAACATAATTCAATGTAATTTCATCTTGTAATGCAACAAATTCTAACACTACATCTGTCGCATTTACGGAAGAACCCGCTGGAGCACCTACTGCCGACTCGTAGAGTGAACTCCCTCCCCACGCAGTTGTGCCTTCAATTCTGGTATTACCTTGAAGAAATTGATCTATATTCCCTGTAGATAAAACAACTCCTCTTTCTAATTCAAAACTATCCGTATTGGCTTGATTTGAAGTAAAAGAAAATGTTCCAACACTTGAGATACCCTCAACGGTACCACTAGAATTTATAACAGGTATAAAGAATGGCTCTCCACAATCATTTGAATTTGTATTGATTTCATCAGATGTAATTCCTGATGAAACTGTGAAGTTCTGCCCATAAGCAAGAGCTGTAAACAAAAAACAGCAAAGAAATGACCTTAATATCATAGGTAGTTAGGTTTAATAGGGGATTCTAAAATTAAGAAAAATCCCCTACTAAACCGCTATAAAACCCGATAAAAGATGTGTTTTTTAAGATAAAGTGCTATTTAGATAAAGCATTAATACTCGTTTGTAATGTAACAATCTTAGCTTCTGCATCAGCAGCTTTTTTCTTCTCATTAGCCACAACCTGCTCTGGCGCATTATTTACAAAGCGTTCATTACTCAGTTTTTTTGTAACCGACTTCAAGAAACCTTCTGTATATTTTAGCTCTTCTTTTAATTTCTTCAACTCTTCTTCAACATCTACAGCTCCAGTTAATGGTATAAAATACTCATTTGATTTCACTCGAAAAGACAATGCTCCTTCCACACCAGTATCAGCATACGTTAGATTTTCTATATTACCCAACTTAATAATAACAGTATCAAAATCAGTAGAAATATTTTCAGCATTTACCACCACTACATCAATGGTGTTTTTAAAAGCTATATTTTTTTCTTTTCTAATCGTACGTATTCCTGAAATTACTTCCGAAGCAAATTCAAATTGATCTAAAATAGTCTGATCAAATGCTACTTTATCTGGATATGTATTGATGATTAAAGCTTCTTCAGGGGTTCTGTCAGCAATATGTTGCCAAATCTCTTCCGAAGCAAATGGGATAAATGGGTGTAATAAACGTAAATTATCTTCTAATAATTCTATAGCTGCATCGAATGTTTGTTTATCTATAGGTTGTCCATAAGCTGGTTTAATAATTTCTAAGAACCAACTACAGAAATCATCCCACACCAATTTATAAATCGTCATTAACGAATCACTAATTCGGTATTTTTCGAAGTTACTGTCTATAGAAACCAATGCCTGCTGGAATTTTGTTTTATACCAAGCTATCGCTTTTTTAGCCGTTTCTGGTTGTTCGATATCTGCTACTTCCCACCCTTTTATCAAACGGAAAGCATTCCACATTTTATTTACAAATCCTTTTCCTTGTTTACACAAGTCTTCATCGAACATCAAATCATTACCAGCTGCTGAACTTAATAATAATCCTACTCTTACGCCATCAGCACCATAATCCTCGATTAGCTTTAAAGCATCTGGTGAATTCCCTAAAGACTTTGACATTTTACGACGCTGCTTATCACGTACTAAACCTGTCAAATACACATTCTGATACGGTTCTCTACCTGTATACTCGTATCCAGCAATAATCATACGTGCCACCCAAAAGAATAAAATATCTGGACCTGTTACCAAGTCATTCGTTGGATAATAATATTTAAACTCTTCATTCTCTGGCTCAGTAACTCCATTAAAAACACTCATTGGCCACAACCAAGAAGAAAACCAGGTATCCAAAGCATCTGGATCTTGCTTTAGGTCAGATGTAGTCAACGAATCATTTCCTGTTTTTTCTTTCGCCAGTTTTAGAGCTTCTTCTTTTGTTTCTGCAACTACAAAATCTTCTTTTCCATCACCGAAATAAAAAGCGGGTATTTGATGTCCCCACCATAATTGACGAGAAATATTCCAATCACGAATGTTTTCCATCCAATGACGATAAGTATTTTCAAACTTCTTTGGGTGTAATGATACCGCACCATCATCATCTAACACTGCTTTGATCGCAGGCTTTACCAGTTCTTCCATTTTCAAGAACCACTGATCTGATAATTTTGGTTCGATCACCGCCTTCGTTCTTTCAGAGGTACCTACTTTATTGATATGCTGCTCTACCTTTTCTAAAAGCCCTTTTTCTTCAAGTTCTTTTTCAATAGCTTTTCTTACCACAAAACGGTCTTGACCTTCATAATGCAATCCAAAACTATTTAAGGTAGCATCATCATTAAAAATATCAACTACTTCTAATTTATGCTTATCTCCTAATACCTTATCATTTTCATCATGGGCTGGAGTTACCTTCAAACACCCCGTACCAAATTCAAGATCAACATATTCATCTTCTATAATAGGTATCACCCTACCAACGATAGGTACAATAGCTTTTTTGCCTTTTAAGTGTGTAAAACGTTCATCATTTGGATTAATACAAATTGCAGTATCTCCAAAAATAGTTTCAGGACGTGTTGTTGCTACAATCAAATAATCGTTTGTTCCTTCTATTTGGTACTTAATATAAAAGAGCTTCCCTTGCTTTTCTACATAAATTACTTCTTCATCAGATAAAGTAGTTTTTGCTTCGGGATCCCAGTTTACCATTCTATACCCTCGGTAAATATTCCCTTTATTGTATAAATCGACAAAAGTTTTAATTACCTGTTTTGAAAGATCGTCATCTAAAGTAAACTTCGTACGATCCCAATCACAAGAAGCTCCTAATTTTTTTAACTGCTCTAGGATTACCCCTCCATATTCTTCTGTCCAATCCCAAGCATGTTTTAAAAACTCTTCACGCGTAAGGTCAGATTTGTTGATTCCTTGATCTTTTAATCTTGCAACTACCTTTGCTTCTGTAGCAATTGAGGCATGATCAGTACCTGGCACCCAACATGCATTATAACCTCGTAAACGCGCACGACGAATCAATACGTCCTGAATCGTATTATTCAACATATGCCCCATATGCAAGACTCCTGTAACGTTTGGTGGAGGAATTACTATCGTATAAGGCTCTCGTTCGTCAACTTCCGAATGAAAATAATTATGCTTCATCCAGTAATCGTACCATTTACTTTCAACCTGTTTTGCGTCGTATTGTGCTGCTATTGCCATTTTGGTCTGATTTTTGAAAAGTAGTTAGCAAAAGTAATTATTTAAAAAGCATTAGTTAAACCGTAATTTCATTTTTTACGACAATAGTTGTAACAAATTTTTAAGTACTTTAGCATTGCACAAATTTTGAATCATGAAAAAAATACTTAGCCTATTACTGACATTATCTGTAGCGATTACTGGTTTTGCACAAGAAGGAAACAACGAAGATGGAGTTCAAGAAAATGAAACATCTGAAAAAGCTGACGGTGCCAAAATAACTTGGAAGGCAAATGTTATTGATTATGGAACCATTGAAAAAGGTGCTGACGGAGTTCGCACTTTCGAATTCACAAACACGGGTAACGAACCTTTGATTATCTCTAGAGTATATTCTAGTTGCGGATGTACGGTTCCTAAAAAACCTACTGATCCTATTGCCCCAGGAGCATCGGATGTAATTGAAGTAAAATACAACACCAATCGTGTAGGACCTATTAGAAAAACAATTAGCGTATATAGTAACGCCGATAGTGTTCCATATCCTTTAAAAATAAAAGGAACTATAGTTGACAAAAAAGAAGATGAATAATATATCCTAGATTTATTATCAAATATTTTAAAACGGTGAGTTTTCATGAAAACTCACCGTTTTTTAATTCTATGATTTTCAGGTATTCTTTCTTTTCTACTTGAAAAAACAATAAAACACTGTTTTCTTCTACTATTAATTAGATTTTTCGGAAATTTGCAACCTTTATTTAAATTTTTTAAATCATGCCTAAGATATCCCTTAAAGGAACCACTATGCCACATTCTCCCATCAGGAAACTTGTTCCTTATGCCGAGAAAGCCATAGCGGCAGGTAAAAAGATTTTTCATTTAAATATTGGTCAACCAGATATTAAAACACCAGAAGTGGCTCTCGATGCTGTTCGTAATCATAATTTAAAAACGGTTGCTTATAGTCATTCTGGAGGAAATGAAAGCCTTCGTAGAAAATTAGCAACATATTATGGTAAACATAATATTGATGTTAATTACGAAGATATTATTGTGACTACTGGAGGAAGTGAAGCTTTGATATTTACCATGGGAAGTATTACCGACCCTGGAGATGAAATCATTGTTCCCGAACCTTTCTACGCAAATTATTATAGTTTTTCAACACAGTCTACGGTAACTGTAATTCCTGTCATTTCTACTATTGATGATGGTTTTGCACTACCTCCTATTTCTGAGTTCGAAAAGCATATAACCCATAGAACCAAAGCAATCCTTATTTGCAATCCTGGAAACCCTACAGGGTATTTATACAGTAAAGAAGAAATTCAGCAACTGACAGCGCTAGCGATCAAATACGATTTGTTTTTAATTTCCGATGAAGTATATCGCGAATTTGTTTACGACAGTGAAAGCAAGCACTACTCGATACTAGAAGAAGAAAGCTTAAAAGAACATGCTATTGTTGTAGATTCTGTTTCCAAGCGTTACAGTATGTGCGGAGCTCGTATTGGGTGTATGGTAAGCAAAAATAAGCGAGTTATGGATACAGCCATGAAATTTGCTCAGGCTCGATTAAGTCCTCCTACATTTGCACAGATTGCCAGTGAAGCAGCTCTTGGGGTAGACGAAAGCTATTATACTGAAGTTGTTGCCGAATATAAATTACGTAGAGATATTTTGATTAAAGGATTGAAGCAAATTCCTAACATTAAGGTTTCTGTTCCTAGAGGTGCATTTTATTGTATTGTAGAATTACCTATTGAAGATTCTGAAAAATTTGCACAATGGATGCTGGAAGATTTTAGTGACAATAACGAGACTGTAATGGTGGCTCCCGCTGATGGATTTTATTCGAGCCTTAATGCTGGTAAAAAACAAATTCGTATAGCATATGTTTTAAATACCGAAGACCTAAAACGCTCGACAGAGATTTTAGCTTTGGCTTTAGAAACATATATTAAGCAATAATTACGCATTTAAAATATTGTCTAAAACAATAACCATTTTTATTATATTGAGCTAAACACATCTCGACTATTTCGTATATGCCAAAAATCTTAAGCAATAGATCTCTCAAAACATTCAACACATTTGGTATTGATGTAAAAGCGAAATCTTTCATTTCGATTACCAATGAAGATGATCTTAAGTTAGTTCTTTCAAAAAACACATCTCTTCCTTTATTTGTTTTAAGTGGAGGAAGTAATATGTTACTCACTAAAGATGTAGAAGCTTTAGTAATTCATATGAATATTAAAGGGGTTACTTCTGAAATCAAAAATGATAATGAGGTTTGGGTGACTGCAAAAGCTGGTGAAAATTGGCATGATTTTGTTCAATTATGTATTAAAAATAATTGGGGCGGCTTAGAAAACCTTTCTTTAATCCCTGGTTGTGTAGGAAGTGCTCCTATCCAAAATATTGGAGCTTATGGAGTAGAATTAAAAGACTGTTTTGTTTCCTGTAAAGCTATTGACAAAAAGACCTTAAAGACTATCTCATTTGACTTAGAAAGCAGCCAATTCGGTTATCGCGACTCTATTTTCAAAAATGACGCTAAGGATCAATACATTATTACTGAAGTAACTTTTCGCTTAACCACTAAAAACCACCAATTAAAGACTTCATACGGAGCTATCGAGAATCAATTAACATCGAAAAACATTAAGAGCCCTTCGATTGAAGATATTTCTAATGCTGTAATTGCAATTAGAAAAAGTAAATTACCCGATCCTAATAAAATTGGAAATAGTGGAAGCTTTTTCAAGAATCCCATTATTGAAAAAAGCCTTTACGAAAATCTTTTAAAGGAATTCCCCGAAATACCCCACTACCCTATTTCGGATACAATAGTGAAAGTCCCAGCTGGTTGGTTGATCGACAAAGGTGGTTTTAAAGGATTTTCTATGGGCAATGCAGCTGTACATGACAAACAAGCATTGGTGTTAATCAACAAAACAGGAAATGCCTCTGGCATAGAAATTCTTGAACTTGCCAAGTTTATTCAAGCGGCAATACAAAAAAAGTATTCTATTTATTTAGAAATGGAAGTGAACATCTTTTAGACTTCTTTTTTAGAAGATTAATTATACGATTTCAATCCTATTACATTTCATAGTCAACAAACACCGTAACAAAAAAACACCTTTCAGTAAAACTGAAAGGTGTTTGTATATTGATATTATATTATTTACTACGCCTTTTGCTTCTCTTCTTTTGGCTCTTTAGCAGCTTCATTAAGCTTCGCTGAAAGTTCCATAGAAATTGAAGAACGATCGAAAGTAAGTTTACCTGCTCCTGTTTCTAACACAATTGCATTTAACTTTTCAGAAATATCAGCTACTCTTCCGTGTAAACCACTTTTAGTAACTACTCGCATTCCTTTTTTAAGTTCTTCTGAAAACTTTTTCTCTTTCTTTTGACGTTGTGTTTGTGGTCTGATCATAAATAAATATACCACCACAAGCATTGCCAGTATTGGCAAAAAACTATTCAAATCTCCCATTATGATTTAGCTTCTTCTTTCTTAGGTTTTGGAGTTACAGAAGCTCTAATTTTAATTTTCTCAGTTCCTGTTTCCGTATTTGCTGTAATTGTAACTGTTTTAGTCTGCTGGTTTGGTTTACCGTTAGAGTTAAACTTTACTACCATTTCTGAAGTAGCTCCTGGAGCGATTGGCTCTTTAGGATAACTAGGAACTGTACATCCACAACTTCCTTTTGCATTTGTGATTACTAATGGAGTTTCACCTGTATTAGTGAATTTGAAAGTATGTCTTACGATATCTCCTTCATTGATTGTTCCAAAGTCATGCTCTAGTTCTTCGAATTTCATCACTGGAAATTCGCCAACTTTGGCATCTTCTTTAGCAGCTTCTGCTACTTCTTCACTACTTACTTTGTCTGCAGCCTTTTGTTTACACGCTACTACACTAAATGCTAAGGCACTTGCTAGAATTAAAATTCCTTTTTTCATGGTTCTATAAAAATTGTTTTCGTTAAAAATTGTGTTCTAAAATACTAATTTTTTGAAATTACATTAATCCTCTTCCAATTTTATTTAATTCTCCGTTATCAGAAAACTCTTTTGAAATCTTATCAAGGATACCGTTTATAAAAATATTACTTTTAGGAGTACTATACTCTTTTGCTAGTTCTAAATATTCGTTAATTGTTACTTTAACAGGTATTGAAGGGAATTTTTGAAATTCACATATCCCCATTTGAATCATCAAAACATCAAGTTGTGCGATACGATCTCTATCCCAATTTGGCGTTTTTTCATCGATAATTTCTAAATAACGTTTTTCATGCAATTTAGTTTTTTTAAAAAGCTCCGCTGCAAATTCTAAATCTTCTTGATCTTTCACTAGTTTAGGTAAAGCTAACATATCATCATCTGATTTTTTAAGCTTTTTCAAAAAGGAAACTATTGCTGTATTTACTACAGGCATATCATCTACCCAAGAGATACTTTTATCTTCAATATAATCGTGTAACTTTTCATTAGGAGCTACAACTTGTTTAAAAACATCTAGGATAAAACTTCTATCTTCTTTAAAATTAGGCTGTTCAATTTTTAAGTATTCTTGCGCAAAATCATGATCTAACAATTCGGTGAAAATGATTTTCACATATTCATCATCTAGATACCAATAGTCTAAGTTGTTTTCTTCTACCAGTAATTGCAATTGTTGATTGATCTCCAATAATCGAAGGACTTGATTATCCCCCAATGCATTGGCTAAAACAATAAGATCTCCTTCTTTAGATTTACTCGCTCCTTTCAAGAAAGACGCATGTTTTTTCAATCCTAATAGCAGTTGAAGATTAGCACCAAATAAGTGCTTCACCTGTTCCATACTTTTTTTAAGGAAACGCAATTCTAGATCTAATTGTTCGCTTTCTTTTTGTTTCATAGCAAAAAGAGACTGCATCACCTTTATTCGAATATGTCTACGAGTAAGCATTTTTAAAGAACGTTTTTAAATACAGCTGCAAAAATACTATAAATCTATCGGTGATCATTGACTTATTTTAGCTTTTTTATCACACATTTTACACTATATTTTCCAAATCTTTCTACCTACTTCTGCATATAGATTATTGTAATGTTAATACCTACTTAGCCATTACAAATAACTCCTATATTTGATCAAAAAAGTATTGAAGGCACTTCGTCATTTAAATCGTTATTTTTCAAAATATAAAGTCAGACTCCTTCTTGGAGTTGTCATTGCTATAACTTCAAGAGTTTTTGCAGTAGCCGTTCCTAAATTCGTTGGGGATTCCATTGCCATTGTAGAACAGTTTCAAAAAGGTAATGGTGGAACTAAAGAAGAACTTTATCATCAATTATTAATTAACATTGGATTAATTATCGGTGCGGCCTTAGTATCTGGTTTTTTTATGTTTCTAATGAGACAAACCTTTATCGTGGTATCTAGATTCATAGAATTTGATCTTAAAAATGAAGTCTACGACCATTACCAAAAGCTTTCTTCTAATTTTTACAAGAACAATCGTATTGGTGACCTTATGAATCGCATTAGTGAGGATGTCATGAAGGTTAGAATGTATGCTGGTCCTGCTTTAATGTATAGTGTTAATACCATTACCCTTTTTTCGGTTGTATTAAGTTATATGTTTAGTGTTGCTCCTAAATTAACTTGGATTACGATATTACCTCTACCTATACTATCTGTGGCAATATACTTTCTTAGTGTTGCTATTAACAGAAGGACAACTGTGGTTCAAGAATACTTAAGCCGATTAACCTCTTTTACCCAAGAAGCATTTAGTGGTATTTTGGTCATAAAAACATATCAGACAGAACACAAAACCTCGAATGATTTTGATGATTTATCTACAGAACACAGAAATAAAGGGCTACAATTAGCAAAAGTACAGGCTTTATTTTTTCCACTAATGGTTTTACTTATTGGAATTAGTAATTTGATTGTCATTTACGTTGGTGGCCAGCAATACATAAATGGCGAAATAGAGGATATTGGGATTTTAGTTGAGTTTTTAATCTTCGTGAATATGTTAACCTGGCCAGTTGCTACAGTTGGGTGGGTTTCTTCTATTATTCAACAAGCTGAAGCTTCACAAAAGCGAATTAATGAATTCTTACAAACACCCGCAGACATTATTGACAGCAATGACGCAGTTGATATTGATGCTATTAGCTCTATACAATTTAAAGACGTATGTTTTACTTATCCCGACACTGGCATAAAAGCCTTACAGAAGATTTCCTTTACCGTAAATGAAGGACAATCTTTAGGTATTATAGGCAAAACAGGTAGCGGTAAAACAACTATTCTCGAATTATTAGGTCGTATGTATGATATCGACAGTGGAGAAATACAGATTAATAATATTGATATTAAAAAAATTAGTATTAAAAGTCTTAGAAAGACAATTGGTTATATCCCCCAAGATCATTTCCTATTTAGCGACTCTGTAAATAATAATATTGCTTTCGGAAAATATGATGCTTCGAAAGACGAAATAATCGCGGCTTCAAAACAAGCTTCGGTTCATGAAAACATTATAAATTTTAAAAATGGATACGATACTATCGTTGGAGAAAGAGGAGTTACTCTTTCTGGAGGGCAAAAACAACGCATTTCGATTGCAAGAGCATTGCTAAAATCTCCTTCACTTTTAATGTTAGATGACTGTTTGTCGGCGGTTGATACCGAAACAGAGAAAGAAATCATCCAACATTTTCAAAAAATGACCCCAAAACCAATACAAATAATTGTTAGTCACCGTATTTCTTCTGTTAAAAAATGCAATAGTATTATTATTCTTGAATCGGGTAAAGCCTTATCATCAGGCGATCACAAAGCATTAATTAGCTCAAATAGCTATTATAAAGAAGTCCACGACAAACAGTTAAAACAAAAAGATTCGTAAGATTTTTTGGTTTTTTAATTTTTTTTTCCATTTTTGAGTCATACTAAGACTAACGAACAATTACAAACATGGGCGAAATAGGATCGATGGAGAAAGAAGAAATTTTCTCAAAAGTGCTAAGAGCAGGTAGAAGAACTTACTTTTTTGATGTAAGGGCTACCAAAGCTGGTGATTATTATATCACCATCACAGAGAGTAAAAAATTTACTAATGATGATGGATCTTTTCACTACAAAAAACATAAAATATACCTTTACAAGGAAGATTTTACTGGTTTTAAAGAAATTTTAGACGAAATGACGCATTTCGTTATCAATGAAAAAGGAGAAGAAGTGATAAGTGAACGTCACCAAAAAGACTTCCAACGTCCTCAAGATAAATCTGCTGATGACGTAGTTGACAGTAATGATGCTGAAAACAACGAATCGTTAGAAGAAACTACTACAAATAGCTTTACGAATGTAAGTTTCGACGATATATAACAATACAACTAACTATACTATATTTATAAATGCGATTTATTCTAATAAGGAATAGGTCGCATTTTCTTTTTAGAGATTTTTATCTTTTCAAAAAAAAAGAACTTTCTGTTTTGTAATCCTAATTATTCCTCTCCTTCAATAGGTTATTTTATCAACTTCATAAAAATATTTTTTAACAAAAATACTTAAGTATTTATACGTAATTTTAAACCTACTAATACTTAATTATTACAAAAATGGAAGCTAAAACTATTGAGCTAGTTCAGGAGAGTTTTAAACAAGTTGTTCCTATTTCTGAAAAAGCCGCAGAAATTTTTTATGGAAAGTTATTTGAAAAAGACCCTTCTTTAAAACCTATGTTTAAAGGAGACATGGCAGATCAAGGAAAAAAATTGATGAGCATGATTGGTACTGCTGTTGGCGGTTTAAATAACCTAGATGCCTTAGTACCTGCTGTACAGAACTTAGGCAAAGGACATGCTGGTTATGGTGTTGAAGATAAGCATTATGATACTGTAGGTGCAGCCTTACTAGAAACACTAGATGCTGGTTTAGGAGAAGCATTTACACCTGAGGTAAAAGATGCCTGGACTGAAGTGTATACTGTTTTAGCTACTACTATGAAAGATGCTGCTAACTCTCTTCCAAAAGAAGAAGGTCTTACTGAAAGAAAAAAACGATTAGTACAGTCTTCATTTACTAAGGTTGTACCAATAGCTGATAAAGCAGCTGAAATTTTTTACAACAAACTTTTTGAAATGGATCCTGCTTTAAAACCTTTATTTAAAGGCGATATAAAAGAGCAAGGAAAGAAATTAATGACGATGATAGGTACTGCTGTCAATGGGCTTGATAACTTAGATAGCATTGTACCCGCAGTTCAAAATCTAGGAAGAAACCATGTTGGATATGGTGTAAAAGACGAACATTACGACACCGTTGGTGGCGCTCTATTATACACTCTAGAAACAGGTTTAGGAGACGACTTTACTCCAGACGTAAAAGATGCTTGGACAGAAGTATACACTGTTTTAGCTACTGTAATGAAAGATGCAGCTAATGCGGTTCCTGCGGGCATTGAAGAAGAAACTAAGCCTTGGTGGAAGTTCTGGTAACAGACTACCTTAGCTTCCCTAAATTACTATAAAAAAATAAAGGCGTAATCATCATAATAAGTTTATCTTATTTTTTTGATTACGCCTCTCTTATTTAGTAAAACTCATTTTACTAAATAAAATAACCTAAATACACTAATTGAAACTAATCTTTCTAGAAGACGTTTTACTTCTTGTCAAAAAAGAACTCTTCCTAAAAGGTGATTGATATATTTCTCGCATAGAAAAAATATAATCTAAATAATCCGTAACATTTCCAACAATCTCTCTATTGAGATAGTTGGACTCTTCACATTGATTGAACTTTGAAGTACAAAAAACTGGCAATCCAGACATACTAAGAAGTTCATTTACTTCATTTATATAATAATCCATATTGTCTGCCTTACCTTGAATTAAAGAATCATTAATTAAAACTTCTTGAACCGCAGTATTTGGCAACAACTTTAGAATCATACTACAAAAATCAATAACATCGCAAATATTATCCTTAGATGTAAGTGTAATACAAACTACACTGGTATGAAGCAATTTATTGTTCAACACCCTAGGCACAACAATTTCTTCTTCTCTATAAAAAGTTGTTTCTTTGCTTCTTAAAAAATCTTGTAGGAAAAAATCTCCCTGTGTGGATCCCACACTTAACATAGTAATTATTTGCATACCCCCTATTTTGCATTTAATTATTACTAATTTCAACAATTACAAACACTTAGACTAATATATCTGCAATTTTAACATTTGTAACACAAAAGCCCATTTAACAGGAACACCACAATAATACCCGTTAAAATACCTTAAAACAGGTCAAAAACAAGGGGTTTAAAGGTTGTATACAATAGTTTCTGAAACTAAAATTATTTTTGATTTCCCGACGTAACCCATGCTTCAATTAGAGCAATCGAACAATTATCGATTTTTTCATTTTTTCGATAAGGCATAGCTATAAAGCCTGGTTCATGCTTTATAGCTCCTAATAAACGACCATCTTTAGCTACAGATACTAGACTTTTATAATCGTATATTTTCACCCTAGAAGCTTTCTTTTTATAAACATCAGGCGCATGGCACATAAAACACTTTTGTTCTATTATAGGCGCTATATCCTTCGAATAGGATATATTTTCTGCAATTTCACATGTACTTTTTTTCTTACAGCTAGAAAAGGCTATTACTAAAAGTAACAGCCCCAAATAATTTATTTTCATAATATTTATTTTTTATAAGTATTCACTACTTTTTTCCATTCTTCTTCTGATAGAGGATAGTATTTTTTCTTTTTGGTAAAAGGATCATCCCCTCCCTTTAAATAATCATTGACTTTCTTAAGCGTTATGGTGTCTTTTATTTTCTCTGGAGTATGATAAATATGATTTCCATGAAAATCGTGACATTGTAGACAAGTTGTCCACTCCTTATTCTTAATTAAAGTACTATGTGGTATATCTATTGGATCATTGATTACTTCTAAATCATAATGACAATTCTTACAAAAAGTCGCATCCTCGAGAACTACTCTTGTAGCATTATGCTCTAGGTGACAAGTTTCACATTGTCTAGCATCAATTACAGCTATAGCATCTTTAAATTTAGGCTCTTCGAATCTATATGTTGGATGCCTATCATTTGGTCGATCATGACATTCTAAGCATTTATTATTATCTACATTCTTAGTTCCAAAATCTACCTTCTTTTTTCTTGCCCCTACAGTAAAAGCAATATTTGCCTGCAGCTGTTGCACTAAACTTCCTTTAGCTGGTGTATGACAAGCCGTACAAGACAAACCTTCATGTCCAACATTCATAGGCCCTAGACTTAACAGGTCTTCCGATGATTCCTGAGGCAGTATAACATAAATGATTACCCCTATTATAACACCTGCAAGACTACCGATAGCTTGACGCTTTCTTAATGGGTTTTTAAAAAACATAAATGATTATTGAGGTAATGTTATTTCAACTTCTTCTGTCTGTGGAAAGGCTACACAGGTTAAAATAAAACCTTGATCTACTTCAGACTGAGGTAATAAATGCCCATCTATCATGGAAACAGTTCCCGATTTACAAATTGCTTTACAAGAGCTACACATTCCTGACCTACAAGAATATGGAATAGCAACATCTTGATCCAATGCAGCTTGTAAAATAGTTTTCCCTTTTCCTACTTGAATCGTATCATTCCCTCCTACTCCATTCACTTTCACAGTGCTAGTAACATCCGTTACTCCAGAAGTCACTATAAGCTTAGAAAGGTCTACAGAAAATGCTTCTTTTTTAATTCTTTCTGGTGCTACATTCTTATTATTTAAAACTGCTAATACAGCATCCATAAAACCTTCAGGTCCACATAATAAAAAATCTGAACGATCATACGTAAGCTCATCAATTTCCATGATGCTATCTAACAAAGATTCATCGAATCTTTTATTGTGATAGTTTAATGCTTCATCACTAGAAGACTTTACATCTACCAAGTGATGTACTTTTATTTTCTCGGGAAAATCTTCCGCTAAAGCGTTTATTTCTTTCTTAAAAATAATTGAAGCTTCGCTTCTATTTGCGTAAATAAGTGTAATCTTACTTTTTGTTTCCTTCTTTAAAACAGACTGAATAATAGAATATATGGGTGTAATTCCACTCCCACCGGCAAGCATTACATATTGCTTTTCGTTTCTTTGACTAGGAGAAACGAAAAAATTACCCATAGGTTTTTCTATTTCTATTTTTTGCCCTTCTTTTAATTCGTTACATATAAAATTAGAAACTAAACCGTTTTCTACTTTTTTCACGGTAATCCTTAAAAACTTATCAATCCAAGGACTACTACTTAGTGAATAGGCTCTATTTTCTATTTTATTCTTTATAGGGAGTTTTAGTGTTAGGAACTGACCTGGTTTGTATTTAATGCGTTTAAAAAACCCTGGATTCTTAAAAACTACACTAACAGCATCATCTGTTTCCTTTATAATTTTTTCAACCGTTAATTGCATGACTCTTTAAATTAGTTATTCGTAATAAAAGACAACACCTACATGAAAAATCGCAATGAATGTAATGACTACCGAAAAAGCTACATGTGTGATCATCCATGATTGGAACACCCAATTCTTTTTTGACTTAATAATATCAAGATTTACAATTCCTAATAACATATTAGCAAAAAACAAATATGATAGCATTGCTAGATATCCATAACCAAAATTCATAACATGAACATAAAAGAAGATAGGAGACAGTGCTCCTATCCATTTATGTAAGTTGGTGACTTTCATAGAATGTTTCGCTAAGCGCTTTGTCATTCTAACAATAGTCAACACCCATTGTAAAAAAATAAGTATTAAGACAACGAGTCCTGACCATCTTTTATACATCTGATGATGTTCTTGAAGATCCAATAACCATTCCCATTTATAAGGAATAGTATATTGTATCAAGTAGGCCATGAAAAGAACTATTCCTACATTGAAAGATGAGAAAATCTTTTTCATGTTTTAATGCTATTTAGTTTGAAACTATTGAGGCTCCTTTTTTAGTTAACACTTCCATTGTTTTATATGAAGCTTTTTGACGTACACTATCAATAAAAACTTCTGCTGTCGGTAAATAGAACCCTTTCGAAGGCCACTTATCTCCAATTACTGGTTTTTCTGAACTCTTGAAAGCTGCAATTTCAGCTAAGTATGCGTTGTAAATCGCTTTTGTACCGTTTCTGTAGGCATTTAATACTCCTATAGCTTCTTTATAAGAAAGCGAATCGGAAGGATATTGCCATGTAGTAGCCCCCATTACATCTCCTAATTTCCAATCGGTCTTAGGTGTATTTTTATGTTGGTTATGACACGAAACACATGGTGCTGCCATAGCTACATCTGCAAACATAGCAGTATGCACCTTTTGGGTTTCATCATAAAAAAACTGAGGCTTTCGATCTACTTTAATTTTTTTGAATAATTCAGCTTGTTGTCCTTCAAATTTATTTGAAGCATTAATTGGATAATCAGACCCTAAATACAACCCTAATGGAACTGGGCTTTTTCGAATGTCCGCAGAAACACCTCTTAAAAACAAGGCTGGTAATGGCCCAGCTTCTACCTCGTCATCTTGCCAATCTTCATCAAATTTCATCCCTTGTTTCTTCCCTGCACCAACAATACCTTTGGTATAAAGCGTTCTTGTGATGTCATTTTCGGCAGCCACCATTTCTAAAACTTCTTCCACTGAAAAAGCTTTTGCAGAAGCGATACTTGCTCCTTCTTCTTCTGGGATTCCCTTACCACACGATATTAGTGCGAAGGTTGCTGTTAAAACAGCCATGGTTTTTTTTGTCAGTTGTAAACTTACTTTTCTCATAGTATTAGTATAAAAAGGTTATTCTAATTTTTTATTACGCATAAACGACCATAGCGATAGCCATATATGCATCAGATGTAGAATTTTATAACACTTCTTACTAATAAATTAGTAAGCTTCTATTAGGGAGGTACTCTAGAAAACTTAAAAATAACTAAGTATTTCTATTCCAAAACTACGTATTAATACTTAATAAAATACCAGGAAAATAAAAAAAATACTCTTTTCAAGTAATTTTTCCGAAAATCATATTCTATAGGGGGAGGCTTAACATTTGTATTAAAAGAAATCAATGAGAGTCAATTATTTTTAAGATTTTTATATTACTTCAACTTATAAGACTTTCGTTAATGCATAATATATCCCAAAACACTATTGATTTATCAAAAGATATTATACTCGAAAATGATCGTGTAAAACTTTCTCCTTTAAAACTAGAAGATTTTAATGAGTTACTCCCTTTCTCTTTAACAGAACCAGAACTTTGGGATTATTCCTTAATATCGGGCAGTGGAAAAAAGCAACTTCAATCTTACATAAACTCAGCATTAAAAAATAGAGCCACAGGAATAGCGCTTCCTTTTGTTGTTTTTGACAGGGAAAAGAATAAAGTAGCGGGAACGACTCGTTTTTACAATTTTGACAAAGCCAACAATGTCATATCTATCGGCCACACGTGGTATGGAAAGGAATTTCAAGGTACTGGATTAAACAAAAATTGCAAGTTACTTTTATTATCACAAGCTTTTGACAACTGGAATATTGAGCGTGTTGAATTTCGCGCTGATCTACAAAACAAAAGATCAATTAATGCTATGAAAAGCATAGGTTGTATTGAAGAAGGTATTTTAAGGAGCAATTGCAAAAGTCAAGATGGTAGACGAGATAGTATTATACTCAGTATTTTAAAAGACGAATGGAATTCTTCTGTAAAAAAAAATCTAATGAGTAGAGTCTAAAATGAATCACTACAGACTGGAAGTCTTTTTCTGTTTTCAAACTTAGTGCTGTAAGCTATAAGCTACATTAATATACACAAGGCCTACTGCTTAAAGCTTACTGCCTATAGCCGTAGATAAAATTTTCAGAAACTAAAAGTGAGATGTACTAAAGTCCATAGTTTTAACTATTATTGAGACCACTAAAACTAACAAACTACTTCAAATACTCATTCACCAAATCAATATACTTCTGTTTAGCTTCCTCTTTTGTAAGATGTTGCACTTGCCAAATAGCATTAATTTTAAAGGAGTTCCTCATTTGAATTGTATCTGAAGGACGGTACAAACCTGTCATTTCAGTAGCTTGCTTATAATATGCATAAAATTTCAACTTAACATCTACTGGCAATTTAATGTCTGTTGAATTTGCTATCTCTAAAGCTTCTAAAAATTCGGTATGTAGTGATTCATTCTCCATTTATGCATCTATTGTGGCTAAAACAGTTTCACCACCTTTAACCTTTTGATCTAATTTAACATCAATTTTGGTGCCGATTGGTAAATAAACATCTACTCTAGATCCAAATTTTATAAAACCATTATCGTCCCCTTGTGCTACATTAGTATCTTCTTTAGCATAATTTACAATACGTTTTGCTAATGCCCCAGCAATTTGACGATAAAGTACACTAATATTTTTATTTTCAAGTACTACTGTAGTACGCTCATTCTCTTCCGAAGATTTTGGATGCCACGCCACTAAAAATTTCCCTGGGTGGTATTTACTAAACACTACTTTTCCACCAATAGGATTACGAGTTACATGTACATTTAGTGGAGACATAAATACAGAAACCTGTAAGCGCTTCTCGTTATAGTATTCTTTTTCAAAAACCTCTTCTATTACTACTACTTTTCCATCAACTGGAGAAACCACTGTGGTATCATCTATAATTGTATTTCTCTTAGGGTTTCTAAAAAATTGCAAAATAATTATAAGAATGAATGCCGCTAAAGCATATAAAAAACCTTGCACATAAACGTTAGGAATTAAAAAGTATGCAATCCCTAAAATTGCTGCAACTATAACTAATGTAATCGATATGATTTTATACCCTTCTTTATGAAACATAGATATTCTTATAAGTTTAATAACAAAAATACAAAAGGACTAGCATACAATACGCTATCTAGGCGATCAAAAATTCCTCCATGGCCTGGCATTATATTTCCACTGTCTTTTACCCCTGCATTACGTTTAAATTTTGATTGTACTAGATCTCCTATAGAACCTATTACGCTAGCTATAATTCCATACCCTAACCAATACGAAAAGGAAATAATTCCTACATACTTATACAATATAAAACTAGCGATTAATGTCATTATAAAACCTCCGATAAAACCCTCTATGCTTTTATTGGGAGATATCGATGGACATAATTTATTTTTTCCAAATGTAGTCCCTGATAAATAAGCAAAACTATCATTTACCCACACTAAAATAAATAGGCCTAATATTAAAAATGGAGTATAATTACCTCTTAAGGAAGGAATGTAAGCCATACAAACAAATCCTATAACTTGGTAACAAAATACCGTTATTGCATTTCCCTTCTGTTGGTAAATAAACTTAAATCTCTTAGCGTCTTTTAACCCTAAAAACAATAACACATTAACCAAAACCGCTAAAATAGCGAAGAAGTATTTACTGAATTCAATGCTAAAGCTATAAAAAACAAAAGGCGCTATTAATAGACTTACGATCAGGTAAACTACTTTCTTTTTGGTAACTAAATCTAAAAACTCATTTAAGCATAATATTCCAAAAATTGAAATAACCGCTAAGAAAGCATATTCATTGTAGAAAGTAGCCCACAAAATTAATCCTACATATATGACACCTGATAAGGCTCTTGTCAATAATTCTTTCATCTGTCTAGGAAATTATTATACTGAAAACTACAAATCCTCTATTAGTATAAGGTAGAGGTTTTTGGTTACATTGCCGTAATTCATAAAATTATCGGCTTCTTTTTTTGAAGAATCAAAATGTTGAAGTGTGGTAATATTAGAAGGAATTGCTGCTCCTCTGTTTTTTATATATTGAAGTCCTTCACTAATATCGTTTGTCAATTGGCTTGTATAAGAAATTACTACAAAGTTTTCTGGAAGCTCGCTTATTCGTGTCTCTTTTAATTGATTAGAAGAAACTAATATTCCTCCAATATTAGCCACTAAATATTCGCAGTCGCAAAGATAAAAAGAGCTATTCGCCATTTTTTTTGAAAAAGAAACTGAAACATCTTCAAATACACTTTGCACATGTGGTTGAAAACAGCAAGCTGCGGTTTCTTCCCATTCATTTTCAAGTAAAATTTGCTGAAAAACATCCCTTGCCTCACCTATATCATCACAGTATAAAAATTTACCTCCATTTTGACGAAAGTTTAGCATAAACTTTTCATCCACAGGCATATCTTCTTTTGGCAGATATTTATTTGAAGTCATTGCATCGTCATCATCTAAATTACCTTTAGATGTTAAGGATTTTATAAGCTTCTTAAATAGACTCATACGAAGTAGGCTAAAGTTGCAATATACATCTTTTCAAATGAAAAATGGATAGGTGCATATGCCTATCCATTTTTATAAACGTATTAATAAAAGAATTATTTACTCTTCTTCTTCCTCTTTATTTGTAGTGCTTTCATTCGATACTACAGCTTCTTCTTTTTGAAAAGGACGCTTCCCAAAGATGCGTTCAAGATCATCTTTAAAGATCACTTCTTTCTCTAAAAGTAATTCGGCCAATTCAGTAAGCTTTTCTTTATTCTTTTCTAATAAATCAATAGCTCTTTGATATTGCGCTTCTATTATTGTCGAAATCTCTTTATCAATTAATTCTGCTGTTTCTTCACTATATGGCTTACTAAAACCATAATCTGATTGTCCCGAAGAATCATAATAAGTCAAATTACCCACTTTATCACTTAATCCATATACCGTTACCATAGCTCTTGCTTGCTTTGTAACTTTTTCTAGATCACTAAGTGCTCCTGTAGATATTTCATCGAAAATTACTTTCTCGGCTGCTCTACCTCCTAAGGTAGCACACATTTCATCTAACATTTGGTTAGGACGTACAATCATACGCTCTTCTGGCAAATACCAAGCAGCTCCTAAAGACTGTCCTCTAGGCACAATAGTTACTTTAACTAATGGCGCAGCATGTTCTAGCATCCAACTTGTAGTAGCATGACCTGCTTCATGGAAAGCAATCGCACGTTTTTCGGAAGGAGTAATAATTTTATTCTTCTTCTCCAAACCTCCAACAATACGATCAACAGCATCTAAGAAATCTTGCTTCCCTACCATTTTCTTTCCTTTACGAGCCGCAATTAAAGCAGCCTCGTTACATACATTGGCAATATCTGCTCCCGAAAAACCAGGTGTTTGTTTTGCCAAGAAATCGATATCTAATTCATCATCAATCTTTTTGATAGGCTTTAAATGCACTTCAAAAATCTCTTTTCGTTCTCTAACATCTGGAAGATCAACATAAATCTGACGATCAAAACGTCCTGCACGCATTAATGCTTTATCTAAGACATCGGCACGGTTAGTAGCGGCTAATACGATAACGTTGCTATCCGATCCAAAACCATCCATCTCTGTCAATAGCTGATTCAATGTATTCTCACGTTCATCATTTGATCCAGAGAAGTTATTCTTTCCTCTTGCACGACCAATAGCATCAATCTCATCAATAAAGATAATTGCAGGAGACTTGTCTTTTGCTTGCTTAAATAAATCACGCACCCTAGATGCTCCTACTCCTACAAACATCTCTACAAAATCTGAACCTGACAAAGAGAAGAAAGGTACTTTTGCTTCACCTGCTACAGCTTTTGCTAATAATGTTTTACCTGTTCCTGGAGGACCTACTAGCAATGCTCCTTTAGGAATTTTACCTCCCAAGGCAGTATATTTATCAGGGTATTTCAAGAAGTCGACAATCTCTTGCACTTCTTCTTTAGCCCCTTCTAATCCAGCTACATTTTCAAAAGACACTTTTACATCGGTGTTCTTATCAAAAAGTTTAGCTCTTGATTTTCCAATATTGAAAATTTGACCACCAGGACCTCCTGCTCCACCACCACTCATTCGGCGCATTACAAAAATCCATATACCAATTAAAAGTACAAATGGCAGTAGGTTAATTAAAATACCCGATAATATATCATTATCCGTATCATACGAAATAGGCGTATTAACATTGAATTTCGTTTTAACCTCTTGAATTTTATTTTCAAAATTTTGAAGATCCCCGAACTCAAATTCATAATCTGGAGTATCTGGGTTAGCAGCTACTGGTAATATAGATTTTGAACTTTCAGGCTTGTGTTTCTCTAATTTCTTAGCTTCAGCAGTTAAATAAACTTTAGCAATTCTTCTATTTACAATAGTCACCTTCGAAATTTCATTTTCTTTTAAAAATGATTCAAATTGGGAAGGTGATATTTTATCTCTGGTAGAAATACCTGAGTCAAAAAATGTAATAGCTAAAAATGCTAATGCAACCAAAGCGATAATCCAATACGAATTGAATTTAGGTCGCCCTTTAAGCTCTGGTTTTTTTGGTGTGTTTGACATGTAATTAATTTAATCCTTAGTAACTAGTTTTGATAATGGTACTCTTCGCATCTCCCCATAGAGCTTCAATATCGTAGTGTTCACGAATATGCTTTTGAAATACATGAACAACAACATTCACATAATCCATTAGCACCCATTCTGCATTGTCTGTCCCTTCAACATGCCAAGGCTTATCTTTGATAGATTTGCTTACCATTTTCTGTACAGAGCCTACAATAGCGTTTACTTGAGTGTTCGAGTTTCCATTGCAAATGATAAAATAGTCACAAACTGTATTTTCTATATCCCTAAGGTCTAAAATTGTAATATCCTCACCTTTAACTTCTTCAATACCTCTAACGATTTCTGTTATTAGTAAGTCGTTATCAATTGTTTTATTTGGCATTCATTAGTTTTTAAAAAGCAAAGGTACTATTTTATACAATTATACCCGTAATTTGCAGCTTGTAACTGTATCATTTGTCATGAAAATAATCAAAGTTGATGCCATTGACTCTACAAATACTTTTTTAAAGGATCTTTTAAGAAAAGATTCACAAAAAGAAAGTATCTGTATTTGGGCCAAACACCAATATGCAGGCAGAGGACAAATGGGAAACTCTTGGAACAGCGAGTCTGGTAAAAACCTAACATTCAGCTTCTATTGTGCACTACCTCAATTCATCCAAGAAAACCCTTTTATCTTAAATAAATTAGTGAGTTTAAGCATTATAAACAGCCTCGCACATTTTGGCATAGATAAGGCACAAATTAAATGGCCTAACGACATAATGGCAGATAATAAAAAGTTAGGAGGCATTCTTATCGAGAATTGTTTTCATAAAAATGGTACTCAATCCAGTATCGTTGGAATCGGAATCAATGTTAATCAAACGAATTTCGACCATCTCCCTAAAGCTAATTCTCTAAAAAACATTTCATCTAAGACATATGATCTAGAAGAATTGCTCCATATTTTTTTGAAATATTTTGAAAATAAAATCAAAAATCTAACTATTGATGATTTGAATATGTTAAAATCACAATATGAGTCTTTACTCTTTAAGAAAGATAAAGTATCTACTTTTAAAAGAATTGATACCTCTTTATTTTTAGGTATTATCAAAGGAACAACAACCTCGGGAAAGCTTATTCTAGAACTTGAAGATGGCGTTCGTTTAGAAAGTTATGATATTAAAGAAATACAATTGATGTATTGAAATGGTAATTAGTCATTAGTAGTTAGTCTTTAGATAATTGAAAAAACTAAAGACTAACTACTAATGACTATCTACTATAATTTTCCCAAATTATCAGATAATGAATTAATAAAATTTTGAATCGGTTTTTTTATCATCATTGCCATCATAGCATTAAATTCTCCTTCAAATAATAATTGAGTTTCTGTTTTACCTTCCTCAATTTCATTAATATTTGCTGTCAATGTAAAAGGCAATTTTTCACTCGCTGCACCTAAAATTACTTTCGAATGTGCTTCTTGTTCCTTTTGCTCTAAGACAATTTCAGGCATACCTTTTAATTGGAATAAAAAACGAACGTCATTTAATACCTCAAACTTTTGTTTGCTTTCGGGCATGATTTGTTCAAAATTTTCAACCTTAGTTAAAAAATTGAATACTTCTTCTGCACTCTTATTAATCGTTACTTTATTACTTTCTAAGTTCATAAAATGGGCTTTAAGCTTTAAGCCATAGGCTATAAGCTATGATTATTTAAATAGGTTAAGTATTTACTTGATTAAATCCCCCATTCGGCTGGGTTTTCTCTCCATTTTTTTAATGTCTCTGCTACTTCTTCAGATACATTACCCTCTTCAACTGCTAATTCGATAAGATTATTGTAATTACTTAATGTGGTTAAACTAACACCTGCTTCATTAAAATTATCTTCTGCTACTTGAAAACCATAACTAAAGATTGCAATCATCCCCATTACTTCTGCATTACACTTATTTAGAGCACCTACTGCAAGTAAACTACTTTTACCTGTACTAATTAAGTCTTCTACTACCAATACCTTTTTCCCTTCTGGCACAATACCTTCAATCTGATTTTGGCGCCCATGTTTTTTGGCTTCTGGTCTTATGTATATGAAAGGTAAATCTAACACATCTGCGACCAACATCCCTATACCAATAGCGCCTGTCGCAACTCCTGCAATCACCTCTACATCAGCATATTTATCTTTTACTATAGCTGCAAACTGTTCTTTTAAAAAGTTTCTTGTTTGAGGAAAAGACAAAGCGATACGGTTATCACAATAAATCGGTGACTTCCAGCCAGATGCCCAAGTAAATGGATCTTGGGGTTGTAATTTTATAGCATCAATTTTTAGTAATTCGGATGCTGTTTTTTTAGCTACATTTGAATTTAAAATCATACTCGCAAATGTACAATGTTTTTGTAAATAATATCCCTATCAGTCTTTCTACAACTGCTCGTGTTGGTGACGGATATATTTCTCTTCCGTTAAAAAAAACAAACTTAATCCACATCATTGAAAGACTCAATGAAAACCCAACATTAAAGTTCCATTTATATCACAAAAAGCAATATAAATTACTTCCTTTATTAGAAAAAAAACTACCTGTTTATGTTGCTGGAGGAGGAAAGGTGTATAACGAAAACAACGAGATACTATTTATCTTTAGAAATAGGTGTTGGGACTTACCTAAAGGTAAAATTGAGAAAGGAGAATCTATCGAAGAATGTGCTATACGAGAAGTTGAAGAAGAAACAGGAATCTCTGGTCTTGAAATCACTCGCTTTTTAAAGAAGACTTATCATGTTTTCAAAAGAAATGGAGAATACCGATTAAAACTTACTTATTGGTTCGAGATGATCACAGATTATGATAATGAGCTTACTCCACAATTAGACGAAGGAATAACAAAAGTTAAATGGAAATCTGGAAAAAAAGTTAGAAAAGCGCTTAGAAAGTCTTATGCCAATATTGGCGAATTATTTCCTAGAGAAGCTCTTATCGATAAGACTCGACTACTTTTTGAACATCAAGATGATTTTGATGAGTCGGATATTTATGATACCTCTGTATAATCTAGTATAAAAGTCTATATCAAATTAGGTCCTACGATTCATCAAGTAAGTCCCAAACCCTATTAATAACTGTTTATTTTCTTCGGAAACTAAAAGTTCTTCTGCGATGGCGAAAGCTTTTTTAGTGTATGCTTTGATAGCATCTTGTGTTGCCGCTGATCCACCCGAATTGTTAAAGATAGATTTAGCCTTAGTTATTTTTTCTTTATTATCATCGCCATCCAGCTTATTCTTAAATAAATCTTCTAGATTAGAAGCCTCTTCTTTACTTCCTAATTCTAAAGCTTTCAAATACAAATAGGTTTTCTTATTCTCTATGATATCACCACCAACTTGTTTTCCAAATTTTTCTGGATCACCAAAAGCATCTAAATAATCATCTTGCAACTGAAACGCAATCCCAAGCAATCTACCAAATTCATAGATTTTCACTTGCTCATCTGGTGAAACTCCTGCTATAATAGCTCCCATTTGAAAAGCACAACCTACAAGCACAGCTGTCTTATACTCAATCATATGCAAATACTCTTCAATAGTAACATCGCTTCGAGTTTCAAAATCGACATCGTATTGTTGCCCTTCACATACTTCTTTAGCTGTTTTAGAAAATAATTGTACTAATGATTTAAACAATGGTGCTTCATACGGCTCTAAATATTGATAAGCCAAAATTAACATAGCATCACCCGAAAGAATCCCTGTATTGATATCCCACTTTGTATGCACCGTCTCCTTACCTCTTCGCAAAGGAGCTTCATCCATTATATCATCATGAACTAAAGAAAAATTATGAAATACTTCTACCGCCATCGCTGCTGGCAAGGCTTTTTCATAACTAGTACCAAAAACTTCTGCTCCCATTAAAGTCAATATCGGGCGTATACGTTTCCCTCCTAATTCTAAAATATAGTTTACAGGTTCGTATAAGTTCTTTGGTGCCTCTTTTATTTTGTTTTCTTTTAAAAAATTCAAAAAGGCTTCTTGATAGGTCTTTAACTTCTCCAATGCAATTGTATTAAGATTGACGAAAATAGATAATTGTTATCAGTTGTCAGTTGTAAGCCAAGAGAAATTTGAACGCTATTCATCTTTTCGTTTAATCAAAATAGCTAAAACTAAAACATTTAAAAATCTCAAATATTGAATTTTAAACTTTGGATTTGCCATATGTTAAATTTCTCTAAAAACTATGGAAACTTTTAACGTTTCAAAAGTTTCCTGATTACATTTGACCTATGGAAAATATGCGAGAGAATAATTGTCAAATCGTCGCTAAGGCTTCAGAACTTTTTCTTACTAAAGGTTTTAAGAGTGTCACAATGGATGATATTGCCAATGAAATGGGAATATCCAAAAAGACTATATATCAGTCTTTCAAAACAAAAACAGATTTAATATCGGCTGTTGGTGATCATATTTTTGATGCCATAAAATGTGGAATTCACGATATAAGAGAACGGACACTAAACCCTATCGATGAATTTTATACTATAAATGATTATGTAATTGAGCACCTTAAAGACGAAACTACTGCTCCTGAATATCAATTATCAAAATACTACCCCTTAATTCACAGTAGATTGAGTTCAATGAAATATGATGAAATACAAGACTGCGTATCCGAAAATTTGAATCGAGGTATTGAATTAGGTTTATATCGAACAGATATTGATATACCATTCGTTATTGGAATTTATTTCATTGGAGTTGGAGGCATTCGAAATCAAGATATTTTTCCAAATGAAAATTTTAAACCTAAAAAAATAACTCATAGTTACCTGGACTATCACATCCGTGGCATAGCTTCAGAAAAGGGAATTATGTATTTAGAAAATTTTAAAAAGAAAAGAAATCAAAAAAATCAAATCATAAACGAATGAAAAAACAAATCACACTATTTTTTGTGTTATGTATTGGATTACTTACCCATGCACAGCAAAAAAAATATAGTTTTTCTCTTGATGAAGCTATACAATTTGCTTTAGACAGTAGCTACACCGCTCTTAATTCTAGAAAAGAAGTTGCTAAAGCTTTAAAGCGAAAATGGGAAACTACCGCTGACGGATTACCACAAATTGATGGGAAAATCGAGTATTTAAATAATCTAAAATTAAGAACCTCTGTAATCCCCGCAAATGCTTTCGATAGAACAGCGCCGGCTGATGTTTTTATTCCTGTTCAATTTGGAATTGAGCAACAAGCAAGTGTTGGTGCTACTATATCACAGTTAATCTTTAATGGTTCGTACCTGGTCGGACTTGAAGCAGCTTCGGTATTTGTAAATTATACACAAACCCAAAAAGAAAAGCAAGACCTAAGCATTGTCGAAGGAGTAACAAACGCTTATGGAAGTGTATTGTTAACTCAAGAAAACATCGATGTTGTACAAAGTAATATCAATACCATTGAAAAAAACCTTAATGAAACACAGCAGATATTTAAAAATGGTTTAACCGAAGAAGAAAGTGTCGAGCAGTTACAGATTACTTTATTGCAATTAAAAAATCAAATCAATAATCTCAATCGTCTTTCAGTTATAGCGAAACAAATGTTTCACTTAGCATTGGGTATTCCTATCAATTCAACGACAGCGTTAACGGATACCCTTGAAAGCCTTGCGGCTCAAAAAGAATTAAATACGGATAATTCAAAACGTTTTTCTATTGCTAATAATAATGAATTCAAATTATCCGAATTACTCGTCGAGCAACGTCGACTTGAGTTGAAGTTAGAAAAAAGTAGAACATTACCAAGCGTAGGTGCTTTCTTTGACTTTGGAACACAAGCTTTTGACAATGAATTTTCTTTTTTTGATGGAGATAAACGATGGTTTAGTTACTATACTGTAGGTGGACAAATCAATGTACCTATTTTTAGTTCATTCAAGAGTGGTGCGCGAATTAAGCAAAGTAAACTGGCTTATGAACAAGCACAAGTTTCTCATAACGAAAATACACAGCGCATTCAATTGGCCTACGATCAAGCAAAAAGTGATTTTGATTTTGCCGTAGAAAACCTAGTTACTTTAAAACAAAATCTAGAGCTAGCAGAACGCATTGAAAAAAAGAACCAAATCAAATTTACAGAAGGGATTGCCAGTAGTTTCGAATTACGTCAAGCACAAACACAACTGTATAGTGCACAACAGCAATATTTAAATGCTCAATTGACTTTAATACAGAATTCTGCTAAACTTCAAACCATCATCAACATCGCAAAATAATTTCGAAATGAAAAATACATTATATATCCTAATCGCTATATTCATTTTTTCTTGTGGAAAAAAAGAAGAAGCAACTATTGAAAGCATTATAGCTTCTAAAGATATTAAAAGTATCCGCGCAAAAAAGAAAGCCTTGAATGCGCAACAGCAAGAACTTGATACTAAAATCAAACAATTAAGTGCTGCCATTGCGGAACTAGATCCTAATCAAAAAATCCCTTTAGTAACTACTATTACGGTAAAGGACACCTTATTTAATCACTACATCGAATTGCAAGGAAATGTGCAGACTAAGCAAAACTTGGTCTTAACCCCTGAGTTCAATGGAATACTTTCCAATGTATATGTAAAAGAAGGACAAGCCGTAAACAAAGGACAGCTATTAGCTAGAGTTGATGATGGAGGTTTATCTCAGCAATTAGGGCAATTAGAAGTGCAGCGAGACCTAGCTAAAACTACTTTCGAGCGCCAAGAACGTCTTTGGGAGCAAAAAATAGGTAGTGAAATTCAATACTTGCAAGCTAAAACGAATTATGAAGCACAACAAAAAGCAATCGCTCAATTAAATAAATCTATTGCCAAAACAGCTATTCGTGCTCCTTTTAGCGGGATCATCGATGATGTGATTACTGAAAAAGGAAGTGTAGTTGGTGCTGGTCAAACTTCAATTTTTAGAATTGTAAGCCTTAATAAAATGTATGTTAAAGCCGATGTTCCTGAACGTTACATAAGTACTGTAAAAAAAGGAACAGATGTAAACGTACATTTCCCTGTTTTAGGAAAAAATCTAGTTTCTAAAATTCGTCAAGCAGGTAACTTTATTAATCCTGGAAGTCGCACCTATAGCATTGAAATCCCTGTTAGTAATCAAGATAAATCGATCAAACCCAATTTAACGGCTAAACTCTTTATTAATGACTACAGTAGCAATAATGCAATACTCATTCCTCAAAGCTTAATTTCTGAAAACGCTGAAGGAGCTCAGTATGTATATGTAATTTCAAAAAATGGTAAAAGCAAAACCATTGCTACACAAAAAACCATAACCACTGGAAAAATCCAAGGAGATTTAATTGAAATTAAAGATGGCTTAGCAACCAATGATATTATCATTGAAGAAGGGGCTCGTAGTGTAAAAAACAACCAAGAAGTTAACATTCTAAACTAATCTCATTATGAGTAAGAATAAAGAAATACACAAAGAGTTTAAACTCTCTTCGTGGGCCATAGATAACAAAAC
This sequence comes from uncultured Aquimarina sp., assembly GCA_947499005.1. Lineage (GTDB taxonomy): Bacteria > Bacteroidota > Bacteroidia > Flavobacteriales > Flavobacteriaceae > Aquimarina. The sequence goes on from CANMML010000010.1 coordinate 67,900, forward strand.
GGTTATCTGGGTAATCATTACGCTGTTTCTTATTTTGGGGTTCAGCGCCTACAATAGTATGCCTAGAGAAAACTTCCCTGAAATTAAGGAAGTTAAAATCTATGTAAATGCAGTATACCCTGGAAACACAGCAGAAGACATTGAACGCCTCATTATTGACCCTCTAGAAGATCGGTTAAAAAATATAAGTGGTGTAACTAAGATGCTTTCTACAGGACAGCAAGACTTCGGAATTTTAAGTTTAGAATTCGAAGAAGGAATTACCGTAGAGCAAGCAAAGCAAAGAGTTAAAGATGAAGTAGACCAAGAATCCGCAAAAGAAGACTGGCCTACCTTTAACGGAGCTAAAGTCAAACCAAATGTTTTTGACATTAGTATTTCCGAGGAAACTCCTATTCTTAATATCAATATTGCGGGAGACTACCCAACACAAAAGCTTAAGGAGTTTGCCGAATACCTAGAAGATCATATCGAAGATTTTGAAGAAATTAAAGGTGTTGATATTCGTGGTGCTCAAGAACGTGAGGTTGAAGTGGCCGTAGACATCTATAAAATGATGGCTGCTAAAGTAAGCTTTCAAGATATCTTAAACGGAATCAGTAATGGAAATGTCACAATATCTGCGGGTAATCTTAAGAAAAGTGGTCAGCAACGTACCATGCGTATCATTGGAGAAATTAAAGACCCTAAAGAATTAGAAGATTTTGTGATTAAAAATGATAATGGAATCGTTTACCTAAAAGACATTGCTGAAGTGGCTTTTAAAGCAGAAGATGCGACCACTTATGCCCGTGAATTTGGCAAACCTGTAGTGATGCTAGATATTAAAAAACGATCTGGTAAAAACATGGTAGAAGCGGTAAACAAGATCAAGGTGTTAGTTGAAGAAACTAAAACCGAAGTATTCCCTAGTGATTTACGTGTAACCTTAGCCAATGACCAATCCGAAAAAACCTTAAATCAGGTAGATGACTTGGTAAATAATATCATTTTCGGGATTATACTTGTAGTTACTGTACTTATGTTTTTCCTAGGATTTAGGAATGCATTATTTGTAGGATTCGCTATTCCTCTTTCCATGTTTATGTCTTTTATGATTCTAAATCTATTAGGCTATACTATGAATACGATGATTCTCTTTGGACTAATTATGGGATTAGGAATGTTAGTAGATAACGGTATTGTAGTGGTAGAAAACGTATATCGCCTGATGAAAGAAGAAGGTATGACCCGAACTGAAGCTGCTAAAAAAGGGGTTGGTGAAATTGCATTTCCAATCATCATTTCAACATTAACTACTGTAGCTGCTTTTGTTCCTTTAGGCATGTGGCCAGGAGTTATGGGGCAATTCATGATTTATTTCCCAATTACGTTATCTGTTGTATTAGGATCTTCTCTATTCGTAGCCATCTTTATCAACTCTATGTTGGTATCCCGATTTATGGAAGTAACTAAGCGCGAATTGACCATAAAACAGTTGATCACATTATCGCTAGCTCTTGGGATCTTTGGAGGATTAATTACTGCCTTCGGAGGAGCGATGAGAGGTCTAGGAACATTAATGTTAGTTACAGCCGTACTGTTTTGGGCATACAAGTATGCTATTAAACCAATGGCCAATTATTTCCAAAATAACACGCTAATTTGGTTAGAAAATCAATACAAGCGTTTCGTGAAATTCGCGCTTAGTGGAGGATGGCCAATCATTTTCTTTGTAGCTACTTTCATTTTATTATTTGTTGCTTTCGGAACATTTGGAGGCTCTGTTGCCAGTCAAAGAACTAAAATTGAATTTTTCCCAGATAACAAGCCAAATCAAATTGTTGTTTATATAGAATATCCTGAAGGAACTGATATTGCTAAGACTAATGAGATCACCAAAAGCATCGAAAAAAGAGTTTACAATATTATCGATCAAGACGAATATATTTTTGAAAATAAAAACGTATTGGTAGAATCTACCGTATCTCAGGTTGGTCGAGGTGCTGGAAACCCTCAAACTGATGGAGGGTCTACAAGTGATATGCCAAATCGCGGAAAAATTACGGCAACCATGCGCGAATACAAATACCGCAGAGGGAAAGATTCGGAAGAATTGCGTGCCAAAATACAAGAAGGTTTGACTGGTATCTATCCTGGAGTTAGTATTTCTGTAGAAAAAGATCCTGTAGGCCCTCCTGCTGGACCACCAATTAATATCGAAATCAAAGGACAAGACTATGAGTTGCTAATCAAAACAGCTGAACGTATGCGTCAATTTATCAATACTAAAAATATTGCAGGTATTGACGAATTAAAAATTGACGTGAACAAAGCAAAACCCGCAACAAAAGTAATTGTTGATCGTAAAAAAGCGGGAGAACTTGGGGTAAGTACAGGACAAATTGGACAACAATTACGTCGTTCTATATTTGGAGAAAAAGCGGGTGTTTATAAATTAGATGGGGACAACTATGACATCAATGTGCGATTTAACAAAGAGAATCGTTATGATAATAGCACCTTATTTAATCAGAACATCACTTTTAGAGATCAAAGTACGGGACGCATAAAAGAAATCCCTATTGCTGCCATTGCATCTCAGAAAAACACAACTTCTTACAGTGCTATCAAGCATAAAGATGGAACCCGTGTCGTAACTGTATATTCTGGATTAAAACCCGGATTTACAGATGCAGCGGCTATTGTTAGTCAGATCGAAGAAGAGATGAAACAGTTCGAAAAACCAAAAGGAATTTCTTTTGATTTCACGGGACAAATTGAAGAGCAAAATAAACAAATGGCCTTTTTAATGGGAGCCTTCTTTGCTGGTCTTGGTTTGATATTCTTTATTTTGATTTTCCAATTCAGTTCTATTTCAAAACCTACCATTATCATGATAGCCGTATTCTTAAGCTTTATAGGAGTTTTTGGAGGGATCGTAATATCTGGTGCTCCTTTCGTAATCATGATGACCATGATGGGTATTATCTCGCTTGCTGGTATTGTGGTTAACAATGGGGTTGTGTTGCTAGATTATACACAATTACTAATTGATAGAAAAACAGTAGCGCAAAACAAAGAAATCGGCACATTACTTCCTGCTTCAGATGTTAAAGAAGCTATTATCGAAGGAGGGCGTGCTCGTTTACGTCCAGTATTACTGACTGCCATTACAACTGTATTGGGGTTAATTCCTTTAGCCATTGGTTTAAATATCAATTTTATCACCTTATTTGGCGAGTTTGATGCTAATTTCTATATGGGGGGAGATAACGTAATTTTCTGGGGACCGTTAGCGAAAACTGTAATCTATGGATTAATCATCGCGACTTTCTTAACCTTAGTAATTGTACCTGTATCTTTTTACTTAGTACATCGATTTAAACTGTGGATAGCTAAATTAAAAGGGACAGAGATAGTATAGATGTAACTTCTGTAAAGCAGTTATATTTAGTTTAGTTGGTTGACCGTCATTATTCTTTGGGATAATGACGGTTTTTTATTGCCCCTTACATCTTATACGATTTGCGAACAAAAATTTCGCATATACCTTGTTTCTTTTTCTACTATTCTTGCGTTAAAAAATAAAACAATAGCAAATGCTATTCTTTGATTTTTCGCCTTAGTCTAGCGAGAAATAAATCAATCTATTGATACGAAATTCTTATCCGCAAATCGTATTACCAAGAGAATGCAACATTACACTTAATACAATTGATTCGTCTTTCCTTTGAAAAAAATGAACCATTATGGGCTGAAAGATCCATAGTTTCGGTTACAACTGAAAGTCTTTTTCTATTTTCTAACTTATTGCTGTAAGCTATAGGCTTTAGGCCATAAGCTACATTAATATATAAGGCCTACTGCTCAAAGCTTAATGCCTATTGCCTTAGATAAAATTTTTAGAAACTAAAAGTGAGATGTACTAAAGCACATAGTTTTAACTATTATTGAGCCCAATAAAGGTTAGTATTTCTTCATTCCAACCTACTCTAAAAAAGGAGGTTATCATTATTTAAACAATCATAAAATTTTGTTAACACGTAATCATTACTGTCCATTGTAGACTAAACGTCTGTTTTAAACATCAACACTAACATGAAACTAACTAACAAAACAATTAAAGTCTTACTCTTTTTAGGACTTCTAGCCTCTATTATCGTAGGGTTTGGCGAATATTTCCTTCATTTTTTACCAGAAGGTCCTGGAGGAGAAATAGAAATGCTCTTTAAAGTCCCATTAGAAAGAGCTAGTAAAGGTCATTTTTTAGTAATTATTGGAGCCCCTCTTTATTTTGCTGGTTACTATGGGCTAATGCAATTTTTCCAGTCTACTCATAAAGGCTTAGCTTATCTCCTTCTAATTTTAGGCGTCCTTTCTTTTTTCGTAGGAGGGATTTGGGTCGCTTCAAGGTATTTTGCTGCTGAAGTATTCCAACATAGTGCTAACACTGATGACTTTCAATTTTACTTAAATTCGTACCTAGAGCATTATCAAATATTGGTATGGGCACTCCGCATTTTTGTTGCGGGTATTTCTATAGTGTACATTACTCTCGTTCTTAAGAATACATTAGGGATGCCAAAATGGCTAGCTATTTTTAACCCTATTATTCTATTAATCATTATTATTTCTTCATTGGCTTGGTTCAAACCTTTAGGAGTTCATATAGCTCCAATCGCCATGAATGTAACGCATTTCATTTTCTTCGGAATCGTCTTATTACAACTCAGAAAAATTCAACATCAATCATAATTTCAAAAACTTCTCTATGAAAAAAGTTCTTATTGGACTAGGAATAGTCATCGCTGTACTGCTAATCGTGGTACTGGGGTTCTTTAAAAAGGATCAGAAAAATCCTTACACTCAGGTTTCTTGGGGGAAATTTGGTGCTTCTTGCAAAACAGACAATCTCCCTAAAGATAGCTTTGGGAAAAAATTCGCTTCTTGCGATTATAGCGTTCCTAAGGAAGAAATCCCAACGTTTAAAAATGCCAAATTTCCATTCGAAAACAAATTCGACGGAAAAAAATCTTTACCTATTATGGGGTCTGCTATTATTGACATTGATAATGATGGTGTAGATGAAGTATTTGTTGCTGGTGGTGTAACCCAAAATGATGCCTTATTTAAATATGATAATGGAGATTTTGTAGATATCACAATAGCATCGAAACTCCCTAACAAACCTGCAAACACAAGTACATTTGGCGCGGTTTCTTTTGATTTGGATAATAATGGGTTCGTAGACTTACTATTAACTGGTGATTATGGAGTATTATGGTATAAAAATACAGGTAATGGCTTTTTAGTAGAGCATATCGAAGTACCGCTTAATGATAAATCTGTTGCTGCGTCTTTAACCATTGGGGACATTAATAAGGATGGATATGCAGACTTATTTGTTAGTGCTTATATCAAACTAGATAAGATGGAAGGACAAACGATTTTTAAAGATTTTAATTATGGCTCTTCTAGTTTATTAATGATCAATAACGGAAACAATACGTTTAAAGATGCTACCGCCCAATATGGTTTGACTTATGTACACAATACCTTCATGGGAATTTTCGTCGACATTGATAACGATTCTTGGCTCGATTTAGTAGTCGCTCATGATACAGGAGAAGTACGTACTTATAAAAATGAAACTGGACAAAAATTCACAAAAAAAGCCAATCCAACTACAGGTAACTATGCCTATCCAATGGGAATCGCTGTCGGAGATTACAATAACGATGGATTGGTTGATTTCTTCTTCTCTAATACAGGGACTTCTGTACCCGAATTTCTAGCTCGAGGAGACCTAGCAAAAGAGGATACTTTCATAGGAACTTGGATGCTATTTAAAAATGAAGGTAATTTTCAATTTACAGATGTTGCCAAAGAAACGAAAGTAGCTGACTTCGAATTTTCTTGGGGAGCACTCTTTGAAGACTTTGATTTAGATGGAAAACAAGATTTAGTAGTTTCTGAAAACTATGTAGCTTTCCCTCCACATAAATTATTCAAACTTCCTGGTCGCTTTTTAACGCAGCGTTCAAATGGAACTTTTGCTGCGGTAGAAGATCAATCGAATACTATTAACAAAAATTATGGAATCACTCCTTTAACTAGTGATTTCAATAAAGATGGATATCCCGATTTAGTATTCACAAATATTGGAAGCCCTATGAAGGCTAAAATAAATAAAGGTGGAGATGCTAATTACATTGCATTTCGTTTTCCTGAAACAGTTAAATATGTCGGAAGCCGTATCGTAATTACCAAAACGGACGATTCTATCTTATCGGACACCTACATTATTGGGGAAGGATTAGTAAGCGATCAAACCTCTACCATTACTTTTGGCTTGGGTAATAGCAGCGCTATAAAATCTGCTACGATCTTCTTGCCTAGTGGTGAACAAAAAATAATCGAAAATCCTGATGTCAATAAAACACATCAGATTTAATTCTTTTTAGTTTTTCAAAACACTCAAGCCATTTAATAGCTTGAGTGTTTTTTTACACCACATTTAAAATAGATATTCTTGAAACAAATACTATACTACTCTATTCTCGGATTATTGATATTAGCAATTTATGGTGTTTTTAATATCTCCTTAGCTCATTTTACTAAAGAAAGCTTTTGCCCTAAAGTAGTTAATCTCCCTATTTGTTATATCATCCTTATCTCATTTACCATAGCTAGTATTACTCATGTTTTTCATTTAGGAATAAACATCAAGTACTATTATTTTTTCATTAGTATCCCTCTATTATTTGCTTTATTTGGAAGTATCTTAGAACTTATAAATAAAAATACCTGCCCAAAAAATGAAGCAGGTATTCCTATGTGTTTTATTTCTTTGGGAATTTGTCTATTACTAATTACCCTAAAATACTTTAGCTCTAAAGTTACTTCTTAAATAATTGTTCAATATGAAATCTAAATCCGAGATCTAAAATCATAGGATCAAAATTCCCTTCTAAAGGAACATACTTTCCTACTTGAAGAAATAAATCTCCTGCAGTAGAATTCCATTGAAGCCCCGTATTAAATTGAGCAATTAATCCACTCCCCACATTTAGACCACCACCACCAGCAGCTCCTACTAGTCCTTTTACAGGAATATAAAAATCTCCAAAAATAGGCTGATAGTAAGCCAGACCTACCAAACCTTCTGCATAAGCTCCATAATCACCTTCATATGCCCAAATTGTTGTCGCATTCAAGGCAAATCGCTCTCCTACATATTTTTGAAATTCAAAACCTAAATTCTGAAAATTATCAAGATAAGGTTGTCCAATACGATCTAAAGCATCCGGAGAAAAGTATGTTCTATTAAACACTGCAAAAGACATATGGTTTTTCCACAAATCTTCACTATCGACTTTAAAGGCTTCATTTTGCAAATCTTTTGGCGAGAAATAAGTCAATGTTTTCCCTACACTTAATTCGATATGATTGGCATTAAAGTCTCCCCAAGGAGCAAAGGTTTTACCAGCTGCTACTTTTATATCATACCCCTTAAAAATCTGCAATGCAATCGCTCCTTCAAACTGAGCTGTCGCTCCACCTCCAGAAAGAATACCTCCCCCTCCACTTGGACCTATCAATGCATTGGCTTGTAACTTCAAATGATTATCGAATAATGGTAGTTGTCCTCCTGCTCCAAAAAGAATAGACATATAGCCATCTGTACCTCCTTTTAAAGCTCCATTAATTTTAAAAAGGCCATTAAGATATTTATTAATTCCTCGTTCTACTTGTGCACCTACTAATCCTATTCTTCTTCCATCTACACTACCTCTACTTCTTTCTAATGAACCCTCTTCTAGATTTTGATATACTGTAGTTACAAAGGCTACTCGTAACTTTTTAAACAATAAACTAGGCTTTTCTAAAACTTTCTCATACGTCTTATCTGTATTAAAAAATACGTTTTCATTTATAGTTATTCCAAAATTAAATTGATTCCCATTTAATTCTCCTGTAGGGAAATCGATTCGGGAAAAACCTGCTCTAAGTCCAATATTACCAAACTGCTTTTCTAATTCAATATGTGGTCGAATGATTAAACCACCACCATCAGCGGCAGCTCCTCCTCCTCCTCCTCCTACGAAGAATCCTGTATCTAAAAATAAACCAGCCTTCTCCCAAATTGGAATCATAGCACCTACTGACATCCCTAAGGTTATTAAACCTGGACGCTCTCCTGCTACAGCCGAGTAGGAATGCAAACCTAAATACCCTTTTGATTTACCTAAATTCAATGCCATTAAATCATAACCTAATCCAACAAACCCTAAATCGGGCTCATTATCTTGAGATATAGTTTCATACGTAAAACGAAAACGTGTTGGTATCTTTTTTAGAGTAAACTCTTGTGCTTGAAGTGAAATGCTAACAGCAATAAATACTAATAGTAATAATCTACGAAACATTTTAGGAGGTTTTAATTCGTAGACAAGTATACGAGGAAATTATTAAAAATCTTAAACATCTATAATTACTATAATTAGCAATACATAGTTTTAATTCAATAGTTATTGAACTATTTCTGGGTGCTCATCAATGGTATCGAAATCAACTGGATACGATTCCTAGTCAATCTAATAATGATAGTGCTGAACTAAAATAGTATTCATCGCTGATATTTAAATTAAAAATAAACCTAGATAATTTTTTCTATCTTAATCTCAAATCTCTTTTTTTTTATGAATTCAAAAAAAATATTCTATATATGACTTTCAATATCATATGTTAATGATTTATAATATATCTTGATGGTTAATTATCACAGTTTAATTACAGAATACATTAATTTTTTGAAAACAATTTTCACAATATATACGCTACTTTTTTTATCCTCACTTTCTATCTATTGTCAAAATGATGGCTTGGAAACATCTGGAGATATTATTCTTTATACATTACCCGCAATTGCTTTAGGAAGTACTTTGTTTCAAAAAGATTATAAAGGCACTGCCGAATTTGGTAAAGGGTTTGCTTTAAATCAAATAATTACTTTTGGTTTGAAATTTGCCATTGATAAAGAACGGCCGAATATGGAGAATAACAATTCTTTTCCTTCGGCTCATACTTCGACAACTTTTCAAAGTGCTGCTTTTATTCAAAAAAGATATGGATGGAAATATGGAATTCCAGCTTATGCTCTAGCCAGCTACACTGGATTCACTCGTATTGAAACTGATAAACATGATATTATTGATGTTGTTGCAGGTGCAATCATCGGTATTGGGAGTTCATTTCTATTTACTAGACGATATAAAAAAATAAATACTCAGTTAACTTTTGCTAGCAATAAAAACAATTTTCTTGTTGGATTTAGTCGTGTATTTTAAAGATAAATTTAAACTTTAATCGAATAACAATTTAAGGTTATCCACTCTAATGAATTAAATTAATATATTGACATACAACACATTAAAAATTCAAAAAAATGGGAATAAAAAAGTCTTTTTTAAAAACAAAGCCACTCTGTAACATTGAGTTTTCAGTACCAGATAACGGATGTTCTAAAGTAGAAATCGTTGGGGATTTTAATGATTGGAATGCTTCTGATGAATTTACTTTCAAGAAGAACAAGAAACGAAAAGAGCATGTATTAAAACTAAAATTACCACAGAATGCGACTTACCAATATCGCTATCTTATTGATGGAGATTTTGTAAACGAACCTGAAGCTGATAGCCTAATCAGTAATTCATTTGGTACACAAAATTGTGTATTAGATCTTAATAATAATTAAGAGACTTTATTTCGAAAATAATATAAACTAAAAGACCTCACAGGTTTTGAAAACCTGTGAGGTTTAAATGTTATCATACTTATTCTAAAAATATGATTGCAATATTTTATTGATAAGGGTTTAGTCTAAGATATGTCCGACTTGTTAAGAATCCCTGTGAGCGGATGTCTTTATGTATTTGTTCTATATTCTCTGGAATATCAAATAACAGCAACCAATTTACATCTAATCCATTTTGAATAGCTGTCCTCATGAGATAATCATTTTCAGAAATTAATGCTCCTAGTTTCATAACATCTTTTTCAAAATCTAATCTTAGATCTTCATGTTGTTTACTTATCAAAACAAGAATTTTAAAAGCTCTTGCAATGATATATAAACAAAGCTTTCTTACTTTTCCTAGTGTAGGACTTAATATATTTTGATTATTAAATTGCAACGCTATATTAAGCATTGCTAAATTTAAACTTACCTCACCAAATTTATCTTTAGTGACTTTTACATGTTCATTAATAAGACCACTTAAATCTCTTAAATCCATCATTAAATAACCTGGTGTATTAAATTGCTCTGAGAATATTTTAATTCTAGCACTAATTCTTTCCCTTAATTCAAGTCTTCTTTCATCAACAGTTTTATCATCTAAAAGCTCAAATGCTAAACGATTCGCTAAGGTTAAATCTTTTTTCAACAAACGTAATAACAACTTATCCTTTTCTTTAGAAGGTAATTGACATATCGCTTCTTTAAAATTCTTATCAAATTTCATAGCTACTTTAATTAGCTATTAAAAATAGAAAATATTATGCTCAAACTGCATAAAAAAAGACCTCACAGGTTTTGAAAACCTGTGAGGTCTAATAAAAATTATCCGTGGCGATTCGCCACCACCACTACTTCTTAATCAACTTCACATTAGCAGCAGCTACTTTCGCTTCGCTTAATGGTGAAGGACTGTTAAATAATAAATCTTCTCCTGTTCCTGTCTTTGGGAATGCCATTACTTCTCTAATCGATGGTTTCTTTTCTAAAATCATCATCAAACGATCGATTCCCCAAGCAATACCTCCATGCGGTGGTGCACCATAATGGAAAGCTTCGTACATCGTACCTACACTCTTCATCATTTCTTCTTTATTGTACCCCATATTTTTATAGGTAGCTTCAAGAATTTCTGGCTTATGAGCACGGACAGATCCTCCTCCTATTTCATATCCATTTAAGATAAGATCATATTGCTGTGCAATGATATTTCCGATTTCACCTTCTTTACCGTTCATATGCTTTTCGATATCGTAAATCGCTGGCATCGAGAATGGGTTGTGTGTAAACGTCCAACGCCCTTCATCTGTTTTCTCAAACATAGGAAAATCTACTACCCAAGCAGGGCATAATTCCTTAGGGTCTATCAAACGTAACATCGCTCCTAACTCTTGACGCACTGCATCCAACGCTTTATTTGCTGTAGCATAATCTGCCGCTGAGAAGAATACAATATCTCCTACTTTAGCTTCAGAAGCTTTAATGATATTAGAAGCTATTTCTTCTCCTAGGAATTTAATGATAGGCGACTGTAAATCATTTTCATTAACAATGATGTAAGCCAAACCACCCAATCCATTATCTTGAGCAATCGAAGTTAATTTTTCAATTTGCCCTTTCGACATACGCTTGCCTCCTTGTAATTCAGCATCTACTTTGATACATTTTACAATTCCGCCTTGATCGATAGGTTTACTAAACACTTGGAAAGTAGTCCCCTTAACAATCTCTGTGATGTCTTGCATTTCTAGACCGAAACGTAAGTCTGGTCGATCACAACCATACTTGTCCATAGCTTCCTTGTAGGTAATTACTTGGAATGGTTTCATTCTCCATTTATTACCATAAATACGCTTTACTACTTCTTTGAATAAATTAGTATTCAAATCGATAATGTCTTGCATACTCACATAAGCCATTTCCAAGTCAAACTGTGTAAACTCTGGCTGACGATCTCCACGTGAATCTTCATCTCGGAAACAACGTGCTATCTGGAAATATCTTTCAAATCCACCTACCATCAACATTTGCTTGAACTGCTGCGGTGCCTGAGGCAACGTATAAAACGAACCTGCAAATTTTCTACTTGGCACGATAAACTCACGTGCTCCTTCATCTGTTCCTCCTGTTAAAATAGGCGTTTCTACTTCGATGAAACGTTGCTCATCTAATAGATCACGTAATAACTTAATCACACGGTGACGATTCACAATCGCTTTGCGTGTTTCTGCACTACGGTGATCTAAAAATTTATAATTGAAACGTACATTTTCGCTCGTACGAGCAGCACGCTTTAATTCAAAAGGAAGGGTGCGTGACAAGTTTAGTAATTCTACATTTGTAGCTACCAACTCTATCGTTCCTGATTTGATACCTTTATTGAAATCATCTTCGTTACGCTTCTCTATTTTCCCAGTAACAGTAATAACCGTTTCTGGTTTTAACTTAGAAAGTTCATCTAAGTTCTTGAACGCACTTGCATTTAAACTTATCTGTAATACTTCGTAAGTAGAATCTCGTAAATCGATAAACACCAATTCTCCGTGATCACGTACACTATTTACCCAACCTGCAACAGTAACCTCATCACCTACTGAATCCTCAGAAAGATCTGTTACTAAATGCGTACGGTAATCGTCTTTTACAACTATTGGTATTTGACGTAATTCTTCAGCTACCTCAACTTTATCTCCTCCTTCAGTTCCTTCATTCTTCTTATCATCTCCCTTTGTCTCATCCTGAGCTGTAGCACCAGTACTCGCTAAGCGTTCAAGGATCTTTTCACGAGCTACTTTACCAGAAACTCCCTTACCAACAATGGCAATCAATTTTCCAACAAGTACTCCTGCCTTCCCTTGATTTCCGCCTTTGATATCATTAGCTATCGCTTCATTTTCTGCAATTACTTGATCAATCGTACCAATTAATTTTTCATCAGAAATCGAATTATCTGCAAAGTATTTCTTGTAATCAAAATCCCCATCTTTTAATACTTCTTTGATGGCGTTTGAAAGCAATACATTCGTAATATTCCCTGCCTTAAACTGCGAGAACATATCAACCAAAGCACCCTCATTAGTTACTTTTGCATAAGCTTCTGGTTTCAAATTATTCAACAAAGTTTTAGCTACAAACAAAGGATCATTGATTTCCTTATTAATCGCTAAATACACTTTTGAACGCTGAGGATCTGAAGTAAAGAATTTTGCATCTTGTGGACGCACGCCTCCTTTTATCTGCTCTGTTTCTATAGCAAAAGGCAATAAACTTTGGTCTACTGTTAAAGTATCTAAAGCTGCTTTTATATTTACAAATGGAATATCGGGTTCATGTGCAAAACGGTAATCTGCTGCGAATTCTTTCTTACGCATTACCTTAGTTTGCTTCAACTCTTCATTCCAAAGTACTGTCGTTTGATCTGGACGGAAAGCTCCGTTATGCTCGATGTAGTAATCCAATTGTTTGGTTACTTCTTCTATCGTCGCATCTACCATAAACTTAAACGAGTTCAAGTTTTTGATTTCCGTACGCGGATTTAATTCGTTAGAACCTATTTTACGCAACGAAACAGAAACATCCGATTTAAACCCTCCTTTTTCAAGGTTCGCTTCCGATATTTTTAAGTTTTGAACGATACGTTGTAAGTACTGCGCATACGTCGCAGCATCTTTAATATTACGAATACAAGGAGTGGTTACCACCTCGATTAATGGCACTCCCGATTTATTAAAATCGACTAAACTTGCTTTTGCTTCGTGCATTAATTTTGCTGCATCTTCTTCTAAATGCGTTTGCTCTATTTGCACAGAAAATGAAGTTCCATCATCTCGATAACAAGATACTTCTCCATCGGGTATGATTGGATTCGCAAACTGTGTTAACTGGAAATTTTTAGGTTGATCTGGATATTCGTAATGCTTACGATCCCAAGACAACACTTCATTTTTCATGGTAGAATTTACCGCTTTACCAAACAAAATCGCTTTACGAATCGCTTCTGCATTAATGGCTGGCAATACTCCCATTTGCCCAGTACATACCGAACAAATATTGGTGTTAGGTGTTTCTGCTTCTTGATTGGCACACGAACAAAATAATTTGGTCGCTGTATTTAAACGGATATGAGTTTCAATACCAATGACTAACTCTAATCCTTTTTCTTCTAATGTTTTTGTCAATTGCTCCATTACAATACTTGTTTTAGGAAGTTAGCACAAGAAAATAATTTAGCCTCCTGTCGTTTGGCTGCCGTGATTTGTACTCCTGTTTCTAACGCTAAAGGCGCTGTCAACGTTGGCAAACCTCCTAAACTAAACCCAACCGTGTACGCATCTGAAAGGTACATAGTCATTGGGTCTTTTAAATTATTTCCAATTTCCGGAACTGGATTTGGGGTTACTGGCGATAGAATAAGATCTACATTTTTGAAGTCTTCATCGAAATGATGACTGATCTGCGCTCTTAGTGCCAATGCTTTGTTATATATCTCTTCGGAATGTCCTTGTGATAACACTTGGTTTCCTCCTACAATACGTCGTTGTGTTTCGGCTGTAAAGTTTTCAGAACGCGTAACGCTATATCCTTCTTTTAAACTTTCGCCCTCTTCACGAACTCCGTAATTTGTTCCATCTAAACGTGCCAAATTACTTGCCGTTTCTGCCATAGCTAAAGCATAATAAGTAGCCACTAGAATATCAGCATCAAAGAAATCTAGAGGAACAATTTCTATTCCTTCTGCTTCTAAGGTTGCCAATATATTTTTAAACTGCTTTTTCATAGCAGGGTCTAAAGCTTCAGTTTCGATGAAGTTTTTATAGTATCCTATTTTGGTTCCTTTTGCTAAGCCTGAAGAAACAGCTTCTTCAGCTATCGCATCTGAAGCAAAAGTAGTTTGATCTTTTACATCCTTTCCGCTCATCGTATTCAGTACGATACGGATATCTTCTAATTCTTGAGCGATAGGGCCAACACAATCGGTAGATGATGCATAAGCCATTAATCCGAAACGGGAAATTTTTCCGTAAGTGGGTTTCAATCCATAAATAGCATTGTAACCTGCGGGCTGACGAATCGATCCTCCTGTATCTCCACCAATAGAAAAAGTGGTAAAATCTTTAGCTACGTTTACCGCGCTTCCTCCACTACTTCCACCTGCAACTTTACCTTTATCTAAGGCATTTTTTACAGGACCGAATACTGTATTCTCTGAGCTACTTCCGTGTCCAAAGCTATCACAGTTTTCTTTAGCTACTGGAATTGCTCCCGCATCTAATAATTTCTGAATCGCTGTTGCCGTGTAAGGCGAATTGTATTTTTTTAAGAAATCAGAGCTAGCAGAACTATAAGTTCCTTGTAGTAAATACACATCTTTTACTCCAAATGGAATTCCTTCCAATAAACCTATACGTTCTCCTTTAGCAATTTTTGCGTCTACTTTCTTAGCAAGATCTAATGCATAATCATCTAAAATATAATTAGACGCATTATAATCACTAGCCTTCAAGGCATCTAATTTTCCTTTCACCAAGGCTTCACAAGAAATTTCCTTGTTAACCAGTTGTTGGTGCAAACTTTCTATAACGGATCCCATCTTACTCTTCTATTACTTTTGGTACTACTAAAAAACCATTCTTTTCTTTTGGGAAATTATCTATGATCAAATTTCGCTCAGTTGTTGTACTATTAATTACTTCATCTGGACGTAAATCGTCAATAGCAACGGATTGCTGATGTACTTCATTTGTACCTCCATCAACATGTCCTTTTTTAATCACTTCAAATAAGTCTTCTACCACCTTAGAAGCTGTAGCTCCCTTGATGCTTGATAGGACGTCGAGTGTCATTTCTTTTCCCATAATTGTTGCGTTTAAACCCACAATGTGGATCGAATTACTTCGATATCTTTATCGAATTTTGCAAAATTTATTTACTTACTCATTAACTTTATTCTCCTTTTATAGGGCAGTTAACTTGTATTAAAATCAATGTGCGAATATAAATACTTTTGAGGTCTTGCGCTAATAAGCCTATTAGAATACGAAGTGATTTTATTATAATTATGTATACCTATAAAAATATTGTTTTAGTAGTACTAAAAATAATCACAAAATAGATCTTACATGTACCTTTTGGTCATTCCTTATCTAACAAGGAATCATATCTAATTATACCTATATAGCAACGATATCTTCACTCTTCTAAATCTCGAAAACATCGCATTTCTAAGCACTCTATCTAAACTAAAATAGAAACACAAAGTTTCTTGAAAAAAATCTATTCGTAAGTATTTCTATTGACTTTCGACATACCATACAGACTAGTCTTTCTAGTTTGAAATATTTTAATTTAAAAAACATAAAAAATGGCAAATTTTCCAGTACCAACTAAAGATGAAGTTTCTGTAGGAAACAAAGGAATCCTAGAAAATTTAGAAAAAATGTTAGGGTTTGTTCCTAATATATACGCTGCAATGGCGCAATCAGAAAATGCTTTGGGTAGCTACCTAACTTTCTCTAGTGCTCCAACTTCATT
This sequence comes from uncultured Aquimarina sp., assembly GCA_947499005.1. Classification (GTDB taxonomy): domain Bacteria; phylum Bacteroidota; class Bacteroidia; order Flavobacteriales; family Flavobacteriaceae; genus Aquimarina. The sequence continues at coordinate 84,212 of CANMML010000010.1, forward strand.
TTCTAAAAAAGAAAAAGAAGTAATCGATTTAGCGGTAAGCCAAGTCAATGGATGTCGTTACTGTCAAGCTGCACACACTGCTTTAGGTAAAATGAATGGGTTTAATGATTCTCAAATTATTGAATTAAGAAAAGGAAATTCTAGTTGGGATAGTAAATATAATACACTAGCTAGAACAGCTAAAGCTATTTCTGAAAAAAGAGGACAAATTAGTGATACTGAAACGGAAGCTTTCTATAACGCAGGTTACAACAAAGAAAACCTAGTAGATTTAGTAGTAGCTATCGGTATCATTACCATCACAAATATATTTCATAATGTGACTGATGTTCCAATTGATTTTCCCGCGGCTCCGGCATTATAAACTTTAATTTCTCACTATCTAGGTTCGACTAAATTCAGTATAAACTGAAGTCGGATGAGTGATAATGATATAATTTTCACTTACAGGCTTCGACTCCGCTCGGCCTTCAAGTAAATATCACATAAAAGTCCAAGAAAAAGTACCTCCCAATTCGTTTGGTGAGGTACTTTTTTTATTCCTAAAAACACAATTAAATTGTTTGTTTCGATATTACTCTGGAGAGTCTGCTTAGTTGTCTTTTTAAATACCTTAATAAGATAAGAACTATCATTATAGTTTATAATTTTTCTGAGATAGCAGCAATAAACAAACTCAAATGTTAGATAGCACCAACTCCTCTGAAAGTTTAATATATCCTACAAAAGGTTGGAAATCCTAAGGTTTAAACATCTCCCAGAAAGAGACTTTAAGAAAAAAAGCTTTTAGAAACCACTAAGTTCCCAAAAGCTTTTTAACAATCCCAATAATTTAATCTCTTTATCGAACAGCAATCTTTTGCGGTTCAACACCTTCTATAATCACAAAATATAAACCTGAAGAAAGGCTACTTGTATTAATAATCTCTGTACCGTTAGCTACTGAAAAAACTCCAACAGTTTGCCCAACACTATTGATAATTGTTACCTGAGAATTTGTACCTGGATTAAGCCCTTTAATTGTCAGGTTGCCCCCTAAATCGACTGGATTAGGATATATTATTGTTTCAACTTTTTCTAAAGCATCTATTTCAAAGGTTACTAAATTGCTACCTCCCAAATTAGTTCCCATAACTTCTATTTCCGCTGGGTGTAGATAATTCGTCCCTATTAATTGGATTCTAACATAACGACCTGTTCTACCTATATTCTGACGCGTAGGCCTTTGCGCAGCATCTGATTGAAAGAAGTTGCTTACTCCATTTTGGTTTACAGTAGTTACTATATTTTGAGAACTAAAAGGATTATCAGAAATAAAGATTTGATATTCTGCTAAACGATTTGCACAACATTCTTCCCTATTCCATATATTGATATGATCTATATTTCTAATTCCTCCTAAGTCAACTTCCCACCAAGCAGCACCATTACTTTCGGTATGTGAAAGATTATCTCGATTGCCATCATTAGCAAAGCTAGCATCTAATCCAAAAAGAACACTTGATTGACTTGATGGTTGATTTAAAGCTAGATTACTTAAAGAACCGCTATTCGAAGTTGGAACTGGATCTGGTGTAGTAGTAGTTTGCCCTCCTACGGGTCTAATTACCCAACGTACATCTTCACTCAATGGTAAATTAGAACGTGTTCCAGAAGAATCTATAGATATCGTAAACGCTAATCGTGGACTTCCTCCATTAACTGTCAAGATAGATTGTCTTTCGTTTCCACCTGGGAAAATTTCAAAATCTCCATTAGAATCTCTTTTTATAGTCCAGAATGGTGTAGCGCCTCCTGGTGGCACTCCATTTAAAAATGGAAAAATATCTTGTGGTTGATTGGTAATTACATCAAACTCGGTATACCCTACATGAGTTTCTAAATATCTATTATTAGATACATTCTGAATATGATATGAGAATGGAGGATTGAATGTAATTCTCCATTGATTGCTTTGAGAATTACTATTAGTGGTTGCTAATCCAAACCCACTACTATTTGCAGTTAATTTTTGTCCTGTTTGAACACTCACAATCTCATAAACACCATTAGCTACAACAGCTTGTAATGGATTCACCCTTACGATATCTTGTTGTGCATTAGTATATCCATTGATAGTAAAATTAGCATTATTGTTCGCAAAGATTCCTCTAAACCCCTTATTTGCTGAAGACCCTAGACCTGGGTTATTTACAATTCTTATATTATTAGACACTACTTCAGCTGGTATCGGTTCTCTATCTCTAGATTCAAAAAAGCTTAAATTAATTGACTCCGTATTGACGGCACTAGCTGCAGTAAAGTCGTTACCTTCTACCGTTAAATTTCTAGGAGCGTAAGCTGAAATAAAGAAGTTGTAAGATCCAATAATTCTATTATTTAAGAATTCAATATCACTACTTGGTTGGATTTCTCTATCCAATTGAGAAATACGTGTTCTTTGATTAATATTAGATACTTTACAATCGAAAACATTTTGACTAACAGTTACATGATTAGAAAATTCTTCTAGATGTATTAAGTCTATTGCTCCTACGCTATCTTCGAATGTATTATTTGCAATAGTCACATTTTCACATCTTGATAAAGCGATACCTGTATCTGCCAAAAAACAATTTGTAATTTCAGTTCCTTGAAAATCCCAAATTACTGGATATTCCGAATTCCCAGCATCAAAAGAAAATGCTCTATCATCAAAACCTATGATACTATCTTCTGGAATAATAGAACAGTGATTAAATACCATTTTGGGTGTAGCATCAGACCTTCCAAATCGATTTGCCCAAAAACCTGTTCTTCTCCATTCTACCATAGAAACATTATTCATTGTAATCCCTGCTCCATTTCCTGAATGAACTGCATAAGCACCTCCACTTAACACAACATTATCGAATTCTAATCCTGTATAACTCAATTGTTGTACGGATTCTGGGACTGGATCTAAATAAGTAGTATGTCGGGTATCTATTAAAATATCAAAAATACCTTCTCCTTGATTTCTTCTTACCAAAGAAATATTCTCAAACTTAACATTGTTCGAACGGACTGCAAATGTAGCCGTATTTCCCAAGGTTGTTTGTATTCCTGATGCCCCAAAAAATGAAGCATTGAAACCCACAGGATTTCCTCCTCTAAAGGTAATTGGTTTTGATATTAAAATATTTTGCTGCCCTCCAAGATCATAAAAACTACTTTGAAAAAGTATGACATCTCCATTGTTAGCTCCATCAATTGCGGTTTGAATCTTGTCGGCTATATTTCCAGAATTACCAAACTCTGCATCAAAATTGATAATACGCGCATGCACTAATGAAAAAGCACTTAATAGGAAAGCAAGAAATACATAATTATTTCTTTTAAAAAAAAATTGTTTTGAGCTCATAAAGAAAAATGATTAGGGTTAAAAAATAATTTTCTCCATTATAAGTCGACGGAATAGCACTCGTACTACAACGTTTTCGTTAAATTGTAATAAAAAAATTATTAACTAGTCATTTTATCCTTTCTAAATAACGCCAAAAAGATTAACACCCCTAACAATAGTCTGAAAAACAACTTAATACATAATATTATATCTTTCAATAAAACCTATTTAAAATCACTTTAAATTACAGCTTAAAAACAAAAAAGATCGTTTAATGGTAGTGGAATTAGATAATAATTAGAATTAATGACCTGAACTTAATCAAGGCTTCGAATGAATTTTATCGAACTTCTATTGAATGCCATGTATCTATTGCTTAATAGTCTAGAAACCTAAAAAGTCTTTATAAAGAAGAATCTACTAAAGTGACATAAATTTAACGAAGTCTACTTCCCTTTCCTTGTATTAGATTGGCGGTATAAGAGCCATGAAAAAGCATCTTTTGTTTCGGTTAGCACACCTCTTTGAGAATTACTATTATTAATAGTGTGATTGAATTGTTCGTTTCGAAATTGTTCTGGAGTCTGTTTAGTTACTTTTTTAAATAATCTAATAAAGTAAGAACTATCATTATAGTTTAATTCTTCGGAGATAGCAGCAATGGATAAACTTGAATGAATAATCAATCGTTTTGCCTCTAAAATGACACGTTCTGTCATAATCTCTGAAGGTTTTTTATTTATGGTCTTTTTACACAAGTAACTCAGTTGCCTTTCTGATATATGCATACGTTCGGCATAACAAGATAATGGACGGTGTAATTTAAAATACTTATCTACAAGCGCTTCAAATTTATTCAATTGGACTATATCATAAGGTAACGTGTATTTATCCTTCTTCTTTTCTGGATAATATCTAGTCAACTCCATCAACATTACATTTAAGTACATGCGAATGATCTCTTGAAAATCGGTATTTCTACTTCTGTACTCCGAGCACATCAAGTGATACTTTTCTAACACAGAAGTGGTTTGCTTTTCAGTTAACTTAAAAAAAGGACTACTAAAGGTTGAATTGAAAAAAGGAAATCTATTTAACCTACTCGTATCAAAATCGTGTAGAAAAAATTCTTTAGTAAAAAACAAAATGTATCCCTCTACATCTTCCGACAAAATCCATTGATGAATTTGACCAGGGGACAAAATAAACATCGAACCTTCGGTTACTTCATATTCAGTGAAATCTATAATATGTTTGCCTTTTCCTTTCGTAACTACAAGCATCAAAAAAAAGTTATGCCCATGTGGTTTTTCGACAAATTTATTCCCCTTTAAGTGTTCGCTGAATTTACGCACATAAAAGTTGTCCTCGAATCGCATACAGTCATTATAGTCATCGAAATTCATGATGTTGAATATGGGCAAGGACGAAGAAGATTCCATAAAATTTTGGGGTTACTTAATACATATACTTTTAAAATCCCTCAATACTTAGAATTCAAAGAAAAAGGATTCAAAAACATTTATCCCCATAAAATTAAGTAATAATACTTAGCTAAATAAACATTTAACAAAAAATAACAAAAACTACTTTTCTTTAAATTTATCACTCTAAAAAGGTGTTTTTACAACACATAATTTAACAAAAAACCTTAATTGAATACATAAAGTTCATTTTGTACTATGCTTTGTTGGTTTTGTACTGCAATAAAAATACTTAAGTAATATACTTTTGAATTGTATTAATTCTAAAACAAAACATTATGCCAAAAGTGGAAAAACCAATGCACAAAGACGGAGACTTTTTTGTTGATTATGAAGACAAAGTTTTCGAAGACGTAAAAGCCAAAGAAGGTGAAAAAGCACTAGTTACATTTCATACCGTAGCTTTTGAAGGATCAATTGGTTTGGTAAATATTTTATCTGCTACGAGACTCTTAAGAAAAGGGTTTGACACTTCTATATTATTATATGGACCAGGTGTTACATTAGGATTACAAAGAGGTTTCCCTACTTTGGGTAGCGAAGCTTTCCCTGGACATTTAAACTATGCCGCTCGTCTTACCAAATTTATGGAAGAAGGAGGAAAAGTATACGCTTGTCGTTTTGCTTTACAGGCATTATATGGTCATGGAGAACCTTCTTTACTTCCCGGAATTCAACCTATAAGCCCGTTAGATGTTTTAGACATCCAATTAGAACACAAAAAAGAAGATGCGTTTATGATGCATAGCTGGACAATGTAATAATCATTTCATTGTTGAGAAGATTCTTTTTATAAAACACCCATCCTAGTCTTCCCTGAAGGGAAGGAAATTTTGTAATAAAACCTAAAATAAGTTTCTCCTGTAAAAGAAAAAATGATGTTTAAGAAACCTATAGTAAAAGCTGCGGCTGCACAAATTTCTCCTGTTCTAGAAAGCAAATCTGGCACACTCGGAAAAATTGCAGACACCATAATAGAAGCTAGTAAAAACGATGCTGATATCATTGTATTCGCAGAAACCTTGGTACCTAATTATCCTTACTTCTCGTTTATTAAACCTGCTGTTGCCATTAGAAAAGACCATACTAAACTTTACGAAGAAAGTGTTGTAGTGCCTAGTGATGACACCAAGTTTATTGGTAGCATTGCCAAAGAACACAATATCGTAGTGGTACTAGGAGTAAATGAGCGAGATAACGGAACACTATACAATACACAACTCATTTTTGACACTACAGGAGAACTTGTTTTAAAAAGAAGAAAAATAACACCTACTTATCATGAGCGTATGATATGGGGACAAGGAGATGGAAGCGGTTTAAAAGCGGTAGACACTTCTATTGGTCGCATTGGAGCTCTTGCCTGCTGGGAACATTACAATCCCTTAGCCCGATTTGCATTGATGAATGATCACGAAGAAATTCATTGCAGTCAATTTCCAGGTTCTATGGTTGGGCAAATCTTTGCCGATCAAATGGAAGTTACCATGCGTCATCATGCTTTAGAATCGGGGTGCTTTGTGATTAATTCGACAGGATACTTATACCCCGAACAAGTACAAGAAATCACAACTGATCCTGCCATGCAAAAGGTATTAGACAAAGGCTGTTTTACAGCTATTATTTCTCCCGAAGGAGTCATTATATCTGATGTACTAACCGAAGGAGAAGGTATTGTTTATGCCGACATGGACATGTCATTGATTACTAAAAGAAAGCGAATGATGGATGCTGTAGGACATTATTCTAGACCCGAATTATTATCGCTTCTTATCGATAAAGAACCCAAGTCTTTATTACAAGAAAAAGTTGTTACATCACCTAAAACAGTTACCAATGAACAGTACACTAACTTTAGAGAGCAATCACACCTTACTGAATGAGATTCAGACTAGAGGTATTCGTTTAGCAGGTAGTACTGACCTTTCCATACGTGAGGGTGGTGCTGGACCTACGGATCATAAAGCGGTAACTATTTTCGATACTACTTTAATGATTCCTGTATATAGTTATTCTGCTAAAAACTCTCCTTTCGAAGCTAGTTTACCTTCTAAAATGGGATACGCTTCTTTAAAAAGAAATGGAGAAATCATTACTACAATACGATTTATTGGAGAACCTAAATTTTATAAAGAAACTACTTCCGATGGTATTCCATTTTGGAAAATAGCAAGGCTTCACAGTAAAGATGTATTGGCAACTACAGTATTGCAAAACTGTATTCGCTATAATGATAAAGCAACCTCTTGCCAATTTTGCGCTATTGGAGAATCTCTAAAATATGACACTACAATTGCGTACAAAAGACCTCATCAATTAGCAGAGGTAGCTAAACGAGCTGTTGAATTGGATGGCATTTCTCAATTCATTATGACTACTGGAACACCTGCAACTGCAGACCGTGGAGCCAAATTGTTGTTTGAAAGTGTCAACGCCGTTCGAGCAGCAATTGACATTCCCATTCAAGTACAATGCGAACCCCCTAATGACTTTAAGTGGTTCGATAAATTAAAAGCAGCCGGAGCTAGTTCTATCGGCATGCATCTCGAAGCGGTTACCGATCGTGTTCGAAATAAAATTATGCCTGGAAAGGCTGAAGTTTCTTTAGACTACTACTTCGAAGCCTTTGAAGCAGCTGTTAAAATTTTCGGAAGAGGAAATGTCAGCACCTACATACTTGCAGGCCTTGGTGATACTCCCGAAGAAATCTTAACGATTTCAGATAAACTGATTGCTATTGGTGTATATCCTTTTGTGGTTCCTTTTGTACCTATTCGAAATACCCCCTTGCAAAATCATGAGTCACCAAACAAAGATTTCATGCATGAAATATTAGATCCTTTAGCCCAAGCCTTAGTAGCTGCAAAAATGACTTCTGACACCTTGGAATCTGGATGTGCTAAATGTGGAGCTTGTTCTACATTATCAACCTTTGAAAAGAAAAAAATAGCATGATTTATTTTGAAACCAGTAAAAAAGAAAAAGGACTCGATTTTATTGATATCAATATCCCAAGCAACCAAAATCAATTAGATGCCTATTATAAAACACGTCGAGATATCTTTTGTGAAGAACAAAAACTTTTTAAAGAAAGTGACTTTGACGAGAAGGATCATAATGCAATTCCGATTATTGCTGTTAACCATTACCTCGGAGCTCCCGATGAAGTGGTTGGCGTAGTCCGTATTTATGAAGAAACTGAAGGCGAATGGTTTGGTGGACGCCTGGGTGTTGTTAAAGACTATCGCGCTTTTTCTAAATTTATTTGCCCTAATCTTTTTAAAGAAAGAGATGTTTCTGCATTATACCAAATGTCTATAGCTGCAGGACTTATCTATCGAGCAGTTTCTTTAGCAAATTATTTAGGCTGCCAAAAATTTTCTGCACACGTTCAAGAACAAAATGTAAAGTTATTTAAGCGTTTACATTGGAATGTTGTTGGAACATTAGAACAACAAGGCGTAAAGCATTTTTTAATGGAAGCCGAACTCGACGCCTACCCTTCTACCCCCATCTATACCACACCTATACCTTCTAACAATACCCTGTCTTTATTAGATCATGTAGCTTAATTTATGTTGAATATGACTTTAGAACACACAAACATATTATCTGAAATTGCCGAATTACGTAAGCACCCTCATATTTTGGACAAACAACATATAGAGGTTACTTATGAAAATCTTGGCAATCAGGTAAAGAATAGTGTCTTCTTTAATCACTCTTCAACACCTATACAACTTGGCGATGATACTGCTGCCATCCTTCAAGAAGATGGTTCGTACCTTTTATTTGCTGCCGAAGGAATTGTAACTGAGTTCTTAGTAAATGACCCTTGGTTTGCAGGCTATTCTGCCATCATGGTCAATATTAGTGATATCTGTTCTATGGGCGGATTACCTATCGCCGTTACCGATACATTATATGCAAAAAATGCTACTGACACCCAGTTAATTTGGGAAGGAATGTTAGCCGCAGCCAATAATTATGGCGTTCCTATAGTCGGAGGACATACCTGTTATCACAATGACAATAAAGCCCTAAGTGTATCTATTCTTGGAAAAAGCACGAATCATTTGTTAAGTAGCTTTGATGCTGAAGAAGGTGATGAAGTATTAATCATTACAGATTTAAATGGTGCTTACTATAAAGAATATCCTTTTTGGAATGCGAGTACCACCTCAACATCAAAAAGATTACAACAGTTAGCCAAATTACCTTACACCATAGCAAATAATCAATGGAGCAATTGTGCCAAGGACATTAGCATGGGAGGCATTATAGGCACTTTATTAATGCTTATGAATACCTCGAAGGTAGGAATACATTTAAATCTCAATCTTCTCAGCAAACCCATGGAAGCCTCATGGAATAAATGGCTAGTAAGTTTTCCTAGTTATGGCTACATCATGACTTGTAAAGCAGAAAACACCGAAAAAATTCAACAATTATTTATCGAACACGATATACAATGTGACCCTGTTGGAAATGTAATTTCTGAAAGAGAATTATGTATTCAACACGAAAACAACACCCTAAAATTTTAAAATATGCCTGTTACTTATGTACATATCGAATGGCCTGATCAACAAAAAGATCAAGTGTATTCGCCCTCTAGCGTCGTAGAAAATTATTTCAATCCTGAACAAGAAATTCCTATAGCTGAATTTAGCAACACTTGTAATGAAAGTTTAAATGAAGCTAGCCATCGTGTTGCTCAAAAATTTGGTTTTGGCTGTACATCAGCTATGACAGAGTTGAAACGCATTCAATCATTATGTAAAAAATATAGTGATACTGAAACAGTAAAAATCATAGCTATAAAATAACACCAGACTAGCTCGGAACAAGCCTACAAGGCATTTATAAGAAACAAGATTTTAATTTCAAGGCAAGCCTTGGGGTATTATACCCTTTGGCGATGCAAAAAAATAGAACATATGAATCATTATCCAGTCATCATAGTAGGAGGAGGTCAAGCAGGATTGTCGGCTAGCTATGGTTTAACACAACAAAAAATAGAACATTTAATTTTAGATCGAGGAGCCATTGGAGATTCTTGGGGCAAACGTCGTTGGGATTCTTTTTGCTTGGTAACTCCTAATTGGCAATGTAGATTACCAGGGTTTGACTATGACGGAAATGACCCTAAAGGATTTATGCTGAAAGATGAAATCGTCGATTATGTAAAACGCTATGCAGCTTCTTTCAACCCTCCGTTTAAAGGAAATGTAGAAGTGCATAAAGTATACAGAAAAACAAAAGATGGGGATTTCCATGTCAATACTTCTATTGGTAACTTTACAGCACAAAAGGTAATTATAGCTACAGGCGCATACCATATTCCGAATATATTACCTATGTCCAAGGGGTTTGAAGACAGCATCAATCAAATTCATTCTGCCGACTATAAAAACCCTGAACAATTAGACGATGGTGCTACTTTGGTAGTTGGTTCTGGTCAATCTGGAGCTCAAATTGCCGAAGATTTGCATATTGCAGGAAAGAAAGTTTACCTAAGCGTAGGTACTGCACCCAGAGCCCCTAGAACCTATAGAGGAAAAGATGCTGTAGAATGGTTGGAAGATATGGGATATTACGATCAACCTATCGAATCGCATCCAGATCCAGATGAAGCGCGCCACAAAACAAATCACTATCTAACAGGAAGAGATAATGGTCGTGATATTGATCTTAGAAAATTAGCTACCGAAGGAGTAGAACTTCGAGGTCAAATAAAAACGGTAAGCAATGGTATTGTAGACTTTACAACCGATTTAAAGACAAATCTTGATAGTGCCGATGCCACCTACAATCGCATTCAAGATAATATCGATAAATACATTACTGCAAACAATATTGAAGCACCCGAAACTCCTAGATATATTGCTCTCTGGGAACCCAGTCCTGAAAATGACTTGCCTCTAGACTACAAAAAAGAGGGAATTAAAAACGTGATCTGGTGTACAGGGTTTAAAGTTAAATTTGATTGGATCGAATTCTCACATGTGTTTGATGAAAGAGGGTATCCAACATATAACCGTGGAATTACAGAAGAGCATGGGCTATTTTTCTTAGGGTTACCTTGGCTTCACACTTGGGGATCGGGAAGATTTTCGCATGTAGGGCAAGATGCAATGTATCTTACCGACTATATTGCTGCCGTATTAGAAGAAGAAACTGTAGAAACTTGTTTGAATCGAAAGTAAAGAACAGGAATAGAGAAGTTAAAGAAATAAAGGAGTTATGTAGTTAAAGGAGTTGATCTAAACCAAAAGGATATATTAGTGTCTGTTATACATCAAAAATATATTCAGATACCTATAGTTCTTTATCTCCTACTAACTTCTATAACTACCTTAACAAAAAACATACAAAATGACCGAGCAAAAATTACCCTTACCTCCGTTTACAGAAGAAACTGCAAAACAGAAAATTCAAATGGCTGAAGATGCCTGGAATTCTAAAGACCCTGTAAAAGTTTCGAAAGCTTATAGCATAGATACAGAATGGAGAAATCGTTCTGAATTTATAAATGGACGCGAAGAAGTACAACAATTTTTAGAAAATAAATGGAGTACCGAATTAGATTATAAACTTAAAAAAGAACTTTGGGCTTATACAGATAATCGTATTGCTGTTCGTTTTGAATATGAATATCGCAATGAACAAAATCAATGGTTTCGTGCCTATGGAAATGAAAATTGGGAATTTGATGAAAATGGATTGATGAAAAAGCGATTTGCGAGTATCAATGATGTATCCATTGAAGCATCTGATCGTAAATTATAATCTTTTAGTTGAGTTATTCAAACTTCGAGGCTATCTAAAAAGTTATTAAAACAGCGTCATTCTAGACCATATATGAAATGACATAATTTAACTTTTAAGTTAGCCTCCTTTTTATGCACATAAATAAAACACACTTCAACTGTTTGTTTTAACATATTTCCTCGTCTAATTATTGAAACACTTGAGGGAGAATGAAATTTTTAGGTAAAATAGAAGAATTCTTACAATTGGAAATACTTGATCCTAAAAAGTGTAATACCCTTGAACAACAAGTAGAAAGTAGTTTAACAATCCTTTGGTTTACAGAAAATGGAAATGATTTCATTATTGATGGAAAACCTTATACTTTTAAAAAAGGTGAAATTGTTTTTCTTACAGAGTTTCATAAAGTAATACCTAAAAAAATCAATAAGGTTCATTTTTTACGTTTCAACAGAAAGTTCTACTGTATTCTACATAATGATTCTGAAGTAAGTTGTAAAGGAATTTTATTTTTTGGAGCAACACAATTACCTATCATTACGATCCCTAATAATGAGTTAAAAAAGTTTAAAACCCTTTGGGAAATGTTTTCTATCGAAATGCAATCGAATGATAAATTGCAAATCGAAATGCTTCAAATGATGCTGAAGCGTTACCTTATTTTATGTGCTCGAATTTATAAATCTCAAGAAAACTTCCCTTCCGAAAAAACAGACTCTGATATTGTCCGAGAATTCAATTTCCTAGTTGAACAGCATTTTAGAGAAAAACATTCCGTAAAAGATTATGCCGATTTACTACATAAATCCCCTAAAACACTTTCAAACATCTTCTCCAAAATAGGGTACAAAACCCCTCTACAATATATTCATGATCGTAAACTTTTAGAAGCCAAAAGGTCTTTACAATATTCTAATTTATCGATTAAAGAAATTGCTTATGAAATCGGTTTTGAAGATATTCAGTCCTTTAGTCGTTTCTTCAAAAAACATGAGGGTTTATCTCCTTCTGAGTTCAAACAATCTACAGTTCGGGAAAAATTGCCAACTCTTAAGGAATAGTTACCTACCACCTAAAGCCTATTCGATTGCATCTTTACATTGTTAATTAAGTATAAACCTAAATTATATAACAATGAAAAAGATTCTAACAATTTTAGCTGCATTAGCAGGACTTAATGCTTATGCTCAATTACCTGACCCAGGGTTTACAGTTGACTCACGTACTGCCATTGTAATTACTGACCCGCAAAATGATTTCTTAAGCCCCGACGGAGTTACTTGGGGAGTTGTTGGAGAAAGTGTTACAAAAAATGGAACCGTAGACAATTTAGAAGCACTTTTTAAAATAGCTGAAAAGAAAAATATGCATGTTTTTGTATCTCCGCATTATTACTATAAGCATGATCACAACTGGAAAATTGAAGGTGCTTTGGAAGCATTGATGCACAAAATTAACATGTTTGACAGGTCTCACACATTACATACTGATGGATTTGAAGGTTCTGGTGCTGATTGGTTAGATCAATACAAAAAATACATCGACAAAGACAATGTAATTGTAACAAACCCGCATAAAGTATATGGACCAGAATCTAATGATTTGGCATTACAATTACGTAAGCATGGGTATGATAATGTAATTTTAGCAGGAATGTCGGCAAACCTTTGTACCGAATCTCATATGAGAGATTTAGTGGAATCTGGTTTTAAAGTAGCTGTGGTTTCTGACGCTACTGCAGGAGCTATTCTTCCTGGAATGAATGCTTATGAAGCTGCTGTTGTTAATTTTAAAATGATTGCAAGTCATGTGTTCACTACTAAAGAAATCGTAAAAGAAATTAAAGACAGTGATCTCTAATCCTTTTTTGGACAAGTTACCACATAAAAAACAAGGCTGCTTGATTCGTTTTCAAGCAGCCTTTTATATTCTAATAAATCAACTACCTCGACGCAAGCACCAAAGGACAAAGTTCGACTTTTTTTAGGAAGATATCCTGTTGATTCTTAAAACCAAAGTTTGGAAGCTCTACAAATAGGATTTAACAAAAACATAATTATTAATCTTCCTTTTTCTGAAAATATCTAACATAATCTACCTTCATACTTGTACCATCAATAGCATCAGTAACTTCTCCTCCTATTCTCGCTTTTAGAATCGCTAAACTTAATAAGATGTTTGTTTTCGCATGACAAAGCTCATTATCTTCTTCTCTAATCAATTTTCCATCAAAATAGAATTTAAACTCTGTAGGAGTCCATAAAAATCCATAGGTATGGTAGTCTTTTGAAAAATCATCTCCTTCTTCCGTATCAAAATGAGCAAGTTCCACCCATTCCTTGTCTTTCAAATATTCTATTTTATAATTTGTAATTAGGTTATACCATGTTTCAGTATCTTTTGTCCAAGCATTTGTAAATTGTATACACCCTATATCTACTGCTTTCTTAAATTTTAATGTAATCCATTTTTCTCCTTTAATCTGTGAGATCCATTCATTATTGGCTCCTCTAACTACTCCATCAACTACATTTTCTGCATCAGTACTTCTTTCTCCTTTAAATACATATTTCCCACTAGCGTCTACTTTAACATTCTTTTTTGCAGCATGATTTACAAGCTCGCTATAGTTATCAGCATCTTGTAGACGTCTAGGGTTTTTGGGATATCCTTTTCCTGTTGGTGCATACACAAAGATTTCTCCTATATTTATCTTTTTTCCATGCCTAGAAGAAATTCTTACTTTCTTTGTTTGTATTGGGTTTTCCAAAACATGAGAATAGCTGTCTTTAGGAATCTTACTTCCAAAGAAAAAAGGTACTGGATTATCTTCATGATGTCCATGCTCATCTTTATCCGTCCAATTATGAATATTCGTATTTACCTTATTCGGGTAATGCCCTTCATTAACATCCAACTCAAAAGCTTTTTCACCTTCTGGTACTCCATTTTTAGGCCACATCCAAAAAGAATTGTTCGTTCCTGTGGCTCCTGCATATTTATACTTGGCCTCGAAATAACCATACCCAAAATCTTCTTTCGTCCAAATATTTCCACAGGTCCAATCTTGCCCTCCTCTACTTTCTTTCTTCGCTTTTAGTTCTAAAATACCATCATGCACTTCTGCATTTTCTCTCCAGCGACTACATAAAACGTATGCTCCTCCTGATTTAGAGTTTTGAGAATTCCAACGTTGGTCTAAATCAGCATCAGTTCCATTAAATTCTTCACTCCAACTTAATTCATAATTTTCTTTTATTTCCTTTGGTAATTGTGCCCAACTAGAAATAATACCGAACATAGATATTAGGATTATAGCCTTTTTCATAAGAAATTATTTTGAACTTAAAATTTTAGCATTATCAGTATGAATTCTTTCAATTTGATCTTTACTTAAAGGTTTTGAAAAGAATACCTCTTTTTTGAACTTGGTTTGTGTCTGCTTTAACTTAAGATCTTTAACATCTAAACTTAAATCACAATCAAACCTTCCAAGGATAGTATGATCCTTACTCCAATCATCAGCGGCATTATCAAAATGCGATAGCCCCCAAGTAATTCCTCTACCATTTCCATTACTATCGAAGGCGTCTGGCACACAAGGGCCTGCTGCAATAGGCAATAAAGCTGTTACGGAAGCAACACTAAAATTAACACCATCTGGAGCATACTGAATGGTATTAGCTTCATTACCATTTCGAGTAGCTATGGTTGCAATCCCTTCTTCGAAAGGAAAATATGCAGTTTCATGACTAGAATTTAATATTGGATTTAATGGGTGTTTTTCAAAAGGTCCCAAAGGATTGTCTGCTATAGCTAAACCATTTACACATAAATAATCTGGTCGATCTCCAAAGGCAGCTTTGTAATACAAATAGATTTTCCCTTTATATACCAATGGATAAGGATCGTGAATTGAAAATTGATCCCACGTTCCTGGTTTTCCATTTTCAACTACAATTTTATTTAATGGTGTCCAAGGTCCATCTGGAGAATCTGCATAGGAAACCGTTACTGGGCAGTGATCACCTTTTTTTCCACTAGCTTCCATAAATCCCTGATAGTACAGATAATACTTCCCCTTAAACTTTAAAATATCCGGAGTAGCTACTGAGCGCCATCCTACAATGGGTTTTGATGGTCGTGTTACCGCCACACCTTGCTCTTCCCAAGTAAATCCATCTTTACTGGTAGCATACCATATTTCACATAAATCCCAATCTGCTGAAGGAATTTCATCTGTAGATAAATGTGCATTCCCGTAACCTACTGGTGGGTATTTTGTGTGTCTTTTGGTATACCAAACGTAGTATTTCCCATTTTCAATAATAACCTTAGAAGGGTCTCTACGAGAGATTGTTCCATCTCCACCATGATAATCAAATCCTTTCAACTGAGTATATGCAAAACTTGTAAACAGTTCGTTATCTTCAGGACGAGGTGTTTTATAATCTGTATATAAGCGTTCCATAGCTTTACTTAATGGACGATCAGGCTTCGTTTGGGGAATATCCCAAGGAAAACCACCGTAATCTTTTTTCTGCTCTAAAGAAGATGTCTCTTGCTCTTTTGATTTACTCTTTTCGCTTTTTCCTTTTGCTCCGGAATAACATGAAATCAATTGAATTGACACGATCAAAGCAAATATGATTTTAACTACCTTCATTATTTTGATTTTAGTTTACTACTATTTATCCAATATATTTTCTTAACCAAAAACTTAAGATTAAGGCTTTATAGGCTCTAGTTGCCAATTTTTATTTATCTCTTGAATTTGATAATATGCCTTTTTCTTTTCTCTATTTTCGCTTACCACTCCCCATTCTCTAAAACCAGATTTGGGTGTTCCTTTATAGTTACTTCGGTAATCATTATATGACCAAAGAGATACCCCTACTAAATAAGGAAACTCCTTCAATTTTTTCAAATCTGCTATCAACTCTTCTGAGAATTCAGAATCTGGAGCAGGGCCTATTTGAGATCTTCCTATTTCGGACATAAAAATGGGCTTCCCTGGAAACTTTTTATGTGTTTTAGTTACGGCCTTAACAGCATCTCCGTAAGAATTGATACAAATAAAATCTAGTTTTTCAAATGGTTCATTTGTTAAGTTAACATTATCACCATAGGCCGTAAGACTTACATAAGTCTTTAAACGTGTTTGATCTAATTCTTCAACATAATCCAACATCGAATCGATATATTCATATTGATCCTTAGTAAGTGTTTTATCGGCCCACTCACCTTCTGGGTCTCTTAGTTCGTTACCTACACTCCAACCTATTACAGAAGGATGATTAAAATCTCTTTCGATCATTTCACGCATCCATTTTTTGGCAAGAGGACTATCCTTAAAAGTTTGAGGATCATCATCACCCCATACAGGTATTTCTTGAATTAAAAGATACCCTTCTCTATCACAAAAATCTAAAAGGGTCTTGGATAGTGGAGCATGCATTAATCTCGAAAATCGTCCCCCTAAAGCTTTGATATCTTCCATATCAGCTTCTACAATATGTTTAGGTTCTGTATTTCCATATTTTGGATGATCATGAACTCTATTTAGTCCATTTTCACGTAGTGGTTTATTATTTAAAAAAAGCTGTTCTCCTCTAGCTTCAATTTTTCGAATTCCAAAATTATCTGTAAGTGTGTGGACTATTTTTCCATTAACCTTTAGTTTTGAAGTTAATTTATACAAATTAGGATGATCTAAATCCCATAACTTATAAAGGCTTAAATCTGCAGGGTAACTCATTTTAGTTTCTATAGTACCCAATGAAGAAATCGTAACAGGCACCTCACCCAGTAATGTTCCATCTATATAGGACATCACTTTCACTTCATTATTCTCATTACTAAGGTTTTCTATAGCATGTTTAATTACGAAAGAAATTTGTCCCTTCTCAAAATCTGGTGTTGCATCTATGTGTTGATATTTCATTCTGGCTTTATCAAATGCTTCCAATGAAACAGTACGACTAATACCACCCCAAGCCCACCAAGCTCCACGTTTGTAGGAGTTATCAGCCATCACAACTAATTCATTAGGCTGACCTGGTAATAATTCTTGATTAATATTGAATTCAAATGGGGTATAACCACCAACATGTTTTCCTAATAATTTTCCATTCAACCAAATTTTTGCCGTTTGATATACTGCTCCAAAGTGGATTTGAATATGTTTATCCGACCAAGAAGCTGGAACCTCAAACGAACGTCTGTAAAATGCTTTTCCGCTATACGTACTGTACTTTTCTTTAGTATCCCAATTTCCTGGCACAGTAATAGAATCCCATGCTTTTATTGCTTTTTGTTGTTCATAGGTTTCAACATCTTCCGAAGCTAAAAATTGCCAAGTACCATCTAAAGATATTTTAGTATCTATGGGTTCACTAGCACATGATAATAGGCTAGTAAAGATGAAAAAGCTTAAAAATAACTTATAAAAATAATCCATTTTAATATTAAATTATGCTACAAAAACCTCAAATAATGCAGCCGGAACTGATTTTGAAGGGTGTTCTAGCTTTATACGTAATCCTTTGGTATTAATTGATTCTTCCAACACTATAGTATTAATAGTCTGGTAATTCCCTTCCTTTTCGAAAAGTAAATCACCTTCTGCACTATATATTTTATAGGTATTGATACAAAAAGGGATGATATCCTCTGGGTGACCATATTGTACGGTTTCCATAGCATGGTCATAATCTGTATCAAAAAACAACTTAATTTGTTCTATGTTTTGTGCTTCTTCCCAATTAATAATTACCTCTGGAGTAGTATCATTAAAATCTGCTACCCATGCATTAGTCCCCTTCCAAGGTCTAACATAACCATTACCTAAATTAGAAGTTTCATAGATCTCTAAAGCCGGCTCTATATTTAATGCTATGTTTTTCCCTTCTGGTCTTCTATTAGGAATCCAAAATTCAAAAGCATCAACACCAATACCATCTGGGGGTGTTTGTTTCCCTGTATTAGATACCTTTTTGTTTACTCCATTAAAGGCAGTCATTATACCTGTAATTAATTGGTCACTTTCTTGCAATTCTAACTTTTCATTCGCCATAAAAGTGACAAAAGCATAGCTACTTTCTGATATTGTAGCTTCAAAACTAAATTCTATAGTTTGTTCTCCCTTTTCAATGGAAATTATTTTTTGTTCTAAAATAACTTCGGGAGTATAATTATAGGCTAACTCTGATGTACGTAATTGTACTTCTAATTGAGTCGCTTCTTGTGCTTTTATAGTTACTTTAAAGCTATACTTTGTGTTTGTTTTTAAAGGCAACAATTGTGCTACAGAAACATCAAGTGGTAACCAATTACCATTAGTTTCTATTTGAGAAAGCTTTAATGTAGAACTTGCCTCAACAGTAGCTTTGTTCAACAAATTACTTTTAGATTGTATAGGAACATTACAAATACTTTGCCCATCAATATTCAACTGATTTTGAAGTGTTTTTATTCTTCCTTCTTCCAGGATTTGTGCTGGCAGTACTTTTTCTGAAGTACACATAGCCGCTGCTGTACCAACTGCTTGAGCTCCAAACCCACAAGTTAACATAACTCGAGTAGATCCAAAAGCAACATGCGAAGCACTGATAATACGACCTGCTAAGAATAGGTTATTAATATTCTTGCTTACAAAGCTTCTGTAAGGAATATCATATACCCCTTTAGAATGCCATTGAGTACAACCAGAAAGCTCGCTATAAATTCCATCAGCAGGATGCAAATCTAATGCCCATCCTCCAAATGCTATGGCATCATCAAAGGCTTCCTGACCTAAAACATCTTGCTGCTTCATCATATAAAGCCCATCAAAACGACGACTTTCACGCTTTCCAGGAACGTTAGCAACCCACTCTAAGTCTAGGTTTTCTACATCTTCGAATTCACCCGAATTCTTAATGTAATTCCATACTCCATAAATTACTTTCCAAAGTTCCCATTTGATTTCTTCAGTTTCATGAATGGTATCCTTTCTTCCCCCAAATTCGAACCACCAAAAATTACATCCTTTATGATTCTTTCGAATCAATTTATGACGTGGTATATCGTTAATATCTTGTAATGCATATGAGGGTGCCACATATTTTACAGACTTATCCGATTCTTTACTATAGAAAAACATGGAATGCCCTAATAACTGACCATAGGCTTCATCTGGGGCGAAAAGCTCTCCGAATTCTTCTTTTGACTCTGCTCCAATTCTAAAACTTGCTCCTGTCTTGAAACCTACGATTCCATCTCCCGAAGCGTCACAAAATAGCGGAGCTTTTATATAATATTCTGTAGAATTTTGGCTATTAAAAGCCTTAACAGATTTAATGGTATGATCGTCTGATTTTTCGACATCATTAACCGCTGTATTTAATAGCAATATAATATTGGGCTCGTTTGTTACCTTTTCTAACAAAACAGTGTCAAAAATAATAGGGTTTCCTTCTCTATTGCGGTATAAATTTTCTACCATAATCTCATCAATAAGCCCCCCTTCACGAGACCATCGATTGTTATTTCCCATATGTGAAGTTGCTCCTAAAGCCCACAATCGAACTTCAGATGATGCATTACCTCCTAATACAGGTCGATCTTGGATCAAAATCGTTTTTGTTCCTTTTCTTGCTGCGGATATAGCAGCACATACTCCAGCTAAACCACCACCCACTACTACAAAATCAGTACTATACTTTTTGATTTTGCTTTCTCTACCTTCTTGACTAAATGCTTCTGTAATCACTATTAGCTATATCTCTATTATTATATATGATAAAAATTCCTAGGATTAGAACGATTATTCCAACGGCTCCGACTATTAATGTACCGACATTGGCAAAAAAAGTAAGCACCAATATCAATAGCCCAATTGTACTAATACCCATTCCGATAATACGTCCACCTCGTTTATTGCTGTTTTCTTTGCTTTCAGTTTTGGAAGAGACAACCTCTTCACTATAACTCACTACAACTACTTCTTTTCCTTGGAAATACTTAAATAATTCTATGGCTATTAACAAAACAATAGGAATACCAACTCCCATTGTCATTTCAGTAGTTCTATCTAATGAAATGTCTAATAGTTGGGGAGCTATAAATTTGAAAAAGGCATTCACGAGAAGTGAAATAATCGTAACAACTAACATGCTAACACCTGTAGATCTTTTAGAAAACAAAGCCCATAATGGTGGTAAAAACATTGCTGCTCCAGTCAATGCAGCAATACTCATAACTACTTCTACAATACCCCCCATAAAAGGCACTAATAATGCTACAACTATAGTCAATAGGCCTAAAATTACGGTAGCTGTCCTACCTACTTTGATAAGTTTTTTATCACTGGATTTTGGAAATATATTTTTATAAATATCATTAGTAATAACCCCTGCAGAAATATTCAACGTAGTATTTACAGAACTAGAGGTTGCGAAAACCATACCTCCTAGCATTAACCCCAACATCCCTACTGGCATCACTTCTTTACACATTAATAAATAGGCTCCTTCATCGGCTAATTCTGCTAAGTTTGGATTTAATACTCTGTAGATCATTGGAGGTAGCATCCAAATTAGAGGACTAATCGTATATAAGCTACCAAATAACCATCCTACTTTTTTGGCATCTTTAGGAATAGCTACACTGGTATAGCGTTGAACGTATGCCCAATTTCCCGCTATAAAAAATAAATTATATAACCCGAATGCTATTAAAAAGGGAATAGAATATTCTTCTGTGACTAGATTGAAGAAGTTTTCAGGAGCTTTATCTATAAAGGTACTGATCCCACCTACTTTTTTAAACGATAGAGGTAATACTATAAATACTGCGGCTGTTAAAACGACAAACTGTAATACATCAGTAACAATTACTGCCCAAAGCCCCCCTATTGCTGTGTAAAGTAAAATCAAAATTCCCAACACAATAATACTTGTGGTAATAGGTATTCCTGTAGAAACTTCTACTATTTTAGCTACAGGGTATAAAAACGCCCCTGTTGTAAACAAGGATACAAATAGAAATAAATAAGTATATATTTTTTGAGTTTGTAACCCCAAGCGTTCGGTAATAAAAGATGCTGCTGTGATAGCTTTGGTTTTTTGCCATTTTGGCGCTATGAAAAAACCAATGATGACACCTGCTATTGCCATAGTCCACTGAATAGAAATAGCTACCCAACCACTCGAATAGGCTATCGATCCCCATACAACAAAAGTACCTGCTGAGAAAAAGCTCATAAATAGAGATAACCCACTCATCCACCACGGTAAAGCACCTCCTGCTGCAAAAAATGAACTAACATCTTTTCCTGATTTTGAAAAACTAATTCCACATATGAAAATAAGTACAGTAAAAAGTAGAATTACTATAATATCAATAGAGCTCATATACAAGTATTTATGACAATTTAGTAAGTTTAAAAATGAACTTATATTGTTTTTGCTACTAATATTTTCGGAAACGTTTCTGAAAACGTTATTTTTTTTCGGAAACGTTTTTATTTTCCGAAATTTGAAGTAAACTACCTCGGAGCAAGCTCACGAGGCATTTTAAAGAAACATCATTTTAATTTCAAGGCAAGCCTTGGGGTATTATACCCTTTGGCGGTGCCAATAAAAATTAGTTTACTCTTTATGAAATATGTTACGATAAAAGACATTGCTAAAGAATTAAATGTTGCTGTATCTACAGTTTCACGAGCCTTTAATGATAAATATGATATCAAACCCGAAACAAGAGACCGGATTCTAAAAAAGGCAACTGAAATGGGATATCGTCCCAACCCTATTGCAAGAAAACTGGTACAACAACGTAGTTTTAACATAGGCATTATTATTCCTGAATTTGAAAATTCTTTCTTCCCACAGGTAATTATGGGAGCACAAGA
The DNA here is from genome assembly GCA_947499005.1 of uncultured Aquimarina sp. Classification (GTDB taxonomy): domain Bacteria; phylum Bacteroidota; class Bacteroidia; order Flavobacteriales; family Flavobacteriaceae; genus Aquimarina. Next base: position 106,728 of record CANMML010000010.1, read on the forward strand.
AGTCTTGTATCAACACAACTACCAAGTTCTTATTATGCAGTCTAACGAATCGGTTGATTTGGAAATTCAGAATGCAAAAACACTAGTTGATAATATGGTTGATGGGCTTATTATCTCTCTATCAGGTGTAGGCAATAATTTATCCTATTATAAAGAGCTGACGGAAAAGAAAATGCCTCTAGTCTTTTTTAATCGAGTTCCCGAAAACATAGAAACTTCAAAAGTTGTTTTTGATGATTACAAATGGGCTCTTTTTGCAACTGAACATTTAATTCATCAAGGATTTGAGGATATTCTTTTTATATCTGGGCCTGATGAACTTATTCTTTCAAAAAATAGACGAAGAGGTTATGATGATGCCCATAAAAAACACCGAATTCCGACTGGTGAAAAGATGACTTGTGGCTTTTCAATGCAAGATGGTGCTCAAATAGCGGAAAATTTAATTTCAAAAAATAATATCCCTAGAGCTATACTTGCGGCTAACGATGCTTGCGCCATTGGAATGATACGTGTTTTTAAAGATTCTGGATTTAAAATCCCTGAAGATATTGCCATAGTCGGTTTTTCTGAAACCAAAATGGCAGCTCATATTTCCCCGACATTGACCTCAGTTGAACAGCCCACTTATGAAATAGGTAAAGCTGCTGCCCAACTGCTTTTAGAACAACTTCAAAATAAGGGAATTCATATCCCTCAAACCGTTGTATTAAATGGTCGATTGAATGTTAGGGAATCATCTGTCGTTTTAGGCTGATTGATATATACCAAATTAAACTAATATTTATTTTGACCTCTCTACTTTCATACTATCTATAAAACAAATGAAAGTTCTAACCAAAACAGTTCGAATTTTTATATGATAGATTGACTATTCAATATAATTAAAATGAACCTTTTCGATGATCTACCTAATCAGTATAATAGGAGAATTCTTTTTAGGGAGGTAAGCATAGGGAATTCGCCCCACAATGTGGGATTAAACGTCTAATTACTTCTTTCCAAAAATTTGAGTCCAGTACCTACCATCTTTCCCTAATCCCATTTCATTCGATCCTGCATTCAACATATTCCTTCTATGGCCATCACTTTCTCTCCATAAATTAAATGCTTGTTGAACACTACCTGCAATGGCAATGTTCTCTCCAATTGGAAAACCTTGATAATTTTCTCTTTTAGTGCGTTCGCTAAAGCTAGATCCATCCCTTCCTTTATGATCAAAATAATTATTATCATTCATATCCTTGGAGTGCTTGAATGCGGCACTATTTAGAGCATTATTTAAAGTCAAAGGAGTCACCCCTAATTCTTGTCTAAATTGATTGACTAAAGCAAGCATCTGTTCTGCCTCTGTCATAAGGCCATCATTATCTGTAGATTCTTCATCTGAGGTAGATAAATTTTCATCATTTTCAGTGATACTGTTTGTACTTTCAGGCATTGAAATTTCGGTAGACTTATCGGCATTCGTAGTCTGCATATTCTCTTCCGAGTCGCTTTCACACGCAAACAATGATAAGATGATAAGACAAAGAGCAATTTTTATTCCATTTCTTTGCTTCAATTTGAGGGACTTCATACAACGATTATTTTGTGTTGACTTTATAGAAAAGACAACGATAAAAAACAATCGATAGTATGGTATCTATATGCTAAATAGTTGTTAAACCTGCTACAATCATCTGCCATTGCAATCGCATCTGATCATTCCAAGACATTGGTTTCACTTCTAATTTTTCTGCTTCTTTAAGACACTCTTCTGGAGATAAATCACTCGATTTCAATTTAGCTTTCCATACAGCAAACTGATTCCCCCATTCTTGTAGAAAAGGGTCTGGCCATTTAAGTTTTCTTTTTTTCTTTGGATATAAAAACAAAGGCATTTCGGTAACTAATGTTAAACAATCGCCTCCAAGACTCCGAATAGATTCCATAGAACTTGCATGAAATTGATTTGCTGTTTCAATATCATCTAATGCTAAAAAGTGCTGTCGCATTGCTTTACTATCGGGGCGTGTACAAAAGCCTTCAGCAATTCTTTTAAATCCTTTCTCTCCTGATCGATCTAAGTCGTATAATTCGTAACCCAACTGTTTTGCACGTTGTGCGCACTGTGTTCTAAAATCTTTTGTTCGGTCTATCCAGCTTTCATCAATAAGAAACCATGGCCCATAAGTAGCTTGCATTCCATGCAAGGAAACATGTAGATCGAACGGACTTTTAGACGATCTCCAAAAATCATATACCGCTTTATTTTCAGGACGTAATGGCACGATGCTTCCTTCAATAGGAAATCCAAATTCGATGTCTCTACCTGGTAATTCTCTTTCGACATTTAAAAGATAGTTAGGTAAATCCGTAAACTGATCTTTGTAAGAATACCATTTTAAGTTTTTTGCTTCTCCGTCTGGATTACCATGGGGTACAATCCACCACGAATAATCTTGCAACAATTTGTGTTCTGAATCTAAAATGGATAAATACGAAATTAACTTTTTCAAAAGTAAAGGCCCTACAGGTTCATCTGCATGATTTCCTGCTATCAAACTCACCTTTTTTTTCCCGGTTCCCAAAGTATATCCTACCAACGGCCTACTTTTCATTGAAAATCCAATAACAATGCCTCCAATAATGTGAGCGGGAGAACATTCTAAGATTTCTTCTATATGATCGTACAATTCCATTTACAATACTTCAATCAGGGTGATTTCACCTTTGCTAACTTTCTCTGTATTTACAGATTCATATACTTCAAAAAGTTCAATACGACCATCTTCTAAGACCTTTGGAGTAGAAACACATTTACCTAGTTTAAATTCCATATTTGCATTCAAATGATGATAATGCATCTGCAACGCTCCTTCTTCATCTACCTTAGCAATTAATGTTCCTTTAGTAACACCACCTCCTTGATATTCTCCCCAAACGGTATTTCCTTCTTGATAATATTTAAAATGTGTTACTTCTAGATTATCTCCTGCTACTCTAAATGTTTTATTGTTATAATTAATTCCCATTAAGCTGTTTTTATTAATAATACCATTTCTCAAATGAATCCTTTCTACTTAAATGTGTCTTTTAAAATTCCTCATTTAAATTCCCTGTAAATTCATTCATGAACTGACTTGACATTCTCTGTTAAAATTTTCGAAACTTCTTTTAATTCGTTATTTTCATATAATCTGGCTAATTCCTTTAGCGGTGTACCAATAGCTGCTTTCCAATTAATGTAATCCTGAAATGTTATTCCATCTACAACTCGTCTATTAAAAGCACTTCGAAAACGAATTCCACCTCCATTAACTTTATAATTATATGCTAAATAATCTATTTTACTTGTTTGCTGATTCACCCAATAATAAAACTCATCTTCATGATCATCCCCTCCTCCTTCTTCATTAAACGTCACCTCAACAACATCATATTGTTCCCCTTTCAAGGTTATGGTTTCTATGTATTTCTTATTGACCGCTTCATCTTTTAATTTACTTGGTAAAGTGGCAAAATAAATCACCGAATTTAATGCGCCATAATATCTTTTAGACAGCTTTTCATCTAAAACAATCCGTTCATTTTCTACATAATGCTCATGAAGGCCATTAATGATTACATCTTTAATCTGTCGTTGTGAAGCCTTTCTCTTTACTTCATATCTAAATTCATTCCCATTATTTGTAAAGCGATATTGATTCCCTCTGAACATAAAAGTATAATCTGCTGTATCATACAATGCTCCGCCATGTGCTTTTATCGCTTGCGCGATTATCCGCTCTCCTTTCGATGGTTGATACTCTAACGAGTCTTGTATTGGCTCATTTTCAACAACACTACTTTTTTTAACGAAAGCCATACATGCCAATAATATCAACCCCATTAAGCCTCTTAATAATACCTTCTTTTTCATTCTTGTAAAATAAAAATTGATAATTCTCGGAAAATATAGAATAGCTAAGACACAACATCATAAATATTTCTTAAATATTAAACTTTCGATTTGTTAATTTACTAAAAACTATTTCCTTACACCTATAAAGTATGAGACTTAAATTGTCTAAATACTTACTCTACAGGAGACCTCTAATATGAAAAACACCCCTTATACATATATCATCATTGGCGCTGGGCTTTGCGGATTAACTGTTGCTTATTTTCTAAAAAAACAAGGAATTACGGATTATATCATTCTTGAAGCTAGAGATCGTATTGGCGGTAGAATACATACTGTAAATGATATAGAATTAGGAGCAACATGGTTTCATACTGAACATACTGCGTTAATAGGCTTACTAGATGAACTTCATTTAGAAACATTTCCTAATTATAATGCTGGAAATAATATTGTGTCTTATAACTCTATGGTTCCTCCACATATTTTTAAACCCAGTGATGATTATTCTCCTGGATTTAGAATTAAAGGCGGATCTCAACAACTAATAACTACACTTAATGACAAGAGTAATATAAATGTCAAGTTAAATACCGAAGTACAATCTATAAGTAATTCTTCTAGTGGTGATATCGAAATACATAGCACTAAAGGTATTTTTACTGGAAAGAAAATAATCGTTACACTACCCCCTAGACTAGCCTTAAAAATTAACTATGCACCTCAACTGACTTCGACACTTAAAGAAACCATGCAATCTTCTCACACTTGGATGAGTAATGCTATTAAATTTGGAATTACATACAGCTCTCCTTTTTGGAGAACGAAAGGGTTTTCTGGAACAATACATGGTCACGCTGGTGTAATACGAGAAGTGTATGATCATTGCAATTACCAAGAAACTACATACGCCTTAAAAGGTTTTGCCAATGAAGCGTTGCGTTCTTATACTTATGATGAAAGAAAACAGAAAATAGTAGATAGCTTGGTTCGCTTTTTTGGAGAAGAAGCGTTGCATCTAATAGCCTATTTTGAAAAAGACTGGTCGAAAGATCCTTACACCTCAACAGCGGTTTTTGATTCTCTATACGTTAGCCCTAAACGAAATGTAATCCCTTTTGAAACTTCTTATTGGAAAAACCGTTTATTTTTTACAGGAGCAGAAACTTCACTGATTAATGCTGGTTATATGGATGGCGCTATTCGAAGTGCCATAAGAACAATTGAAAAAATTACTACTTAAATGAATACCGAAAACTATTGGACGAATCGTTATAAAGAGAAAAGAACAGGCTGGGATATTGGACAACCTTCTACTCCTCTAAAAGAATATATTGATCAATTAATAGATAAAGATTTACAAATATTAATTCCTGGTGCAGGAAATGCTTATGAGGCCGAATATCTTTGGAATAAAGGATTTAAGAATATTTACATTCTTGACATTTCAAACATTCCTTTAGAAACTTTCAAAAAACGAAACCCTAGTTTCCCTTCTCATCAATTGATTTGTGATGATTTTTTTAAACACAAAGGTCAATATGACTTGATTTTAGAACAAACTTTTTTCTGCTCTTTTCCCCCTTCCATAGAAAACCGAACGCATTATGCGCTACAAATGCACAATCTACTTACTGACAATGGCAAGCTTGTCGGTTTATGGTTCGATATTCCATTAACTGATATTACAGAAAACCGCCCTTTTGGTGGAGATAAAATGGAATATGTTGGGTATTTAAGCCCGTATTTCAATATTAAGAGTTTCAATCTTTGTTATAATTCAATTCCTGAAAGGAAAGATGAAGAGCTCTTTGGTCTTTTTATTAAAAAATAGATGTTGAATACTTTAACAATTACTTATTTATTTCATCTCCTGAATATCTTACATTTGCAGCCTGAAAAAGGAATGAATTGAAACGCTTTTTAGCCATAGTATTCTTTGTTTGTTTAGCGTTTAAACCTGCTTATAATATTGGTTTTGTATCTTATTACAAACTCAACATCAATACTATTGTAGAAAAATACTGTATCAACAAAGCCAAACCAAAGTTAAAATGTAATGGTAAGTGTTACCTTAAAAAACAACTTCAGTTAACACAAACTAGCGATTCGGATACTAGTAAAAAAGCAATTCTAAAAAGCTTTGCCGAAGTATTCTTTCCTGTATACTTTCAGAATAATATAGATCAATTCACTTTATTCAATATTGAAGAATATAATCGGATAAATTCTTTTATTCCCGTAAAAGCAAATGAATGGCTCATTGCTATTCAAACCCCACCTCCTAGAGTTTAGTCCTCTTTTCTTTGCTAGAATCTTTTTAGCCCATAATGCTATACTCATTTTGTATGGCTCACATTTCATATTTAATTATAGACTATCCTTAATTACAAGTGATGAATATATCACCTTGCGATATGATAGCTATCCGTATTTTTCATTATAAATGAAACATTATTTTAAATTACTACTAGTACTTATTGTTACTAGCACTTATACATTTGCACAAAATCATCTACAAGAAGTCGTTGTTTCTGCTAGTCGCGAAAAACAACACCGTAACGAAGTTCCTGCAGCTATATCGATTATAGATTCTGCTAAAATTGCACAAACCAAAGCTTTTGGTATAGACCAATTGGTAAATGACACTCCTGGAGTTTACTTATCTTCCTCTAGAGGAAGCAGCAACGAACAACACTTTACAGCCGTTCGATCTCCTATATCTACCAAACCTTTATTCTTGTTTTTAGAAGATGGCTTGCCTATTCGACCAACAGCCGTTTTTAATCATAATGCATTATTAGAATTAAATACAGTTTCTCACCAGCGTGTTGAGGTCTTAAGAGGGCCAAATGCGAGTATTTATGGTAGTGACGCTATAGGGGGTTCTTTCAATTTTATTACCAAAGATCCTACAAAGAAACTTTCTGGACATGTCTCTTTTCAAGCTAATGAGTTAGGCTATTCGGGAGTCGGCTTTGATATAGGAGAACAAGTCACTGATAAATTCGGAATTTATATTGCTTCCCAGTTTAATCAACGTAACAATGGACCTTTCGAACATAGTGATTATGATAAATATGCTTTAAAAGTAAAAACGGTATTTGAGCCATTTGACCATTCAAAACTTATTGTAATGTATAGTGGGTCTGATTTCTTCACCGATATGGCAGGTCCTGTTGGCGAAACCAATTATCGCACTCGTAACTTCCAAAGTAATCAAACTTTTACCAATCGTGATGCTGTAGCACATCGTATTCGTGCCACATGGGAGCAAAAGTGGGATAACAATAATAAAACGTCTTTTAGTGCCATCTATCGTGATAATGTTATGAAACAAAATCCTTCTTTTAGGATTCGCCAAAATAGAGATGGAGGTCAATTGACTGGTACTGGATCTGGTGAAGTTAATAATAATACTTTTGAAAGTTATGTGGGAAATATCCAGCACAAAGTAAATTTTCCTAGTATTAACGCTAATTTGATCATAGGCTCTAGTCTTGATATCACAAAACAAGACTATGTTGCTAATAGAACTAATGTTACTGTTGACCCTGCTTCTAGAAAGAATATTGCTTTCGAAGTATTACCAGATAACTTTATTTTAAACTATAAAGCTGATATTAATAATTATGCAGGATATACTCAATTCGAAATCTCTCCTATCGAGCAATTAAAACTTACAGGAGGATTACGCTATGATTATTTTGAATACGATTTTGAAAATAGAATTACTGGAGATACAGCGTTACCAAACAGTAAAGACCATTGGGATAATTGGGCTCCTAAAATTGGTGCTAATTACAATTTTAATAATAGTACTGGTATTTACACTAATTTCTCTACAGGTTTTACTCCCCCACAATCTTCAACCTTATATCGTAGTAGGGATCGTAACGAAGGCATCAAACCAAGCAGATATAACAACGCCGAAGTTGGTATTTATACTAAACCTATTAAAGGTTTAAAAATCGATGTCGCACTTTACGAATTAAAAGGTAGAAATACGCTGATTACTATTCGTGACCCTCAAACCGATGATGATTTTATCAACACAAATGCTGGTGAAACCACTTCATATGGTATCGAATATGGTGTTTCGTACAAGCCAAATTCTATTGTAGAAATTACACACAATGGATCTTATGCTAAACACGTATATGATCGTTTTGAATTTGGAGGAAATGACTTCTCTAACACCGATAGAGAAACAGCTCCTAATTTAATCGGGACTTCAAAAGTAATTATTACTCCTAAAAACGGATTGACTTTAGCCTTTGAACACGAATTAATTGGTGAATACACTACTAGTCTCGAAGGGCAAGCAACTGATGCTGATGGTAACCCAACAACTACGAAGTATTCTGGACATAACATTTTCAATTTTCTGACCAGTTACCGATATAAAAATGTGGAACTTTGGCTACACGCCTTAAACATCTTTGATAAGCTTTATGCCAATAGAGCAAGCTTCAATAGATTTAGAAATGAAAATAGTTATACCGTTGGAAATCCTAGAACTTTCCACATTGGTATGAAGTATAATTTTTAATTAATCGTGACCGACTAAGATATTAGATCGCTTCGCTATTAGATATTAGCATTTAAATTTGATTTTGGATATTAATCTAGTAAGTGATATAAAGGTTAGAAAACATCTAACTTGGTACAAACCTATAAGAATTTAACCTTAAAGCAGGGGTTAAATATCATTTAAAAACACCCTTCGACTTCGCTCAGGGTTCGAGATAATTCGAAGGCTTAGCGAAGCCGAAGTCTAGTTTATTTAAGTATTATTTGACAACATATATGAGTTCAAAAAAACTACATCAATGGCTTTGGCGTTGGCATGTAATTGCTGGTATTATCGCTATGCCTTTTATCTTGTTATTGGCAATTACTGGAGGAATATATCTGTTCAAGGACAATGTAGAAAAGCCTATTATTGAATCTTTTCAAAAGGTGGATACTTCTAGCGAAACAAAACTTTCTTTTAAGAAACAGTTTGAGATCGCTTCAAACTATATGAAGGGAAAACAACCAAATAGTATGGTACTTCCTACTTCTAATACGGATGCTACGGAATTTGTTTGGGGAAAATTCAGTCACAAAAAATCTGTTTTTGTAAATCCATATACTGGCGAAATCAAAGGAAAGTTTACTCCTAAAGATACTTGGATGTATCAAGTTCGAAAACTACATGGAGAATTATTGACAGGTAAGGTTGGAACCAAAATTGTGGAGTTAATCGCAAGCTGGATGGTCGTATTAATCCTAACCGGAATCTATATTTTCTTTCCACTTACTAAAACAGCTTTTAAAAAGTTATTTAGCATACGTACAAAACTGGGGAATCGAATTCTTTTTCGAGATATCCATGCAGTAGGTGGTTTTTTAATTTCAATATTATTACTATTAACGCTTGCAGGAGGTTTCCCTTGGACTGATGTATTTGGAGAAAACTTTAAGAAAGTTCAAAAACTAACGAATACGGGATTTCCTAAAGAGTGGTTTAGGGTTGGTGCTTTTTCAACACCTAAAGAGACATCTATTTCGATAGACAAAATGGTAGAAATAGCTAATGCAACGAAACTAAAAGGTAATGTAACTCTCGATTTCCCTAAACATCCTAAAGCGCCTTTTAGTATTTCGAATAGTACTTCCGATTTTGAAAACATGCATAAGATCCACTTTGATCAATATTCTGGTAAAAAATTAATGACGTTGGGTTGGAATGATATCGGGATTTTAATGCGAGGAAGACTATGGCTAATGGCATTCCATCAAGGGCAATTAGGTAGCTTGAATTTTGCTTTAATGCTATTTGTTGCTATTGTATTAGCTATTGTTAGTATTACTGGTTTACTTTCCTTTCAAGGGCGTAGTTGGGGAGTTCCTGATGCTCCTGTACAATTTAAAGCAGGCATCGGTGTCATTATCCTTATAGGAATACTCGCTATTGTTTTTCCTTTATTCGGAATAAGTTTACTGCTTATTTTCTTGATAGAAGTATTTAAAAAGAAAGTGTTGAAGTTTTAATATGTAAACTACGGAGCAAGCTCACGAGGCATTTAAAAAAAGCTAACATTTTAATCCCACATTGTGGGTCGAATTCCTCGATACAAAAAAAGTGTCCGAAAAATAGTAGGAATACCAAAAACTATATTTCAGATATCTAACCCAAATTCTGTTGCATAATTTGGGGTTAATCATCAGAGTAAATTTCCTTAAGACAAGCCCCTTGGTATTTATCTTCTAAGAATGAAATTAAAAAATCCCTTCTCATTTTCATAAGAAGGGATTTTAAGTATTGGGGCAAAATGGGATGTTATTCGACAATTAGTTTTACTGCATCTTGATCACCGATTTGCACAAAGTACACACCAGCAGCCAAGTTAGAGGTCTCTATAATAGAAATTCCTCCCACAGCTTTAATGCTATTTACTAAGTTCCCCTTAACATCTAAAATGTTAATAATAGTCCCTGAAATCGAGTTTGCAATTGTTACAGCTTCTCCTCCATTTACTGGGTTAGGATATACCAATGTTTCTTTCTCATTTGTAATGTCTAAAGATTTAGCTCCTTCCACTTTCCATAAGAAAGTTTCCCAACCTTTTCTTTCAGCTCCTTTAGGAAATACAGCTACATTATCAACATTATAAGCCGCCTGCAAATATTTGCCTGTGTGCAAGCTTTTCAAAGCAACCTGCCCCGAAGCTACATTAATCCATTCAAAACGCTCCCATCCTTTAGTATCTGCACCTGTTGCACGTACAATCGCATTTTGATTGTTTCCTACTACTTGAATGTAACGTTGAGAGTTTAAGTTAAATAAGGCAACTCCTCCATTAGGGTGACTTACAACACGGAATTTTTGACGGTTCCCGAAAACTTGTGACTGGTTACAGTAGATATCGTTATTCAATTCTCCAACAGCAGATAAGTATTTGAAATCTCCTCCTGACTTACGTAAAGAAATTACTTGTCCTACTGGAGCACCAGAAGTAGTTGGAGTCGTTGGACTTGTAGGAGCTTGTGTATTAGTTGCAGTACCTCTATTGATTTGAGCCGTCATACGGAATACTTGTATCGCCATAGATGAAATAAACCCTCCTTCATCTGGGTAACGTACAGTAATATTATTTCCGTTAGCTTTTAATACACTTAGCGGAACATCAACCTCAACAATCGAGTGGAAATATCCTCTTGGTCCTTGTCCAACTCCCGAACCTCTCCATTGCTTCGCAGAATTTACTTCTGTACCATTAACCCAAACACGAGGCAATTTGTTTAATGAATTAGGACGTCCAACACCAATTCTTAAAGTAGCTTCTCCAAACTGAGGCTTACTCCCTATATTGATATTAAAAGCTTGGTTTTGCCCTGCTTCGATATACTCTAAATAAGAACTCGCATTACGAGTAGCATAATGCTTTGTTTCGTTCGAAGTTTGGTTTACGTTAATATTGTTTTTGAAATGGTAACGTAACACTACAGTCGCTTCAGATCCTACTGATAAAGTTGTTGCTTTATTAGTTCCTACAAAACGTGTGTTGTAATTAGGATTTCCTCCAGCTCCTGGAAATAAGTGCTTTTCAAATACATATTCAACTGGATTACTTCCTGTTCCTTTTATATTTAAGTTAAAAGACTTCCCCTCTCTATAAAGGTTATTTACAATAATGTATAAATCTTTTCCATTTACATAAGAGTCTACTTGCAAGTTTACATCAGCTTGCTTAGAATCTACACGAGTACCACGTACATCAGACCATAATTGGTAAAAACGGATCAACTCTGTCCAACTATAGCTACTATTTGGCACATTTCTATCAGATCCAAATGGGTTATTTCTGTTTACCCAATAAGTTCCATTTGGCTCGTTGTTGTTCTTCATTAATCTCCAAGAATAAGCATAACCTACACCTGGTGATACTGGCGAACCTTCTGCTAAACCAAAAGCCCATTCTGCCTTAATTGGCACAAAAGGAATAGCCTTTACAATTTGATCTGGACGTTCCATAAATTGTAACATCATTGAACTCATAGATCGTAATGACCACCAGTCTCTACGTGCATTATAACGCTCCGAATAATTATTATTTAACTGAGAACCATACTCGGAAATCAAGAAAGGTTTTTTCTTTCCTGTGATAAAACCGTAGTTTTCAATTTGATCTAAAGTAGCTTCGATATTCCCCCCTTTACGGTAAGCCCATTGATTATTATTAGATCCAAAAATTGGTTGATCATATAAGTGTAAAGAATAGAAATCCATAGCACCACCTGCGATATCAATGAACTGTTTCCAACGCTCATTCCACTGTGCAAAATTTCTTTTGTCTAATTGTGGGAAAGCCGTTGTCCAACCACCGATTAATGGCCTACCATTTGCAGGAACATTTTGCTTAAAAGTATTTGCTGCATCTCTGTGAAATCTAAAGATTCTACCTAAAGGCTCTGGTGTCGCGCCAGCAGGAATAAAATCTACTAATGGAAATACGGGCTCATTTAAAATTTCGATAGAAGAAGGTCTTTTACGTCCTGTCGTTCCTCCGTTACCATGCTTTTTTACCCAAGCAGCAGCTCTATTCCCCCAAGTAAAACCATTGTGATTGAATACTTCGTAAGCTTTTTCTTGTGCTGCTACAACCAAGTCTTGATCTTGCTCGTAAGCAAATCGATCTGATAAAAAGGTGTAATCAAAACCTTCCGATGCTCCTAAACTTTGACTTGCTATTTTACTAGCAGAGTTTCCTGTGATTGCTCTTGTAAAAGCACCAGTTTCGCGGGAAAGCCAAGCATCATAAGTCCTCGTTAGTTCGAATAAACGAGCTGGAGTATTTGCTGTTTCTCCATTTTGCCCATTCCAATCGGGTTCATAGTTTGTTGAATGTACTGTAATGTACTTTTTACGATCAAAGTTAGAAATACCTCCAACTTGATGTTTGGTGTTAGCATTAACTTCCACATTGATCTGTGCGAAAGCTTTGAACCCAAAAAGCACCGCCATGAGACTAAATCCCATCTTTTTGTAATTGTTCATAATAGTTAATTGTTTTTGATTTCTTAATCAATATTTGCATTTACGCTATGTAAAAGACAAATATCAATCGATTGTTAAAACACAATTATAATTATTAAACACCCTACAACCCTGCATTTTTAAGGGTCATATTTACTCAAAAATTCGTGTGATTTTATAACAAATAGATAACAAAATGCATGAAAAAAAATCACTTACCAATATTAGACAATCGATTGTAACTGAAAACATTTTCGATTTTGAGTTTTAAAAAAGAGTGAAATGGTGAAATAAGCCCTGTTGACATTTTAATTGTTTAAGTTTTTAAAAACCTGAGTGATACTCTATCAACATTAACACCCCTATAATGAAACATATTTAAAACACATCTTGTTTATAGGGACTTATATCTTTTCTCCATAAAAATAATTCTTAAATCTAAAATTGGTGCCACTTTTAGCGAATCCAAGGAAGAAGACATGAGTATAGATTAGCTATATTTTTAAAGTGAAATTGTATTCAAAAAGATTTTAATAGTACACTTGAACACAAAAAATAAGGTAACCTTCAATAATTAAGTTTAGGATATGTATTATTCTAAATGAGATCTTAAAAACCAAGCGGTCTTTTCATGTTCTTGAATTGTAGCAATAAAGAAATCAGCAGTACCATCATCATTATTTTGTTCTGCTAATTCAATATTGATCCTTAAGAAACGTATTATAGCTTCATGATCATTTAATAACTCTTCTATGAAAATACTGCTCTTGAATCTCGCTCCTTTCGTCTCTTTAAGCGTTGTTAACTCTAAAAATTCTAGCATGGAGGCTGGGGATTCAAAACCTAATTGACGAATACGTTCTGCTACGTCATCAATTGTAGTACTTAGACCATCATACTGTGCTTCGAATAATTGATGTTTATCTGCAAAATCGGTTCCTACTACATTCCAATGAGCTCCTTTTGTCTTTAAACTTAATAGATATTCATTTGCTAAAAGTACCTTTAATACTCCTACTACAGCTGTACGTTGCTCTTCGTTAATTCCTATGTTTGGTTTCATGCTTCTAATTTTATTTAAAAATAGAAAACATTTAACTATTGAAAATAAAATTTACATAAGAATAACTTATAGCATCATAATAAAAAAAGAGTTAAGGTATATTCAAATATTTATGTGTCTGTAATGATACTTTCCATTTTGGATTATTCATTACATAATCGACAATTAGAGGAACTACTTTATCTTTTTTACTCCATTCTGGCTGAAGATACAACACACAATCTTCCCTTACTTTTGCTGCTTGCTGTTCAGCAAACTCTAAATCTGATTTGTTATAAACAATCATTTTTAGTTCGTGAGCTAATGGGTAAATTTCATCTACTGGAAGTTTTGTTTTTTTAGGGGATAAACAAATCCAATCCCAGTCTCCAGAAACAGGGTAAGCACCCGAAGTTTCTATATGTGTTTTCGCTCCTTTTGATTTTAAACCAGCTGTTAAATGAGACATATCCCACGTTAGAGGTTCTCCTCCTGTTACCACTATGGTATCACTATATTTTGTGGCACTATCTACGATACGTTCTGTAGCTGTAGGAGGGTGCAATTCTGCATCCCAACTTTCCTTAACATCACACCAATGACAACCAACATCACAACCTCCAATACGTATAAAATAAGCTGCTGTACCTTTATAAAAACCTTCTCCTTGAATGGTATAGAATTCCTCCATTAAAGGTAGCATCTTTCCTTGTTTTACCTGATCTTCAATTTGTGCTTTCGTCATCATAGGCGGCAAAGATACGATGCTTTATGTGATTAGTAATAAATTCTATAAATAGGTAAAATTGGTTCACCATGAAAAGTTGTGGACAAGTAAAGTTACCGTCATTTCCACGGAGGTGGAAATCTCCTCAACTAAATATGGGTATTTTCAATTCAAAATAACGATTTACAATTCCTAGTGAAGGAGACTACACTACAATTTTTTCAATCCCGATAGATAGCAATCGGGACGTGGAATGACTTACAAAGTGAACGTAATATTCCGTTAGTTTTCAGCTTGATTGTAAAAACTATATAAACACACAAAGTCTAAACCACTATTCCCCTAAAATGAAGGTATCATTTTTAAACAAGTATCCATAATTAATACTTTTACAGAATTACTTCTTAACAATCTTAACCACCACAGACTTACTAATCGGGGTTTGACTTTTATCTGCAAAATGATTTATGGGTACTAAAATATTGGTTTCAGGAAAATAAGCACCTAAATCTCCTTGCGGAATATTGTATGGTATTAGTTTAAAATTCTCTGCTTTGCGTTCAATTCCGTCGTAATTACTGACCAAGTCGACTACCTCAAAAGATTTGAAACCAAACTTTTCGATATCTTTTTGATTTATAAAAATAATTCGGCGTTCATTGTAAATACCTCGATAACGATCATTCATTCCATAAATGGTGGTATTAAATTGATCGTGCGAACGCATGGTCATTAGCATGAATTCATCTTCTGCTAAATCATGCTCGGGTAATCCATTATTTGAAAATTGTGCCTTTCCATTAGGCAACATACTAAAGTCCAAATTGCGAACATTGTTCTCTAAATAAAACCCTGATCCTTTTGATTTTTCTTCAATCCCTTTAAATTCTGTCAGCACATTTTCCAGACTTGCACGAATCATTTCGTAGTTTTCACCATAAGTTTTCCAATCTACTGGGTGGTTTCCTTCAAAATAAGCATCGGCAATTCCACCTATAATTTCTGGTTCACTTTTTAGATGCTCCGAAGCTGGTTTTAGCAATCCTTTAGAACGATGTACTATTCCCATACTATTTTCAACGGTAAAGAAACGTTGCTTTCCTTCTTTCTCATCAAATTCCGAACGACCCAGGGTTGGTAAAATAATCGATGTTTTACCAGCAACGGTATGATTTCGATTTAGTTTTGTAGAAACGCTAACGGTCAAATCGCATTTCTGTAGTGCTTCTGCAGTATAAGCGGTATCGGAAGCTGCAGAAACAAAATTCCCCCCTAGCGCCATGAATACTTTGGCTTTACCCTTGTGCATTGCTTGGATTCCGTCCACTACATCGTAGCCATTTTTAATAGGCGCTTCGAAACCAAATTCTTGTTTTAATGCTTCATTAAATGCTGGCGAAGCATGATGTACAATACCAACGGTGCGATCTCCTTGTACATTACTATGTCCTCTTACTGGACAAGTCCCTGCGCCCTCTTTACCTAGACTCCCTTTTAATAATAAAAGGTTTATACATTCTTTGATATTTTCCACTCCATTTTTATGCTGGGTCAATCCCATTGCCCAACAAATAATGATCTTATCTTTTTTAGCTAGTAGATCAACTACTTGATTTAATTTTGAGACCTCAACTCCAGATTGAGCTACTAAGGCCTCTTCTTCAAATTGCTCTAATTGTGTTAGAAAAGAAGCATAGCCGTCCGTATACCTCTCAATAAAATTATGGTCAAATACGTCTCCTGTAAGTTTATCTAGAGCGGCTAATCGCTTTAGAATGTACTTAATTACAGCGACATCTTGATTGATCTTTACCTGAAGGTGAATATCAGCTATAGCTTCTCCTCCTTGTAATACTCCTTTTACCTCTTGTGGATTTTTAAATCGAATAAGTCCTGCTTCTTCAAGTGGATTAACACTAATGACTTTACCGCCGTTCTCTTTACACTTTTGTAAAGCTGAAAGCATTCGAGGGTGATTCGTTCCTGGATTTTGCCCCATGACCAGGACCACCTCTGCTTTATCGAAATCTTCTAATTTTACAGACCCTTTCCCAATCCCTAGTGTTTCTCCAAGTGCTACTCCACTCGATTCGTGACACATATTCGAGCAGTCGGGCATATTATGTGTTCCAAATGCACGAATAAATAACCCATATAAAAAAGCGGCTTCATTACTTGATCGTCCCGATGTATAAAAGATCGCTTGATCGGGATCATCTAAATTTTTAAGATACTTTGCTATTTCTAGATAAGCTGCATTCCATTCGATAGGTTCGTAATGAATTTTACCTGGACGTAAAATCATCGGTTCGGTGACACGACCACTTTTACCTATTTTGTAATCTGTCCATTGAGAAATTTCCTCTATAGAATATTTAGCAAAAAAATGGCGATCTACCTTCTCATTCGTAGCTTCTTCTGCTAAAGCTTTGGCTCCATTTTCACAGTATTCGGCTACTTTCGATGGCTTTTCGGGATCAGGCCATGCACAACCAGGACAATCGAAACCTTCCTTTTGGTTCATTTTTGCTAAGCCTTTGAAAGACTTCGCTACTCCCATTTCTTTGAATGCATGATCTAAAGCTACTTTTACTGCTTTAATTCCTGCTGCATAGTTTGAAGGCTCAGTAACTTTAAGTTCTGAAAATTCTGTAGTTCCTGTAATGGAAATATTTCTATTATTCAAAGACATCTTATAGGTTTAATACCATATGAATGGTATGTGAGCACTACCTATAATTGATTTCCGAACTCATTAAGTACTTTGTCGACTATAGTTTGTGCTAGTTTCTCTTTACTTTCTACGGTCCAGCCTGCTACATGCGGAGTTAATAGCACATTATCCATTTGCATTAACTCTTGGAAAGCTTGTGGCATCGTTGAAGGCTTATCGAAAAGCTCTTCAAAAGATAACTTTTCATATTCTAGAACATCTAATCCTGCTCCTAATATTTTCCCCGATTTCAACGCTGCTACTAGATCTTCGGTAACCACACTTTTACCTCTAGCGGTATTAAAAAACCAAAACGGCTTTTTAAACTTATTAATGAATTCAGCATTAATCATTTTATTGGTCAAGGGAGTCCAAGGCGTATGTAAACTTAGCACATCTACTTTTTCGAAAAGCTCTTCTAAGTCAACCTGCTCGGCATTGCTATCTTCGACATCATCTTTGATGTCATAGCAAATAGGCTCTACATTAAAACCTCTCAGTTTTTTCGCAAAAGCTTTCCCCATATTTCCGTAACCAATCATCCCGACTGTTAATCCATCAAGCTCGACTCCTCGATTATCTTCTCGAAGCCACTTTCCTTCTTTCACCTGCTTGTCAGCTTTATTTAGCTTATTGAACAAACTTAAGATCATTCCTAAATTGTGTTCTGCTACTGCATTTCTGTTTCCTTCAGGAGCCGAAAATAAGGTTACATTTTTTGCTGCTGCTGCATCTAAATCTATGCTTTCTAGACCTGCACCAACTCTACCTATAAATTTTAGGTTAGTCGCTGCTTCTAAGAATGGTGCATCTATTTTGAATCTACTACGAACAATAACTCCATCGTATTGCCCAATAATAGCTTCTACTTCTTCTTTAGATCCTTCGTAATTCTCGTCATTTTGAAAGCCTGCTGCCTGCAGTTGCTCGATCAACAATGGATGATTATTATCCAGATGTAATACTTTCATTCTCTTGCAAATTTGTTATAAAAAAAACTAAGAAAGATACGCTGATAAGGCATTTTCTTAGTTTATCTTGATTTTATTATGGTAGTAAAAGTAAGGAATTATCCTTTATTAAGTAATTGCTCTATATATTCGGGACTTACAAAAAAGCTTGTAATAAACGCTATAACAAATATAGATCCAACCAGTACTAAAATTGCTGGCCATATAGATCTTCGATTGTATTGATTATCTGTTCCTAAATATTTTTTCCAAAAAAACTCTACCAATAAAATTGTCCCTACTACATTTACAATAATTATAGTAATCCCAGATACTTTCCCGGTAAAAAAGAAAAACAAATTCATAGTATGAATTAACATTCCATAAAAAATTACTGGAATTACAAGCTTTTTTGATTCGGAACGATAGAAATTCATTGCTAATAAAATAGCTCCAAAAAAAGGAGATATCAAAACTCCTAATCCTAAAATTGCAGCTTGAGAATACCATAATGGTTGTTCTTCTAATTCACTTTCTTCATGTTTCTGAGCCAAAAGCTCTTTTTCAAGTTTTCGTTCTTGTTGTTCTAATGTTTCTGCAATTTGTAATTGCTCTCCAGAAAAAGAATATGCTCTTTCTTTTAACGTTTTAAAAGCAGCTAGCCGAGCATCGTCTACATATAACTCTGCATTTTCAAAAACTTCTAACACCTCTTCATCACTAACTCCTTTATGGAAATTAGCGTATATATTACTTTGTGATTCACTCATAATTCCTTCTTCTTGACCTATAAAGCCATCCCTTTTATTTCTCTATATTTTTGCAGCGCATTACCATCTGTAAGACTTGCTACATACTGGCAAATGCCAATCAAACGCAAATATAAATCTTCATTTTGATAGTCGAACTTCCCTGCTTCATTTCTTAATATTAATTGATCGAAAGCCGTTAGTGAATCTCTATGAAAATTATTTACCGCAGTACAATAGGCTCCTAAAAGCGTATTTAATATCTGATAACCTGCTATTTCCTTTTCAACTACTTCTTTACTTTGATATATTTTCTCTACACTTTTATCAATAATATCTTCAATCTGTGCTTTGTAAACACTTTTATCTAGCAAGCTTTCATGAAACTCTCCTTTTAGAATTGCTTCTTCATGTTCTAGAAAAATTCTAACAGCATCATCTATTAAAGCTCCTATTGCTAAAGCTCGTAAATAAGCTAATCTTTGCGAAGATTGCTTTAACTCGTGATACTTTTCTGTATTGATTCTGTCTTTTACTAATTTTATTAAATATTCTAAAGCATAAGATTCATCCAATAATCCTAGGTTAATACCGTCTTCAAAGTCTATAATCGTATAACAAATATCATCGGCTGCTTCTACTAAAAAGGTTAGCGGATGCCTTTGATAACAAGCTTCGCCACCAAACTCTTCTTTTATTAATCCTAAATTATTAGCTACTTCATGAAAAAAAGTAGACTCGCTTTGAAAATAACCAAACTTCTTATGGGCTATTTTTTTTGTTGGCTTGTACGGCAGTGACCCTTTAGGGTATTTAGTAAAAGCCCCCAATGTTGCATAAGATAGACGAAGTCCTCCTTCTATACCATCTTTACTTTCTGTAAGAATTTTAAAACCATTAGCGTTACCCTCAAATGTAACTAGATCTTGATATTGCTTATCCGTTAAAGCAGCTTGATATTGTTTCCCTTCTCCTGTTTTAAAATATTCGCCTATTGCTTTTTCTCCAGAATGTCCAAATGGAGGATTTCCTATATCATGAGCTAAAGCAGCCCCAGCAACTATGGCTCCAAAGTCATTAAAATGATAACCGCAGACAGATTTAAGCGCTGGGTATTTTTCTAATATTGCCTTTCCTACTCTCCTTCCCAAAGTACGCCCAACAACCGAAACTTCTAAGCTATGTGTTAATCGAGTATGTACAAAACTGGTTTTTGATAATGGAATGACCTGAGTTTTATCTTGTAAACTCCTAAAAGCAGATGAAAAAATAATACGATCATAATCAACTTCGAATCCCAAACGCGTTTCATCTTGATCCTTTCTATGTCGTTGTGCTTTATCTCCTTGTTTTCTTAGTGATAGTAATTGTTCCCAATTCATGTATTCAATTATCTTTTTGTAGCATGAATGATACGTTCATAATCTGAAATGTAATCATCTAAATTCAGTTTTTGTAACAACTGTCCGATCAACTCATATGGAATATCATTCATTCTTTTAAATCTTACACAGCATTTACCCATATCTAGTTTATATTTCGAATGCTTTGTATATTCTTTTTTGAACCATTCTAACAATGTAGCATTTTCATAAAGCCCCATATGATAAAATGAAATATATTTTTTTTGAGATGCTAAATTAATAAATGGTAATTCTTTTTTAGGCTTACAATGATATCCTTTGGGATATTTATCAAAAGATACTACATAACCTATCATGCCATAGGACATATTCTCTATAATTCCATTAGGTACATTTTGTAAAATAATGGTTCGTAATTTTCTTATTACTTCTTTTCTCTCTTCTGGAAGTTCGCTTATATACTCATCTACGGTAGCTGCGTTTGATTTCATATTTTCACTATTTGAAGATGTTTATGATTTACACGAGTAATTCTAAAATGAGGTACAATGGACTGGAAGATTCATAATTTCGGTTACGACTGAAAGTCTTTTCCTGTTTTCTATCTTATTGCTTAAAGCTTAATGCCTATAGCCTTAAACAAAATTTTTAGAAGCTAAAGTGCATAGTTTTAACTAATCCTGAGACCAATAAATTTAACGAACGTAATTTTTCTTCTTTTGATAAGACAAATTAATAAACAATACTCATGAAATTTTTATTAATCGCTTGTTTTTTCATTACAAGTTACGTCAGTTATTCTCAAGAACGAACTAATCCTAATAATCAATCCGAAGAATTAGGAAAAGTGAGTTGGTATCGTGATTACCAAACTGCTTTGCAATTAGCAACACAGGAAAACAAACCTGTTTTAATTTTATTTCAAGAAGTGCCTGGTTGCATTACTTGTCGAAATTATGGACACAATGTATTATCGCATCCTCTAATGATTGAAGCTATTGAAAATGAATTTATTCCTTTAGCTATTTATAATAATAAAGGAGGAAAAGATAGAGAGGTATTAAATCTTTATAAAGAACCTTCTTGGAATAATCCTGTGGTACGCATTGTTAATTCGGAAGGGAAAAATTTGGCAAATAGAGTGGCCGGAAATTATTCCTCTAAAGGCCTTTATAATGCTATCATTCAATCTTTGGTAAAAGCTGGTAAGCCTATCCCCGAATATGTTCGAATTTTAGGAAAGGAAATCACTGCCTCAACTTCTAACTTAAAAGAAGATTATTACAAGATGTATTGTTTCTGGTCTGGAGAAGGGTACTTAGGAGGTATCGATGGTGTACTTTCTACAAAAGCGGGTTTTATGAATGGTGAAGTAGTAAAAGTGACTTATGATGATAATATCATTTCTAAAGCTGCTTTAAAAGAACTTGCCAGTCACCAACGTATGCAATTAGTGCCTAAAAGTGATTTTCGCTGGTCATCATCTGACGAAGATTACTATATACAACATAGTCCCTTAAAGTATATTCCATTAACGGAAATTCAACGCACAAAAATCAATAGTGCATTAGTAAATAAAAAAGATCCTTATGTTTATCTAAGTCCAAAACAATTAGAATGGCTAAATACAGCTCCTAAAAAAGTAACCCTTTTTGATAAAGATTTCATTAAGAGCTGGAGCGCTTTAGAATAAAATGGCAACATTTGTATGGATATAATAAACGGAGTATAACACCGCATTTTTCACCTAAAAGAACTCATTTTATAAAACAAACGATTCGAAAGTCTTCATTTTTGTTGCGCGTACAACATCTGTACTTTATAAAGTGAATTTAAGATTTAGTTTTACAAAAACGTTATAGCTGATAGCTCAAACGTTTTTGCTGATAACAAATATTCAAAAAACTAAATTCTTTAATTATGAAAAATCTAAATCGCTTCTTATTAGGTATTATTTCTTTTTTCCTAATGACATCCTGTGAAAAAGAAAATGCCAGTGTTACAGATAATACCCCTTCAGTTGATCAACCCGAAGAACTAGTAACTTTTGACCGAAGAGCTAGAAACAATAATTGGACCCGTATTTTCACCGATGAGTTTAATGGACGATCAGTAAACACTAGCGTCTGGGAAAGAACTAATCGTGATGATTATAATTCTAGGAATAGATGCTTTTATGTAGAGAATAACCCTACAATCGCAGTACTGGACGGCAATAGATGTCTTCGATTAAATGCTTATTCTATTGGTAATGGCCAATACAATTCTGGTCATGTAAAATCATTTCAAGACTTTACACCTGGTAATAATCAACAATTAAAATTTTCTGCTCGAATTAAATTAATTGCTAGGCAAGGAAATGGATATAGAGGGTTTTCTGAAACTTATGGTGCATGGCCTGCATTTTGGACTGTAAATGAGACTACTTGGCCTACTAGAGGCGAAATAGATATTATGGAAGGGTATTCTTTTGGAAATCGTGCTGAATATGCTAGTAACTTATTCTATGGGTTTAACGAGTTTACTCCTCTACTCGGTTCTGATGCTGTAAGAGATTTTGACGGTTTAGGTGAAGGATGGCATGAATACGTGATGTATTGGACAAATGTAAATGGTAATGTTTACGTAGATGTCTTCGTAGACGGAAGACAAGAAGCTAATTATTTTAATGGCATCAATAGAAATCTTAGATTAGAAAACTTTGTCAATCACAATATCATATTCAACTTAAATGTCGGATCTAATGATAATCTAGGAATTTTCAACAATAACTTAATCAACTTATTTTCCGAAACTCAAATGTTTGTTGATTGGGTAAGAGTTGACAGAAAGAATATTTAATCCCCCTTTATATTAATTCCAAGTAAAATGGGCTAGCATTTATTTGTTAGCCTGTTTTATTAATAAAATCCCATAAAATCTTCGGCACATATTATCTCTACATAATCCCAATAATCAAATAATACTATCAAAGAGTTATGAAATAAATGAATTAAAATTCCTGGCCAAAGCGATTGATATTTATATCTTAAGTAGCCTAACAACAACCCAAATGGGAATATCCAAAAGAGAGAAATTATCGACAAATGTATAATTGCAAATATAAATGCGGTTAAAAAGATTGTCATCTTAACACTAGTCATCTCTTCTAGCTTACCAAACAAAAATCCCCGAAACCCTAATTCTTCAAAAATAGCAGGCAGTATTGCCCAAAAGAACAATGATAACAACATTGGGTAAGGGTAATCAATATAATCGAAGTATATATTCTCCGAAAATTCCCCTAACCACAGATTCACTTTCTCTACATAAAAATCTACAGCAAATGCATTTAGTATCGGAAAAACAAAAACAGCTGTAACGATTAAAACGTCCATTTTTGGAAATCGAAATAGCTTCTTAATACTCTTAGCATCTGTAAAACTAAATGCAACCATTACTAATGCAAAGCTTCCTTCTACTAAAAATTCTTCTGTAAGTGTTAGTCCGTCTTAGCTATAAAAAAATATATTATACTAAATACCAGTACTGATACATAAAACCCTAACACCATATTAAGGTCTTCTTTAGTAGCATTATTTGTATTCGAACTTGAAACGGTTGCGCCACAAGACCCACAAAAATTAGCCCCTAAAGCTAAATTAGCATTGCATTCTTTACACCGCATTATCAGGCTTTTCTTGATTCATTGCCGAATATACTCCCTTCGACAAATATGTAATCACTAACACTTTTACCAAAAGTCCTTGATAAATTGTAGTTACATCTACTATCGCATTTAATATATGGATCATTATATAAAGTAATAGTGCCGATAATAAAGCTGCAAATGGCTTTGTTGTTGCTAGCCATGCCAACCCTGCATAAATTACTGCCAATATTAAATTGCTCACTAAAACAGAAATATCATTGTTAACACCATAACTTATGAAACCGAATACGACACAAAGTGCAGCTAAAATCAATAATGTCTTTTTTCCTGAATTAATTTTTTCGTCAACATCAAGGTGCCCATTTTTTTTCATTACAGCATTTGCAATAAAAATGGCTTTTTCCTTTTCGGTTCCTCTTTCAGGGAAACCACAATTTGAACAGAATTTATTATTTTCAAGTAATATTGTATCACATTTTGAACAATGATCTTGTTCAATTGAAGTAGTTTCTAATTCCATTTTTATCTCATTAAGATTATAGCAGTTAAATTATGAATAAAAAAAACACTCTTTAAACAAAGAGTGTTTTTTTCATGTATTCTATCACATTTTAAAATGCTATATAATCACCAATTTAAGACCCACACATCAAACAATCATCCCCTTCCGAGGCTTTGCTTTGTGCTATAATCGCTCTTAATTCATCCGGAGATAAACTACCTTCAGAAGAAACTACTTGAGCTGGCTGTGATTGTGATTGAGGAACTTCTGGTGATGAAGCTTCAGCTGTGATACCTGCTGTTGGCTTTTCTACCTCACTATTCGTCTTTAATGTAAACTTGATAGCATCTACTGCAGATTTTGTACGCAAGTAATACATCCCTGTCTTTAAGCCGCTTTTCCATGCATAGAAATGCATTGATGTCAACTTCGCATTGTTTGCATTCTCCATAAATAGATTCAACGACTGAGACTGGTCAATGAAGTATCCTCTATGGCGCGACATATCGATAATATCTTTCATACTCAACTCCCATACAGTCTTATACAATTCCTTCAATTCTTGTGGAATACCATCAATACTTTGTATAGATCCATTGTTACGCATAATAGCATCCTTTAGATCTTCACTCCATAACCCTAATTGTACTAAATCTTCTAACAGATGCTTATTTACTACAATAAACTCTCCTGATAATACACGTCTTGTATAAATATTACTTGTATATGGTTCAAAAGCTTCGTTATTCCCTAAAATTTGAGAAGTCGATGCTGTTGGCATTGGAGCTACTAATAACGAATTACGAACTCCTGTTTTCATTACTTTTTCACGTAATGAAGTCCAATCCCAACGACCACTTAAATCGCTATCTTCTAACCCCCAAAGGTTAAATTGGAATTTACCTTCTGAAATAGGAGACCCTTTAAATGTTGAATATGGCCCCTCTACTTCCGCCATTTCATTAGAAGCAGTTACTGCCGCAAAATAAATGGTTTCAAAAATTTCTTCATTTAATTTCTTTGCCTCATCACTAGTAAATGGCATACGTAATAAAATGAATGCATCTGCCAATCCTTGAATTCCTAATCCTACAGGACGGTGACGCATATTCGAATTTTCCGCTTGCTTTACTGGGTAATAATTACGATCGATTACTTTATTTAAGTTTTTGGTAACACGCTTTGTTACTTTAAATAATTCGTCATGATCGAACTTCCCTCCCTTTACAAACATTGGTAAAGCAATAGAAGCCAAGTTACATACTGCTATTTCATCTGGACTTGTATATTCCATGATTTCGGTACACAAGTTCGAAGAACGAATCGTACCTAGGTTCTTTTGATTTGATTTACGGTTGGCCGCATCTTTGTACAACATGTATGGTGTACCTGTCTCAACTTGAGATTCTAATATTTTCTCCCAAATCTCACGTGCTTTTACAGTCTTTCTTCCTTTTCCTTCTGCTTCATAACGCGTATATAATGATTCGAATTCTTCACTATGCACATCGTATAATCCTGGACATTCGTGAGGACACATCAATGTCCAATCTTCATTATTCTCTACACGCTTCATAAATAAATCGGAAATCCACATCGCATAAAATAAATCACGCGCACGCATTTCTTCTTTACCGTGATTCTTTCTTAATTCTAAGAAATCGAAAATATCTGCATGCCAAGGCTCCATATAGATAGCAAAAGACCCTTTACGTTTCCCTCCACCTTGATCTACATAGCGTGCAGTATCATTATATACACGTAACATCGGTACAATACCATTCGAAGTACCATTTGTTCCTGCAATGTAAGATCCTGTAGCACGTATATTATGAATAGATAACCCTATTCCTCCAGCAGACTGAGAAATCTTTGCTGTTTGTTTTAATGTATCATAAATCCCATCAATACTATCATCTTGCATTGTTAATAAGAAACAAGAAGACATTTGTGGTTTTGGAGTCCCCGAATTGAATAATGTTGGAGTTGCATGTGTAAAGAACTTCTTTGACATTAACTCATACGTTTCAATCGCTGCATCTATATCATCAATATGAATCCCTACAGAAACACGCATCAACATTTGTTGTGGACGCTCAGCAATTTCTCCATTTATCTTCAATAAATAAGAACGCTCAAGGGTTTTAAACCCAAAATAATCGTAATTAAAATCCCTATTGTAAATTATGGTAGAGTCTAGCTTCTCTTTATTATCCATAATTACTTTATACACATCATCAGCAATCATTGGTGCTGGTCTATTTGTACGTGGATTTACATATTCATATAAATCTGTAACTACTTCAGAAAATGTTTTCTTCGTATTTTTATGAAGGTTAGAAACCGAAATACGCGCTGCTAATTGTGCATAATCTGGATGTGCTACCGTCATAGTCGCTGCAATCTCTGCCGCCAAATTATCTAATTCACTAGTAGTAACTCCATCATAAAGTCCTTCGATTACTCGCATGGCTACTTTTACAGGATCTACTAATTCATTTAACCCGTAACACATTTGGCGTACACGAGCTGTAATTTTGTCGAACATGATTGGCTCTTTGCGGCCATCTCTTTTTACTACGTACATGGTTTGCTAGATTTTAATTTTAGGGGCTATAGTCCCTTCCTTAAGTTATGAACTAATATTCATAACAAAAAGCGTGCTATTATTGAAAATAAATTTGGTACTAGATGTTCTTTTTCAGAAATCTATGTTCACTAGAAATCAGCGTCAAAACTGATTTTATCGGCTTCCTTATCTTTATTCATTACTCCGGCTTTCTGATATTCAGAAACGCGCTTTTCAAAGAAATTTGTTTTCCCTTGTAATGAAATCATGTCCATAAAATCAAATGGATTACCAACGTTAAACTCCTTAGAACATCCTAGTTCAGAAAGTAAACGATCGGTTACAAACTCTAAATATTGAGTCATCAATTTAGCGTTCATTCCAATAAGACTAATTGGTAAAGATTCTAAAATAAATTCTTTTTCTACTATTAAAGCTCCTAAGATGATCTCTTTAATTCGAGATTCAGAAACTTTATTAATCAAATGGTTATTGTGTAAATGAACTGCAAACTCAGTATGCATACCCTCGTCACGCGAAATTAATTCGTTTGAAAAAGTAAGCCCTGGCATTAATCCTCTTTTCTTTAACCAGAAGATCGAACAAAATGCTCCAGAGAAGAAGACTCCTTCTACTGCTGCAAAAGCAATTAAACGCTCTGCAAAAGAATCGGATTTAGCCCAATTTAACGCCCAATCTGCTTTTTTCTTTATTGCAGGAAACTCTTCTACTGCATGGAATAATTTGTTTTTCTCTGTTTCATCTTTCACATAAGTATCGATCAATAGAGAATACGTTTCCGAATGAATATTTTCAATCATCATTTGGAAGGTATACACAAACATTGCTTCTGGGTATTGTACCTCATTTACAAAGTTCTCACCAATGTTGTGGTTTACAATCCCATCACTTGCAGCAAAAAAAGCTAGGATATGCTTGATAAAATAGCGCTCATCTTCACTCAACTTTGTAGTCCAATCAACAGTGTCTTGATGTAAATCAATCTCTTCTGCTGTCCAAAAACATGCTTCCATTTTCTTATACCAATCCCATAAATCATGGTGCTGAATAGGAAAAATTACAAATCTATTTGGATTTTCTTTTAAAATGGGTTCTACGGTCTCAGTCATCGAGCTTCTATTTAAATCTTGTTTCTTTTGCGTTTCACAAAGATGGAAAAAAAGGGCATCAACTTTTGTTAATTTTCTCCACATATCGCGAATAGTTTTCAACATGCCTTTCATCGGTTTTTGAAAACACTTCATCTTCAAACACCTATAAATACTACTAATCCCAAAGACATTACGCAAGAATTATCATATCAACAATAAATGCTATTAAACTTAAAAAACACCCTAAAAACTAAGGTGTTTTACTACTATTTCTTGTGTTCAATATTAAAATTGACTTGATGTTGAAAACTTATTTTTTAGTTAAATCACTAGCCACTTTTTCTAGCTCGGTATACCAATCATTTCCGAATTTTCGAATTAAAGCTTCTTTTACAAATTTGTAAACAGGCACACCTAATTGTTCTCCTAAGGTACAGGCATCATCACAAATCTCCCACGAATGATAATTTACAGCTGAAAACTCTGTGTAATCTCTAATTCTTACGGGATACAAATGGCATGACACGGGCTTTTTCCAATCAACTTCTCCTGCATTATAAGCTTCTTCTATAGCGCATTTTACAACACCTTTATCATCATAAGTGACATAAGCACATGCTTTACCTTCAACAAGTGGGGTTTCTAACTCATCATCTTTGGATATCACCCAAGTTCCTTGAGCTTCTACTGCTTCAATACCCTCCGATACCATAAAAGGCTTAACCTTTGGATAAATGGCTTCTAAAATTGAAGTCTCTTCTTTATCTAAAGGAGCCCCTGCATCTCCATCTACACAGCAAATTCCTTTACAAGCAGCAAGGTTACACACAAACTCTTTTTCTAAGATAGATTCTGAAACTAACGTCTTTCCTAACTGAAACATCTATAGTTGGTTATAAATTCAGTATTAAATGTTATAAAGTTTGATTTCCATCAACTTTCTCTTGTATTTTTTTAGATATCAAAAGGATAACCAATAATACAATTACTACTAAAGGAGCTAAAACACCTATAAGTGGCACGGTATTTTGACTTGTAAACAATGCATCAAAATTAAATTTTGAAGCATTGAAAATCATCAATCCTGCTGCAATAGCTATAAATACATAAATCAAATACTTCACGGGTCTTATTTTGAGGCAAAAATAATGGAAAGAATAGAGTTATCAAGAACCTGTTTAGAAAAGATTCTTTCTATTTATCTAAATCCAATATTTTCTTTAGCATTGGATCTGTTTTTAATCTTAATCTAAAAGATTGATCATTATCATTTAATTGCCTAGCCATTTCCGATTGAAGATAAATCTTAATAGTGTCATTGATATCTATCCCTTTATATACCAAACCTTTACCTTCAGAATATTTTTTAAAAGCTTTTACCAAATCATCGCTAATTTCTAAGGTCTCAATTCCTTTAGAAGCAACATCTCTATAAAAACTTCTATTAGAATCTAATTCAACAAAAACAAATTGTACGATTACACCTGCATAATCTGCAAAATTAAGAACTTCCAAATCATGACTTATATCTTTTGGTACGTACACATCTGGAATAATACCACCTCCTCCATATACTTTTTTCCCTTTTGGAGTAGTAAACACTAACGTATCATTAAATTTTACTTTAGAAGCATCCGTAAGTTCTCCACTTTCATAGCGTTCAGTATATTCATCGTAATAAGCTTCTGTACCTTTGTCATAAGGACGTTGTATAGATCTTCCTGTAGGCGTATAATATCGTGAAACTGTAAGACGAACTTTACTACCATCTCCAAGTTCCATTTCTTGTTGAACTAAACCTTTACCAAAAGAACGTCTTCCGATAATAGTTCCTTTATCATTATCTTGAAGAGCTCCTGCTAATATTTCACTCGCTGAAGCTGAATTTTCATCAATTAGCACATAAATATTTCCTTCCTCAAACATACCCGATGAAGTGGCGAAAGATTTATCTATTTTTTCATCTCTATCTTTAGTAAACAAAATTAATTTATCATCTTCTAAAAACTCATCCGCAATATCAATAGCTGGAGCTATATACCCTCCGCTATTATTTCGCAAATCGACAATTAAAGAAGAGACGCCTGATTTCTTAAGACCTGTAAGTGCTTTTTTGAATTCTTTATAAGTGGTTTTCGCAAAACGTTCTACTTTTATATATCCCAGAGTATCATTAAGCTGTATTGATGCTTGAACACTTTTAATTGGCACTACCCCTCTAGTTACATTAAAATGTTGCTTCCCTTTTTGAGGTCTGTAAACTTCTAAATTTACTTTGCTATTTAAGGGGCCTTTTAAATAAGTAGTAACTGATTTTATTTCGTTTAACCTTTTGCCGTACAAAGTATCTTTATTTGCCATAAGGATACGGTCTCCCGCATAAATACCAGCTACATCACTTGGACCATCGGGTATGGTTTTTATTACCATAATGGTATCCTTATTAATCATAAAGTTAACCCCAATACCAACAAAATCACCGTTCATTCGTTCAGTAATAAATTGAGCATCTTCTGGAGCAATATAAACTGAATGTGGATCGAGTTTCGACAAAATAGAGTTGATTGTAGCATCTACAATACTATCTGTATTTACTTCCGACACATAGTAATGATCAACATAGTCTAACAATCGATTAAACTTCTCTTTCGTTGGATTTTCAATGCGTCTATGCTGTTCTAAATATTTATATCCAAAAAGCCCTAAAAACAATCCAAAAACAAAAATTAGGGTACTTTTTAATATTCGCATAAACTTTATTTAATAAGTGTACAAAAATTAGGATTCATTTTCTTGATAAAAAACTTTTATCATAAAATTATAACCCATCCCTTTCATACATTATGAGACTGTTAATTCTATATTTTCTATATGTTCTACTCGTACACCTGATTTCTTTAAGAATTCAATCCCCGAATCATCTTTATAGGCTGTATTAAAAACAACTCTTGTAATACCTGCTTGGTAAATTAACTTACTGCATTCTTTGCACGGTGATAAGGTAATATAAAGCGTTGCTTCTTTACATGAATGTGTTGAAGCAGCCACTTTTAATATAGCATTGGCTTCTGCATGTAACACATACCACTTGGTATACCCTTCATCATTTTCACATGGGTTTTCAAAACCTGTAGGAGTACCATTATATCCATCAGAAATAATCATTCGATCTTTTACAATTACGGCTCCGACTTTTTTTCTATGACAATGTGATAATTGCCCCCATTCTCTAGCTATTCTTAAATAAGCTTTGTCAAATTTTAATTGCTTGATATCAGACATTCTTTGATCTTGAAAATAAATTTATTTAAAATCAAAAATAAAGCTTTATAAACGAACAAACATGTCAAATTATTAGACAATAAAAAACAAACACAAAACACTTCATAGATAATTATAAGCAGTTTATAGAAAAGTCCATTTTTTATGTAACTCTTTGAATAAAAAAGTTCAATTTTGAACTTAATAATGAACACTAAACAATTACATATAGTCACTTTATCAATTTGTATGCGAAAATTTGCATACCCAAAACTGATGCATGGACGTTATGTAGTATTGAATAGATAGAAAATAACATTTAATATATTCATTAAAAGGCGTCCGATATAAGATCAGGACGCCTTTTTTATTTTTAAACCTTAATAATTTTATTATGAAACATTTATCCATGAAACCCGCAACATTTACTTGTACCTCAATGTTACAACTAGCATTTGTCATTCGTAAACATGCATTTTTAGAGCACTCCTATAACTGAATTTCCACAAAATCTCAATAAAAAGGTGCTCATCAAAAAATGAAGCACCTTTTTTATTTGAGTAAAAACAATCAAAATGAAAACTTTAAAATACATAAGTAACTATATCGATAAACTATTAACTCAATGGTCTTTAAATTATATTGACCGAGTAAGTAAAACATTATACCCTAAACCTCATTTGGATAAAACATCAAAAATAGAAACTGTTGAAAAGGAAGAGGATGAAAATAAAGATGAAGAAGAGCCTATCCTATTTATATAAAAAGAAAACTGATTTCTTGATATGTAGTCTAAGCATATTAGAAAGTTTAAAAACTAATATTCTAAAACTTCTAAATAAGCACTGGCCAATTCGACTCACTAATAAGGAAATAAAAAAGGGATGAAATTCAAGTTTCATCCCTTTTTTAATATTCATTTTTCTTTTTTAGAAGAATCGTGGTGTAATGATACGTCTAGATTGTTTAAACATTTCGAATCGTATAAAAAGTTCGAAAGATCCATCATTTATACTTGAATTACCCAACTCTGTAGTCTCTCTATCATATGCAAAACCAATCATTGTCGTATCCGAAACTTGGAAACCTACTAAAGCACTTATTGCAGCACTCCAACGATAAGCTGCTCCTACAGTAAATTTTTCATACAATAAAAAATTAGCTGTAAGATCTACTTGCAACGGAGACCCAAAAACAATCTTACTAAACAACGCTGGTTTAAATTTAACATTATCGGTTAAATCAAAAGTTCTCCCAACAGTAACATAATAATTCACTCTCTCTTCTGCTAGTTGAAAACTTCTAAAGTCATCCCTCAAATTATCTCTATCTAAGTGACGTGTCTCTAATAAGTTCGGAGCACTCAGTCCTAAATAAAATTTATCTGTATAATAAAAAATACCAATACCTATTGTCGGACTTACTTGATCTTCTATGCTATTGATAAAAGAAGGGTCTGTAGATCGATCATCGAATATATCCAGACGATCAAAATTAACATCAAACAAGCGAACTCCTGCCTTTAATCCCAAAGCTAACTTCCCTTTATCTCCCGTAGGAATTGTATAAGAGAAATCGACATTGGCATACGTTTCTTGAGTGGGGCCTATTTCATCATGAACTATAGATCCTCCTAAACCTACTCGCCCTCCTAAAGGAGAATGAATCGATAACGTTTGTGTACGAGGAGCTCCATCCAACCCAACCCACTGGCTACGATGTAAACCTGTAAAATTCAACACACCTCTAGAACCTGCATAAGCTGGGTTAACTACAATAGTATTGTACATGTACTGAGTGTATTGTGCATCTTGTTGAGCAGATACTAGACTGCTCAACAAAATGGTAATCACAACTAAAAATTTTGAATATAATTTCATTTTTGACTTTTAAAAGTTGTCTACGATTAACGATTCAAATATAAGTATCCTGACTTTAACTTAGTTCCTACATTTGGTATAGTATACTCAATTACATAGAAATATGTACCTACTGGTAACTGGTCTTCTGTTTTCACTGTAACTCTACCATTAGACTCTCCTTTGAATACGTTCTCCGTAGGGCTATCATCTGTTCCTCCTCTATTATAGTTCGTTGTTCCAAAAACTTCAACACCCCATCTATTATAGATTTTAACTGTATTCTCAAAATTATTGATTCCACTGATCACAAAATAATCATTTTTATTATCTCCATTCGGAGATAATCCATTAAATATCTGTATATCAGTATTTTCAATCAACACAAAACCAACATCTAGTATTTCTCTACGAGTAATATCTGGTGTGATTCCAAAACTAGCTCCAGTATCATTTACCGTTGGATTTGTACTCAATCTATCTGAAGGGAATGCATCAACCGTAACATCTATTTCGACTCTATACTGATCCTCATCAAATTCCAAATCAAAGAAAACAACTCTACCATCTTCATCTGTTAATAATCTCTGTACAGGAGTATTTGAAGGATCAAATACCGTAACTGGAATACCAGGAATTCTTTCCTCAACATTACCTCTTGATCCATCATTATCTTCATCATGGAATACAACCACTTCGAAAGTTCTGGCTTCACAAACATTTGTTACAGTACCTCTTCTATCTGAAACGACATAATCACAATTATCTCTAGGGTCCGTTGCTACTTCTCCATTTGGACCTATACCACCTGGCATACCATCTCCATCTGGATCTATTTCATCACCGTTAGTTACTCCATCTCCATCACAATCAGCAGCTCTAAATTCAGGAGAAGTCATAATATATTCTTGGTTAGAAATATCAAATTCACATGGATTTGTTGGATCTGTACCATTTGGCCCTGAAATTCCATCACCATCTGGATCGATCTCATCACCATTAGTTACTCCATCTCCGTCACAATCGTCTGCCATAAATTCGACTGTTACAGTAGCATAATCTTGAGAAGTAACTAAGTAATCACATGAATCATCTAGATTTGTACCATCATTAATCTCATCCCCATTAGTAACACCATCCCCATCACAATCACTAGTTAATAAAGGAGTACCTCCAATAGATTCACAATCATTATTAGGATCTGTTCCATCAATAATCTCCTGACTATCAGGTATACCGTCTCCATCTGTATCAGCATTAATACCAATATCAACTTGAGCCGTAGCTTCTTCTCCATTTCCATCTGTAATTGTATAAGGAAAACTGATTGGATTCAAATTACCGTCTACTGGATCAACGGTCAACGTACCATCTGGATTCAAGGTAACCTCTGTACCATCTGGTAGTGTTACTGTATCTCCTGGTACAACTGGCTCTCCATTGATCTCTGTAATTGTTAATGGGTCGCCATCTGGATCATTATCATTACCTAGAACATTCACAATCGCCGGAACATCCTCTGGAATCGATAACATATCATCCTCTGCAACGGGTGGGTTGTTTACAAAATATCCATTATTCTCCTCTACAACTGTACTTCCTGCTACTGGTGTAACATCCGTTGGGTTAGTTCCCTCTGTCTGTGTCGCTCCTGTTGGCAAGTTACTTTCATCAATTAAAATCGATACTGGACTACCTGCTGGAACACCTGTAAGGGTATAACTACCATCTGCTAAAGTGT
>CANMML010000011.1 GCA_947499005.1 uncultured Aquimarina sp.
TTATATTATTAGATGAATTTCTTAATGTTTACATCTAATTTCAGCAATATCCTTAATAGCCTTTCTAACGTCATGCCGTTGAAGAACGGCATCTCCTCATGCGAAAAAAGTATATTCAAATAACCTTGATCGATTAGCATTTCTATCTATTGAGGAGACACCGATCTTCATCGGTTTGACGTATTATTGTTTGTTTTCTACTTTATGCTGAGTAGCGATTTTTACAATGCTTTTGTTTAGTTTTTCTGTTAAAAAACCACAATTTATATACCTGTATTCCTACTTGTCTACGATTTGTCTACGATTTTTGGCAAAAAGGTAGATGAATTGTATATGTCCTTACATTGAATTTAGGATGATCTACAAGTACCTTTAGCTAACCATTAAAGGAGCATCTCGATGATTAATACAGCGTTAACATATACAAGTAATTCTCTAAATCAATTCTTAAAGAATAAGTATGGGTTGAATGACGATGTAGTTGTTACTAATAAAATGGTTGATTCTAGTGGAGCCATTCCTTTAGAAAATCAAAATAAAGTGGTGTTGTCCATAGTGCATTTAGATCAAGAAACCGTAAAGCCGTTTTATGTAAGAAATAAACAGACTACTGAAGGGAATTATGCAAATACAGCATCAAGTCAACGTTACAATATTTTCTTACTAGTAGCTCCTAATTTTGATGACTACAACGAAGCATTAAAGTTTTTGACTTCATCCTTGCAGTTTTTTCAAATCAACGGAGCCATAGATAGTAAATCTTATGCTGATGTACCAGAAGGAATCAATCGATTAGAATTCGAATTTGAAACAGGAGATGGGTATATGCAAATGCATAATTTATGGAGTGCACTTGGAGCAAAATATCAACCGAGTGTCATTTATAAAATGCGATTAATTACAATCGATACCGATCAAGTTAGCAGCTTTCCATCAAGTGTTCAACAGACTTCAAATAGTGCCGAGCTATGATTGAAACGAGCAACATATTATTGTTTTCAATTAGTGTAACACACGATTATTATAATAATGGTATTTGTTCGCTACTAAACTATGTTGCTGATGAAAAAACAGCAGTATTATTTAAAAAATACAGTTTGAAACTAAGGGATACATTGTCGGGCTTTTCTTTGTATCAGCAGTCAAAATCTTCCAGTTTAGATTTTCTAAAATACCTTCAAACAGTAAGCGATTTAGATGGTTTTACATTTTTAATAAAGACGGAAAATAATGTGATTTTCGATCAAACAGCACTTCCGTCGAAACAGTTAGGAGCTTTTTTGTTTGACAGCAGCAATGTTTCAACAATAGATAATCAACGAACACTCAATGCAGGCTATGTTGAAACTACTAGCAATACTGTTTTTGGAACGATTAAAATAGGTTTTAAAGATTTGATCGATGCCAATCAATCTATAGAATATCAAATACATTTTAAAACAAGAAGTAGTTATTGGAACTATTACTTTTTAAGTACAGGACAACGCAGCTTTGAAGATTTAATGATTAAGGATCGCGTGTCAGATGAGCAATTTAGTACTCCTAGTGATGTGACCTTACCAAATGGCGAAGAAGCACAATTAATTTCTTCATTGAATCCATTAGAACTCAGTGAAGGTTCAAGATATAAGTTTGACTTAATGGGGACTTATTTAAGGTTAGGGAAAACCAATTCAAAGCTCATTTTTAGAGGGCTGCCCAATGCGTCACCACAGAATAACCAGATAATATCAGAAGAAGAAAGTAACCAAATGGTTTCACCCATTTATGTATATATATAATTAACTCAATAAGATAAATTAAAATAATTATGAACCTTTCAACCATTAAATCCCCAGGGGTTTATATCAATGAAGTAAATGCGTTCGGTAATTCGGTAGTTCCAGTAGCTACAGCCGTTCCTGCCTTTATTGGATATACACCTCAGGCGATGTACGAAGGTAAATCGTACACCAACGTGCCGACTAAAATCTCTTCATTTAGTGATTTCCAGGCAATATTTTGTTTACCAAATCCTCCTGCACCAGCTGATCCAGCGAAACAGTACAGTCCACAATATTATCTCGTGGAAGAGAAAACTCAACCAGAAAAAGGAGATTACATAATGGTAGCAGGGAGCTTTTATTCTATCGTTCCCGATCCTAACACGATCTACTACCTTTATAATAGTATCCGACTTTTTTATGAAAATGGAGGAGGAGATGCTTATATCATTTCAGTAGGTTCATATGGCGATCCATCTGGAAAGCCAATGACACCTGGAGACCAAATTGTAAATCCAAATATACAATTGAACAGTCTGCAAAATGGTTTGGGATTATTAAAGAATGAAGTAGAGCCGACAATGTACATCTGTCCAGAAGCTACTTTATTATCTATAGATGATAATGCTACATTAATGCAAAGCATGTTATTGCAATGTACAGAAATGCAAACTGCGGTTTCTATTTTTGATATCATTGGCGGAAGAAATCCAGATCCTATCATGTATATGGATGACATCACTAATTTCCGTAATAATACAGGGGCAAACGGCTTAGATTATGGTACAGCATATTATCCTTTTGTAGGTACTACGATAATGCAAACGAGTGATATTGATTACACCAACCTTTTCGGGGGAGATGTCAAGCAATTAGATCCATTATTAAACCCACCTTCGGCACCTAACAGTGCTGCAGATACGATTATTACCAATATCGAAAATGACCCTACGGCATTAACGGTAAGTCAGTACAATAATTCTTTAATAGCATCTAGTAAGACCTACAGTACTATTATTAGTCATGTATTGAATGATGCCAATATGCTTCCTCCAAGTTCAGGAATGGCAGGTGTTATTACTACTACGGATAATCAAGTTGGGCCTTGGCAATCTCCAGCAAATACCTCGATGGTAACTGCGGTAGGATTACCTATTAAATTGTCCGAATCTCAACAAGGAGATCTAAATGTAGATGCGGTTTCGGGTAAATCAATTAATGCGATCCGATTCTTTAATGGATTAGGGATTTTAATTTGGGGAGCACGTACTTTGGATGGTAACAGTCAAGATTGGCGTTATTTATCTGTTCGTAGAACCATGATTTTCCTAGAGCAATCTTGTAAACTGGCTACACAAGCCTATGTTTTTGAACCTAATGTGAAAAACACTTGGGAAGCTGTAAAATCTATGATTTCTAGTTTCTTAACAGGAATTTGGAAGCAAGGAGGATTACAAGGTGCTTCAGCAGCTGATGCATTTTCAGTAGAATGTGGTTTGGGTAGCACGATGACTTCCGAAGATATTTTAAATGGATTTATGATGGTTACGGTAAAAGTAGCAGTAGTTCGTCCGGCTGAATTTATTGTGTTGACATTCCAACAAGAAATGGCGACGTCAAGTTAACATTTGGCTGCCAGCTACCAGCAATCAGCTACAGGCTATGTTAATATATTCTTGTTTTATTGTTGCTAGCATTCGAAGGTGAGCTATGATAGCTCATAATCTTAAAATAATTAAAAATCATATGGCTGGTAGCTCGTAGCTGGGAGCTCGAAGCCTACAAAAAATTAACTAATAAAAAATATACAATTATGGCTACAGACGATGGAAGTGTAGAAGGGGCAACCTGGCCTATGCCTAAGTTTCGATTTGAAGTGGACTTAGGTACAGAATTAAAAGGCGTAGCATTTCAAGAAGTTTCGGGAATGGACGTAGAAAATCAAATTATTGAATACCGAAAAAGTAACAGTAAGTTGTTTTCTACAGAAAAAATGCCTGGGATCGTAAAATATGGAAATGTGACCATGAAAAGAGGAGTGTTTGTCAATGACAATACCTTTTGGGATTGGCATGCACAGATTTCTATGAACACGATCAAAAGAAGAACGGTTTTAATCAAGCTTTTAGATGAAAATGGAGATGTAACTATGCAATGGCAGTTGAACAACGCATGGCCTACAAAAATTACCAGTACCGATCTAAAGTCTGATGGAAACGAAGTGGCAGTTGATACTTTAGAAATTGCACACGAACAGTTAATCATTACAAATGGCAAGTCAAAGTAATCCATACCCAGTAGGGTTTTATTTTGAACTTTCTTTTAAAGGAGAAGATGCCGCTTTTCAAGAGGTATCGGGGATCTCCAAAGAATTAAGTCTAGAAGAAGTAACCAGCGGTGGGGAAAATCGATTTAAATATCGGCTTCCCACTGTTTCTTCCTCGAAGAACTTGGTACTAAAAAGAGCTTTAATACCAGAAGGGTCGCAGCTAGTAGATTGGTGTGCAAGTTCTATGGACGAAGGTTTAGCAAACGCTATAGAAACACACGATGTATCGGTGAGTTTACTGGATGATGAAGGTAGAGTATCGGTGATGTGGACTTTTTTTAGTGCTTATCCTGTGAAATATTCAGTTTCAGATTTAAAGTCACAAGAGAACGCTATTGTAATGGAGTCGATGGAACTCGCTTATACTTATTTTGAAATAACACCAGATACTTCGATATCCGATTTATTCGCTTGATTATGCCTGTAGAGATTAGAGAATTGGTTATAAAAACTGAAATAAAGTCTGGAGAAGATTATCGTCCAGCTTCGCAAATAACGCATTTAGATTTACAACAATTAAAGGTCGAATTATTAGAAGACTGTAAACGAATACTATCAAACGCAAATAAAAAAACGAATTATAAAAGGTAAGTAGCATGTCAGCAAGTTTGGAATATATGAAGATCACGGGATATGAAGATAATGACTTTCAAAACGAAGTGGGATCGGCATACGAAATGATGATTAATCCCGATACGCTGAAGTGGCAAAAAAGTATTGATTACAACAGTTTGCAAGCTGCAGATTCGAGCGCACCAGATTTAAAATATAAAAGTACGCCAAGTGCTACTTTAGGTTTTGATGTAGTTATTGATGCGACAGGGATTGTAGATTCGAAAAGAGTAGATCTTGCTACGGAAGTACAAAATTTAGAAAATACAGTATACGCGTATCAAGGAAAATCGCACCGCCCTAATTTTGTAAAGATTCAATGGGGAAATATTGTTTTTGAATGTGTATGTAAAACCTTTAATACAAATTACACCCTCTTTAAGCCAGATGGAACACCATTACGAGCAAAAATTACCCTAAGTTTTACAGAATATGTTTCTCCCTCAAGGAGGAAAAAACTAGAAGGCAAAGAGTCGCCAGATATTACACATTCTGTTCAAGTAAAAGAAGGAGATTCATTACCCTCATTGTGCAATAAAACATGGGGAGATCCTTTTCTGTATGTACAAGTAGCAGAGTTTAATGGTCTCAATAAATTTAGAGGTCTAAAAAGCGGAGAGTTATTAATATTTCCACCAATTAAAAAGCTTCCAACGACATGAGCGCAACCACAAACATAGCTACAGGAGATCTAGTTACTTTCGAAATTAAGATTAAAGGAAATACGATTTCAGAAACCTATGATGTTAAAGATATTCATGTAGAAAAAGCAGTTAATCGTATAAGTACAGCGAAGATTACAATTATAGACGGGAGTTCTTCTACAGGAACTTTTACTGCGAGTTCATCCGAGGATTTTGTCCCAGGAAACGACGTAACCATCGAGGTGGGATATGAATCTAAAAACAATCAGATTTTTAAAGGAATCATTACGAAGCAAACGATTAATATCGATCGTACTTTGGGTTCTGTCCTTATTGTAGAGTGTAAAGATGAGGCTGTTAAAATGATTGTTGGTAGAAAAACGGCGGCATTTCAAAAACAAAAAGATAGCGATATTATAAGTTCGATCATAGGAAACTATAGTGGACTATCTGCAGATGTTAGTAGTACCACAACCCAATGGGAAGAACAACTTCAGTATTATACTACAGATTGGGATTTTGTATTAGCAAGAGCAGAAGCCAATGGTTTTATTGTAACGAATATCGATAACAAGGTTGCAGTATTTCCTCCAGACAAAAATACTTCGGCGGTATTGGAAATCGAATATGGAAATAACCTCATAGAATTTAATGCAGATTTGGATGCGGTTTCACAAATAGGCTCAGTAAAAGCAACAGCTTGGGATTTTACACAACAAAAAGTAGTTACGGGCGAAGAGAGCAATAGTTATAGTGGCCCAGGAAATTTATCAGCAAAAAAACTATCGGAAGTTGTTGGCTTAGATGAGTATGATTTGCAAAGTACTGTACCCTTAGAATCTTCAGATTTAACCAATTGGTCAAAAGCGCAGTTGGTTAAAAATAATTATGCAAAAATTAGAGGAGACATGAAATTTCAGGGAAGCAATCTTGTTGACCCGGGCAAATATTTAACCTTAGCAGGTTTGGGAGATCGTTTTAATGGAGATCACTTTGTTTCGGGAGTAATGCATGATATTTCTCAGGGAAATTGGGTTACGGAAGCAACTGTAGGGATGTCTACAAATTGGTTTACAGAAGAACCCGATGTAATGGCACCTCCAGCTTCGGGGCTGCTACCAGGTGTACAAGGATTGTATAATGGTACGGTAAAGAAAATGTACGAAGATCCAGATAGTCAATACCGTATTCAAGTCGATGTACCGCTTTTAGATCCTAAAGGGGATGGTATTTGGGCTCGGTTAGCGACTTTTTATGCCACTTCAGGAGCAGGAGCTTTCTTTTTGCCAGAAGTAGGCGATGAGGTAGTTCTAGGATTCCTAAATGAAGACCCTCGTTTTCCAATCATTTTGGGAAGTATGTACAGTAGTACCAATAACAAACCTTTTAATGGACTAGATCCAGATGAAAAAAACAGTAAAAAAGCTATTGTTTCTAAAAGTGGAATATACATTCAATTTGATGATGAAAATAAGGTGCTTACTATAGAAACACCTCAAAGTAATGTAATTACCCTAAGCGATGAAGCAAAGCAAATTTCATTAAAAGATCAAAACGGGAATAGCATTGTCATGTCGGAAAGTGGTATTGAAATTAAAAGTCCCAAGCAGATTTCAATAACAGCAGACCAAAGTGTTTCTGTAAAAGGGACTCAAGGAGTAACAGTAGAAGCTTCGCCTGGAGATGTAAGTGTTAAAGGGATGAATGTAAGTATAAAAGCCGATACGCAGCTTTCAGCGGAAGGAAGTGCTACAGCCGAGTTTAAAGGAGGTGCACAAGCCAGTTTGAAAGCGGCCATGGTGATGATAAACTGATTATTATGTCGCATTTCGACTGCGCTCAATGTGACACAATAATCAGTTTAGTATATAATGTTTTATTGAGTGCATGTCAGACTGAGCGCAGTCGAAGTCTAGACAAACCACATTGAGCGCAGTCGAAATGAATAACTAAAAACTAAAAACATGCCACCAGCAGCAAGATTAACCGATTTTCACGAATGCCCCATGCAAACCCCAGCAGTGCCTTCACCTATACCCCATGTGGGTGGGCCTGTGGTTGGTCCAGGGATGCCAACGGTATTGATTGCAGGATTACCTGCAGCCAGAGTTGGAGATATGTTAGTGTGTGTTGGTCCGCCAGATAGTATTATCAAGGGGTCTAGTACAGTAAAAATTGGAGGTGTTCCAGCAGCTAGATTAGGAGATAGTACAGCTCATGGAGGAAAAATTATGGTAGGAGCATTTAATGTAATGATAGGAGGATGAATGAATTTTCGATACATAAGGATAAAGAATTTTTAGGTTCGGGTTGGGCATTTCCTGTGACTTTTTCATCGGGAAATTACCATATGATTACTTCTCAATACGAGGGGAATATTGAAGATGCTATTAATGTTATTATGCAAACCCATTTTGGAGAGCGTCCCTTGTCACCCAATTTTGGTTCGGGTTTACAACAGTACTTCTTCAAAAAGATGAATACATCATTGAAGTCGGAAATTAAGAATACGGTAGAAAAAAGTTTGTTGGATAATGAACCAAGAATAAAGGTGTTAGATGTCGAAGTGATTTTCGCCGATTTTTCGGAAGGGCTTGTAGAGATCACAATAGACTATGTGTATAACCAAACAAATACGCGTCATAATTACGTGTATCCTTTTTATGTGAAAGAAGGAACGAATTTAAAATAGCTAAAGTTTTTAATGACAGCAACACCACAAATAAGCGAACTAAAAGAGCTGCATAAAGCTCTTATTCCATTACCAAATATGGTAGATGGACGCACGGATGAAGACCGTCTGGCGTTCATGGTTCGTTTTTCCTCGTTGTTAAACTTTTATGACAAAAGCAATGAAATAACTAGTGATTGGAGTCCCTTTTTATTGAAAGACCCCATCTTTTTATTGGCTTTCATTGCTAAAACTCCTTTTCCTGAGATTCATCAACTATTTGTAGAAAGTACCGTTGTTCTTGGGAATTCATTAGTAACCTTAAAAAGTATTCCATCAACAAGGCATTCTTCAAATGAATACATTCGTGTAAATACTTCGGTATCTAATGGTTTTGAACAAGTGCTAGAGCAATTGATTCGTGTGTTTAGGCATTTGGAAAAATGGTCTTTTTTCTTAAATCAAAATACACATGAGTTTAAGCTAAAAACATATATTTTAAATGAAATAAGGACCAAATACAGCATATGGTTTTGGGATGTTTTAGATTTGAAGCAGCAATTAGCAACTTCAAAATATGTTGAAGGTATTATTCCTGTAGATTATTTTCTTTTTGAAAAATTTGATAACAAGATTTGGAAAAAGAATAAAGGGAAATACACTTTTTATGATCTTCTAAATTTAGAATACCCATTACAAGACAATACTAAAATTAAAATTTTAAATGGGCTAAAGAAGGTAGGTCAAGAGTTGTTGTCTTTCTTTAATAGTATTGTAGAATATGCTTCTGTAGAATTTGAAAATAGTCAAATAGCCAAAAAAAGTTACCCTGATACCTTATTGTTTCGAACATTTTCTAATCTTTTCGAAACTTATACTAAGCAAATCAATGGCTTTTCTAAAAAGCATTTGAATTTTTATTATGGAGATATACTAAAACAGCATCAGCAACTAGCAACACCAGATAGTACTTTTGTTTATGCACAACTAGCAAAAAAAGAGCTTTTTAGTCTTCCTACGGGTACCGCTTTTAATGCTGGGGTGAATAACGATAAAGAGCCCATTGTTTTTAAAAATGACAAGAGCGTTTCTCTAAATCCCGCAACGATTACTTCGGGATATACCTTAATGAAATCAAAGGGTGATGGAGGTGCATTTACAACATTGTATT
This sequence comes from uncultured Aquimarina sp., assembly GCA_947499005.1. Classification (GTDB taxonomy): domain Bacteria; phylum Bacteroidota; class Bacteroidia; order Flavobacteriales; family Flavobacteriaceae; genus Aquimarina. The sequence continues at coordinate 9,191 of CANMML010000011.1, forward strand.
TATCAAATGTAGCGACGCCTTCAATTCTTAAAAAAGACGAGCAAGGTGCTATCGTTTCATGGGATACTTTTGGAACGACAAACAATGCTACTCAAGTAGCTCAAAGTATTGCTTTCGCTTCACCATTACTATTTCTTAATGAAGGTGAACGTACCATTACATTTAGTTTTGCTCTTCAAGAAGAAATTCCGCAAGCTTTTTTTGAAAAGGCCACTTACTTTTTAAGTACCGCAGAAGATTGGTTAGCATTGAAATTATCAACTCCAGAAGAAATTGCAAAAGACAAGAAGGAAGGAAAAAAACAACCAATAGAAGTTAAAGCAAAGGATTGTTCTTTAACAATAACGATTAATCTAACCATTGAAGATCCAGCAATTGTACCTTTTGCAAAAGCAAAAGAAGGGTATAGTTCTCAATGGCCGATTTTCAAAATGAGCTTTAATGAGTTTAAAAGTCTTTCGAGTCCTCCAGAGATTAATACGCTTACCATAGATGTAAATGTAACTGGATTGAAAAATGTAGTGCTATATAATGATTATGGAGCTTTAGCAACGAAGAAGCCTTTCCAGCCTTTAGGGCCGACACCAGCAAATGACGAAAGCTTTTATTTGGGAAGTAATGAGATTTTTAGTAAAAAAGTAAGTAAGCTTTCTATTGCCTTAGACTGGGATAATTTACCCCAGATACCAAAGTCAACTCAAAAAGGAAAAACAATTCAGTTGATAGATGCTTTCTCTTATTATTACGACGCTTACAACAAATACTTGGCAGGAGGGTATAAAAAATATGGAGAAGAAGAGGATGCTTCAAATGAAAAGAAGTCTTCTTTTTGGGATAAAATATTTTCAAAGAAAAATAATAAGCAAGGTATCATCGATGCCGCTGTAGACGCACTAGTTCCATTTAATAATGAAAGCTTTCAGGTTGCTTTCGAATTACTTCAATATGGAAAGTGGGATGCTTTTAATATGAATAATCCTAATGGAAAAGGAGAGACGAAATTGTATGAATTAAAAGGTACAGAAGATGGAGTGTTGTACCATCAACCTTTGTTTCAATTCGATAGTAAAACCTTAACACTTTCTTTTGATAAAGAAATTAATGCCAGCATTACGCTTGTATTTGATATATCTTATAACTACCTCACTAAAAAAGTAAAACTATCCGTTCATCTTAAAATTAATGACAAATCCTTAGAGGTTTATGATGAGGTTCCTCAACGTGGTATTACACCAAATAAATTAAAATCATTACTGGCCAATTTAAATAGCAAGTTGTCGGATAGTGAATCGGAGATTAAAAGTTATTTAAAGGCTAATGAAGAAAAAATTGCGAATGATATCATACAATTTATCTTAAAAGAAACGATTTCTTCAAAAAGTACTTTTACTACCAATCAATTATCGACAATACAAACAGATCTCGATCCTTCACTTCAATTAACCCCATTATTATTTTCGAATACCAGTAAAAATGGCTTCTTGCGCATGCAATTAATCGCTCCTAGTTACGGATTCGGAGTAGAGTTGTACCCGAAAGTAGTGAATGCTATAGCACTTTGTAACGCTGAAGCGATTGCATTAACAAAGAAAAAAGATATTAAGGAATTAGCATCAACAGCAAACATTCCATACACTCCAATTGTTAGTGGAGTAACGGCTGATTATGGAGCATCTCATACCTATGATTTTTTAGACACAAGTTCAGAATATCCTATTGAAATTTCTTACGAAACGCCTTTTACAACGTTTAATTATTCGGACTTACTTGAACAATCCAAAACGGCTTATCCTGTATTAGCAGGAGACACCAAAGCAAATGGAGCGATCCCTCTGTATCCAGAATGTGAAAACGATGGACAGTTATTTATAGAGTTAAGTGATTTGGTTGCGCCTTGTCAGTTAAATTTATATTTTGAGTTAAATAGAGCCTTTTCAAAGAATATTAATGCCCCAAAAGGCTTGAATTATTTGGGAGCAACGTCTACGGGATGGGAAACTATAAAAGTTGTAGAGGATGGTACTAAAGGTTTTTCCTGTTCGGGTATTTTACTGTTAGATATTCCAGATACATTAAGTGATAATAATCCAATGATGCCTTTAGGAAGTTATTGGCTTGCCATTGGAACCACCGAATCACCTTCGCAATTTGCGACAACATCACTATTAAGTACCAATGGTATAAAACTGACCCGATCAGGGGATAATTATATAACCAGTGAGTATACTCCTAAAATAGCTGCATCAACTATTAAAAGTACCCTGCCCGAGCTTTCTAGTGTGTTGCAACCTTTTTCTTCGTTTGGCGGAGTGGCTTACGAAACGAAGTCACATATGAATAAGCGTGTAAGTTTAAGGTTACAAACAAAGGATAGGCTGGTAACCGCTACAGATTATTATAGGATAATAAAAAACCAATTTCCGACTATCTATTATTCTAAAAGTGAGTTTAAAACAAAGACAAGAAACACTGAAGTTTATGTAGTGCATCAAGTTGAACATTGGAGTGATAACAATGCTTTTAGACCTCTGGTAAGCGAATGTTTAGAATTGAATATCCAAAATTTTTTAAAGGCTAGAGCTTCAACTTTTGCCAATATAGAGGTGTCTAATTTTGACTTTCAATACGTTCGAATTTTGGGTGTCCTCACTCTTAATGAAGGCTATGAGAAAAAGGGAGCTATGGATCAATTGAATAGTGCGCTAAACATTTTCCTTTCCCCTTGGGTAAAAGCACATCAAGAACAAATTATTATAGATAGTGGGTTGACAGTTGCAGAAATAGCAGCATTTATTAATGGTTTTCTTAGTATCGATCAAGTTGAAGATTTACAATTTGAAATAGGAAAGTTACAAAGTGATGGAACGATTTTATATGAGGCAGCTACATCAGAAGTAAAAGCCATTAAAAGAGGAAAATTATTGGTGCCTTCTTTAGATTATTCAAAATTAAAATATCAAACATGGAAGCAGTAAGTTACATTCAGTACTCTGAGCTTCCAAAAGAATTGAATTTTCTGGAGCTTAAAGAGGAGGCATTAGCATATATTCAGAAGTATGCCGGGGATGCTTGGACCAATTTAAACCCTAGTGATCCAGGGATTACCATTTTAGATCAATTGTGTTATGCGTTAACTGAATTAGGGTATTGTGGCAATTTTCCTGTAAAAGATATTTTATCGGATGAAGACAATAACGTCCAGATTGAGAATCAATTCTTTTTACCCGAAAATATATTGACAACTAATCCTGTTACGATTAAAGATTATCAAAAACTAGTCATTAATGGCGTAACAGGAGTACGTAATATTTTGATTGATAAGCTAGAAACAGGAAGTCTATTTACATATGCAGTATATACATCCTATGTATTGGTAGACTTTAGTTTGACAAAAGAAGAAAAATTATCCTGTACCATTGAAGCTTACTTCTTGTTAAATCAACACAGGAATTTAGGAGAATATTTTATAACACCTCGATTATTGGTATCTAAAAAATCTAAGGTTAACGGAGCTTTAGAACTAGAAACGGGTTATCAATTAAACAAAGTACTTGCTGCAATTTCTGAAGCCATTAATGATTATGTTTTTCCTAAAGTAGTACAAACGGGTTACGAGCAGCTGAAGGAAGAAGGCGAGAGCACGAATGAAATTTTTAATGGTCCAATTTTATCCAGTGGTTGGATTCCGGATGATAGTGTGAAACCTAAAAAGAACAGCATTCATGCTTTTGAAATAACGAAGATCATTCAATCAATTCCAGGAGTTAAAAGCATTAATAATCTAAGTTTTGATAGTGATCGTAAAAATAAAATTACGAGTAAGGAAGACGAAATTTTAGTGTTAGATGTCATAGGGACATTACAGGAAAAAGGAAATCATCAATTTTCGATTCATGCACAGCATCAATCCTTAGATAGAGGAGTAATCCCTAGTATAATAGAGGCTTTTAATCGTATAGAAACTTCGGGAGTTCAAAAAAATAAAGTAGCTTCTGTGTCTTTAGCGCCCAAGGAACCAACAGGCAATTATCGCGATATTAGTTCATATTATTCGATTCAGAATACATTTCCGCAAGCTTATGCAGTTGGAGAGAATGCTATTGATTCTAATGCGTCGGAATTTCAGATAGCACAATCGAGACAATTGAAGGGATACCTTACTATTTTCGATCAGGTTTTAAGTAATCAATTTGCTCAGTTAGGCAATTTAAAATCACTTTTTTCATTTCAAAATGCGGTTACGGGAGATCCCGAAGACAGCAATTATTTTTTCGCTACTCAATCAGAATTTGATAAGTATCATAGTGAATACCCAGTACCTTATCAAAGTTTTTCGCCAACCTATTTTTATCAATCATTATACACGGCTGTTCCTAATATCAAGGATTTGCTTAGGAATTCAGATAAGTTTAAGTATAGTCTTATTCCCGAATCCAAGAACAGTTTAGAAAAACAAGCTTGGCACAAGTTTAAAAGAGATCCCTATAATACCTACATCCATGGTTTAATGGATATCATGGAGAATGAAAAAATTAATTTGGATCGTAGAAATACCATACTCGATCACTTATTAGCACGTCATGGGATTTCTCCAGAAATGATAGATGCAATAATCAGTAGTCCTGTTTATACCGATAATTTGGTACAGGATAGGGTAATTATTAAAAGTTTATTCCTTCAAAACTATCAGCAATTATCATACAATAGAGCTAAAGGTTATAATTTTTTAGCAGCTGCAACACTTCAAAACATTGAAGATGACAGTCAACCTGTATTATTAAGAGATGCAAGACAAGAATACCAGCAAGAACAGCATCATGACTTTATTTTTCAGACAAAAAAAGTAGATAAGCAAGAGCATTTACACGACAACCATTTTATTAATTTTTCAACAATACAATTAAAAAGTTCGTTGTTACTAGCTTTAGCGACCAGGTATCATAATTATATGGCAATCCAAGCTACAGGGATCGAAAGTTCTTTAGTCTTATGGCTTTTACAACAACAGAAAGGGGTGTTGACTATAGAAATGGGATTGTTATTTAAGTCAGCATTGTATGCTGTGACATTGAGAAAGCAGGTGGTTCAAAAAAATGATGAAAGCGAAAAAGATATCACTTATGAATATTATACATCACAATCAAAATTGACCTACGAACAATTTATTGTTTTGCTAAGTTTTTTAGAATATCATGATTTTGAATTTGATGAAGATTCTAATACTCCTACTAGTGATATTTCGTTACCGAAAATCATTCAGAATATTACATGGGAAAAACAAGGTAATAGTGATGCCACATACGATCAACTAAAAAATACAGACATATCCTTTAATACTACGGCATATTGGGAAGGAGCAACATTAGACAATGTAGATCTTTCTAAATTGAATGCTTCGTTATTTGTGTTGCCAGATTTTGTGCCAGAAGTCAATACATCGCAATTCAAAGCCAGTTTCGATTTTTTATTAAGTCATGAGTTGCCTATTCAGCAAGGATATGATAAAAAATATCTCGATAAGGACAAATTAAAGAGTTTGATTAATGCTTTTGTGCCTTGGCATAATGCATTGATTTATAAATCGCCATCGGCAAGAAGTAAAAATAAGGATGGAGATAAAGAAAGTGAAGAAGGCGATACATCTATAAAAACAATCGATGTATCTACGATTAATTCATTGGCAGGAGCTGTCGTGAATGAATTGATTGATTTAAAAGTAATAACAACAGTATCAGTATGATTACGGTTTCGAAACATATGGTCAGTAGCTGTCATTGGGATACTTCTTTCGATGCAAAGGAGCATGCTATGGAAATGCAGCATATGTTAAGTAACTGGTGCAGGCATCAGCTTGCTAACGAATTGGATGAAGTTTTTGAAGCGGTTTGCCCTGAAGATAAAACTTTGAAAATTAAACAGCTTGAAATTGATCTTGGCCCTGTGTATTATGATTCATTTATAGAAGACCTAAGTGTTCGACTTAAAAATGCATTACGCCAAAAATTGATTGATATCCTCAATTATCCAAGTAAAGCATCGAATACTCTTGAGATTATTCCAGAAAAGACTTCTTTATTAAAAACGCTCAGCCATTTCTTGAAAAATGGAATGTTGCCTTGGAATTTTAGTACAACTTCTAGATCAATGAATGAACTGTTAACGCAGCAGCTAGAAGAAAACAAGCAGGAAACGACACAAATGTTATGGGAAGTAGGAATTCATGAAAGTGTTCGTAAACGAATTGCATGGCAAGTTTCGTCGACTAATTTTAAGAAAATTATAAGTGTTCTAGAGCCTAGTAACCACGAGACGATACATAATTTTTCTAATGAATTTATAAAGATTCAAAGAAGAGAAACCATTGTAAAGTCGGGAAGCAATGATTTTGAAAGAAGTATATGGTTTTGGGTACTTAATTACCTTTTTGTAGATCGAGGAACCATATTTAATCGAGAAGCTTTTGTAAGAAGTAATCTGTTACAAATGGCACATCATTTCAATATGGAATACAGTGTTCTTTTTGAATTGGTGGAAGAAGCTGTCACTAAGATAGAAGAGAGTGTACATATCAGTGCCGAATTTATTCTGATCTTAAAAGTACTATCCAAAGAACTTCGTCAAAACCCTTTTAATACTAATGTTACCAAGAAACAAGAACTAGCACATTGGGAGCAATTAGGGACTTATTTTCAATATCCAGATCGTTTAAAAAATAAAAAAGAGCAAGACTATTTTGAAGAGTTGATTGTAAATCTAGAATTAAGAGATAGAAAACGATTGAAAAGTATGATGGCGGGGCTTTCCACTCAAGAATCATATTGGAAATCGATGGTCACCAATACTACGCAACTAGCCAAAGAGACATTTTTCAATGTTTTACTAGCAGAAAAGGCATCAGCATTTTTAAATCAATTAAAGTTTTTAAAGGTGTATAGTAAGCAAAATACCAAAATAGATGCGGATACGATTTGGAAGCATAGTATTATTTATGTCATAAAAAACAATGCTCAAGCAAATATTGAAGATGGTTTTTTAAATGATTTTATAAAGACATTTAAGCTATATAATATTAGTAATTCACTAACACTCAATATTCCAAAAACACTAGAAAATACAAAGGCATACCAAGCATTAAAGCAGAAACAATTAGCATTTAGTAATAAGGGTACTGCTGAGGTTTCGGAAGCTTATTTTAAAGGAATATGGGAGGCTTATATGAAATTAGCGCAAGCCAATTCTATTGATAGCCATTTAGAAATTAAGTTGTCAGAGATCATCCTTCAGTGGTTTGAGAAACAACCTCTCAAAGCATGGAAGGTAATCACAAGAAATCAAGATAGGCAAGTAGCTGCCCAAACGCTTCACAAGTTATTAGATGAAAAAGCAGCTTATAAATTAACAAAAGCTGTTTTCTCGGAAAAGCATAGACAACTTATTGATTTAGAAATTAATATTTTTGAAGTACTTACTTCACTTCACATAAATCATCGCTTTTTATTTTGGTCAACTTCAATTGAACTACTGCTTCAAAAGCCAAATATTTCACTAGAAGCTTTGGTACTTCAATTGGGGCGAAAGTTGAGTTTTGATTTGCATTCAGTAAAAGCATCATTGGGGAGTAGTACAATATTCTCAACCTTATTAGAAGAGACGTTTGCCACTAAAAGATCACAGCTTTCTGTAATAGAGTTGAAAACGATACAAGCTAAAATTGACGTTTATGAAAAAGCAGATGCTTTGTCTAAAGCAGCAATACTGGTAACTTCTAAAAGTTCGAGAATATTTGTGCAACAGGTATTGTCTGAAATTAAGGATACAACACGTATTGAAAAATTGACTACAACAGGTCATGAAATTATCAATTACCTATTGCCAAATGCGATTGTTGTTTGGGGCGAAGTATATCAAAAGTATACTAGAAATGCAGTTGCAACTCATTCTAGGGCTTCAAAGATGAAGCAAGATTTAATTGCTGTTTTTTGGAATTGTCTTTTAAAGGGTGAAATGCATTCGGGGAGCAAGAATAAATTTATAACTCTCTTTGAAAAAGAATTTAAGAGTGCATACCCCAAATATGCTAACGAAAATAGCATTGCAGAAGCCACTAGCTTTTTATCGAATAAAATGCCTCAAGGGGTTAGTCCCACTATTGAAATAGATGAAATAGTTGAACTAGAAACATTAATTCGTGAAAACAATAAAAATAGTGCCGAGTTTCAAAAATTAGTATTGAGGGCTTTAGAGAAATTCCCAAAACGCTTTTATGCATTATTTAAAGAAATAGCTTTGGCTACATGGTGTGAAGAGACATTAGTGCTAGATCAATTTTTAGGTTTAATTATAGAAACCTCTAACGAAGCAAACAAACGTTATGGATTATCTCTTTTAAGCTTATTCAATATCGTACAACAGGTAGGAAATACCGAAACTAAAAAGCAGTTAAAAAAACAATTTTGGAATTTTCTATGGGAAGGAATTAAAACACCGAATACCCTTAAAGAGAGTTTGCAATATTTAGTAAAAGAAGTACTCTCGGTATTAGCGAAACAGCCCCAAATGAACGGAGGATATTTGGTTCATAAAATAAAAGAAGGAAATATTGTTGTTCCCGAAGTTTTAAAAAATACGTTGATTTTAGAAAATACAGTATTCGAACTTATAGATAGTAAATCATCTGGGTCAGATGAGCTACAAGCTATAGGTTTAGAAGAGTTGCCTTTTGGGAAATTAGAAGAATTATGTCATTCGTTATTGATTTCTAATCATTTCCCAACGTGGTTTCAAGTTCAGTATAAAGAATGGTCAAAAGCAGCAATATTAGCAGCGATAATTGATCACAAACCTTTAGTGCTATTAAGTGTTTTAAGGAAAGAATCGAAATACAGTACTTCTAGGTTTTTAAGGGCTACACGAAAATTGTCTATATCACAATTGGTAAGAACACTAGAGCGTCTATATCCAGATCGAAATAGACATTTTAGATTACTAGAAAAATTTATAGCAGTAACAGCACAAGTTCAATTAAAAGGATTGCCTAAAGGAGTATTGGTAGATCTCGTTTTATTGAAAACGATTAAAGCTTGGGTGAATACCGATTGGAGTTCGGTAAGTACTGTACAGTTATGGCAAGAGCTTATTTGGGAATTATGCGCCAAACAAAATATACCTGTAGATGATTTTTTTGAAGCGATAGAGCCTTTAAATGCTCAACTACCAATACCTTTTCAAATAAGCTTTGCAGCATTATCTAAAGAAAAAATACAATCGAAAATCGAGATAAAAAGTATGGAAGAAAAGCCCAAACCTAACAAAGTTCCAAAGCTTCTCAAGTCCGAATATGCATCTATGTTACAGAAAGGAGTTTCTGTGCCTAATGCAGGAATGGTCTTATTGAATAGTTATTATGGAATGCTATTACAAAGATTAGAACTGGTAAAAAGCAATGCATTTGTAAATCCCGAAGCGCAAATACGTGCAGTACATTATTTACAATTTGTCGTTACAGGGCAGCAACAAACGGAAGAAGGTTTATTGGTGTTAAATAAAATTTTGTGCGGGATGGATCTTGTAACCCCTATTAGTAATGGCATAGAAGTAAGTAAAGAGGAAGAAGATTTAATTGGAGGATTAATTAATGCGGCTATGGGATATTGGGATGCTATTGGTAAAAGTTCCATCAACGGATTTAGAGGAAACTGGTTAGTTCGTGAAGGAATTCTAAAAGAGGAAGAAGACCGATGGACTTTAACCATAGAAAAAAGACCATATGACATTTTACTAATGAAGTCTCCTTTTTCATTTTCAATCATCAAATACCCATGGATGTCAAAAGCATTACACGTCACATGGGCTTATTAAGAAAGAGTATCAACTTAAATATTAAACAGAGTAATAATTTAAAATCTATTTTATGAATTCTTACAACGACAATCTGCACTCTAGCGTAGTGAAATCGCTTAGTGATCAGGAGTCGGCATTGAATAATGCCGAAGCACAATTGGAAGCTTCTATATTTTCACTGTATTATGCACAAGGTGCTTACATTACAGCTTATGAAAATTTAGAAGTCGATAACCGGTCTTATGTTTACAAACAAAATGTAAACAAAGCAATTATTAGAGATAGTGATATCTCTACGAATGTATTGGCATCAGCCAATCAGGGAAATACACATGTGGCGCAATCCATTTCGGATACTGCAGTTGCCGCAGCTAATGTGCAAATCGCAACGAATGCTATTGTAAAATTAGCCAGTGATGTTGGAAGCATATACAGTATTGTAAATGCAGCAGATTTCGATACCGAAATCTACGACCAAGCTTATGATGCTTATGCATTAATGAACGATACAGCGTACTTGGCAGAAAGAACTTCCGAGAAAAGTATGTTAGCATCTTCTTACGTAGCAGAGGTATCTGCATCTACGGTTGCCGAAAAAGCGGCATCGACTGATGCTTCGGTAAAAAACTTACTAAGTGTATTGGATGCCGATTTTAAAGCGATAAGTGAAAAGCTGGCTGTCGATAATACCAATTTAGCAGCAGCAAGTGTAAATGAGAAAGTAGCAGAAGGTAAAGTGGAAGACTTGGAAGTCGTAAATGATGCTGCTAAAGAAGGATACGATCTTAGTAACAAGGAATTGAATTTAGATTTAGTGGTAAGTCTAAGTACAGATTCAGGGATGCACAATGATGTTAAGGTCAGCTTTGAGCAATATACAAGTCCTTTCCCAACAACGAATCCGACGACAACAGATAGTAATGGTAATGAGATCGCTGTTGATGGTTATCCAGTTGAAGCTTATTATATTATGGTTGTAAGCGAGAGCAAGAAAAATATTTTTGCAATCTCTGACGCCGAAGGTTTGATAACTAATGCAGATACATCACGATTTGTAAAAGTTGCAGCTTCAGGTTATAGTCCAGGAGACCCCATTAACGAGACGTTGACATTAAATGGAGATGGAGCTCTAAAGGATTCGGACGGAAACCCTATTTCTTTAGGAGATAATTATGTGGTTTTTGTGTTGGCCGTTTTAGAGACCGGTTACAAAAAAGCCATTAATAATTTTGACGATTACATTACAGCACCATCAGCAGTATTTGCACTTACGAATCAATTGAAAGCACCAAAGGCTAAGTCAATAAAGGTAACTGCTAAGGAAACAGCACAAGATAGTATTTCTTTAAAGGATGGAAGTTCTAAAACGATTAGCGTTGAAAAGCAAGAAGGACAAACATTAGGGTTTTCGATCAAACAAATTGATACAGGAGACAAAGCTTTAGATATGCAGTATAGATGTATGTTTTTACCTGATAATTCTGAATTTGTAAAAGGATTATTGACCAACCAGAAGCTAAAAGATATTGAACATTATTCAGAAAAAGAATCTTCTAGTGAGACACAGAAAGAATTATCTCAGTTAAAGAAGAAAATAGAAGAGCTTACAGGAGAGTTGAATAAGGAAGAAGGAAATGATGATATCTCGAATCTTTTAGAAGTTTTAAATAGTTCGATTGAAGGAAAATCGGAAAATGAAATTGAAACTTTAAAGAAGTCATTAACTGGTTGGGATAGTGTTCTAGATAAATTCAATTTAAAAAAGATTGCAAACAAAGAAGAGGCAAAGGTTTTAGAATTACTTCATTTAACTATTGAATTAGAAATCAAGGAAATTCAATTAATCGAAAATGCAGTAGAAAGTACTTTAACTGAAGAAAGACCAGGATTCTTTTTTAATCTAGATATCGCCGAACAAGTTTCTGCGGGGAACTATATTTTAGCTTCTCCTTCTAAAAAGAATAAGACTAATTATTCAGCAGAAATTATTGATGGGACTACAGATAACTTTGGTAATAGACTCATTCCAGGGAACAAATATATTCCTGTAGTATTGGCTATTTCAGGTTCCGATGACCCAGATGAAGTGCAACAATTTACAGCAGCACTTTCTAATTTTGCAAATACAAATTCATTCTATTACAATTACGAGATTAATTCATAAAAAAGATATATCATGGCTTTAGTTATAGACCAAAGAACTCCGATAATTCCTGTTGTTCAACCTAAAAAATATGGAGTAACAGAGAAAAAGAAAGAAGAAATCGATAGCCTGAGTAATCAGGTTGTCGAAGCTCAAAATGACGTAGATAAGTTTCAGGCAATTGTTGATTCGTTAAATACCAAATTAGATACTTTTGACAATCAGCTTACGGCAGCAGATACAAGTAGGGCAACAGCATTAAGTAATAAAGATCTAGGTGACGAGGTAATTGCCAATGTTAAAGACCTTAAGGAAAATTCTAAAATAGCGGAAGATGAGGTGGTAAGATCTAACACAGAGATTAATACAGTTGCAACGCTTGTCAATACGCTGATCAATAAGTTAATTTTTAGTGCCGAGATCATTAACAAGTTATCTAATCTTGTCATTCGAAAGAAAGCATTGAACCCTTTAATTTCCGATGAATTAGTAACGATGGTTACTACAGCAGGATCAGATGCTAATAATGCTGTCGCATTGACATTAACAGCATTGAATGGTGTATATGCAGCGCAAGGAAATACCTTAGAATCTACAGCAGCGATAAAATTAGAATCGTTTCAAGCCGCAAAATTGTATGAGTTTTTAACAGGGGAACAAGTAAAAGGGAGACCTTATAAAGTGCCTAATCCTGCGTTAGAAGCCTTATTGGATACCGCTTATGAGATTGCAGAGAAAAATTATGAGGTGATATTAATAGCCGTTAAGGATACTACAGTTCAATTGAATGCCGCTAAGTTAAACCTTAGTAAAGCTTCGATTAAGTTAAAATCATTACAGTCTGGTTTAGCCGCAGCCAATGCTGCAGCATTATCATCATAATTAAGGTTAGTGGTTCAACCTAAGTGGATTAAATTTCTTAGGTTGAATCATTATTAAATAGTGATACAATTCATAATTAAAATTTGCTGTAATGGATGCCAATGTATTTAAAAAGTTTTACCGAAGTTTTTATTTAAAAACCAGTGGATATATTCCTACTAGGCCATTAAATATAAGTTTATATCCAGGAGATTTTTTTCAAATTAAAAATGGAGAAATAATCATCTTGGGCAATATTTTTAGGAATAATGTAGTCAGTACGGATGAGGTTGAAATGGCTTATGGTATTTCACTCAATCCTGCTAACTGGAGTTTTACAGAAGGGGTTACAAAGCCTTATTCGGGAAGAGATATTGGGGAAAATCCATTAGATGGGGAATATGGATATACGAAGCAAGTTTTAGCATTCAATTCTTTTGGAAGTTTCTTGTTCAATAGTGTAAATGCAGAATCTGTAAAAATTGTTAATTGGAGCGATATTAGTCAAGAATTGATTATTAAACTCACACAAGTGCTCTACTCATTTCGAGAAGTGTACGTAGTCACTGAGAGTGTTGTAGCAGAAAATTGGACATTAGCTATTGGAGGTTCAGACAAAGCAGAATTAGAGATTGCTTCGGAGAAAGAAAGTTTTGGATTACTCGATTTATTTGGAGCATCTAATTCCAAAACAATTCACGCAAGAGATATTGAGTTTTATCACAAAGAAGACAAAAAAAAGCCTTCATTTTTCAAGGCTAAGAAGTTGATTGTTCAACCCGAAAAGTTAGATGTTTTTATTAGTGATTTGATTCAGCAACAGCACAATAGAGCTTCTTGGGTGAATAGTTTTTTTGAATACGATTTTAACCACGATACGATCAGTTTTCAATCTTCGGTACCTCAAAATATCAATACGAGTGTATTGGATATGCTTCAGGTAAATCAACTAAATCCTAATACTTGTCTCCAATATTTTCGTTGGATCGATGCCAATTTAGATGACATAGAAAAATTATTCCTCTATTATGGAAACCAATCCTAACATACAGGTATTATTAGATGAATTGGGTTGGTTACAAGAAGTCATTCACAATGTAATTAGCAGTTATTTAGAGCATGAGGGAGAGCGGCCTTATTGGGAAGAAATCCCTATGCCTGTACTTGAAAATTCAGATTCGTACTATGCAACAAGTGTATTAGAATGGAACTTAACAAATATTGAGCGATTAGCCTTGGCCTTAGCAATGGCACCTCATATCAAGCCAGAAGTATTAGATGTTTTCTTCGGAAAAAATCAAATTTATGATAGACTATTTACAGAGTTTGGAGGGCAGGTAGATAAAAATCATAGTGGTTTTTTGCCAACAGGACAGACGCTACTTTTTTTAGGAAGTGCTTTAAATCCTTCATATCGCTTAGCTATAATTAAACTATTTGAGAACACACATGTGTTGATTGCAGAACAGGTTATAGAGCTAAAGAATACAGATGATGGGATATCAAAATACAATGGAGTACTAGGTGTTAGTGAACGTTGGTTAACCTATTTTTTAACAGGAGAGCAACCCGACTTTTCATTAAGTGCCGATTTCCCAGCTCAAAAAATTACAACACATTTAGACTGGGAAGATGTAGTGCTTAATGATCATGTGATGGAGCAGGTCGATGAAATCAAGGCATGGTTAGAACACAGCGAAACCTTACTAGAAGATTGGCAGTTATTTAAAAAGCTAAAGCCTGGATACCGAACCTTGTTTTATGGGCCTCCAGGAACAGGAAAAACGTTAACGGTAAGTTTGCTAGGAAAAATTTCCGATCGTGATGTATATCGCGTAGACCTATCTATGGTAGTCTCTAAATATATTGGGGAAACAGAGAAAAACCTTTCTAAAATATTTGATATCGCCGAGCATAAAAACTGGATACTTTTTTTCGATGAAGCCGATGCGCTTTTTGGAAAGCGTACGGCCTCTAATAGTTCTAACGATCGACATGCCAATCAACAAACTTCCTTTTTGTTGCAACGTATAGAGGATTTTCCAGGGGTAGTGATTTTAGCTTCAAACTTAAAAGCCAATATGGATGAAGCCTTTACAAGAAGATTTCAATCTATGATTCACTTTAATATGCCAGCGCCAACCGAGCGATACGAATTATGGCAAAAAGCTTTTTCGGGAACTTGCCAATTAGATCCAGAAATAGATGTATGGAACATTGCCGAAAATTACGAAATAGCAGGAGGTGCGATTATTAATGTGTTAAGATATTGTGCTTTAGCTGCTGTTCGAAGAAATACGACAATAGTAACTAAGGAAGAGTTATTAGAAGGAATTCGTAAAGAATTTAAGAAAGAGAATAAGACTATTGGTGTGATGTAACCTTTAATAAAGTGATAGGATATGTATACTGCAGTACTTCAAAAATGTGATTGCGATAAAAAAGCATCGGCGGCTTATCGAAACTCGCTTTCCGATGAAAAAAAGCATGGTACTTATTTAAAAGACAATCGTACAAATGCTATAGTACAAAGAAAAGAAAGTGTGCTCCAAAACAAGGTGATCCAACTGGGTATCGATACAACAAAAAAGAGAAAGAGGAAAACAGCAACAACAAAAAGAAGAAAAGTAAGAAAGAAAAGAAACCCGTGGGAATTAAAATCTAATCAATATTCAGTTTCAGGAAAGAAGAAGAACCATTTAAGAACTCAAGGTCCCAAATTAGGAAGTAAAGTTGATTTCTTAACCTCTAGTAAGTTTAAGAAAGAACGTATGTTAAGAAGGGCAATGATGAAGAAAGGAATCCCTGCCAAAGGAAGAAATATACATGTACTAAGGCAGATCATTAATGGGAAAAAAGTATCCTTCGTGTCTTTATCTGTACCCCCAGGAAAGGATACCTCTATAAAACCAGGACATTCTGAGTTTTACACTAAAAAGATGTCTAGGCTGTACATGAAGCGTAAAAAAGCCAAGAAAAGTAAAAATGTGTATGATGCCACTACTAGAGAGAATTGTGAACAGTGCAGATATAAGCACAAGAGTGATGACCCTAAGACAACAAATTTTGGTTTTGAGTATCCTGGGAGTGAGGATTTCATGAGAAAGAAAGATCATAAACACGTTCATGATCATCAAGGAAAGTTCCCTAAAATTAAGGGGAAATTGAGCAAAAAAGAGAAGGAGTATAGAAGTGATGTTAAAAAGAAAGCTAAAGAGTCTAGAGCATTTCACAACTATTTAATGTCTCAAAAATTAAATAAACTACATAAAAGTAAACCCGATGAAGATGGTCATAGTAGCGATGATGATGATATGATGTTAGGACCAGGATTGGGTGGAGTAAAAGATGAATTGAAGCAGACGTATAAAAATGTTAAGAATTTTGATTTTGAAGAAGATTAAGCTGTTTAATAAAAAATCATGGGATGAACCGTACTCTATTTTGCTAGATAAAAAATTAGTTCGAGTATTCTTCTCATTAATATTTAATGACTAAGTGGATGAAGTTTTAATACATGATTTAGAATCAATAACGTCTAGGCCATATCAAAAAAGAAAAAAATGGAATTTCAAACCCTTTTAATATTTACTACTTGGAGAACAAAAATGCAAGAGGAAAAAGCAAATGTAATTATAGCTAATGCTTTAAATAAATGTGTGTATTTCGTTAGCGCACGCATTAAAGGGTATTTATTAACGAAACGTAGGCTATTTCTAGTCTTTGAAAATACGAATGAAGAATCGCGAATAATATTAGAGGCTTTTAATGAATTTTTATTAGCAGAGATTTTTGATTATTTAAGGTCTTTGCCAAGACATCAACGAGAGCTAATTTTTGACTTAGAAGACGATGAGGAATTATTTCATGAACATCGTTTTATAAATCCAACGATAAAAAAGATAATTATAGGTGAAGAGATAGAATTACCTTATTACGATCCCCATGTTGAAAAGATAGAGAAAGAAATTAAAAACTATAATTACTGTTCTGCCATTGATTATTCAGGGGCTAGAGGGCCAGTAGTTGTTCGTAAAAGATAAGATTATGGAATACTTAAATAGAGAAAAAGCATCGCAATCTTCTTCTAATTTTAATAAAACAATTCAACGTCACGGAAAAGTTTTGATGGATAATAGAAATCATCAAAATCAGCTTATTCAAAGGAAATCATCAGGAAAGGTTATTCAAAAGGTGTTATCACAGAGACAAATAGCAACTTCAATAAGAAACGTACAAGTATACGCTACTGATATGTATAGAACTTATGGAGCAGCTACCATAAGAGCTGTTTTAATACAAAATAATTTCAGAGTGAGAGGACATGCCAGTGGAGGTAGTGGAAGTGGACAAAACGCAGCGACAACCCAGGATTTAGCAACTTTAAGAGGTTACCTTCAAGCTTATACCCCTCCAACTTCTTCTGGTGGGGGAGCATCTTCTTCAAGTGGTGGGAGAAGAGCAAGAGGGGGAGCTTCGTTATCTACTGCCAAAGGAAAAGGAAAAGGAAAAGGAATGTCCAAAGAAGAAAAAAAAGCTGCTAAGAAAGCAAAAAGAAAGGCAGAATTTGAGAAAGCTAAAAAAGACAATTTTGGTAAGCGTCCCCCAAAAGGAGGTGGAGGGTCAGGAGCAGGAGCAGGAATAACAGTGTAAGTTAAAACGAGAGGTATGTTACAAAAAGCAAATAAAGTCAATAAAGATTCATCTGTAGAGGCTACTCCAAATAAAGGAGTAGTCCTAAAAGATAATCGTGATATAGGTACTCCTATTCAAAGAAAACCTAATAATACAGGACTACCAGATAAATTGAAGTCGGGAATAGAGAATTTATCTGGACATAGTATGGATGATGTAAAAGTACATTACAATTCATCGAAACCTACACAGCTAAATGCACATGCTTATGCACAGGGGACGGATATACATGTAGCTTCAGGTCAAGAAAAGCACTTACCTCACGAAGCTTGGCATGTGGTACAGCAAAAACAAGGAAGGGTTAAGCCAACTGTGCGGATGAACGGAGTTAATGTTAATGATAATGCGGGGCTAGAAAATGAAGCTGATGTACAGGGAGCAAAAGCACTCCAATTTCAAGGAAAATCGAATTCAACAATAAAACAGACTTTGAATACCAGTAATTCTGATAATGTACAGGCAAAGTTTAGTAATAATCATAACCGTGTAGTAAAAGGGATTAGTGGAATGTTTGAAGCGATGCATTCAAAATCCTCTAACCCAGTTCACAATCAACCTGTAGCTCAAAAAAATGAAGCAAGAGCAAATTGGAGAGTTATGGCGAGATATAATAGTGGAACTGCCGCTAAAGAAGTAGCTGCCGCATTTGGTAGAGCAGGGTATGTAATTGGGCCAGGTCTGCTAAAAATCATTGTTAGGCTTATGGAAGAAAATGGTTTTGGGAATGAAAAATGGGCGCATGGGACTGGCGATAATTCTAGTGGTAAACAAGGCGATACTGATATTAGAATACAAGCTTGTAAGAATTTCTTGATTCAGTGGGCGGGTAGTCACCCTGCACCTAGAGAAGATGTAGGTAGTTCTTCTCGTTCAGGATATAAAGCTAGTAAAGCCGAAAAGGCAAGCCATGCTAAGAAGAAAGCAGAAAACAAACAAAAAGTTCAAGCAGGAAAAAAGAGTGATTATGCAACAGGAGTTTTACTAGAAGGCGGAGTTACACAAGAAGAAATAAATGCATTTAAGGCTTATTATCATTACATCCCAGCTTCAGTTGAGCAGTTTAGGGAATTGGAACAGCATATTGAATAGGGTTATTTTTTGATACGTTTCTCTATCAAAAAACACTGAAAATCACATGTTATTAAATAATTAATAGTACTCCAGTTTTAATATAATTAGAAGATTTTAGGGATGTATACACATGTAGAGAAATCGAAGCAAGGTAAAGAAAGGGTTAAAGCAAATGTTGTTTTTCAAAAGCAGAATAGCAATACTTCTACGTTACAGCTGGTAGACAATCGCCCAGGAGCTATTATTCAAAGAGAAATGCATGGAAAGAAAAATAATAGTCCTCAGGCTCAGAAAGCGATTCAACTGCAGGCAACGATGAACAAGCATTTTATTCAAGAACAACAAGTATTTCAGAAAAAGGAAAATAATACAGGCTTACCAGATAAACTAAAATCGGGAATAGAGAATTTATCTGGTCACAGTATGGATGATGTAAAAGTGCATTACAATTCATCGAAACCAGCTCAGCTGAATGCACACGCCTATGCGCAGGGGACTAATATTCATGTGGCTAGTGGACAAGAAAAGCATTTACCACACGAAGCTTGGCATGTCGTACAACAAAAGCAGGGTAGGGTAAAGCCTACAATACAAATGAAAGGTGGTGCCCATATAAATGATGATGCTGGGTTAGAGAAAGAAGCAGATGTAATGGGAGCAAAAGTGCTACAAGGAAATTTATCTGTGGAAAATACAGTTACTTCAGCATCTTCTTTGTTATCGGATACTCACCCTATTCAAAAGAAAATTTTAGATCAAAATAAGAGCTATTATACCCCAAGATTTGATGGGAAGGTGTTACAAAGACAAATTGAATATGATGCTTCTAAAAGTGCTTATGAAACGAATAGTACACGCCCTGGTTGGCGAAAAGTAGCAGAGGAAGCATTACTTGAAGAATTTAATATTAGACATGGTTTAACTATCGATAAGTTGAATTACGCTCAAAAAAAATTAGATCGTTGTCATATAGTTGCTTTTGAAGATATTCAAACCAATATGGCTTCTTTTCTTAATAAAAGCAAGAGTGCCAGTGATTTTGAAAGTTTTATATATACTATAACAGCACATCTACAATCCTCTGGCGAGGAAAGAATAGGGATTATTACGAATTGGAGATACCTTCAAGATATCGTTAAAACAGGAAGTACCGATAGTATTGTTACTTCTGCAAATTCCCTTTTAAGTCGCCTTAATAGTATTTCAGAAAATTTAAGAGCAGGAAATAAATACCTTAATGCATACATACAACAAAACTTAGATTTACTTTTTCAAAAAACAAATTCTGGAAAATACCAATTAACAGATCATAGTCGAACAGTACTTTCGAAAGGAGGAAGTAATGTTAGTGATGTTCTACGTACTCCAGGAAAAAGTCGTCTAGTAACTTCTGAGGGGCCAATTGCTTTTGGGGATATGACCCCCAGAAGTGAAGCAGCAACCAAAAGCCGTGCTTTTACAACAAGAGAGGCAAAATCATCAAATGTAAGGAGAGCATTATATGGCAAGGACTCAGATAAACCGCAAGTAAAAGGGTATAGAAAGGCTACGACTACTGCGGTACATCCACAAATACTGAAATTACAACCTTTAGTTGATTTAAATAAAGTAAACCTTTTAACACTAAAAAAGAGAGAATCTGATTTAAGAGGAGGTTTAGATAAACTTGTAACGATTAGTAAAGAGGCAAATGATTATAATGAATTTTTGAAATTAAGAACTTCTTTAAATCAAAAGATAGGAGGGGTTGGAAATGAGCTTGGAGGAATAAACAACAATTTAACAGCGCTAATACCAAAATATCATCAAAATAAGAAATCCTTGGATGGGTTATTAGGACAAAGAAATGCAATTCAGATACAGATGCATCGAACGGATAATGTAAATGCATACGAACAGCATGAGCAAAACGCATTTCACCAAGGGAATATGTTGCAATCAGGTCATACAACAGATCCGACAAGCTATCAACAAAGTTATGCTGAAATGAATAGGTTGGCTTCAACACATCAGGATGTTTCAAGCTTTTTAGTTCAAAGACAACAATTAAATACTTTGGATTTTCAGATACACCATTTACAACAAGAAAATAGTCAAATAGAAAACTTATATCAGTATTCAAAAAGTCTAGAAACTGATTTAAACAATTTGAATCAACAATTAATGAATGTTAACGCGGCAATAGCTAGTCTTGAATCATCTTCAAGTGATGTAAGTCTTTTCAATAATCTGTTAGGTCAGTTTCATTCCACATTGACAATGATAACGACTACAGAACAAGAAATTCACCGATTACAATATGAGCTTAGTCAAATTAAATAATGGTTTAAAAAGAATAGGGTTTAGATATGTACAGTCAAGAAAAAAAACAGAGAAATAAAGAAGTGTCATCTTTGAAATCAAGAGAAGGAACTTCTTTGAAAGATAATAGAAAGCTTCATGATCCTATTCAAAGAAAACCCAACAATACGGGCTTGCCAGATCAGTTAAAATCAGGAATAGAGAATTTATCTGGCCACAGTATGAATGATGTAAAAGTGCATTACAATTCATCGAAACCAGCTCAATTGAATGCACACGCCTATGCGCAAGGGACTAATATTCATTTGGCTTGTGGGCAAGAAAAGCATTTGCCACATGAAGCTTGGCATGTAGTACAACAAAAGCAAGGTCGCGTACAACCTACAACTACTATTGGTGGTCAAAAGCTAAATGATAATGTTGGGTTGGAAAAAGAAGCAGATGTGATGGGAGCAGAAAGTCTAAAAAACAATCGGTCATTAACTTCTGTAAGCTCAAAAAGCTCAAAAAGTTCGGAGCCTACTATTCAAGGTAAATTTGAAGGAGCAGGAGCTGCTGTGATAAAGCTTTTAAGTACAATGGAGGGTAGTCCAGCTATTCTAAATCTTTTGTACAGAAAAATAGAAGCGTTGCCTGAAAAAATACAAGTAAATTTAACTACAGGTAGACTACCAATGAATTACAACTTTTCAAATCATAGTCTAGAATTGAATGGGACGCTTATTAGACATGGTCTAGGGGCTAAACACGAAAATGAAAAGGGATGGCAAAAAACGATGGCCTTTATTTACGCTTCGGCCTCACATGAGTTAAGACATATAAATGACCTCCTTATTGATGGAGTATTCTCTAGCAACCCTTCTGGAGAGTTTAAAGATATTGTAGGTTTCTATTTGACAGAATTGAATGCTTGGCAGTCAGAAGCACGCGCATATCTAGAAAAAGGTGAAATGGATCAGCCTATAGTCAAGTCATGGATATCCTTAAACCCAGAAGCTGTAAATCTAGATAATGAAATATGGGGACGTTTAAAGCAATATACTAATGGGGCATTCCAACCTCACTTGCCACCCGGAACGAATTGGAATTCAAGGATAATAACTAATAAAATCTTACCAGCCATTATTCCAAGAATGGAAGCCTTAAAGGCAGCCTTTTTGAGGAGAGTACCACAGCAGAAAGAAAGTGAGACAGAAAGTAAAACAGAAAAATAGAATATTTAAGGAAAAATAAGCACTGATTAAAAATCGATTTAGGCAATCCATCGCAATGAAAGGTAAATTTTTGACTTTAAACCTATTACGTAATTTTTAAAACTAAATGATTTTAATTATGTATCAAAAAACACCCAAAATACAAGTAAACCAAAACAAGTCAATCCAACGTAATGGAATATCATTTGTAGACAATAGACAACTAATTCCTATACAACGAAAACTAAATAATACAGGCTTACCAGATAAACTAAAATCGGGAATAGAGAATTTATCTGGTCACAGTATGGATGATGTAAAAGTGCATTACAATTCATCGAAACCAGCTCAGCTGAATGCACACGCCTATGCGCAGGGGACTAATATTCATGTGGCTAGTGGACAAGAAAAGCATTTACCACACGAAGCTTGGCATGTCGTACAACAAAAGCAGGGTAGGGTAAAGCCTACAATACAAATGAAAGGTGGTGCCCATATAAACGATGATGCTGGGTTAGAGAAAGAAGCAGATGTGATGGGAGGTAAGGCTTTGCAGATAAACACAAAGGAAGGAGGTAGCCCATTATTAAATTCTAAAGTTTTAAGTAATCCAATTCAAAGAAAAGTAGGTGTTGAGTATCAAACAACTTGGCTAGTGCAAGGGGACAATCGAAAAAATCATAAAAAGAAAATTATTTCAGGCAGCTCGTGGTTTCTAGAAAGTGATAATAATGAATTGGAATTTGTTAGTTACCCCCCAGCATCAAGTCCAGAAGCATTAAAATCAAATGTCAAAGGAATGTCTAAAGAGGCTTTAAAAATCAAAGCAGCTAAAAGTGATTTTGACAAAAAAACAATAGGAAATATTTTAGGAGGAAGTGTTACTTCACATTTTAAGGATGAGCACTTTAAACAAGGAAGGGATCAGGACATGTCTGCAAAAGCACAGTTTTCATTTGGACTTTCTTTAAAAAACATGGAATCTTTTCTTCAGAAAATGGGTTCAGGTAATATAAAAGAAACAGGAGCTTTTGGGGGAAGTAAAAAGTTTAACTTTAAAAACCCGAGTAATAATAAAGAACAGTCTACGCAAGAGTTTATAGAATCTAATATCTCAGGTTCTATAAAGAAATCAGAAAAACAACGTGATGCTCTTTCTAAATTAGCTATAGGTAATTCTCCAGAAATGAAAGGTTTCTTGGCTTACCTAGCATATTCTATGCAAGCAATGCAGGTACAATATGGAGATACTACAGAGGATAATAATAAAGCGGCTCATTTAGCACAAGAAATTCTAAAAGCTATCAACGAAGGTAAAGATGTTACGTTTGATGATATTATAGAAGCACATGGGTATAGTGATTATGAGTTAGGTACAATTAATAGGGAGTTGGATGTAACTTATAAGGAAGATTCGAAAGTCAGCATTGCTAGTAATAAGAAAAAAGAGTTAAATGAATTTGTGAGAAATAGTTTTGAAAAAGGACTTGACTACCCCAAAAATCGTTTCATTTTTATGAATCGTAGTGGATTTGATAAGATGTATCAATCTTTACCCTCAAAAGATCGTTTATGGTTTGGTGAACACTTAGATGAGGTAATGGAGAAATTAAAAGTTTCACCAGATGCTCATGTTTTTGCAAGTCCTTTCACTTATAAGAAAAAAAAGAATCAAGGAGATAAAGATACTGACCGAATAGGTTTTTCTAAAGGACCTACATTAAAAGATTGGCTAAAATCAATTGTAGCAAGTAAAGGTTCTAAGCGGGATGCACTTTCACCTCCAAAAGAATTTATAATGGATGATGGCCATCAAGATTCGGATCAATCCTTAGGGTATTTAGCAAAAATGGATAAGGTGATGGTAGATGTACTTAACAAATCTCCAGGAAAAGGAAAGTTGATGACAAAAGAAAAACGTCAAACAGAACTTGCTATTTTCGAATTAAGGGCTTGGGGAGACTATATTAAGCCTGAGCATTGGCCTGATCAAAGTTATGATATGGCTTTTCTTCACGGTCAGATGGCAAAAGGTGATCTTACTTCAGAAAAAGATATGAGTTACTTTAAAAAGGTTCAAAATAAGGTTCATAAATACGAACTATTAAAATCGCAAGTAATTCCAAACAATGCAAAACTTACAAAGGGACAGAAAACACATCGTAAACAATTCAATAGAGGTTTACGCAATAAAATGGAAAAATTGCTTGCAGAAATAGAAGTAATACGAAAGGAACATTATGTATAGCTTTTATCAATAAAATTTTGAAAGGACATACTTTATGGGATAGTGTCTATCCAAAAAAAGAAGGTTCCCCAGCAGCCTTCAATAAAGGGGTAATAATATCAGTACTTTTTCCATCATTTAGATTAGGTAAAGGGACTAATGTATGATTAACTTTTTTATCGATGATTTTCTTTTTAGAAATAACTTTAAAAGCATCATTACATTTGAAGTTTGTTTTTTGTAAAACAGCATTTCCTGTAGAAAGGTTGTAATCAATTAATAATTGATTGGTACAGGGGGTATCAATTAGTTGTGTATAACCAATCAACTCGAAGTTATCGTTTTGAAAGCGGTACTTATTTTCCGTTTCCCATTTAGATCTGCTTCCTCCAGAATGAAAAATATTAAACAACCCTTTCTCGATAGTGATTTTTCTAAAAGGTTCGCCTGTAACACCTCCCATTTTACTCTCTAAAATGCCTTCATTGGTTTTTTTCCAAAGCTTCCATGTATCACTCTCTTTTTTAAAGAAATGGATTTCACGTTCAATACCGTTTTCGCTAGACCGATCTGTGTTGTAAACCACTGCTTTTTCATCTACATTATCACCATCCAAATCTCCTATGGCTTCTGCTAATGCTTCTAGTTTAGGTGTTTCTTTTACTACAGTGTTTTCAACAGTTATTTCAGTTGCTTCTGTTTCAGGTGAGTTAGTAACCTCTTCTGTTTTAGCAGCTTTTTTACAATTGGTCAATGATAGAAATAAAGTAATGGCTAAAAAAGCACTCGTTTTTTTAATCATAATTTCGATTCTTAAAGTTGACTAGAAATATGATTAAGATTCTTTTTTATTGAATAAAAAGATATCATCACTACCCAGTCCAGTAAGTTTTTTTATACTCATGTAAACATAACGAATAATTCCGAACATGATTAACATTGAGGGGATTACGATGATAGGGTAGCTATATAAAGTCATTTTTCCTAACTCATCATTAAAAGCTTCTGTACCTGTAGGGCTTTGGACAAAATACTTAGCCAACACATAATTCAACACTGCCGAAAGCATAAATGAAAGGAATAAATAGAAAGATGCCTTTTTAATGCGTTCTTGTAATTCTCCTTGTTGATGGTCCGCTAAATGTTCATTGATGGTAGGCTTATTAAAGATATCATCGTGATATAAAAACTTAGGAGCGATAGGTACTTTAGTGAAATTGGATGCATAAATAACACAACCTATAATAAAAGGAATTGCCGCTTCTTTAATGGCAATTAAATCTGTAGATAATTTCATTACCCCAACAATACCTGATAGAAGGATACTTACGAAACCAAGTACAGATATAAAATTTTTCTCTTTTTTTACAATTAAATCATATAACCCATAAATCAAGGGTAATGATAAGGCGATAATTAAAACATGAACAGCGCTTAATCCTAAATCATATCGTTCCGATAATTTTGCACCTTTCATTAAGATGATTGCGGGAACAACAATATTTACTAAAAGGTTATTAAGCCCGTTGTCTTTTTTTTTGATTTCAGTCATTTAACAGTATAAAGTATTAAGTACAAAGTATTAAGTTATCAGGTCTTAATACTGATATCTTAATACTTAATACTAAATTATTTCGGTTGCAAAACTACAAAAGGAATAATCATTTCTTCAAGAGAAACACCTCCATGTTGATAGCTTTCTTTATAATAGCTAACATAGTGATTATAGTTGTTTGGGTAAGCAAAAAAATAGTCGTCTTTAGCAAAAATGAACGAGCTACTCATATTGATTGCAGGTAGCTTTACAGATTTAGGATCTTTAAAAGCTACAACTTCTTTGTTTTCATAGGTTAAGCTTTTCCCTGTTTTATAGCGAAGGTTTAAGCTTGTATTTTTATCTCCAATGACTTTAGAAGGGCGTTTCACATTTATGGTACCATGATCTGTAGTCAGCACTAATTTAAAATTGAGATCATGTGCTTTTTGAATAATTTCAAACAATGGAGAATTCTTAAACCAGCTTTCTGTTAAGGATCGATATGCTTTGTCATTTCCAGCTAATTCTTTAATAACTTCCATTTCTGTTTTTGCATGAGAAAGCATATCAACAAAATTATATACTACTACGGTAAGGTCATTATTAATACACCCTTTAAAGTTGTCTGCTAGAGTACGTCCATTTCGTTCGTTTGTGATTTTATAATATTCGAAAGAAAGATCACTGCGAAGGCGATTTAATTGTGCTTTTAAAAAAGCACTCTCATGCATATTTTTTCCTCCTTCATCAGTATCATTAAGCCATAAGTCAGGATGTTTTTTTTCCATATCAAGTGGCATCAATCCAGAAAAAATAGCATTTCGGGCATATTGAGTAGCCGTTGGCAAAATACTGAAATAGGGTTTTTCGTGTTCTTTTTTATAAAATTTAGAAATGTAAGGTTCAATCGATTTCCATTGATCGTAACGAAGATTATCAATTACCACAAATAATGTAGGTTGGTCTTTACTCAGTTCTGGTAAAACACGATTTTTGAATAACTCATGAGATAACATGGGAGCTTCTTCGGGATCAGAAAACCAATCCTCGTAATTTTTATTAATGAACTTACAAAACTGATTGTTGGCTTCAATTTTTTGGGTCTCTAGAATTTCAAACATACTAGAGTCTTCAATGTTTTCAAGTTGTAATTCCCAGTAGATTAAACGTTGATACATTTCTACCCAATCATCATAAGAATTTACCATAGCCATATCCATCGCTATTTTTCGAAATTCTTGCTGATAGTTAGCGGATGTTTTTTCGCTTACCAATCGCGAATGATCAAGATTTTTTTTGAGAGATAATAGAATTTGATGAGGGTTTACAGGTTTAATAAGGTAATCTGCTATTTTATTACCAATAGCTTCCTCCATAATATATTCTTCCTCACTTTTTGTAATCATTACTACAGGAAGATCACTCTGCTTTTCTTTTAATTCATTTAAAGTATCGAGTCCTGTAAGTCCAGGCATATTTTCATCTAGAAATACAATGTCAAATCGCTGTTCATCAATTAATTCTAAAGCTTCAGTCCCGCTAAGGCATGTGCTAACATTGTAGTTTTTCTTTTCAAGGAATAAAATATGAGGTTTTAATAAGTCAATTTCATCATCAACCCAAAGTATTTTGATATCGCTCATGCGTGATTTTTGTTAAATAGATGTAAATAAGTAACGCTAAAACTCGTTAAATGTTACTTAATCGCAGCTTGCTTAAGCCTATATTTGCTGTAAAATCTAGAAGAAATAATTTGAATGAATTACATCTTCGAAGACGATAACAAATGGAAACCAGAAACAAGCTAAAAATTCTTAATGATCCAATTTACGGATTTATAACAATACCTAATGAACTTATTTTTGATCTTATTGAGCATAAATATTTTCAGCGTTTAAGACGAATTACCCAAATGGGAATGTCTTATATGGTATATCCAGGAGCACATCATACCCGTTTTCATCATGCGATTGGTTGTATGCACTTAATGCAACAAGCAGTTAGGGTATTACGATTTAAAGGGGTTACCATTTCTGAAGAAGAGGAGAAAGCAGTATTGGTTGCTATTTTGATGCATGATATTGGGCATGGTCCTTTTTCGCATGCTATGGAACATAGTATTGTAGAAGGAGTAAGTCATGAATACATTTCATTACAATTCATGGAAGCAATTAATGACGAATTTGAAGGGCGCTTGTCTTTGGCGATTCGAATTTTTAAAGGAGAGTATCCGAGAGCTTTTTTACATCAATTAATTTCTAGTCAGCTAGATATGGATCGTTTAGATTATCTAAAAAGAGATAGCTTTTACACTGGAGTTGCAGAAGGAAATGTAAATAGTGAACGATTAATCACGATGCTGAATGTGCTTAACGATCAATTGGTGGTAGAAGAAAAAGGAATTTATTCTGTAGAGAAATTTTTGTTATCACGAAGATTGATGTATTGGCAAGTGTATTTACATAAAACCAGTTTAGTAGCAGAAAACCTATTGATAAGGACATTAAAAAGAGCAAAATATCTAGTCAATAAAGGAGTAGATTTACCATGCACAAGTCCATTAAGTTTCTTTTTAAAACATAAAATTAATGCTTCGTCTTTTACCAGCGATATCTTAAAGAAGTTTGCTCACCTAGACGATTATGATATTGTATCCTCTATAAAAGAATGGATTAGTGTCGAAGATACGGTGTTGAGCGAGTTGTCAAGGATGATTATTAATCGTGATTTGCTGAAAATAGAAATGTCTACAGAGCAATACACTTTAAAAGATCAAATAAGTCATATAAGAGAGGCCGCAGATAAATTGAATATTAGCGAAGAAGAAGCCGAATATTTTGTTTTTGCGGGATCGGTACATAATCAGGCATATAACGTTCAAAAACAAAATGTGCAGATTCTATTTAAAAGTGGAGAAGTAAAAGATATCGCTAGTGCAAGTGATCAAGCAAATATTCAGGCATTATCTAATAAAGTGACAAAATATTTCATTTGTTATCCCAAATGGAAGTAATTCAACCATTTTAATTGAAAGTATTAGAAAATACTGAAAGCTGATGCTTAAGACCTAATATCATTTTTTATATTTTTGCCCCGATGAAATTTACAGCCAATCAAATAGCAGGTATACTAGAAGGTACCGTAGAGGGAAATTCTGAAATAGAAGTATATAAACTTGCGAAAATAGAAGAGGGTACAGAAGGTGCGCTTACTTTCCTAGCCAATCCTAAATACACACAATACATATATTCTACAAAAGCCTCGATTGTAATTGTTAATAATGACTTTGTTGCAGAACAGTCATTGTCAGCTACACTAATTAGAGTAGAGGATGCATATAAAGCATTTTCTAAGTTATTAGAGTATTACAATATGATCAAACTTAATAAAGAGGGGATAGAGCAACCAAGCTTTATTGCAGAAAGTGTTTCATATGGTGAAAAGCTGTACGTAGGAGCATTTGCTTATATTGCAGAAAGTGTGAAAATAGGGAACAATGTAAAGATATTCCCAAATGCATATATCGGGGAGAATGTTATTATTGGTAATGATGTAGTTATTTTTGCAGGAGCTAAAATATATAGTGACTGTGTTATTGGTGATCGTAGCGTCATCCATAGTGGAGCAATAGTTGGAGCAGACGGATTTGGATTCACCCCTAATGAAAAAGGAGAATATCAAAAAGTACCTCAAATAGGGAATGTTATTTTAGAAGAAGATGTTGATGTAGGGGCTGGTACAACTATTGATCGAGCGACATTGGGGTCTACAATCATTCGAAAAGGAGTGAAACTAGACAATCAAATACAAATTGCACATAATGTTGAAATAGGTCAACACACTGCTATTGCGGCTCAAACAGGTATTGCAGGTTCTACAAAAATAGGAAAGCACTGTTTAATAGGCGGACAAGTAGGTGTGGCAGGTCATTTAAACATTGGGAATAAAGTAAGGATACAAGCCCAATCAGGTATTGGGAGAAATATTAAAGATGGTGAGGCAATTCAAGGTTCTCCTGCATTTGGATATACTGATTGGAATAAATCGTATGTTCATTTTAAGAACTTGCCTAAAATTGTTAATAGAATCAACACATTAGAAAAAGAAAATAAATAGTTACTACTGTGAAACAAAAAACTATTCAGAAGGAAATTACCTTAACGGGGGTGGGCTTACATACAGGAAATGATGTAACCCTAACTTTTAAACCAGCACCAGAAAATCACGGATATAAGTTCAAACGAACTGATTTAGAAGGTGAACCAGAAATTGAAGCAAGTGCTGCTTACGTAACTAGCACTCAGCGTGGTACCAATATGGAAAAAGGAGGTGTGGTTATTCAGACTTCAGAACACGTATTGGCAGCTTGTGTTGGGTTAGGTATTGATAATGTATTAATAGAGTTAAACGCTCCAGAACCTCCAATAATGGATGGTTCTAGTAAGTTTTTTGTACAAGCACTAGAAGAAGCTGGTATTGAAGAGCAAGGTGAAGAAGTAGATGAATATATCGTTACAGAACCTATTTCTTTCAAAGATGAAAAATCTGGGAGTGAAATCTTAGTGATTCCGTCAGATACGTATCAAATAACGACAATGGTTGATTTTGGAACCGCTGTATTAGGCACTCAAAATGCTTCTCTAGAACGTATAGAAGACTTTAAAGAAGAGGTTTCGGAAGCACGTACCTTTAGTTTTCTTCATGAATTAGAGACTTTATTGGCACATGGGCTTATTAAAGGAGGAGATTTAAATAATGCTATTGTTTATGTCGATAAAGAAATAAGTGAAGATACCATGGAAGCTTTAAAAAAGGCTTTTAATAAATCTGACATTAAAGTAAAGCCTAATGGGATTTTAGACAATTTGACGCTACATTATCCAAATGAAGCGGCACGTCATAAATTATTAGATGTTATAGGAGATTTAGCATTAATAGGTACAAAAATTAGAGGTAGAGTTATCGCAACAAAACCGGGTCATTATGTTAATACTGAGTTTGCAAAAGAAATGCAAAAGCGTATTAAGAAAGAACGACGCAATTATGTGCCTAAGTTTGACTTATCGCAAAAGCCATTGATGGACATTCATCAAATTATGGCTAAATTACCCCACAGAGCACCTTTTTTATTACTGGATAGGATTATAGAAATGTCTGATAATCATGTGGTAGGAATGAAGAATGTAACCATGAATGAACCGTTTTTTAATGGACATTTCCCTGGAGCACCAGTGATGCCAGGAGTATTACAGGTTGAAGCTATGGCTCAAGCGGGTGGTATTTTAGCGTTAAGTACTGTGCCTGACCCAGAGAATTATTTGACATTTTTTATGAAGATAGATAATGTTAAATTTAAGCAACAAGTATTACCCGGAGATACTTTAATTTTCGATTTAAAGTTAATTACTCCAATACGTAGAGGTATTTGTCATATGGCAGGAAAAGCCTATGCAAATAATAGATTAGTATCTGAAGCCGAATTAATGGCACAGATTGTAAAGACAAAAAATAAATAAACCTAAAACAATAACATAACTATGAATCAACCATTAGCATATGTGCATCCAGGAGCTAAGATTGCTAAAAATGTAGTCATTGAGCCTTTTGCAACCATTCATAATGATGTAGTAATTGGTGAAGGTTCATGGATTGGGTCGCACGTGACTATCATGGAAGGTGCCCGAATTGGAAAGAATGTAAATATCTTTCCAGGAGCTGTTATTTCTGCTATTCCTCAAGATAAAAAGTTTAATGACGAAGAAACTGTTACCATTATAGGAGATGGTACGACAATTCGTGAATGTGTAACTATAAATAGAGGTACAAGTGATAGAATGAAAACACAAGTAGGCGATAATTGTTGGATTATGGCCTATAGTCATATTGCTCATGATTGTATCGTAGGTAATAATTGTATCTTTTCTAATAATACAACTCTTGCAGGACATGTAACTGTAGGTGATTTTGTAGTTTGTGCTGGTATGGTGGCAATACATCAATTTTGTAGTGTTGGTAATCATGCTTTTGTTACTGGAGGTTCTTTAGTAAGAAAAGATGTTCCTCCTTTTGTAAAAGCAGCTCGCGAACCTTTAGCTTATGTAGGAATTAATTCTATAGGGCTAAGAAGAAGAGGGTTTACTAAAGAAAAGATTAGTGAGGTTCAAAATATTTATAGGATTTTATACCAAAAGAATTATAATAATACTCAAGCTGCCGAAATTATTGAAGCGGAAATGGAAGCAAGTTCAGAACGTGATGAAATATTACAATTCATTCGAAATTCTCAACGTGGTATCATGAAAGGGTATTTTCAAAAGTAAACTACCTTAGGGTAAGCCCACGTGGCATTTATAAAGAAATAAAATTTTAATTCCAAGGCAAGCCTTGTGGGTATTATACCCTTTAGCGGTGCCAATAAAATAGCATAAACATGGCAAATACAAGTGATATTAGAAATGGATTGTGTATCCGTCACAATCATGATATTTATAAAGTTATAGAATTCTTACACGTAAAACCAGGTAAAGGACCTGCTTTTGTAAGAACTAAATTAAAAAGCGTTACTTCAGGAAAAGTATTAGATAATACATTTTCTGCTGGACATAAGATTGATGAAGTACGTGTGGAAACTCATAAGTTTCAGTTTTTATACAATGATGCAGAAGGGTATCATTTGATGAATCAAGAAGATTACAGTCAAATTGCGTTACAAGAATCGGCTATTGATCGTCCAGATTTATTAAAAGAAGGAGATGTAGTTACTGTAATCTTAAATTCGGAAGATGGAGGTACTCCACTATCAGTAGAGATGCCAGCTTCAGTAATTTTAGAAGTGACAGCAACAGAACCAGGAGTTAAAGGGAATACAGCTACAAATGCTACGAAGCCTGCTACTGTAGAAACAGGAGCAACGGTTATGGTGCCTTTATTTATTAATGAAGGAGATAAAATTAAGATTGAAACAACAAAAGGTACGTACAAAGAGCGTATTAAAGAGTAGTTAATCACTAGATATTAGTCCTTAGTACTTAGCTATTAAAAAATAGACTAGAGACTAAGGATTAATACGATTTGCGAACAAAAATTTCGCATATACCTTGTTTCTTTTTCTACTATTCTTGCGTTAAAAAATCAAACAATAGCAAATGCTATTCTTTGATTTTTGGCCTTAGTCTAGCGAAAAATAAATCAATCTATTGATACGAAATTCTTATCCGCAAATCGTATAACTACTAAAAACTATATTAATGAAATTCCCACAGCCTTATACATTAAAGCAAATAGCAGATTTACTTCAAGTAACTTTTGTAGGAGATCCCGATTTTTTGATTTTAGGGTGTAATGAAATTCATAGGGTAGAAACAGGAGATATTGTTTTTGTTGATCACCCGAAATATTACGATAAGGCGTTACAAAGTAATGCAACAATCGTATTGATTAACAAGGAAGTTGAGTGTCCAGAAGGGAAAGCATTGTTGATCTCAGACGATCCCTTTAGAGATTTCAATAAACTTACCATTTACTTCAAACCATTTCAACCTAGTACCAGTTATATTTCTGATTCTGCCAAAATAGGTGAAAATGTAGTTATCCAGCCAGGAGTTTTTATAGGTAATAATGTTATCATTGGTGATAATTCTATTATTCATGCTAATGTTGCTATTTATGATAATTGCGAGATTGGTGCTAATGTGAAAATTCATGCAAACACTAGCATTGGTGGAGATGCTTTTTATTACAAAAAACGTCCTGAAGGCTTCGATCAATTACTTTCCAGTGGAATTGTTAAGATTGAAGATCATGTGGATATAGGGGCTAATTGTAGTATTGATAGAGGAGTGTCTGCAATTACACACATTAAAGAAGGAACCAAAATAGACAATCAAGTACAAATAGGTCATGATACTATTGTAGGTGAAAAATGCTTGATTGCGTCACATGTTGGTATTGCTGGTTGTGTTATTGTTGGTAGAGAAGTAACCATCTGGGGGCAAGTAGGAGTGACCAGTGGTATTACGATTGGCGATAAAGCTGTGATTTCTGCCAAATCGGGAGTTTCTAAATCTTTAGAAGCAGGAAAAAGCTATTTTGGAATTCCGGCAGATGATTTTAGATCAAAATACAAAGAGATCGCTTATTTAAGGCAACTGCCAGACTTAGTGGATAAAGTCAATAAATTATAATTCATATCTTTTTTAGTTAGAAGTATTCTTGTAATCTTAATTGGTCGTAAGGTTTTGTAAGCTTCTACGTATTTTTTCTACTACTTATTGAATACCTACGTTTCATGAGAGTTATCATCGTTGTAATTTCTTTATTTTGTATTTCACTTTGTTTTGGTCAACAAAAAGTGGAAAGCAAACTATATGGAACAATGCTCAAAACATTGCTAAGCCATACGGTTTCGGAAATAGACGTTTCTACAGCAAAAAATAATTTGGGGAGTGCTACATTCCTAGATGCTCGACCCGAAGAAGAATATAATGTCAGTCATATAGAAAATGCTATTCGAGTAGGTTATGATAATTTTGATATTAACAAAATCGCTTATTTAAAAAGAGATACTCCTATTGTGGTATACTGTTCCGTTGGCTATAGAAGTGAAAAAGTAGCAGAACAACTTCAAACCAATGGATTTAAAAATGTCTATAATCTATATGGAGGTTTGTTTGAATGGGTCAATCAGGATCAACCGATTTATAAAGGAGAAAAGGAGACTGATAGTATCCACGCATACAATAAAGTCTGGGGTAGTTGGGTGAAGAATGCATCTAAGATTAAAGTATATCCATAAAAGGTCATACAAAACCTACTCTCCTTAGTTAGATATAGAGCTAATGAATGTGAAAGAATATGGCAGTAGATTATTGATTCGCCTAAGTATTTAAGAGCCTTTTTTAGAACAATTATCATTGCAGAAGCGATGAAGAATGTATTGTTGAGATTTTATCATGACCAGAGTGTTTTCAAGTTCCATCTGAAAATAATAGTCGATGACTTTTGTTAAAAAGTGACTGTAAAAAAGCTTAAAAATTCCACCCTTCAGTATTTAATACTTAGTAATTAATACTTACTTTAGCTTCAATCAAAATTTACAGCAAAAAATGAGTGTATTAGTCAATAAAGATTCAAACATAATTGTACAAGGGTTTACAGGTAGTGAAGGAACCTTTCATGCTAGTCAAATGATCGAGTATGGGACAAACGTTGTTGGTGGAGTTACTCCAGGTAAGGGAGGACAAACCCATTTAGACCGCCCTGTTTTTAATACTGTTGCTGAAGCTGTAGACAAAGTGAATGCAGATGTTTCTTTAATTTTCGTTCCACCAGCATTTGCTGCAGATGCGATTATGGAATCTGCAGATGCAGGTATCAAAGTAATTATTACTATTACAGAAGGAATTCCTGTAGCAGATATGGTAAAAGCTGCTAACTATATAAAAGGGAAAGACTGTCGTTTGATCGGTCCTAACTGTCCAGGGGTTATTACTCCGGGAGAAGCAAAAGTAGGTATTATGCCAGGTTTTGTTTTTAAGAAAGGAAATGTAGGTATTGTTTCTAAATCGGGAACATTAACTTACGAAGCAGCAGATCAAGTAGTAAAACAAGGATTAGGAATCACTACGGCAATTGGTATCGGAGGAGATCCTATTATCGGAACAACAACGAAAGAAGCGGTTGAGTTATTAATTAACGATCCAGAAACTGAATGTGTTGTTATGATCGGTGAAATTGGAGGTCAGTTAGAAGCTGATGCGGCACGTTGGATCAAAGAAAGTGGAACTAAAAAGCCAGTAGTTGGATTTATTGCAGGAGAAACTGCACCAGCTGGACGTACTATGGGACATGCAGGAGCTATTGTTGGTGGTTCGGAAGATACAGCAGCAGCAAAAAAGGCTATTATGAGAGAATGTGGTATCCATGTAGTAGATTCTCCAGCAGAGATTGGTAAAAAAGTAGCAGAAGTTTTAGGCTAAACAATATAAAGTATTTAATTTCAACACCGCTAATCATTTGGTTAGCGGTGTTTTTAGTTTATAGAGATATGAAATTTATTATTTTTTTTGCGATTTTTTTGTCCATGTTGAATAGTGTAGCTCAGGAAGTACCCTTCCAAACCTTTAAAAATGACCCTACTGGGTTGCGATTATATACGTTAGATAATGGCTTACAGGTTTATTTGTCAAAACAGACCGATGAACCTAAAATTCATACATATATAGCTGTAAAAGCAGGTTCTAATTATGATCCTATAGATAATACTGGCTTAGCACATTACCTAGAGCATATGTTATTTAAAGGTACTAGCCGTTTAGGGACTGCCGATTGGAAAAATGAAAAAGTGCTTTTAGATAGTATCTCTAATCTATATGAAGACCATAAGAAGGAAAAAGATTTAGATAAGAAAGAAGAGATCTACGATAAGATCGATCAGCTTTCTAATGACGCTTCGCATTATTCTATAGCAAATGAATACGATAAAATTATTAGTTCATTAGGGGCAGAAGGTACAAATGCCTTTACGTCTAATGAAGTGACTGCCTATGTAAATATAATTCCCTCAAATGAACTAAAAAAATGGCTTACCGTAGAGCAAGAACGTTTTGGCGAATTAGTACTTAGACTGTTTCATACAGAATTAGAAACCGTTTATGAGGAATTTAATAGAGGTCAGGATAATGACAGAAGAAAAATTTATCAAGCATTTATCTCAGGATTATTTCCAAACCATCCATATGGAACTCAAACAACGATTGGTACGGCAGATCATTTGAAAAATCCATCAATGAAAGCTATTCATGCTTATTTTGATAAATACTATGTGCCTAATAATATGGCAATGGTACTGGTTGGAGATATTGATTTTGATAAAACAATTAAGGCGGTACAAGATACTTTTGGGAAGTTCAAATCAAAGCCAGTCGAACACCCACAACTTCCAGCAGAGGCACCGATTACTTCTCCAATAGAAAAAGAAGTTTATGGACCTAGTGGAGAGTTTATGTATTTGGGATACAGAGCACCAGGCGCATCGGATGTTAGTAGAGTAAAAAGGTCGCTAATTCAAAAGATATTGAATAATTCGGTAGCAGGATTATTAGATTTAAATCTAAATGCAAAACAAAAAGTTTTAGGAGCTTCTGTATTTAAACAAGAATTTAAAGACTATGGTTTTTTCGGTTTCTATGCTCGTCCAACAGCTGGACAATCATTGGATGAGGTAAAGCAATTATTACTTGATCAGGTTGACTTGGTGAAGAAAGGAGCATTTGATGATTGGCTTTTTGAAGCTGCGGTAAATGATATTAAAAAAGAGTGGAGAAATTATTTGTATAGCGCCGAAGGGAGAGCTTATACGTATTTAAATAATTTTTATTCTGAAACAGGTTGGAAAGATCAATTGTATGATTTTAAAGTCTTAGAAGGTTTAAAAAAAGAGGAAATAGTTAAGTATGCAAATGAATTTTTTAAAGACAATTATGTTGTAGCTAAAAAACTTATTGGTGAAGATCCTTCTCAGGTAAAAGTAGAGAAACCAGAAATTACCCCTGTTGAATTGAATAGAGGTAAATCATCGGATTATTTGAATACAGTTTCAAAAATCACTTCAGAAAAAATTCAACCTAAGTTTACAGATATTGCTTCTGAAATAGAGCGATCAAAATTAAAGAATGGTATTGAGTATGCTTTTATCAAGCACCCGATAGATGATATTGCAGAATTAACTATGATTTACCCTGTTGGGAATATTCATTTTCGAGATCTTAAACTAGCTTTTTCGTATTTGAAATATGTAGGGACTTCTTCTAAATCCAATGAAGAATTAAAGAAAGACTTTTATCGATTAGGAGTTGATTTTGATTTTTCTAGCACAGAAGAAGAGACGAAATTATCTGTAAAAGGAATAGAAAAGAATATAGGAAAAGGATTAGAGCTTCTTATGGAATATTTAAAAGAAGCCAAAGCCGATGATCAAGCTTATGAACAATTAGTAGCAAGAATACTTCAATCAAGAGAAAACACGAAGAAAGATAAAGGGAGTATCCTCTGGAAAGGATTGCTGAATTATGGGATTTATGGAAATTTCAATCCTATTAGAATAGGGAATAATACAAAAGAATTAAACGAAAAGTCACCAAGCGATTTGTTGAAATTGACAAAAAGTATCTTAAAGTATCAGCCAGAAGTTTTTTATTATGGTCAAAAAGCTTCTAGAGGAAAAAAGGCTTTAGTGTGTTTGGATAAAGGAATGTATTACAACGAACTTCCTGATGCCGAAGTGACTTTTGTAAATCAAGAACCACTAGGGAAAATATTTTTTGTGGATTACGATATGGTTCAGACCGAAATACTTTTTTTAAGTAAATCGGTAGCATATGACCCAGCATTAATTGCACCAGCAAAAATGTTAAGCACCTATTTTGGGAGTGGGTTATCTTCTATTATTTTTCAAGAGATGCGAGAGTCAAAATCTCTGGCATATTCAGCAATGTCAAGATATTCATTGGCAAAAGAAAAGGATAAGCCAAATTATAATTACGCTTATATAGGAACACAATCTGATAAAGTTTTTGATGCTATAAGTGGATTGGAAGCGCTTTTGGAAGATTTACCTAAAAACCAAGCACAATTTGAAAATGCTAAAGCTTCCGTTTTAAAAACTATGGCTACCAAAAGAGTCATTGGAGATAAGATTTATTGGAAATCAAAAGCTTTAGAAAAATTAGGGTTAACAGAAGATCAAAGCCAACAGGTATATACTGCCATTGAATCGATGTCTTTTGAAGATTTAAAAACATTCTTCAATAATTATATCAAAGGACGTAAGAAAGACTTATTGATTATAGGGAATAAGAAAGACTTAGATATGGAAAGGCTTACTAAGCTTGGGAATTTCGAGGAACTATCGGTAGATTATTTGTTTAATTATTAGGATGTAGTAGTAGCTTATTAGGACTAGGTGAAGTTTTTTATGAAATTGATAATGTTGTATTGGAAATTGATATTGGTATTATGCTTAAGTAGCATATCATTGAAAGCGCAAATAGAAACAAAGGATTTAAATACAAATGCTCCTATTTCAAATGTCAAGTTATTTTCGAAAGAAGGTAAAATAATAGGCATTAGTAATTTAAAGGGAGAAATTAAAATCTCTAAAAAAGTTCACTTACAAAGGACAGATTCAGTAGAGGTCTTTCATTCAAGCTATTATTCTAAAAAGGCACTTTGGGAAGAAATTACCAATACTTCTTTAATTTTAATGGAGCCTGATCCAGTAACTAAGCTAGATGAAGTTATATTAAGTGCAGAAAAACCAGAATATTTATTATTAAAAGGGAATTTTGTCTCCTATCAGATAATTGATGATGTACCTCTGGTATTTACAGATGGCATTATTGAATACTATATTAATTTGAAGAAGAATAAGTTGGTTAAATCTAAAATATTGAAGTCTCGAATTTTTAGAAATCAAGAATCTATTAAATCCTTTAGTGAAGAGAAGGGGAATAGTACACGTAATATTTTATCGACACTACCACCATTCAATTTTAATCAAGAAGTTTTAGTTTCTAATTGGGAGAAATTCGATGTAAGTGATAATGGAATTATAAAGAGAGGAGATTCTGTTATTGGAAATCAGAAAAAAGACGAATCTAATACTGTTTTATCTATACAGTATTACTCACCTGAAAATCCAAAAAAAATATCATTATTTGGAATAAAATCTACGATTAATAATGAAATAATTACAGAAAACTTCGATGCAACATCTGCTGAGCTCGAAAGTATTACTAGTGTAAATAGATATTATAATAGTGACCTTGCCAGAAAAGATATTACGATTCATTATGAATTAGTAGAGAATTTTTATACCACTGAGAGTAAGATACTGTCAAAAGAAAATTTTCAAAATCAATTAAAAAAAACAGTTAATCCACAAAACTATTTGGTAGAAGATGAAGTTTCATACGAAATTCCTTCATTTATAAAATCGTTACTGTTCGATCAATTGGTCTTAGTTGATAAGTAAAGAGACTTCTGTTTTTTAGAGATAGGCTATTCCATAATAAAATCCTCATATTCATAAAAGAATAATTCCATTTGGGTCATATTATCGTATAGGAAATCTTGTACTTCTTCCCAGCACTTGCGATTGTAGATGTTGACATTATCTAACTGGATGTATACACGAGAAGAATGCTTTCTATACTCATCATAATAATCAGGCGCCATTACGATATTGGGAAAATATTCCGTTTTTAAAATCTTTTCGAGACTCCAAAATTTCTCGTAATAGTATTCTTGGATCAAGGCATCATCACTATCAGCGACCAAAGCAACCTGAGCCATTTTATTATTGAACGTAAATTTTAAACTTACTTCTTTTGCTTTAGTGTAATGCAATAGCCATTTGCGAGGATAGATTTCTCCAAATTCAATCCAAAAATCTTGACGTAACTTTTTTGCTTCTTCTTTACTAAACATTAAATCTAAATTATATCAATTTACAGTTAAAATGATATTAGATAAAATAAGCCAATGCAATTGCTAATATTATTGAGACCAGCTTTGCAATATTATATTTATGCCCCTCGCTACTTTCAAATAATATAGTCGTAGAGATATGTAAAAAGATACCCACAACTAAAGCATTTATTTGATGGTAATAATCGGTAAGCATCGAAAAATTTGTAGCAGCAAATGACCCCAACGGAGTAGCTATACTAAAAAGCCCTAAGAACAATAGAATCTGACTCCAAGAGAAACTAGAATTTATTAAAAATGCGGCTAGTATCATAGCTACAGGGACTTTATGAATAAGTACCCCTAATAAAATTTCATGTCCACCGTGAATAGGAAATCCTTCTAAAAAGGCATGTATAAAAAGACTTATAAAAAGTAAGAAAGGAAAACGTTGTTGATCCTTTGCTAGATGTACATGACCATGTTCTGCTCCTTTAGAAAAGTATTCCAAAAATATTTGGATTAGCATTCCACCTACAATAAAGAGCCCCGTTACCTTCATATCATCAGAGTGCTCGTAAACTTCGGGGAACAAGTTGAAAATCGTTGTAGCCAATAAAAAACCTCCACTAAACGAAAGCAAAATTTTAATTTGCTTTGGACGCTGAGGTTTTAAAAAATAGACAGTGACAAAGCCTAATACTACGGCTAGAAAAGGTAGCAAATAGTGTTTCATTGAAAAATAAGTATCAGTCTAGGAGAAGTGTTTTTTTGATATTTAGAAAGATTATAGTCTCCATAAATCTCAAGTAAAGTAAGTCCAGCAGCTTCAAAATAACTTTGGAATTCTTCGAGGGTAATTGCCTTTACTTTTTCTGTAAAAGAAAAATCTTGCCCTTGATCACTAAAATCTATTTGCTTGTGTATAAACCCATCTTTAACAAAGCGCTTGATATGAAAATTCAATTCATCAACCACTTTAGTCTCTTCAGGTATCAAGCCATCAATAATAAAGTTGGCATTTAGAAAGTCAATGACTCCAATACCATTTTCCTTTAAATTAGATTTAATTCCCTTAATCGTATTCAAATTATCTTCTTCGTTTTCGAAATATCCAAAACTGGTAAATAAATTGAAAACAAAGTGGAAGTCATTCGAATATGGTTTTGTCATATCATGAACTTCAAAATCTAATCGGTCATTTTCAAAGCCCTTAGCATGTGTAATGCTGTTTTTTGACAAATCTACCCCAGTTACATCATAGCCTAGACTATTTAAATAAATACTATGACGTCCCTTTCCACACGCAAGGTCAAGGATGGTTTCATCTTCTTGTATGCTGAGGTGTTGAGTAAGATTATCCATAAACCTTTTGGCTTCTGTATAATCTCTATTTTTATATAATTGATGGTAGTACGGGGTATCGAACCACGAGGCATACCACTTTACAGTTTCGTTTGACATAATACAGGCAAAATTAACGTATTTTTGCCTGTTTTGTCGTTGAGGGTATCACATATT
Source organism: uncultured Aquimarina sp. (assembly GCA_947499005.1). Lineage (GTDB taxonomy): Bacteria > Bacteroidota > Bacteroidia > Flavobacteriales > Flavobacteriaceae > Aquimarina. The sequence goes on from CANMML010000011.1 coordinate 51,046, forward strand.
TACGGATTATGAATTATAAAATGGTAGCCAAAACCTTTTTTGGTTTTGAAGATTTGCTAGTTGAGGAATTAAAAGAACTTGGAGCTCAGGAAATAGAGAAGGGAAACCGCATGGTAAGTTTCTATGGAGATAAAGGGTTTATGTATAAATCGAACCTATGTTTGCGCACTGCATTAAAGATTTTAAAACCTATTGCAGAGAAGCGTGTACACAATCCAGAAAGACTTTACAAGTTTGTTCAAGAAATAGACTGGAGTAAGTATATGGGGGCAACAGATACATTAGCAGTTTATGCTACTGTAAATTCAGATCATTTTAACCATTCAAAATATGTAGCCTTAAAGGTTAAAGATGCTATTGTAGATCAGTTTCGAGATAAAACAGGAGATCGCCCAAATATAGATACAGAAAGACCCGACCTTACAGTTTCTGTACATATAGGTGGAGAACTTTGTACGATTTCCTTAGATAGTTCGGGAGCATCTTTGCATCACAGAGGGTATCGTTCTGCTACGAATATTGCACCAATTAATGAAGTATTAGCTGCAGGTTTAATATTATTATCAGATTGGAATGGGCATACCGATTTTTTAGATCCTATGTGTGGAAGTGGTACGATGTTGATAGAAGCGGCAATGATTGCTAATAAAGTGCCTTGTAATATAAATAGGAAAGAGTTTGCTTTCGAAAAATGGTTGGACTGGGATATGGATCTTTATGAACGTATTGAGGCTTCTGTATTGAAGAAAGTAATTGAAAGTCCAGCAAAAATAAGGGGGTATGACAAAGCTCCTTCAGCAGTACGTAAGGCACAGGATAATGTTAAAAATGCTAATCTCGATGAATTTATTAAGATTAAAGAGCAGAATTTTTTCGATACAGAAAAAGAAGATGGAGAGAAGCCATTACATATGGTATTTAACCCTCCGTATGGCGAACGTATAGAAATTAATATGCCCGAGTTTTATAGTGAAATAGGAGATACATTAAAGAAATCCTACCCTAATACAAATGCTTGGTTTATAACCTCCGATTTAGAAGCGATTAAACATGTAGGTTTAAGGCCTTCAAGAAAAATAAAAGTATTTAATGGAAAGTTAGAAGCACGATTGCTAAAATACCAGATGTATGCAGGAAGTAAGCGTACAAAATTCCAGAACAAGGAAAATTAATATTGAAATTATAAATGCTCTGTTACAACGGAGCATTGTCATGGTAGAATTTTTTGAACCAAAATAATATGCTTTTTATCGAGCAATTAGATTAAATATCAGGATTTAACATTCAAAATGAGGTTTTTTTTATAAAAATGTTAGTTTTGTCAAGCTTCTTATTTTAAGCTCCAAAATGAAAAAAAACAAAAAGCTAATAATATCATTAAGTGTACTGTTTTACGCATTTTTTGTATCCATCAATCTTCAAGCGCAAGGCACAATAAAAGGAAAGATTTCTGATAAATTCGGAAGCTTACCTGGTGCAAATATTTTAATCCTGGAAAGTGGAAATCAAGTGCAATCAGCCTTAGAAGGAGAGTTTTCTTTGGAGCATGATGCTGGAGAGTTTACGATAAGAGTAGATTATTTATTATATAGAACCTATGAAGAAAAGTTTACTGTAGTTGAAGGAGAAACTACAGAGCTTATGATCTTTTTAGAGCCAGGTTTCGCAGTAGACCAAGTTTCTTCATTAGGAACAAAAGGGGAAGCGCAAACTTCATTAGAACAAGTATTACCTGTTGATATTATTTCGCATCAGCAAATAAAAAGTACTTCTTATACCGAATTAGGAGAATTACTACATTACCTATTACCTTCATTTAATTCAAACCAACAGACCATTGCAGACGGTACCGATCATATTGATCCTGCCACTATACATGGATTAGGGCCAGATCAATTATTGGTATTGATTAACGGAAAAAGAAGGCATACTTCATCTTTAGTAAATGTCAATGGTACTGTGGGAAGAGGAGCCGTTGGGACAGATTTTAATGCCATTCCTTTAGCTTCAGTAGATCATATCGAAATTTTAAAAAGTGCTGCTACTTCTCACTATGGATCAGATGCCATTGCAGGAGTCGTTAATGTTGTTTTAAAAGATCAAACAGGAATTATAGAATTACAAGGAAGGTCTTCAATTACAGAAAAAGGAGATGGATTTACAACTTATATTTCGGGTAATGTTGGGTTGGATTTAGGGAAAAAAGGCTTTTTCAATGTGACTACAGAATTTAGAAATAGAGAGGAAATTAATCGTTCAGGGAGGTATACAGGGCAAATATTTGCTGATGATGATCCAAGAAATACACCAGAAGGAATTGCCGAATTTTTTGAAAATACAGGGCTAAGTGATGGACGAGTAATGCGCATTGGAGCAGCAGAAACGCGAAATATTTCATTACAATTTAATTCTGAATTTAATATCGGAAAAGACGCTACAGTATACGCCTTTGGAGGTAGAAACTATAGAGAAGGAAAAGCAGCTGGATTTTATCGTTTTCCTTTTCAGGAAGATAGAGTAGTGGCGGAAATTCACCCGTATGGATTTTTACCAGAAATAAATACAGATATACAGGATGATGGATTAAATGTTGGTTTTAGAGGAAAAAAATTAGATTGGAACATCGATTTTAGTCACACTATCGGGATTAATACAATAGATTTATCGGTACAGAATTCTAACAATGCTTCTTTAGGAATAAATTCTAAGAAGACATTTAATGTAGGTGGTTTCGAATACCAACAAAATGTAACGAATCTTGACTTTTCGAAAAAATATGATTTTTTACAAGGCTTAAATTTAGCTTTCGGAGCTCAATTACGAGTAGAAAATTATCAAATAAAAGCAGGAGAAGATGCTTCATTCGAAGATGGTAATCCAAGGGATAATAATGGGGATTTGATAGATGGGGAAGCCATTAGAGCAGTAGGAGCCCAGGTATTTCCAGGGTTTAAACCAGATAATGAAAGAAATGATTTTAGAACGAATGGATCTGGTTATTTAGATATTGAGGCTAATGTTACTGATGAACTACTGGTAGCATTATCAATGCGTTTTGAAAATTATAATGATTTCGATTCACAAAACACATATAGAGGGGCAATGCGTTACAAGTTAAGTGATGCTTTTAGTGTAAGATCGTCTATTTCTACAGGTTTTAGGGCTCCGTCATTACACCAGCTTTTTTTTAATAATGTCGGAACACAGTTTGATAACAATGGAGATGCATTTCAAGTTGGGACATTCAATAACTTTAATCAAATAGCAGAATCTCTTGAAATAGGTAGGTTGAAACCCGAGTTATCATTACACAGTAATTTTGGATTTACGGCTAAACTATTTAATAAATTCTCTGTCTACACAGACTTTTACTACACAAGAATAGATGATAGAATTGTATTATCTAATTTTATCGATAGAAGTGTTATCGAACAGCTCGATAGAGATAACTTAGAAAGCGCTCAATTTTTCACCAATGCGATAGATACTGAAACTCTAGGTGTTGACTTTCGTTTAGATTTTAATAATAATTTACCTAAAGGAAAACTAAACTCGTACTTGGCAATAAATTGGTCAAAAACAAAAGTCTTAGAAAATAGAAATCCAGCGATGATTGAAAGGCAGGGAGTTGATATTTTTGGTAGAGGAGAAGTTGGACGTATAGAGTTTTCTCAACCTCGCTTTAAAGCCAATTTCATGAATATCTATGAATTTAATAAGTTTATAATAACATTAAATAATACTTTTTTCGGTTCGGTAAGATATATAGATCCCGACCCAACACCAGTATTAAACGAATTTACAGGAAACTTAGAAAGTAAAGATCAAACTTTTAAATCGAAGTTAGTCACGGATATTCAAGCGACATATAGGTTAAATGACTTTGTAAGAGTCTCAATAGGTGCTAATAATGTGTTTAATGTATTTCCAGACAAGCATTCGCATTCTGCCAATACGAGTAATGGTAACTTTGTATATAGCAGAAGGGTACAGCAATTTGGTGTAAGAGGTGCTAGCTACTTTGGTAAAATTCTTTTAAATTTATAACCAAAACCCAAAATTTGTACAAACAGCTACTCACTTTTTTCATAACACTTTTTTGCGTTCCCTCTATTTTCGCTCAATCTAAAGAACAAAAGATTGCAGCTTATAAAAGAGCAAATCTTATTTTTAGCATAGCTGAGCAAGTATCGGGGTTCGAGTCTTCAAAAAGAACATTTAGTATTGGGGTGATATCCGAGCCATCAGTACGAAAGGCGTTAGAAAAGATCGCCATAAAAAAACCGATCAAAGCACGTAAGGTCATTGTAGAAGAGTTAACGCTAATTAGTGATGCTTATTTGTATGACGTAGTATATTTAAATAAGAATTCGTTTTCATCTAATTTGCCTAGATTTATCAATAGTGTCAATTACAAGCCTACACTCGTTATATCGGAAGGGTATCCTTTTAATGAAACAATGATAGGGTTAACTCCCTATGAGAAGACTTATATTATTAGTTTAAATATTGATAAACTAAAGGGATATAAATTTTCACCTTCAAGTCATTTATTAGAAACCAGTATAAAATCTTCACAGAAACTTAGAGATAAATTACAATTACAACAGTTAGTAAGGGATAAACAAAAGGAGATTTTAGAAACTCAAAAACAAGATCTTAAAAATCAAAAGAAGAGCCTTGAAGAGGTTATTCAAAAGAAAGACAAAATCCTTAATAAGAATGCTAAAAGCTTAAAAACACTTCAAAGAGAAGCGCTTACCAAGTCTCAGCAATATGAACAAAAACTGTTAGATATTCAGATCCTTGAAGATGATCTAAAGAATCAAACCACTTTATTTAAAAGAAATAAAGAAGAACTTGATGAAAATCGGAAAGAAATAGAAATTCAGTCAAAATTCCTTAAGAATCAAAAGGAAATGATTGACGCTCAAAAGAAAATTCTAAACGATCAACAAGTACAGTTAATTAACCAGCGTAATATAAATCTGTTACTTACAGGGCTTGTAATCTTGTCAATCTTTGTAATTGCTTATATCATATACATCAATAATAGCAGAAGAAAATTAGTAAGACGTTTAAAAGAAAAGAATATTCAGATTGCTCGAGATTCTAGAACATTGAAACGACAAAATAAAGAATTTGAGTCATTTGCTTACATTGCAAGTCATGATTTACAAGAGCCTTTGCATACGATTACGAGCTTTTCAGATTTTATGTACGAGGACTATTATGACAAGTTAGATGACGATGCTAAAGAAAATTTAATTTACATAAAAGAAGGATGTCAACGTATGAGTGCTTTAATTAATTCTTTACTAGATTATTCTAGAATTGGAAATAAAAGAAAGCTTCATCAAATAAGTCCAGCCAGTTTAGTCAATAACGTTATTAGAGATTTTAGCGCTAAAATTTCGGAAACAGATACGAAAATTATTACAGGAACCTTACCAACACACATCTATGGTTATCCAACAGAATTGCGTATGCTGTTTCAGAATTTAATTTCCAACGCGATTAAATTCAAAAAACCAGATGTATCCCCCAAGATTTATATAGAAGGATTTAGAAAAGAGGCCAATGATACTTTTATGGAAGTTTGGCAATTTATAGTAAAAGATAATGGGATTGGGATAGCCAAAGAACATCAACATAAAGTATTTGAAATTTTCCAGCGTCTTCATACTCGAGAAGAATATGAAGGAACAGGAATTGGATTAGCTCACTGTAAAAAGATTGTTGACTTGCACCATGGTGATATCTGGGTTGAATCTAAGTTAGGCGAGGGGACAACCTTCAATTTTACAGTTCAATTTAACCTAGAGGAATACGATGAGATTATCAATTAATCTATAATTGAAGCTTTCATATAGACATCATTTACGGGCCATTCGCTTTTATCAACTTCAACCAAGTTAATTTTTTCGGCCACATCCATTCCTTTGATTACCCGACCTATGATCGTATGTTCGCCATTTAAGTGGTGTGCCCCTTTTGGATCTACAACAATATAAAACTCCCAAGGACTAGATTTTTTCTCGGGATTTGCTTTCCATAACCGCGCCATAGCAACAGCACCATAATTATGTTTTAACTTATCATTAAACTCTGCGGGAATTTGAAAATCTCCAATTTTTCTTTTTAACCTACTCATTTCCCAGCCATCACTATTTCCTCCTTGTATCACAAATCCTTTGGCTACACGATAAAAACTAGTCGTATTTAGAAATCCACGTTTTACAATATGAATAAAATTTGCTCGATGAAGGGGTGTTTCTTCATACAGTTCGATTTCGATATTTCCAAAATCCGTCTCTATCAGCACTTTATTTTCTAAATGCTCTTTTCCATAATTGGTAAGGAAGTCTACAGCATTTTTGTGATTTATTCTTACAGGGTGCACTGCAGCTGGTTTTTCTTTAACAATAGCTTTTGAATCCAGAGTAGTATCTATTGGTTGAGTTTTTTTATCTTGACAACTTGAAAGAAATATTAATAGTAAGCTAGTTAAAGCCGATCGAAAAAACATATATGCAGTTTGAAACATTTTTAAAAAGTATTTCAAAAATAGAAAAAATTGAGTTGACAAAAACGGAAGCACAATATCCAATGGCTCCAGGATTTAGAGGGACTTTTCCTGTAGATTTTAAAAAACCAACAACTCGAAATGCGGCCGTAATGCCTATCATATACCCAAAAAATGGAATAGCTCATATGGTATTTATACAAAGACCTGTTTATAAAGGCGCACATTCTGGGCAGATAGCTTTTGCTGGAGGTAAGGAGGAAAAAGAAGATGTTACTTTTTTAGATACTGCTTTTAGGGAAGTAGAAGAAGAAATCGGTATAAAACGCTCTCAACTTATCTTTTTAAAAGAATTGCATAGTTTGTATGTTCCTCCATCAGATTTTAGGGTATATCCTTTTTTATCTTTTTCAAAAGAAGAATTAAATTTTACAAAACAAGAGGAAGAGGTTGCTCGTATATTAGAAATTCCAGTAACACTTTTATTAAAAGAAAGTAGTAAGTCTACCAAGGAAATAGCATTAGAACAGAAAATAGCTAACGTACCTGCTTATAAATTTGAATCGCAAGAAATTTGGGGAGCAACTGCCATGATTTTACACGAAGTTGAATTACTATTACGATATAGTCTCTAGGTTTAATGTTTATATTTGTACCAATAATACTAAACTGATTTTAATATAAATGGGGTTATTAAAAAAAAATCCATTTGGACAATATATATTTTTAAAGAAATGGTTGATTCGTATACTTGGACCACTAACCCATCGTAGGTACCGAGGATTCAATGAATTAGTTATCGAAGGAAGTGAAGTAATTACAAGCTTACCTGATAGAAATGTATTGTTTGTTTCGAACCACCAAACCTATTTTGCAGATGTGGTGGCAATGTATCATGTATTTAACGCTAGTTTAAGCGGTCGTGTAGATTCTATAAAAAATGTAGGGTATCTGTGGCAACCTAAAATGAACTTTTATTATGTTGCTGCTAAAGAAACAATGCGAGACGGTTTATTAGCTAGAATTTTAGCCTATGCAGGTGCTATTACTGTAGAGCGTACTTGGAGGTCAAAAGGGCAGGATATTAATCGACAAGTGAAAATGAGTGATATTAGTAATATTGCTACAGCTTTAGATGATGGTTGGGTAATTACATTTCCACAAGGAACTACCAAACCTTTTAAACCGATTAGAAAAGGGACTGCTCATATTATAAAGCATTACAAACCGATTGTAGTACCCGTAGTAATTGATGGATTTAGACGTTCATTCGATAAAAAAGGACTTCGTATAAAAAAGAAAGGAATTCTTCAATCTTTTATTATAAAAGAACCGTTGGATATTGACTATGAAAATGATAGTATAGATTCTATAGTAGAGAAGTTAGAGTATGCTATCGAACAACATCCATCATTTTTAAAAGTAATTCCACAGGAAGAACTAGATGCAGAAGAAGCATTAAATAAAAAGAGGGAGTGGGAATACTAAATATTCAAAACGCTCTAATGATTATTTATTGGTCAATAGATCATCGTTACTCTAATTTAAAATATAAAAGCCACTTCTATTAGTTTAGGAGTGGCTTTGTTTTATCTGCTGGGTAGCAACTAGTCAAAGATGTAGCGATAGCAGCTATGCTTTTATAGCCCAGCGAGGGTTTCTAGAATGCTAATATTCTTATAGTATCCATTGACACTTTCTTCTTGGTAAAGTAACTACTAGAGTTGATAAATTTTTATCAAATACAGTCCTTGAAGGACAGCAAATGGATGAAGGAGACAAAGTACATATTCTATATACACTTGATGCACTAATCAAAAATGTAAAACTTAAATATATAGTATAAAAAAACACTTCTAACAACATTGCTAGAAGTGGCTATACTTTCTTTTAGTGAAGCAAATGCAAAGTCAGGAGACATTTGCAAAGCTTTTATTTTTAGTTACTCTTTGCGGAGCTGGTCATGTTTCGTTTAAAGTTTTTCTCAATAATATTAAAAATACTTTCCATTTTAAGTTTTTAAATTAAGGATAGACATTGCTCTTATTGATATATTATGATCTTATACTATAAACTTAACCTATAAAAGAGCTGTATTTATTTTAGTACAGCTCTTTTTATCAATTTATTTGATAATTTTTTTTGGATCACGAGTGAGACACTCGATTCAGCAGGATTATATAAGGAGGGTATTATGATGAGCTAATTCCACCTAAACGCTTATTTAAAATTTCTTTTGCTTTGTCAATGTTAGTGGCGGGGTTATACAGCATGATCTCATCTTTCAAATATTCTTCAGTATGTATTTGAGGATAAAAACTTATGTCTGTTTTCTTTACGTTAACATCAATTCTAAAAATTATCTCTTTTTGCTTATTTTTTATTTCTACTACATTGTTGTCAAGCCATTTAAAATTTGAAGTTAGTTCTTTCACTTCATCAGTATTCATATAATTAATTTTAAAAAAATCAATTTTAGTAACTTTATTTGACTCAATCTCTTTTAAATTAAGTAGTAACGTAGAAAAATTGATGTTTTCTTCAACACTTATTTGAACAGTTTTTTTTCTATTAGGAGATTTTTTCTCTCTGCTCAATAGGTATTCATTAGAAAAACCGGCTTCTAAAGTTTTTTCATAAGCTTTAATAAATAGTTCTATATTTTGATTATACTCTTTAGTTAAGTATTCCTCAATAATTTTAAGTAATTGATCTAATAGAAATTTTAATTCATCAGTAGAGTTTTTAAATAGATCCCAAGGGAATAATTTATAAACTGCATAAACATTAGTGAAAGGAGTACTTGGGATAACGTGCTCTTTGTTAGAATTATCAACTAATACTATGGCAAGCTTATCTATTTTAGGTATCTCTATGGGATCTAAAAACCTATTATATAGTCTCAAAACATATAAGACTTTTTTACTATACTTCTGTAAATCAGTTTCGTTAATATTTTTATTATTAACATCGATTGACATGGATACAAAAAACTTTTTCATTTTTTAAGGTCTTTTTTGTAACGGGGGCTTTGCTCCATTATGTGTAAGTTGATAGCTTTTAACATAATTACTTTCTAAAGTTAATGCAGATAATCGATCAGGTGTTCTATTTAAAATTGAATAAGAAACGATTAACCCAGTTCCTGCTAATTTTGCATTTAAGGCGATCGCCTGATACTCAGGTCTAGGATTTCCCGATCTTCTTATAAAATCTGCTCTACTTGAAACCCCATACTTTAACGTTTGATATTCGAAAGTTTCCAAATTTAATGAATACAATTCATATACTATATTAGGTCTCTGACTTCTTTTAGAGTTAGCATGTACAGTATCTGAGATCTCTTTTACCTGTGTTATTGCTTCAGGATCAAGGTGAAAAAGTCTGGAAGGAAAAGACAATATAGATCCTAATTGCTTTATGTATGAAAGCCACTCTTTGTCTGTCGGCAAACCGAGATTACCATCTAATCCAGGTGTCATAGGAGTTAATGAAATACTTTCTAAAGCCAAAAGTTCAGAACTAACTGCAAATGTTGGAAGAGGAGGAGGAGGAAAACCTGCTTTTTCAAAGTCTCCTTGTAATTTTCCAAACTCAAAAGATTTTCTCCTTTCTCTTGATCTTTCAAAAGCCCCCATTTTATTCGCTTGCCTCTGAGATCGAATTGCTGCTTGTTTATCACCACCACTACCTGGCCTTGTAATATCCATCCATTGTCTAGTGGTTAGGCCATCAGCACCAACATTTTTATTAGTATCCCAAGCTTGTCTACTTTTTCTGTCGTTTTCCCAAAACAGTGTATCTGAGTTAGCTCCTGAAGGATCAGCCCAAAATACAGGGTTATTGTCAAACGCATTGTATGGTGACAAATTGTAATGAGTAACGGGATCTATACCTGTCCAACGCGCAATAGCAGGGTCGTACTTTCTTACATCCATACTTAAAAAGTCAACACCCAATTCATTTTCTTCTTCTATACCATTGTATCCATAGGGATGAGCGTTTAGTACGGTGCTATTATATCCTTTATGTTGTAATCCAAAAGGGTAATAATTTTTTTCCTCCCAAATCTCATTGGCATCTACTTGTCCATCATCATTATCATCACTGTAAGAGAGTCGTATATTGCCCAAATGATCCTTGTACTGATATACATATTGAAAACCTTCATCTAAATTAGTAATATTTTTTGGCTTTAAATAGCCTTCAGCTTGTTGTATATATTCTAATCCTGTACCCGATGTCCAAGGAGTGGTATAGGTGAAGTTACCTGCATATTCTTTATTTACTATTGTTATCTTAGTGGTACTTGTATGACTTTTGACCCAAGCATATTTTTTCATCTTATTTCCTAGAGCATCGTAAGTGTATTCTATTTCTCTTTGAGAGTGTTGGTCATTTGGTTCTAGAATAATTCTATTAGGAAGATTGAGATGGTTATAGGTTATATTGGAGATTTCTTTGTTTTTATCTTCCGCCATATTACCATTATTGTCATACGTATAATCATCTCCAGAGGTATTACCATCTTTAAAACCAAAGAGAGCGTTCCCGTCATTAGCTTCAGTTACTTTTCGCAATTGATTGCCATTATAGACGTATAATAATTTATCCATTACTCCAAAAGCATTGGCATCATCATTGATAGCGCCACGGCGTTCTAAGCTGGTAATATTTCCCATTTTGTCATAAGCAACAGAAGACAGGTCGTAACGATTGTTAATGCCTCCCAATGCCCCAGTAATACGATTTAATTTATCAAATTGATATTTGTAATTTCTTAAAACATTATCATTTTTGGTTTTCCAATGTGTTTCACTGATGTTACCATTAAACAAAGGCGTACTTCCAGAAAGGTCAGTAGTATTATAGTTGATCTTAAATGCAAATAAATCGTTTTCTAGGTTAGAAGGGTCATTGATTCCTTTAGACCAACCTCGTACATTGTAACTAAAGTCTATAGTTTGTAGAGGTTGTACGATGGTGTTCCCTACTTTTTTGCTTTCTAGTTGTCCTAATTCATCATAGGTATTATGAGTGATAAGTTCTCCAGTTTCCCCTTGATTGAAGATGGAAGCTCTTAATGTTTTTCCAGAAGCAGCTTTAAAGTGAAATCCATTAGTCAAACGTATTTGATGATTGGCTTGTATATGTTCTGTACTGGTAATAGTTGTATTTCGAGTTTCATTATCTTCATGTGGACTAGGTATTAGATTCCCACAGTTTTCATTAAGGGTATTATCTCCTATACATTGATGTTGATCTATCAATCTCCCTATGTGGTCATATCTAAATACATCTTGTGTAACTACAGTAGGGTTAGCATCTTTAGTATGTTCGTGTCTTGTTTTTAAAACCCTTCCATTAAAATAATCGTACTTGGTTTTTACAATATCTACAGTCTTTAGGAAGTTATTTTTGCTATAGATGTAAATAGGTCTTGCTTTTAGATCGTAATATGTAATGGTATAAATCCAATCATTCGTGTCCAGTACCCTTACCATAGTCCCTGTAGAAAGACTTTTGATCTTTGTTCCTGTAGCTACTGCTTGTTCAAATACTGTAGTTGGTGTAGTATGTGCAGTGGTCTCAAAATTATAACTATCGTAATAATTGACCGTATGCAATTCGATACTATTCGTATTTGGGTAAGCATTATTAGAATAATTAACAGCAATATTATCTATACTTATTGAGCTTACCAATGATTCTTCAAACATAGGGTTAGAAGTGTCTTTAGCATCTACTCTAATATTTGCTATAGTTTCAGTCGTATTCCAAAGCCCTGTATAAGCTACGCGTCCAAAAACATCGTATTTAGTATATACCCAAGGTTGATCACTTTGTTTCGCTAAAATAGGTTGATCTAAGGCGTTGTAAACAATATATTCAATGCCTTTTCCAGGGATTTTCTTTTCTATCATACGATTTCTATAATCGTAGTGATATTGATAACAAAATTTATTTAAAATACCTGTGCTAATCGTAGTGGAAGCATTAACTGCTGGAGGAATGACATAGGTGAGATTTCCAAAATTGTCATATACATAATAAGTGTCATGTGGCTCAATGGTACCGTCCACTTCATTAAAGGTTCGTGTTAAAATAACTCTACCTTGTAAGTCTGTAAATTCCTTTACAGTATGTGTATCTCCATCACTTGTTGTCCAATTTTCGTCTTTGGTAGTATTTTTATACAGTGTATTTACTGAATAAACCCCGTTTTTAACTAATGAAGGAACTCTATCACTATTTAGTGAAACATCGAAACGAATTACATTATCGCTCGAGGTATTAAAAGCATAATCAAATTTAATAGTATGATCACTCCCTATTTTCCAATCGTCACCAGGTGCTGCTGTTTCTAATACCCGCCCCATAGGTGAGGCTTCAAGTATTTGTTCTGAATATGGATTGATCTCTGAAGTGGTAGTTTGAGAAAAATCAGTAGGGTATTTGGTTTTATAAAATTGCTTGGTGTCTGTTTTTAGACTGTTTGGGTTTCTATAACTACCTACATTGGTGTTGTCCGATTTAAAAGGTAAATATGTTTTAGTTTGCCTTCCAAAATCATCGTATTCTATATGAGTTACCAAATCTTTTTGATAAGGTGATGCTTTAATGGCAATCTGTTGTTTGGGTCTTCCCAAGCCATCGAAATAAGTAACACTTTCTAGGACATCAGCATTGGATTCTGGTGTTCCTGTTTTTTGGTATACTTTAGTATAAGTATAGTTTTCGTCATTATCCAAAGCGGGAGCTTGATAATCATCTTGTGCATATAGGCTCATTACGCTGAACCATGATAGCATTAAAAAAATAATGGAATTTTTCATGGTTTAGTTTTGATTTTTGTAATGGTATATATTTTCAGAAACAACGTTACCTTCATTGTTTCTTATTTGATGTAGTCTATTATGCACATCATAAGTATATGATGTCTTGTAACCTCTTGGATCTTTCATTGTAGTCATACCAATCAAAGGATCATACATGTAGGTGGTTATCATCGATTTGTTAAATGCACTATGGTTTCTGATTTCTTCTAGCTTATCTCTTAGAGAAGCTTCCGCGGTAGCATTCTCCAAATCATTAGAATAATTTATCGCCTGATTGAATAATCCGTTTGGACCTTTAATATTATCTGATAAGGTACTATAGGAGGCGTTTTCAATTTTTGCAATTAAATGCTCTCCCTTATACCCCCAAAGATAAATTGCATGAATACCGTTTTCGCGTTTTAACTCACGTGGGTTTCCATAATGATCATATAAGATGTATTCTACTTGCTTTTCTAAGGAAGTATCACCTGTGGCATTACTAATACTACTAATCAGTGTTATTAATTGACCTTCATTTGCTGTAGTATTATTACTTAATAAAGTAGTATCACTTTGGTTTTCTGGACCAAAGACTGTAAAATGATTTCTTTCAACAGAAGAACTATTACTGTAGGTTGTTTGAGTTTGTACGGGAGTGGCGGGTTGGTATTCTTCACCTATAATAGTAATACCATTTACAATTCTAGCCCCCTTTAAGCGTTCAATAGCATCGAATTCGGCTTGGGTAAGAGGCCCTCCTAAAGGAATTGAATTAATGGTCTCAATATCATCGGGGTAATGGACCACTGTTTCTACGGTATCTCCTTTGCTAGTTGTTACTGTAGTCTTAGTAGGTTGGTAGCTTTTATTATTTGCATATTCATAAGAAGTACTTGTTACAATAGCCTCTTGTCCTTCAAGATCGTAAAATGTTTCTTGACTATGATCCATATACCACCACTCACTACGGATTTTATAGTCTGTAAATTTGACCATTTTCACGAAATTATTTGCATCACCTGCCCATGTGAAGTCATTGTGATTGGGCATATCTTTTCCTCCTTGTCTCATATTGATACCATATACGAAAGGGACTTCGGGGTCTTTTTTATAATGGTTAACCTGTTCGTATACAAGCTCATTTTGAGTATTAAAACTTTGTTGATTTTTCAGTTGTCCATTGTCATAATGTTTGTTATTGGGCGTATTTGTAGGGTTACCTGCTAAGGTTTCTAATTCATTTTTATAATAATAAACGGTCTTACCTAACGTATTGTTTTCCGGATCTATCTTTGTCTCAGTTACATGATCGTAACCTATAGATTGTCCGTTAGCAGAAGATGCCATTGGCGTCAAAGGTCTAGGGAAAGAAAAAATCTTTTCAACAGAATTGTGTATTTGATCATTAAAAGAAGGACTTATCCATACATGCGAATGTTCGTAATTATAGTTTACGGGAGCTAATAATTTTCCTGATGACATAGTGAGTAGACGATTACCATCGACACTTTCATCTTCATATTCTCCAGTATAATCGTAAGTCGTTTTAGATACGAGTGTATCATCCGAATCAAAATTAGAAATCGAAGCTACTCTAATTCCCCCTCCTTTATTAAAACGATTGTCTTCAAGAATAGGATCTAATGCTTTAACTCGAAAATAGGCATTATGTGATGGTTGATTATCTGGGTTTTCTATTTGATAATAATATGTGCCCGGAGGTAGTTTTATCGCTTTTTTAGGGTGATATTTATAGTCTTTTGTACCATTAGTATTAATATTAGAAGTAAATCTTCCATATGCATCTACGGCATTCGGACTTTGATTTAACAATGCGTTGTTAAACTCTATTGAAAAGAGAGGTTGCATATTCTCATTTTTCAATGTGCCTCTAATATCAAATTGAAAGTTTTGATTAAATAAGTCATATATTGAATAATAATTGATCTCTCCGGTTGACTTATAATGAGGAATTAACTTGCATCGTAATTCAAAATCTAGAACTACCACCGAATGACGAGTTAAGACAAAAGAGCGCGTTAAATTATCGGGTTTTCTTTCATCTCCAGCCCATATAGGTGCGGGGTTTATACTTTGTAATTTATAAAGTTGCTTGGTTACTGTAGAACATGGTGCTTCTTGACACTTATTATTCAAATTATTGTGTAGCGGAATAAGTTCTGCTCCATCCCCTTCAAGATAAACAGTCATATAGTTTTCATAGCTGTTTCTATAATCATTGGATTCAAACTCGAATGCTGTAGATCCACCTGTTGGATAAATTATTTTATTTAATGTATAGAGTTTACTTCGATCTGCATCAGTTTGATGTGTAACTTCAGTAAAATCTTCTTCTCTGTGTGTGGTAATATCCCTTAATAAGTTATCTCGTGTATCAATGTCGTTTCTTCTAATATGTACATTTCCAACAGCATCTACAGATTCAGCACTTTCTACTATGTTAGAAATGTCACCAGAAACTTCATCATCTGGTGGAGGCGAGTTGGGGTAGCCCCAAGAATCAAATTCATGGGTGTCTTTATAATATCTACTTCCTGCAGTATAATAATCAAATTGGTAAGGTGCTTTATAAACAATAGTACTATTTACTTTGTTATATTCTTCGATACTCTCAAGAATAAGTTTGCTATGTCTGTGAGAATTGATATGTGCAATAAAGTTATTTGTATATCCATAGTTGAATTTGACTCCTTTGATTAATCTGTTTTTCTTGTCATAAATTTCTATAGAGGCTAATCTTTCAGCATCACCATTTAAATCCGAGCGAGCTTCTCTGTTGAATACTACACGGTGTTCATCAGAAGAAATTTCTTGTAAATATATTGGAAAACTATCGCTCCATGAATTACTTGCTATAAGTCTGGGGTTTCCAGGAAAGATATTTGCAGCCGTATAGCTCTGGCAAATATCACTTGTATCAGACCCTTGTATAGAACAATTATTTGGGATAGGTATAATTTTTCTTGCGTTATCGTATAAAGTATGTCCTGTAGGGATGCTGTAGGTTGCATTTGTTTTATGAACACTTTCTACTGGAGCTCCGTAATCAGTATAATATTCAAAAGAAATTTCTTTGTTGGTATTGGAAATAATAGAAGTTAAATGCCAAGCACCTATATGACGATCATGTGCGGTGATGTAATCCCCTTCTGGATTTGTGGGTATATTTTGATTAGAGGTTCTAATTTGCTCTTTTTTGAAGAAATTGTATTTGTTGCCATCTAAACCTCGGGCAATAAAACCTTCTTCGACATTTACATCATTAAAATCTCGAGAATCATCGGTTAAATTAGTTTCAAATAAAAGACCATCCCCTCTTTTAGTAGGTACTCCATATGGGAAATTGTCAAAAATAATTTCACCCGCATATCCCGTAAAATTATAAAAGTATAAGTCTGGGTGGAAATCTCTGTCATATACATGAAAGTCTGGTGCATACTGGCTTACTTGAGCACTTGTAAAGCCTGTGTTATTCTTATTGTCTTCTGTAAGTGGTATAATATCAGGACTAAAAAAATAAGTAGAACGATCAGTTTTCCTACCCATGAAATCATCATAGCCTCTTATTTGTCTACTTATACTACCACCTGCATTGAGAGACCACCCAAGACCGACCCAGCTCGCTTCTTGATCGGTTTTAATACCCGAAGCGTGATAACTTAAAGTAATTGGGACTTCAATACCTCCAGATACAATAGTATATAAAGGAATAGAAATATTTGGTACTCCCGTATAGTGACCTACAGGATAATTTCCATATTTCTGCATTTCAGTTGTAGTAGGAGAAAGTGGAGTCAAATTCTCAAAAGCTGCATGTTGTGCATTTAATGTAGAAGCTAATACAAGAAAACAGAGGGTGGTTAGAAAATGTTTCATAGTTACTTAAAAAATATAGAAAGCAATATTACGTATAAGCGATTAGTTATGGAAATATAGTTACTTAAAATCGATGAAAGACATAAAAGAAAAGAATGTAACGTTTTTTGTAAAGCTAATTTTTAAGAAGTAGAGTGTTTTAATTCCATTTGTAAATAGATAACATCATGTCATGTGTTGTGAAACTTTAATTTTTTGAACCATATTTTCTTAAAATAGTCTTCTCCACAATTTTTCCCTGAGGAGTAAAGGTGGTTTTCTTTTTTTGAAGGCTTTTATGATTTAAATGCCATTTCCATAAGAAGCCACCAGCAAACCATTTTTCATTCCAAAAGGAGTTGTAGAAAGCAAGGTAGGAAGTCTCCTGATTTTCTTCAGAAATAATACTAGAATCACTAGCCCAAGGAGTTTTAGTGTTAAATAAACAACTTTGATATCCATATTCCGTAAAAATAATGGGAGTTGAATAGCATTCAGAGAATTCTTTTAGTTGTCTTTTCCATGGTTGCCAATTTCTTTCTAAATCTTTAAGAGCAGGATTTTTTTCGTCACTTAAAGGAAAATAACCATCAATTCCTATATAATCCAATTCATTCCAGAATTCAACATTTTCATAGTTATCCCAATTCGCAGCATAGGTTAATTTTCCAGAATATAGATCGCGAATTTCATGAATCAGTCGATGCCAAAATTGAGGTCTTTGGCGGACTATTTGTCTTAGTTCGGTACCAATACAAAGAAGGGGAACTTGATGTTTTTCGGCGATGGTAGCAAAATGGATGATATACTTAGCGTAGTTTGCTTCCCAAGCTAACCAATCTTCTTCTTTTTCTAAGACGAAATCACCTCCCCAACCTTGACCACCAACCCAAATGTGAGGTTTTAGCATGATCTTTAAATCGAGAGCTTTGGCTTGTTCTATTAGGGTAATCGTACCTTGGGAAGTCTCTCCCCACCATTGAAAATTAGAATCGAATTTCACCCAAGCTTCATTAGGTTTCATGAACCCATAAGGGATAATGCTAACCCAATCGGCAGCAATACGTTTAACGGTCGCTAAGTCTTTTTTTGAGGTAGGTGATGGCGGGGAAACAAGATTAACTCCATTGATTTTCTGTTGTCCCAATACAGGAGTTAACATCAATAAAAAAGCACCTGTTGTATAAACAAGTGCTTTCAAATATTTAGAATCGTATTTCATTAAAGATCATTATAAAAATCTAGAGAAGCGATTAATAAATCTTCTGGAGCTTCACAGTTAAATTTAGCTTCTCCTATTTCATTTAAAAGTACAAAAAGTACTTTTCCTCCGACATTCTTTTTGTCAAAAATTAACAAATCAATGATCGGTTTGTAGTCTTCTTTAGGAATGGATATTTTAGGATAAATACTAGAAAATACTTCACAAATGTTTTTAAGTTCGGCATCTTTCAGTCCCAATAGCTCCTTTGCTAAGTAAGCTTCTGTAATCATACCAATAGCAATGGCTTCCCCATGTAATAAAGTAGTCTTGCTTTCATCTGTTAAAAAATAAGATTCAATGGCATGCCCTAGTGTATGTCCGAAATTTAAAAACTTACGAATATTTTGTTCTGTAGGATCAACGAGTACAATCTCATTTTTAATCACTACAGATTCGTGTATCAAGCTATTTAAATCCTCTGTGGTTAAATCATCGATTTTAGAAAGGCGATTCCAATAATCTTTATCCTTGATCAATCCATGTTTTAGCATTTCTGCAAAACCACTACGCAATTCATTGAATGGTAGTGTTTTTAAGAAATTAGGGTCTACAAGAACCATTTCAGATTCACTAATAACCCCAACCATATTTTTTAAGCTGCCTAAATCTACTCCTGTTTTTCCGCCAACAGAAGCATCGACCATCGCGAGTAAAGTAGTTGGTACATTAATATACTTGATACCACGTTTAAAAGTACAGGCTACAAAACCACCTAAATCGGTTACGACACCACCACCAAGATTAATTAAAAGACTTTTACGATCTGCACCCAGTTCTGAAAGTGCATGCCATACACCACTACAGGTTTCAATATTTTTATTGATTTCACCAGCATCGATTTCAATAACTTCAAAAGAAACATCGGCTGATATTTGCCCCATAAAATAAGCTAAACAGTGGTCATGGGTATTTGTGTCTACTAGAATAAAGTAGCTACTGTGTTTCGCTGTAGTTAAATATTCATTTAATTGATTATACACTTCAGCTTCAAAATGTACTACAGAAGCTCTTGATTTTATGGATTCCATCATTTTTTCTTTCTATATAAAGAATACTTATTTCGGTTGGACAAAGATAATGGACTCGAAGGGTATTTGGATTGGGTTGGTTAAAAATTATTTGAATGTCTGGAAGGAATCACTTATAATAAGAATTGCGTCATCCTGAACTTGTTTCAGGATCTCATTTAGGATATAAAAATCAGTAGGATGAGATTCCTAGTCAAACAAGGAATGACGAGACTTTATATAGTATTACTAATTACGGATATTCATAAAAACTATTAAGGGATAGATTATATTTTTCGATCTGGACTATTTTTTAAGTTCGTATCGTTAATTGCGTATATATTCTCATTGTATAAAGTATATTTGAAACATTGTTTCATTTATTTTTAGATTATCATATGGCTTCAGGTTTTTTTGCAGTATTAGATGACGTAGCGGTTCTGCTAGATGATGTTTCGGCAATGGCAAAAATGGCTACTAAAAAAACAGCAGGTATTTTGGGAGACGACTTAGCTGTAAACGCAGAAAAAGCTTCGGGCTTTGCTTCTAAAAGAGAACTTCCTGTACTTTGGGCGATCTCAAAAGGTTCTTTACTTAATAAGATTATCATTTTGCCAATTGCATTTTTATTAAGTGCTTATTTTCCTATGGCGATTAATGTAATTTTAGTGTTGGGAGGATTGTTTTTAGCCTTTGAAGGCGTAGAAAAAATTATAGAATTCCTGTTTCATCCTAAACAGGAAAAAGTAGCTGCTATTGGGCAAAATTTATCGGAAGAAGAAATTCTGAAATTTGAAAAATCAAAAATAAAGTCAGCGATTTTTACCGACTTTATTCTTTCTATAGAGATTGTAATTATAGCCTTAGGTACGGTATTGGATCAACCTTTACAAAAACAAATTATCGTAGTTTCTATAGTTGCAATAATTGCTACCGTTGGGGTGTATGGGATTGTTGCCTTAATTATTAGAATGGATGAATTTGGAATGAAACTGATCAACCTAAACGAGCAAGATGATAGTTTTAGTGATAAAATAGGACGCATTTTAGTAGCTGCTTTACCTAAGGTAATTAAAGGATTATCGGTATTAGGGACAATTGCCTTAATTACTGTAGCAGGAGGTATTTTTATGCATGCTATTCATCATGTGCCAGAATCACTTCAACAGATTCCTTCTATTGTATTGGAAATTGTAGCAGGCCTAGTAGGTGGATTAATTGTATTTGCTTTTTATAAATTGTTTAAAAAGATATTCAAATCGAAAAAATAAAATTTGAATACACGTAAAAGGGAATAGCCAAAAAGCTTTATGTTGAAGAGGGACTGTCTAAAAGGCGTATTTCAAGTTGTTTTGCCTTGAGCATATTCAAAATAGAACTCGACTCTCATTGAGTTATTAGACTTCGACTATCGCTCAGTCTTCGTTTGGATTACTATTTTATATAGTCTCATCTTTTTAGCTATGCGATTTGCCATGACTAGTGTGCTGTCAGCAGATCAAGCAGAAAAGTTATAATATCTCTTTATCTTAAAAAATAACCGTCACACCCGAGAAGTCGGGTGTCTCCTCAAAGACAAGATAGTTTCCAGCTTTACGAGATTGAAGTACCGTTTTACTAATGAGGTTCTACAAAGAGTGTCAAGTTCTCAGTCTCTTATTTAGAAGTTTCAACACTTAATAAGGTTGCTTTTTCGCTGCAATTTTCGAAAGTAAATTTAGTAGAAGCTAATTTCTCCTTACCATAAACAGCATAAACTTTACAGCTATCTAATTTGGTATTACTTTCGCCAAAATCAACGTTACCATTTTTAAGTACTAGATGAATAGCACTTGTGTCTAGTTGTAAACTTCTTAGTTGGGAAGTAGCTTGCGTAGAAATTAATTGTTCTTTACTCTTTATGTTTTTTAGCACACGAGAGTTTGGACCATAGTCACAAGAAGTTTTTTTCCCAGATAGGAAAACAATCAATACCAATATTCCTAAAAAAAGGCCAGATCCAAAGAACCCGAAACGCTGTAATAATGTCATTTAAAATACTAATAAATTAATATCCATGTAGTTGATGTTAAACCATTCGCTAATTGACTTATTAGTGATTACACCGTGATAACAGTAAATACCACTTTTTAACCCCTTGTCATTACGAATAGCATGTTCTAATCCACCACATTCTCCAATTTGCAGCAAATATGGGCTAAATATATTACTTATAGAAACGGATGAAGTTTTAGAATAACGAGAAGGGATATTAGGAACACAATAATGGATGACCCCATGCTTCTTAAAAGTTGGTTTGTCATGAGTCGTTACTTCCGAAGTTTCAAAACAACCTCCCATATCGATACTGACATCAATAATAACAGCTCCTTTTTTCATTTTGCATACCATATCATCATTAACAATAATCGGAGCGCGATCAGATCCTCTTAAAGCACCAATGACTACATCACATCGCTTTAATGCTTTTAGTAGGTGTTTTTGTTGTACTGTAGAGGTATGAATAGGACGCCCTATGTTAGTTTGTATTGCACGTAATTTATTAATAGAATTATCAAATACCTTTACATTAGCACCTAGCCCTAAAGCCGAACGTACAGCAAACTCACCAACAGTACCAGCGCCTAAAACGACTACTTCGGCAGGAGGAACTCCGGTAATATTTCCCATCATTAGCCCGCTTCCGTCATTACAGTTAGACATGATTTCCGAAGCAATTAGGATCGAAGCAGTACCCGCAATTTCACTTAGCGAACGTACGGCTGGATATCCACCACCTTCATCTTTAATAAATTCAAAAGCTAAAGCTGTGATTTTCTTTTTTTCAATGGCTTCAAAGTATGAACGCTCCAAAGTTTTCAATTGAATTGCCGAAATGATAACCGTTTTGGGTTTAATGAATTCTAGCTCTTCTAAATTAGGAGGTTGTACTTTTAAAATGATAGGACAGCCATACACTTTTTTCTTGTCTCGAGTAATTTCGGCTCCCGCTTCCGTATATTCACGATCGTCATAACTGGCTAGTTTTCCAGCTCCAGCTTCTAAAATAATACGATGTCCATTAGACACTAATGCTCCAACAGCATCAGGGGTAAGACAAACACGATTTTCAGAAGGTTGACTTTCTTTTGGGATACCAATATATAGATCACCTTTCTTTTGTTCAATTTCTAGTTTTTCTTCTTGGGGTAACAAATCAGAACTAGAAAAAGGAGTAAAAGCAGTCGACATAATTGATGATTGATTTAGTTATGATAAAAATACAATAAATAGAAAGATGTTTTTTTTGAATAACTACAAAGTATTCAGGAAAAAATAAAGAGACTATTTATCGGTCTCAATAATAGTTAAAGCTATGTACTTTAGTGCATCTCACATTTAGTTTTTGAAAATTTTATCTACGCCTATAGACATTAAGCTCTAAGTAGTAGGCCTTACGTATATTAATGTAGCTTATAGCCTATAGCCTACGTAAATAAGCTAGAAAATAGAAAAAGACTTTCAGTCGCAACCGAAATAGAGGTTCATTTAAAAATTGTAGGCATTTTAATCAATTTATGTAAAAGTACTTTGTTATCGTTAATCCAGCAGCTGTTAGATTAAAAAACACAGTTTACGGTAGTTTATAGTTGCAGTAGATCAGAGATAGAATAGATTTTCTAATGCATAGTAGGTTTAATATAGGCTTATATCAAAATCAAGTGTTGAAAATATTCTTTTCTTAGAGGAAGTAAGTCGTAATACTTTGTACTATTGATAAAAAGTTAAATCTTTGTATCGTGTACTTAATACTTTGTACTCAAAAACCGAATAATTATACATGCCGATATCACTGCAAATTCAAGTATCACCCAAAGAAGCGAATACTCCAGATTTATTAAGGAAAAGTATAAGCCGTTTGAATCGTATTCCTTTGGAAGATATTTCGCATGTCGAAATTCTTAAGAAGTCAATCGATGCTAGGAAAAGAAATATAAAAGTGAATTTGAAGGTAGAGGTATATGTCAATGAAGACTTTCAGTCTCAGGAAATGCGATTACCCGAATATCCAGATGTTTCCAACGCAAGGCCTGTAATTATTGTTGGTGCTGGTCCAGCAGGTCTTTTTGCTGCATTACGATGTGTAGAATTGGGTTTAAAGCCAATCGTTGTAGAACGAGGAAAGGATGTCCGTAATCGCCGAAGAGATTTAAAGGCAATTAATATAGATCATATTGTCAATGAAGATTCCAACTATTGTTTTGGAGAAGGAGGGGCTGGTACGTATAGTGATGGGAAGTTGTATACTAGATCTAAAAAACGAGGTGATGTAAGGCGTATTTTAGAATTATTAGTAGGTTTTGGAGCGACTGCACAAATCATGGTAGATGCACACCCTCATATTGGGACAAATAAATTACCTAATATTATTTCGGATATTCGAGAGAAGATCATTGAACATGGGGGAGAGGTGCTTTTTGAAAAAAGAGTCGTCGATTTTTCTATAGTAAGTAATGCTATAAGAGGAGTTGTATTGCATGATGGGAGTAAAATAGAAGCTCATCAGGTTATTTTAGCTACGGGACATTCGGCACGCGATATTTTCGAATTGTTATATAAGAAAGAAGTGTTGATCGAAGCCAAACCTTTTGCCTTAGGAGTTCGTGTAGAACATTCACAATCTTTAATAGATTCCATTCAGTATAAAAGACCACATCGAGGGGAATATTTGCCTCCTGCGCCTTACAGCATTGTAAAGCAGGTAAATGGTAGAGGAATGTATTCTTTCTGTATGTGTCCTGGTGGAGTTATTGCTCCTTGTGCGACAAGTCCAGGAGAAGTTGTTACTAATGGTTGGTCACCTTCTAAACGAGATCAACCCACTTCTAATAGTGGGATTGTTGTAGAATTGCGCCCAGAAGACTTTAAGGCTTACGAAAAATTTGGGCCTTTAGCAGGAATGTATTTTCAATCGGAAATCGAACAACAAGCATGGCGAGTAGCTGGAGAAACACAGCATGTGCCTGCCCAACGTTTAACCGATTTAGTACGTCAGAAGGTTTCAAAAAATTTACCAGTTACCTCATACAAACCAGGTTTAACTCCAGCTGATATGGGTACTGTATTTCCTACTTTTATTCACGATATATTAAAGCAAGGTTTTCAAGAATTCGATAAAAGTATGAAGGGCTATATGACAGAAGAAGCTGTTGCCCATGCGCCAGAAAGTCGTACATCTTCGCCTGTACGAATTCCTAGAGATAGAGTGACTTTAGAGCATCCACAAATTAAAGGGCTGTACCCTTGTGGAGAAGGTGCTGGTTATGCCGGCGGAATTATTTCCGCTGCTATTGATGGTGAAAAGTGTGCAGAGGCGATTTTCGAATCTAATAAGTAATAAAGATTAATTTATAGGCTGCTGCTGTAACCAATGTAAAAGCATTTCCTTTGACATTAGTTTTCCTAGGACTCTATAATTAGAATCTTTTATTGGGCTGTGAGAATTCAATATTTCGGAAACCACACCAATCTCGGGTTCATAATAATCTGCATGGATGAATCTAATGTAATCGTCCTTAATATAGACAAAGCCAGTATGCATATCAAGCCCAACGATATAAAGACCATTTTTCATAGTCTTTAAGTATTTTTCAAAATCTTCTATAGTCTTATTTGAAAACCTATTAATATGACCAAAAGATAACTTCTTAATAAAAATTTCTGAAGGAGATTGTGCCCATCTAACTCGAGGTATCTTAAACCCAACATCCGTTAATATATTGGTGACAAAATAACCACAAGCAATCGATCCTTTTCTAGGAATTCTCGTGGTTCCGTTAAAATCCCAAGGGGTTCCGTACCAATAAGGGAATAATTGATAGACTATGGTTTCTTCTAAATACTTACGTGCTTTTGTGATAATTAGATTTTTATCTGAAGTATTAGATTGCTCATATTTTACAGCTAAACTATCACGAGTATTTAAGATTTCGTTTAAAAGAGCTGGATATTCTTTTTTTTGAGATTGTGAACTAATTGATAGTAAACTTATAAGTAGTATGGTAAAGGATCTCATAGTTTATAGCAAATAAGTTATGGATAGTTTGATAACTAAATTTATCTATAACATATTGTACTCTTTTATGGATTCTCATTACACTCAACTATTCCTTAGTCAGTACAAAAACACCTCCACCTTGCTTTAAAGTCATTTCATTTTTTGAGGTTTCAAATTCCAGTACAATTCCTGCGGGTAAAAATTCAAAAATAGTTTTTGATTTAGGGGTTAAAGGGATGGGCGACTGTCCTGTAGCTTGTGCTATTAATTGCTGTCCGTTATTTGTTATTGTTAACTTCAATGGAAATGAAGGTGCAGCATAAGTTCCTGTTAAAGCTGTAAGTTCTTCATCGGAAAATGATATGGTTTTAAACTCAGGAATCTCAAAAGAGAGACCATGTAACGCATTTAATAGATTCGTATTAATCATATTGATGTCATAGTTGAATCCATTTGCTGTAATAGCAACGCCATTTTTCGTTTCTGGGTAAAAGCCAGTTAAGGAATGAAAGCTATCAATACGCCCATTATGCCCATATCCTTTGTAGTCTCCGTAAGGCATAGGGAAAATTCCTCGTCCATAATTATCCTTAAAATCTATCATCGTGTTTACACTTTCTTTAGAAATAATTTGGTATTCGAAAAGTGCTTTCTGAAATGCTAAAAGATCAGAAGGAGTAGAAGTAATAATCCCAGCTCCTAAAGGTACACTAGGGTGACTTTCATTGTCTTTTTCCCATGATTCAATCCATTTGTAAGATTGAGCTTCGTTATTTAAAGGATCAATCTTTTTACCATAGAACGTGTGTTTTAAGTTCAAAGGAGCAACTATTTTTGTTTTTAAGATATCAGAGAAATCTTTTTTGTAAATAGTTTCTAAAATACAAGAGAGCAATACAAAATTAGAATTAGAATACTCGGCTTTAGAGTCGGGAGTAAAGTCACTTTGGTAGTCAGTAATAATTTGTATCAAAGCTTTTTGACTCATTGGTTTTGTGTAATACGATAGAAAATTAATGTCATTCGTAAAATTATGAATCCCACTTCTATGGTTAAGTAAATTGTCTATAGTGATCGTATGGGCATTTGGGATATCGGGATAGTATCGGTCAATAGTTTGATCCAGTGCTAACTTTTGTTCTTCAACAGCTTTTAGGGTTAATACCGAGGTAAACATTTTGGAAATAGAACCGATGCGGTATAAAGTATTTTTATTCGGTTTGTCTATAGTTTTAGAGATAGGAAGCCCAACTTGTTTGCTATAAATGACTTTTCCTTTTTCCATTAAAGCAACACTCCCTATAAATTTATCATTCTTATAGAGTGTATCGAAATAGTCATCTAATTTTTTAGAATCGACTTGAGCGGTAAGTAATTGTGTAACCACTAATAGAGTAGAAAATAAAAATGCCGTTTTCATAATAAAGAATTAAGTAGTTGTTAGGTGAATTATCTTTTGTTGACGCTTAAAAGGAATATTAAAATTAAGGTCAGTTAAACATCTCCATAACCATTCGAATGGGCCGTAGTAAAAATGTGTATTCCATATGGTACATACATATGCTTGAAGGAAAAAGAAACCTCCACCGATTATGATGCTCCATGTTGTGCCAAAATATTTCCAAAGGGCGAGTCCAAAACCGTAATATAAGAATACACCGATGGTGCCTTGTACAATATAATTTGTGAGACTCAATTTTCCATAAGCTTGAAATAATCGGAAAATATAAGCTTTAGGGAAAGTTATATATAATAGTGTAATTATGGAAATGTAGCTAGAGGTGCCAAAAATATTTTTCCAAGAGTTTAGGGTGATTTTTACTATTTTATGTTGCTCTGGATTTAAAGGGAAGATTTTTATAAAACTTTCAGTAGTAAATGCTAAAGAAATGGCAATAGGCAAGCTAATTAATAAGACTTTAGTAAATAATTTTTTCTTTTTTTCAATGTTCTCGAAAACACTTAATCTTCCTAACAAAATTCCAATGATAAATAATCCCCATATTTGTAGATAACGCCCAACATATATTGTCCAAGCCCAAGCAGTATGACGTCCTTTGTATACGTTAAATTTTGCAGTATCCCAGAAAGAGCCTTCATAAGCGAGTTGATTTCCTTCACTCCAATAAGGATAGGCTTCAACAAATTTAAAATCAGGATTATTAAACGATATTAAAATGTCGTAAAGTAATGGAAGTTGAAGTAGTAATAGTATTGCCGTAATGAATAGTATTCTTGATTTTAAAGGATAAATAAGAATGACAGGAAGTGCAAAAAGGGCATACATATGCAAAATATCCCCACGGTAGATAAGAGAAAAGAAAAAACCAATTACTAGTAGGATTAACATTCTCCAGGTAAATCCTTTCCTGTAATCTATGCCTTTTTCTGCTTTATTATTCATTTGAATATAAAAGCTTAACCCAAAAAGGAGGGCAAAAATAGAATAAGCATTTCCTCTTATAAATTGTAACGCCCAATAAAAAGTACGATCATCTTGTTCTTGAGAAAATAAGAAATGATGTTTCGAAGGGCTATAAAACTCAAAATGTTCAGCAAAATGGATAAGAACAATTAATAATAAAGCAAATCCTCTTAGGATATCAATAATAGTAATTCTAGGCTTTTTCATTGAAAATTAGTGAAAATACACTGTTAAAATATTCAATAAAATAATACGGGAGTATATAGTGTCAAAAAATTAAACGCCTAGCTATTATTTTCTTTAATGAATTTGTCAATTAAGAATTTAGAACGCTTAATTTGTTTAATACTGTTCCTCTTCGTTAGGGAAGTCTACATTTTTAACATCTGTAATGTATTGCTCAATGGCACCTGTCATTTGTTCATGAAGATTCAGGTAACGTCTTAAAAAGCGAGGGTGGAATTCATGAGTCATTCCTAACATATCGGGAAGTACTAATACTTGACCATCAACACCATTTCCTGCTCCAATACCAATTACAGGTATGGTCAATTGGTCTGCGACCTTTTTTGCTAAATTTGCAGGGATCTTTTCTAAAACGATAGCAAAACATCCCGACCTTTCTAAGAATAAAGCATCCTCAATCAGTTTTTCAGCTTCTTGTTCTTCTTTAGCTCTTACAGTATACGTCCCAAATTTATAAATGGATTGTGGTGTTAGTCCAAGATGCCCCATTACAGGAATTCCAGCATGTAGAATTCGTTTAATAGAGTCTTTAATTTCTTTTCCCCCTTCAAGCTTTACCGCATGACCACCTGATTCTTTCATAATTCGAATAGCAGAACGTAAAGCTTCTTTAGGATCACTTTGATAACTACCAAAAGGAAGGTCAACGACCACTAAAGATCGTTTCGCTGCACGAACAACAGAACTTGCATGGTAGATCATTTGGTCTAATGTAATAGGTAAAGTAGTTTCATGACCTGCCATTACATTCGAAGCAGAGTCTCCAACTAAAATAACATCAATTCCAGCACCATCAACAATATGTGCCATTGTATAGTCATAAGCTGTAAGCATAGAGATTTTTTCCCCATTACTTTTCATATCCACAAGACTTTTTACAGTGACTCTTTTGTAATTGCTTTTAATGGCTGACATATGTTATAATTAATTTTTGTAAAAGTAGGACTTTCGACCGAAATTATAGATACTAGTTTTGTTGGATATCTTACACTAATAAAATCTATCTTCCTTTTGTGTGTCTTTATATTTGTTAATAAAATGTTAAATTAAAATATTTAAAACTATTTAAATTAATGTAAATGAGTCTGTTATGAGTTTGTGGGGGTTGTCGTGTAAAAACCTTCCTGTAATTAAGTAAGTCTTAGCATCACTAAATAGTCAAGTAATTCGAAAGCAATAATTCATTTATTACATACTTGGCCAAGTTTGTTTTTTAAGTTTTCAATACAATCATTTAAAAATAGCAAAACGATGAAAAAGATTTTATTAAGTGCATGTGCACTAGCAGCAACTTTGGCAGTATCCTGTGATGATGATGATAACACTCAAAATTCAGGAAATGGTGATAATGGGGCATCTAATTTTGTAGGAGCTGTATATGCAATGACCAATGGTCAGGGGCAAATAGCAGGAAATGAACAAGGGCCAAATAATATTGTAGCCTATGGGAGAAATGCAGATGGAAGATTAACTCCTATAGACGTATTTGGGACAGGAGGAAATGGAGGAGATTACGATGGAGGAGAAGGCTTGGATCCTTTAATATCTGCTTATGCATTGACCAAAACTAGAGACAATCAACAATTGTTAGCGGTAAATGCGGGGAGTAATACAATTACGGCTTTTAATATAAATCAAGAGACTTATGCTTTAGAAGCTGCGGGAACTCCACAATCTACAGGAGCTATTGGGCCGAACAGTATAGATGTTTTTCTGACAACTTCGGGGCCAGAAGGAACTAAAGGAATTGTATATGTTTCAAATATTACAAGATCCGAATTTTTAGCACAAGGAGAACCAGCTCAACAAGGAACAGTTACCGGATATTGGTTAACTAATGCAGGAGAGCTTTTGCCAATTGCTGGATCTACAAGAGATTTAGCAAATCGTCCTTCAGCATTACAATTCTCTCCTAATGGAGAATGGTTATTGATTGCTTCGATTAACTCGGGTGCAGCAGCATTAGCTTCTGGTAGCGAAGACGAACTTGTAGTGTATAGTTTAGATAGTAGTACAGGATTACTTTCAACAAATCAATTGTCTGGTGCCACCTCTACGTTAAGAGGCAATACTGAAGGTAGAAACTTACCATCAGCAATAGGTTTTCAAATTGTAGGAGATAATTATGTAGTAGTAACTGAGGCTAGAGAGTTTCAACCAGATGGTACACCACCAGCATTCCCAGCATTACAAGATGGATCGGTGTCAACTTGGCAAATTCAAGCAGATGGTTCTTTAACTCCCATTAATTTGGATGTAGCTTCAGGTGAAAATAATACAGGAAGAACCGCATGTTGGTTAGATTTCTCTGACGATAATACATTTTTTGTATCTAATGCAATTGAAGCTGGTTTAGCATCGTACAGCTTCAATAACGGGCAGATAGAGCTGTTAGATCAAGTTGCTGCATCAGGTACAGGTACAGGTGGAGCAGATAATGGTCCAGATGCTTTTGCTAGAACCGAGGGTTGGATTGATATGTGGATTTCCGATGATGGGCAATTCTTGTATCAATTATATGGTCTAGATGGTACTATTGGTGTATACCGTATAAATGGTACTTCACTACAGTTAATTGAGGAAAGATCGGGTAATTTACCTGACAATAATACTCAAGGTATTGTTGCGATATAGTGCAACTGGATTAATACTCTATTTTGCCTCAAGAAAAGACTTATCCCTAATGGGGGTGAGTCTTTTTATTGGTTTCAATAATAGTTAAAACTATGTGCTTTAGTACATCTCACTTTTAGTTTATGAAAACTTTATCTATGGCTATAGGCATTACGCAGTAGGCCTTATGTATATTAATGTAGCTTATAGCTTATAGCTTACAGCTTACAGCAATAAGTTAGAAATAGAAAAAGACTTTCAGTCGTAACCGAAACTATGGATCTTCCAGTCCAGATTGGTTTATTTTTTATACTTATTGGGAGGTTAAGAAATAATGTTGGTTTCAGAAGTTAAAAAGGTAACTTTTTAAAACAATACTTTATAAGCTCAGACTAATCAGATTCATTGAAACGATTCTTAATAAAGAATGTTAATTTTAAAGCTTGACATGAAATCTATATTTCTAAGTTGAAAAATGACATCCTGTCAGTCAAAAACAGATGGCACAAAGATTGACTATTTGAAAGTGTAAAAATTAAAAAACTCACATTTAAATATAGTTTATGTCTAAGATTATTGGAATAGATTTAGGAACTACAAATTCATGTGTTTCTGTAATGGAAGGAAATGATCCTGTAGTTATTACTAACTCAGAAGGAAAAAGAACAACTCCATCAGTAATTGCATTTGTTGAAGGAGGAGAAATTAAAGTAGGAGATCCTGCAAAGCGTCAAGCGGTGACTAACCCAACAAAGACCATTGCTTCTATTAAAAGATTTATGGGGAATAAATTCTCAGAGTCTTCAAAGGAAGTTGGGAGAGCAGCATACAAAGTAGTAAAAGGAGATAATGATACACCACGTGTAGATATCGATGGTCGTTTATATACACCACAAGAGCTTTCAGCAATGACACTTCAAAAAATGAAGAAAACAGCTGAAGAGTTTTTAGATCAAGAAGTAACACGTGCAGTAATTACAGTACCTGCTTACTTTAATGATGCACAGCGTCAAGCGACAAAAGAAGCTGGAGAGATTGCTGGTTTAACAGTAGAGCGTATTATCAATGAGCCTACAGCAGCTGCATTAGCTTATGGATTAGATAAAAAAGATTCTGACCAAAAAATTGTAGTATTCGATTTTGGTGGGGGTACACATGATGTTTCTATCCTAGAATTAGGAGATGGAGTATTTGAAGTATTAGCTACTGATGGAGATACGCACTTAGGTGGTGATGATGTAGATCAAAAAATTATCGATTGGTTAGCAGAAGAATTTAAGGCAGAGGAGAACATGGACTTGCGTCAAGATCCTATGGCCTTACAGCGTCTTAAAGAAGCAGCAGAAAAAGCAAAGATCGAATTGTCTTCTTCAGCTACTACTGAAATTAACTTACCATACGTAACTGCAACAGCTTCAGGACCAAAACACTTAGTGCGTAGTTTAACTAAAGCTAAATTCGATCAATTAATTGATGATTTAGTAAAACGTACTATTGAGCCATGTCAAACGGCATTAAAGAATGCTGGGTTATCTACTAGCGATATAGATGAAATTATCTTGGTAGGAGGTTCTACTCGTATTCCTGCAGTACAAGCTGCAGTAGAGAAATTCTTCGGAAAAGCACCTAGTAAGGGAGTAAATCCTGATGAGGTTGTTGCAATTGGAGCAGCGATTCAAGGAGGAGTTTTAACAGGAGATGTTAAAGATGTATTGTTATTAGATGTTACACCACTTTCGTTAGGTATCGAAACTATGGGTAACGTAATGACAAAATTGATTGAAGCCAATACTACGATTCCAACTAAAAAATCGCAAGTATTCTCAACAGCAGCAGACAATCAGCCAAGTGTAGAGATTCACGTATTACAAGGTGAGCGTCCAATGGCTGCTGATAATAAGACTATCGGTCGTTTCCACTTAGATGGTATTCCACCAGCACAAAGAGGAGTGCCGCAAATTGAGGTTACATTTGATATAGATGCCAATGGTATTATCAAAGTATCTGCAACAGATAAGGCAACTAATAAGTCTCAAGATATTCGTATAGAAGCATCTTCTGGATTAACTGAAGAGGAAATTGCAAAAATGAAGCAAGAAGCTGAAGCAAATGCCGATGCAGATAAGAAAGCAAAAGAGACTGCTGATAAGTTAAATGAAGCTGATGGAATGATCTTCCAAACAGAAAAGCAATTGAAAGAATTTGGAGATAAATTATCGGATGATAAAAAAGCTCCAATTGAAGCTGCTTTAGAAGCATTGAAAAAGGCTTATGAAACTAAAGATTTAGCAGTAATTACTCCCGCTTTAGATAAATTAAACGAAGAGTGGAAAGCGGCGAGTGAAGAAATGTATAAGGCGCAAGCTGAAGCACAAGGACAAGGAGCACCAACAGATGAGCCACAAGCTGAAGCTAGCGGAGAAGCTGCATCTGATGATGTAGAAGACGTAGACTTCGAGGAAGTCAAGTAGCTTGTCTTGAGCCCAGTCGAAAGATAGACTTCGAGTAAGTCAAGTAGCTTGTCTTGAGCCTAGTCGAAAGATAGACTTCGAAGAAGTGAAGTAATTCTTGCAATAAATAGCATCTAAAAAGCCTACCTCGATAAGAGGTAGGCTTTTTGTGTTTCAAGAAGATTGATTTATTATTTCAAAAGACTTCATTCTTTAAATTAGTTTTATATTAGAGGAGAGTATATGTTCTGTAAATGAAATTAATTTTCACTTTTCTGCTAGTCTTTGTGCATATTCTCTCATGTTTTTCTCAAGCAAAAATAGAAGGGTATGTACATTCTACATTTAATAATACGCTTGTTACTAAAAGGGTATATCTAACCATAAAGGAGCTTAATGGAGTTGTAAAATTAACCAGGGAGAATTTAGTATTGATTATTTAGAGGCAGATACCTCGTATACCATTGAAGTAAGTGCTTATGGGTATGATAATACAACTTTCAATATTGTAACAAAATCAGATATAACAAAAGTGGATTTTGATTTAAAAGGTCCATGTGCTTTTAATGAAGAGTTAGCAAAACAAGATAGGAAAGCAGATAATGCAAAATTGCTGCTCGATAGTATGGGGATTGTAGGGAATCCAGCTAATAGAATACAAGAAAATCAATTTGAAATCAAATATAATATTGAATATGTGTTTTTTGGTTGTTATATACCAGAGCAAACATGTATAGAGTCATATAATCGACAAATGTTTAAACTTCTAGATAGGAAGTATGGTAAAAAATGGAGGAGAGAAACAAGATATGATGTAGCTTTTCTTGATGAAAAAGATGTAGATTATTTAGTCGAAAAATTTAAACAAGAAATAATGAATAGAAATCGGTAGTAAGTTATCGGTTCTTAATATTTAACATTAAGTAAAACCCGATTCCGAAAATCTTCAGAATCGGATTTTTTAATTTTGCCGATAGCCGATAGCCGATAGCCGATAGCCGATAGCTCTATCCGTTCATTGAGATAAGGAACTCTTCGTTGTTTCTTGTACTTTTAATTCTATCATTAATAGATTCCATAGCTTCTACAGGGTTCATATCAGCCAAGAATTTACGCATAATCCACATACGAGAAGATGTTGCATTATCTAATAATAAATCATCACGACGCGTACTACTCGATACCAAGTCAATAGCAGGGAAAATACGACGGTTCGCAATCTTACGATCCAATTGTAATTCCATATTTCCAGTTCCTTTGAATTCTTCAAAGATAACTTCATCCATTTTAGACCCCGTTTCTGTTAATGCAGTAGCAATAATCGTTAGGGAACCTCCGCCTTCAATATTTCTGGCAGCTCCAAAGAAACGTTTTGGTTTGTGAAGCGCATTAGCATCTACACCACCACTTAATATTTTCCCACTAGCGGGTTGTACCGTATTGTATGCACGAGCTAGACGAGTGATAGAATCTAAAAGAATGACAACATCATGTCCACATTCAACAAGACGTTTTGCTTTTTCAAGAACAATGTTAGCTACTTTAACATGCTCATGAGCTTCTTTATCAAAAGTAGAAGCGATTACTTCTCCTTGAACATTACGTTGCATATCGGTAACTTCTTCTGGACGTTCATCAATCAAAAGAATCATTTGATATACTTCTGGATGATTGGCAGCAATTCCATTAGCTACGTCTTTTAGTAGCATTGTTTTACCAGTTTTTGGTTGTGCTACGATCATTCCACGTTGTCCTTTTCCAATAGGAGCAAAGAGATCCATAATACGCGTTGAAATCGTACTTTGTCTATCTGCAATATTGAATTTTTGTTTAGGGAAAAGTGGAGTTAAGTGTTCAAAAGATACACGGTCACGTACCACTTGCGGATTCAATCCATTGATTTTATTTACCTTAATTAAAGGGAAATATTTCTCACCTTCTTTAGGTGGACGAATTTGTCCTAACACTGTATCACCAGTTTTTAATCCAAATAAACGAATTTGTGATTGTGATACATAGATATCATCAGGAGAAGATAAGTAGTTGTAATCACTAGATCTTAAGAAACCATAGCCGTCTTGCATAATGTCAAGAACACCTTCGCTTTCTATGATAGCGTCAAACTCGTAATCAGGCTCTTTGTAGCGATTACGATTGTCTCTATTCCCTTTATTATCACGATTAGTATCGCGTTGGTTTTTATGAGGCTTGTTTTTTTGATGCCCGTTGTTAATATTAGTACGTTGAGGCTTTTGAGGCTTCTCTTCGTTACTAGGAGCGCTTTCTTTTCTAGGAGAGTTTTCTTTTTTAGGAGCTTCTTCCTTTTTAGGCGTCACGTCATCAAATTTCTTTTGACTAACGGTATCTTTAGATTCAAAAGCAGCTTTAGTATCTTCGACAGTAGATTTAATTTTGTCTTCTGTTTTATCTAAAGTACTTGTTCGCTTTCTTGCTCTTTTTCTAGGTTGTTTATCCTCACTTACAGCAGCGTCTTTTACTGGCTTCTCTTCGGTGTTTTCAGTCCGAGGTGTTTTTTCATTGGTTTCCTGAAGTTCTACAATCTTATAAATTAAATCTAATTTTTTAAGTGTTCTGTACTTAGGGATTTCCAATGATTTTGCTATTTCCTGTAATTCAGGAAGCTTTTTTGATTTTAACCCAGCAACGATATCTGACATGTGTTTGTTGTGAAAATTCTTGTGAAATTGTTGAGCAGAAGTCAAGAAAGAGCTTTTATCTTCTGCAATCGATAATTGTATAATAACTAATGCAAGTATACAATATTCTTTTTAAAAGGAAAATTAAATTTTAATAATTCAACAAACTGAAAATAGGAGTGTTCAATTTGTTTCTTCCTTTCAAGAAATCCAATTCTATTAAGAAATTACATTGTACTACTTCTCCACCAAGTTTTTCAACTAAATTAATTACAGCTTTTGCTGTTCCACCAGTCGCTAATACATCATCGTGAATTAATACTTTATCTCCTTTTCTGATCGCATCTTTGTGGATTTCCAGAGCATCTTCACCATATTCTAGACTATATTGTTCGGAAATCGTATCGTAAGGTAATTTTCCTTTTTTTCTTACAGGAATAAATCCTGCTTGTAATTTTTCGGCTAAAGCAGTTCCAAAAAAGAATCCTCGAGCTTCAATACCAATTACTTTATCAACTTGCGAAGGGGTATTAGAAACCAAACGCGATAGACAGGTTGAGAGTGCTTCGGGATTATTTAATAGGGGGGT
The DNA here is from genome assembly GCA_947499005.1 of uncultured Aquimarina sp. GTDB lineage: Bacteria > Bacteroidota > Bacteroidia > Flavobacteriales > Flavobacteriaceae > Aquimarina. The sequence goes on from CANMML010000011.1 coordinate 87,557, forward strand.
AATATCTTTGAAAATGATTCCTTTCTTTGGGAAATCAGGAATATCTCTAACAAAAGTGCTTAAATCCATAATGTTATAAATGTGTTTTGTAAAAATATGCTTTTTGTGTTTGGTGAACTAAAAAAAGGTAGTATATTTGCACCCGCAATAACAACAAAGATATTGCAAACAATATACAAAAGGCCTCGTAGCATAACTGAATAGTGCACTTGATTACGGCTCAAGAGGTTGCAGGTTTGAATCCTGCCGAGGTCACAATTTTATAAAAACAACGCATTTAAAAGGCGGGAAGATTTAACCAAATCTTCCCGCCTTGCTTGTTTTATAGGTGTTTCACGAAAAAATCAAATTTTATGCAGGTAGTACAAAATAGAGTTTATTTACCTAATCATTTACCTAATATGAGTGTAGGCAAATTTTCATACAAAATAGTAATACGAAAAGATCAAATTGATTCAATAGGAAAAGGGAGCCTTTACCTTCAACTGTACGATGGTAAAATAAAAAGAAGACCAATTCATATAAAAATACTTCCAAAAAATTGGGATCCTAACAAACAGGAGGTAAAGAGAGGAGACAATGATTATAAAGATTACAACCTAATAATTGGACAACTTAAAGCAAGGATAAATGATATAATGATCCAGTATAGGCTCCAGAAGTTGCCATTGAATAATAGTGATCTTTTAAAAGAAATTGACAATCCTAGTGCAAAACTTGATTTCGTGGCTTTTTGTAAGTTTTACTTAGATGAAACAAAAGAAGTATTGGCCAATGGTACCTTAAGACAGCAAAAGTCTTTTATAACTAAATTAGAAAAGTATCAAAGGAATATACCTTTTCATTCGATTGACGAATTGTGGTTGCAAAAGTTTAGAGCTTATATGCAAAAAAAGCTAAAAAATAAAGCGAATACTATTGAATCGACTATAAAAAACTTCAAAAAGTATCTTCATGCTGCCAATGAGAAAGGTGTTTATACTCCATTAAAATATGATAAGATTAGTGTAAAAAGGCAGCAAGGAGAACGAGAATTTTTAGCACCGGAAGAATTGAAAAAATTAATAGAGTATTATGATTCAAAATTTATAAGTAAATCTTCTAAGCATATTTTAGCATGGTTCTTATATAGTTGTTGTACCGGAATAAGACTTGCGGACATTGAGTATTTAACTGCCTCTAACATCGTCGATAAATACATGATTTTAATAATGGATAAAACAAAAAAGGCACTGAAAATTAAACTCAATAATACAGCTTTTAAGCTCTTAAGTACTCAAGATTTTTTCAAGAATAAATACACAAGAGAACATATAAATAGAGAACTAAAAGTTATTATGAGCACATTGGAAATACGTAAACGAATTTCATATCATTGTAGCAGGCATACTTTTGCTACCAATTTCCTTATTTCAGGAGGTAGAGTAGAACAATTACAAATATTACTTGGCCACTCGAAAATACAAACAACAATGGTTTATGTTCATATAGTTGAACAATATACTGATGAACAATTATTTATTATGGATGAAATATTTTCTGTTTCTACCTAAATCGTCTCATATTCACACTCAAAATCCCAATAATCTTCGCTAATATTAGTCATTGATTTTTTAGCTAATAATACTTTTTCATTGTATTTAAAAATCGATTGTCTAAAATTTAAGTTTCTTATTGCGTGTGCTGTATAATTGTCTTTGACTGTCACAGAATTCGTTCTGAAAAACAACCAGTCTTTCCAGAAGTACTGATACAGATTATTTAATTTTAGATCAACTCCGTCTAATGCGGGGAGTGGCAATGGCGAATCATTATGAAAACCATTATAAATACAAATACCCAAACCATCACTTTCTAAGTCTAGTTCAATCGTATTAGTTTCTTTAAAGTTGTTTGATGGAATTTGATGGAATAAAAGCTTCAATTCTTCAACGCCTTCTTTTTTTGATGGGTTTTCAGTCATTATTCCTTTGTTATTTATATATATAGGATTTTCTATTTCATTTGATAATTTGTAAATACGGTCGGTATTGAATTTTTTTAGAGGATTATGCTCTTCAAATTCACTCATATTTATCAAAGGAAATTTATTGAAGGATTCATTAGTAAAATCTAAATAAACAACATCTTCTCTTGTATCAATATCTAAATTAAAGGTATTCTTTAGTTCGTTTACATAATCCCCGAAAGTCATATCAGGCATTACTTCTGAAAGCGAAAAAACAGTTGGAAATATATTTTGTCGCCCGGCAGAGAAGCTAAAATCAATAAAATTAAAATCTTTTATTTCTTCGTTGCTATCTAAGATCCTTAAAAAGAATTCTATATTCCCAAAAACAAAATTATCATCAACTTCTACCGTTAAATTCTCATCAATATTAACAGGAGTATCAGAAGAAGTTCTTTTAAAGACTTCTTTTCGTTTTTCTCCATTAACGAGTTCAATGGAAAAGTTAAAGGATTTTGATAAAGATATAGGGAAGTTAAATTTAACTTTCAATTCATAATTACCTAATCTATTTAAAACAACCTCTTTTTTAAAGAAAACTAGATTCCCTAAAGATGGTCTAGCTTCAGAGGATTCAAAATTAAAACTGAAAGTGTCGATGCTTGTAAATTCTTCAAAATAAGATTTAGGAGCCAATACCGATTTTTTAATTAATGGATGATTGACAAAATTACCTCGAATCACTTTTTGTTCTAAAGCAAAACCTTGTTTTAAAATTTCTAGCAAATAGACAAATGGAGCCATAACATTCCTGTTAATAAACTTCGTTTCGTTATTTGCTTCTATGGTTTCATTTTCTATATAATCTCCATTTTTATAATGATTAATAAAGAATTCAAAATCTTCATAATCATTTTCTTTTCCTATTTGGTTATTGAAAACCATAGGGAATGCATGACTAGCTTCTGGCCAACTTTTAGAAGAAACTTCTTTTGCGTGAGAAATTAAGTTTTGTGCATTAATGAGACGCCAATCTAATTCTGATAAATTTCGGTTATATATATTTAAAGTCTCTTCTCCATAGAATAATGTTAATTCTATTTCATTATTTCTAATATCCCCTAATTCTAAATAGGCCCTATAATTATTGTTTGCTAGCACAAATATCCCTTCAATTCGACTATTTACATTAGATATATTTCTAAAACTAGGTAAACCAAGCGCAATAGATAATTCTGAATCTATCCCTACAATTATGGGCTCAGAATAGTTTTGAAGCGTATCATTCGTAAAAAAATTACTTTCCTCATTAAAACTAAAAGATATGTGGGAAAGATCGATTTTATTATTATCTGTTAAAAAGTACATCATACGATAGCTTCCGTAAATTTCAGGTTGTATTCAGAAAAAAACAAGTCTGTTTCGTACATAGGGAGTTTAGAAATATTTGGATATACCTCAATCCGTTCTCCTTTAATCTCTAAAAATATTTTTTCAGAATCAAAGATACGAGATAGCCATTCTACCTCTTCAGCTGAATAGATTTTACCTGTATTAACACTAAATACTCGTGGACTTCTAGCCTCAACTATTTTTTTGTGTTGTTTCCCTCTACTATTTTTAATTGTACTTTCCCACCCTTTACTTTTTTCTATTTTTATTACTCCTGTTAGATTGATTACTTCATATGACTGCCACTCGTTTTCGAATATAAGTAAATTGTGTTCCTTCTCTGAAGGTATAATATTGGCGATTACTGAAATTCCATTGACAAACACTTCTATTTGATTACCAATAGTTAAGGGAAGATTAACCATATTTATAGTTACAGTATAAATTCCCTTACTACCTAAAGTGGTACTAGATATTTGCTCTTCTATGCTTCCTGTAATTGTTACATCCCCTGGATCTGTAATACTGTAAATTGAAAAAGAAAGAATTCCATTAATAGGTATGTGTACTATTTTAGGTATATAAGAAACTTTATTTTCTATTTTAGGGGATGCTCCATTAAGAAATAATAAGTTAGTAAACCCTTCTAACCTTGTTTTTTCTGAAGAAAAAGTTTCCTTTTCAAAGGCTTCCATTTCTAACCGAATAGGTGATAGGAGGTGAGTTACATTTGTTATATGTGTTGGTTGTGGGTTAACACTTTCCAGTAAGCTTGATACTTCTTGCCCTAATACTTCGGTTGCTAACCCCCTATAAAATGGCAATTCTTTAGTGTACAGTAAATCTTCATCACTTAAATGGGCAATAAATTGTAGTAACCCTTCGGTATCGTTTTTTGTTGCGCCTAAAATATATTCATTTCTATCATCAACAAAAAATAATTTGTTATCCTCTATTTCAGTAATAGGAGTTTGATAGGCTATTAGTTGAATGAAAAATTGATCTATAGCATTAGAAGTATTGATTTCTAATGTTTCATTATAAACACCTGAAGCAAATAATTGTTGTATCGGTCTTAATGTTAATGTGTCTATATTGCCTTCTGAAGAAGTATCAATAACTTCAATTAAATTATTTCTAAAATTAAGTTGGTAGTCTTCGCTACTCTCTATTTGTAGGGTAGTTGTTTTATTAGGAATCTCACGAGATAAAAAAGTAATTGAGGCAGATTTAGGATTAACTCGAAGGAGGCTACCATCATTTCCATTATCTCCATTAATTCCACTAACTAGCAATGTTACTTGTACCGTACGACTATGTATTCCATCATTGATAACAATATCTGATTCATATGCACCAGTAATAAGACCAGTAGGGTCTGCCGAAACAGATATTGTACCTGTTCCGGAACCCCGTGTACGATTTAAAGTTACCCAAGAAGATGTACTTATCACAGTCCAATTATTTTCAGAAGTAATAGTAATAGATCGACTATTAATCGTACTGTTAGGATTATAGGTTAAGGCGATTACTGATGGAGCGACTTGTAATAATATTGTATCTATTACTGTAATATTTACCCGTAATCTATAGGTATATACTGTTTTAGTTGGATTTCTAATAGGATTAGGTTCTATATACAAATCTAGAGAAGAAGTATAATTACCTGAAGCTAACTGATCAAGAAAACTTGTTTTTAGGTTTACATTCCCTTCAATTTCAGTTCTACCAGGAACTTGACGAACATTAGTAGTAAATACATAATTATCCTCTTTGTTACTTGCGCTTTGTGGGAGTGCTCTTGAACCAAATTTAAAATATATAGAATTAGTTTGTCTAAATTTTTTGTAAGTAAAATTTACAGTGTGTTCTTGTATTTCTCTAGGCATAACTAACTATTTATTTTTGCTCTATTACGGCCATTAGACAATTTATCTTGCTGTTCTGTAAATTCTTTGATTTGTCGATTACCAATATTGGTAGAGACACCTCTGGTAACTAAAATTTCTAAGAAATTAGAGACCTGTGCCATAATATTATTATCACTTATAGAGTTAGTACTATTAGTGTTTTCTGTTACTTCTTCGATAGCTCCTTGTGCCCCCTGTCCTTTACCTGTAGTTTGAAAGCGCGTTTCTTCGATTAAGGGTTCTAGAACATGAGCTACAATCGGTTCTTGTCGAACGATAGAAGGAATCGTGTATTCATCTTTATGGACATACCCTGCGAACTCTCCATACTTATCACCAAACCCTAATCCAGTTGAACCAGTAGCCCCCCCATAAAAGAAAGAAGGAGCAACAACTTTATCAGCTTTTCCTGCACTGATAATAGTGCCTATTATTCCAGCAGTCTGTGCGACAAATGCAGCTATTAAAGGGATATTTTGAGGGAATCCAACTTTGGCTGTAGCAGAATGACCTACTGCTGTGTTTATTTTTGATTCAGCTACACCAGCTGCGGCTTTCGATTTAAGAAGCCCTAACTGAATAAGCATTTCTTTTGTTGCAAAGATTTGTTTTGTTGCAAGAATTATTTTTCCAATTTTGCTTTCAGCACCGAATAACTGAAGGCCTGCATCAAACATTTTTTTATTAAATTGTTCTTTTCTTTTAAGTTCTAATTTCCTAGCTTTTTCATCTGCTTTGGCTTTTTTGATTCTTTCCTTTTCGTCGGCTTTCTCTCTTTTTGCTCTAAATTTCTCTTCTATTACCTGTAACTCAGATTGCTTTAATGACTCTAATTGTTTAATCAATTCTAATTCTCCATTAGCCTGTTCAATTAATCTTTCATATTTCAACTCGGCTCTTAGAATTGCTTCTAGCTCTTCACGTTCGGCTTCCTCTACTTTTCTTAATGCATCTTGTATTTCTCTTTCATCTTCTAGCTTCTTAAGCTCTTCGATAAGCTTTTTTCGGCTTTCGAGTTCCTTAGCATCCTTTAAAATTAGCTTATTATCATCTGTGATGTCCTTCTCTTTGTCCTTCGTTTTAGTATCATCGGTTTCAGAGAATCTATGAAGATCGAAGCGTTCAAGTTTAACCTCACCAGAAGCTGCATTTTTTACTTCTTCAATTCCTTTTTTGATGTTGTCGAAACCATTGGTAAATGGCTTAGTAAAAGCTTCTCCAAATTGACCAAATCCCTCTTTTACTTGATCCCAATCTCGTGAGAGCACCCCTTCTAATATAGTGCCAAATGAACCTATTAATCTTACAACGAACATTAACTTGTCAATCATGAAATCAAATAATACAGACGTTACATTTTTAACACCTACTAAAGTGGCGCTAAAACCTGTGAATTTATTGTTCATATCAACTACCCAATTATAGGCATCTACTCCTGCAGTTAAGATTTTCAATAGACCTTGAGTAAGAAAAAGCCTTGCTTTATCTTTAATAAGACCCCATCCTTTATCATTAGCAAAGAATAAAGCGGTAGTAACTCTTTTTAACTCTGCGTTTGCCTTGATATGATCTTGTGTAATTTGTTCCGCTTCAGTTAGTTCTCTATTAGTCCCATCAATAGCGTCGGTTAGTGTTTCAAAAATAGTTGCAGCGCCTCCAGCATCTTCACCAGCTCCTTTGAATATATCCGCAGTCAGCTGTGCATATTGCTGTTGGTTTAAGTTTTGTTTTTCGGCTTCTTCCCCAATTTCAATAAGGGCTTCTTTTGTTGTTGTTTTTCCCGTGCGGACACGTTTTAGTACATCATCCGTAAAAGAAGCGCCAAAAGCATTTAGCAAAGCATCTCTTGTGCTTTTAGTTTGTTCCTTTAATGCTAAATCGGCCTCTTTAATTGCATCGGGTAGTTTGTCTTTATAAAAATCAAGGTCATAACCTTTTTGAATGATGTTAGCGAACTCTGTTGCGCTAAAACCTGCCGAATTGAAAAAAGTGCCATACTCTTCAATACTTTCTCCAAATTCTTCATTTTTATCCTGACCTTCGACTAACTTTCTTTCGATAATATCGAACGCCTCGTCGTAACCTATACCAAATTGCCTCACTAAAGATTTGGCTTCTTTTAGTTTATCAGTAAAGTCGCCTCCAAAAGCTTCTGCTAAAGATTCTGCTCGAATACGAGCTTCATTGGCTTTAGATCCTACAAGGGAAGTCATTTGTTGAGTAGTCTCAATTGATTTTTGAACAGCAACATTATACTCTAACCATTCTTTTGCAGCCAAACCAATTCCCATTAAAACAGCAATTGCAGCGCCTATAGGTGTGGCGATAAAAGACCAAGAAGCTTTAACTGCGCCTTTAATACCAGATTTTACTCCTTTCCATCCTTCGGCGATGTCCATTAAATTACCAGACTTTATACCATTAGTAAGTTGGGAGAAACTGGCATTGAATGCTTTTAAGGCGTTTTCTGATTCTTTGGTTTCTGTAGTTGTATCTGATAAGGATTCTGTAAATGCTTTTTGCTCTTCTTTTGCATCGTTTAAAGCTTCTTTTAAAACAAATACTTCTTTAGTGTATTTTTTCCATTCTTCAGATCCAGGGATTTCTTTATTCGCCTGAGCTTGTGCCTTTGCAATCGCTTTTTTTATATCAGTAACGGTGTTCTTTACCTCCTTACCATTGATATATATATTTATCCGCCTAGTTATATTCTTTTCAGCCATGTCTTAGAATCGAATATTAGTGGTTACTTCATCGGCTCTTATAGATCCTAATGTATCAGCTAATTCGTCAAGGGCATTAGTGCGATTGTATAGATTTCCAAAGTGGTTGTAGGCTTTCATTTTCATACGAGCTCCATTTTTTTTAATTCCTTCGAAACCGTAATGTTGTATGAATGTATATTGAGGAGTATTTATAGAAATAGCGTGTAATTCACCATGCTTCATACGAAGTCTTGCACCTGTTTTTTTAAGTAAAGTACCTGTTTGCCTAACGGTTGCAGTCGATAATACAGCACGTAAATCAGTTCGTAGCTTTCTAGCGGCTTTTTGTCCTGCTTTTTTTTCTTGTGCTATAAAATCATTTTGTACCATACCCTATAATTACTTGGTAAGATGGTACTATATCTATAAAACAAAAAGGACATAGAGTTCCCAACCCTATGCCCTTAAATTGATAATAATTAACGATAAAACCAACCCATATTAGACCCCTCTAATAAGGTGTTATAAATGTACTTTTAGTTGAAACTCTTCGCAATATTGTAATAGAAATCTATTTAAGATTACGCTCCTTTAGGTGGCACAAATTGTTTTTCAATAGCAATTTGTAAAATAGTTTCACGGAGATTAAGTACATCATTAGCGAGGTAAAGATCTTTTACTTCGTTGTCTTCGATATAATGTACGGTCATAGAATAGCAGTGAAGCAATGCTTTTTGTAAGAAAAACGCATCGAGCGAATTACATTGTTCTACTAATTGTTGTTGTGCGGGTGTAAGCAGGATCATCCTAGATCCTGGCATTACTTTTTCTTTTTTTTGGGTCATCAAAAAAATGCTTGTATGCGAGCACACCCTTAGGGCTGACCCAACAATTCAAGGAATTGGAGTTACAGCACTTTCGGAACTGATACCCATAGGTATGCTCTTATCGTAAATATGTAAAATCAAGGATTGCTCCTTAAATTATTGGGTCACAACAAACATACAAACTTTTTATCGAAAGTAGGGTAGTGGTATATGGAAAACAAAAAGCCCATAGAAATCTATGGGCTTTGTATAAAATAACGGGGGTATTATTTTCTTTTAAAAAGTTTCTTTTCCATTTTTTTTAGAAACCCGTATACATTAAGACTTGCGGTTTGGTCGATTAGATCTTTATCGACTTGATGAGTACCTAGATCATACATAACAGATAAACTTTCGTAAAGTTCTTCTTGATCGTCTTTACTCATAAGATCGATGTCACTAAAATGCTTTTTTATTTCTTGAGATAGTTTTTGGAGCGTGTCGGCATAAATAGAAGATTCAATATAATTTTGATCTAGTTTGTTTTGTTCATTAACAAAATCTTGTAATATTTTAGTGAAATCTTCAAGTAAATCTACTGGATTACCACCATTAGTTAGCTCTTCTTTAATCTTATTAATATCCTTCATTATTCTACTGTGGTGAGATGTTTATTTTTAAATAAATCTAAAAAACGTTGCCCTTCAATTAACATTGCTTCTTGCTTTTTGCGCAAACGAGATTCTTTGATTTTAATTTTTGATATTAAATATGTCGATAGGATAAATATAGCTACAGATCCAGCGGCATACAGTTGTACTTTATATAAATAAATGGGGATATTAGGATCGAAAATCCAATATAATTGTATTGAAAAGAAATAAATTATAAACAAATAACAAATAGCAAAAGGCTTTAAAGGTCTTGTTATTACTAATATAATTGGGGTTAAGGTTTGACTAACCATCCAAACCAAGGTGTCTTCTTCTTGAAACCCATAACAGTTATCAAAGTAAAAGTCGAATAGTTTTTCGAAGGTTACTGAAATAGAGCATAGAAGTATAAAAAAAGACCCAAGTACTCTAGATAAAAATGATCTAGTACTTGGGTATATTATATTATTTAATTTCTCTATCAATTTATATTATCTACATGTAGGACACCTTATATCATTTCTTTTAATCGGAGAAAATGTTTCGGCTGTACTTACATCATTATTGTTTTCTTCCACATCTGCTGTATCTGGCGAACATGACCAGATAGTTGCAGAAATTGTTAAAAGGGCAGCTAAAAATCTAAAAGTTTTCATAGGAAAGGGTTTTATGTTTATATCATATTTGACCCCTAAATTACCTTTAGAATTATGTCTTTAAAAGGACATTAGAACTTAGATATTAAGCTAGTTTTCAACAAACTATTACGAATATATGAATTCCATAATTACAAAAAAATTATACAAAAATTACTAACGAACACAAGTGTTTTAAATACGTTTCAATTTATTTCTGTTGGTGGAGTTAACTATTTGCTTTACAGTGACTTAATTTTTTATGATTGTTTTTTTAAAAAATCTTACAAAAAACTGCATATAGTGTAGGAATTTAGCAAACTGTATCTATATCCTTCCAGTGATTTGGGTCTATTTTTAAGTTAGATTTTAGTTTTAGTGTTATTTCAAACCGATATCCATATAAATGATCCGAATATATAGGGCCTACTTTTCCTGCTCTTATACTATCGTATTCTAATGTCTTGTTAAGAAAGTGATTGGCTTTTTTTTCATCATATCGAATTCTAGAAATGATATCTAAACCTATTTTTTCGCAGCGGTCTAAATAATCATTCTGTTGATCGTAATTTTTTTTTTCGGGATGGTGAAGTATCGAAAAGGCAAATGTTTTATTAATGATAGAGTTAAATGGTTTACTTCCTGAAAAATCAATCTCATGGCTTTCCATAGCCATACAGGGGTACTCGATACCTGATCGCATTTTTCCTTGAATTTCAGTGATATCCATTCGATAAAAATCTAAAGTATCCTTGTATTGAATACACAAGGTTTCTAAGTATGATACCAAATCATTGTGCGTTATGTTTTTCATTGCTTCATTTTTTACTTTCTATAATTTCATTTTCATAAACTCCTAAGAATTTATAGATATTTTGTTTTTCTGAAAGTGCCACTTTTACATTATCAAATTCATGTTTTTTTGAAAGAATTTGCCCAAAAGGAATATATTTTTGAGGTTTTAAGAGCTTTGTTGGTTTATCTTCTTTTTTCGGTTTGGGAAATACGTTAGGAAATAAACTAATTAAGTGATTTTTACATCCTAAAAATGTGTATGCAATACCTATTTTAACATCTAAAGGAAGGCAAGAAATAGCATCAACTGACTTTGATACAATTTCTTTGTTAAATTCTAATCTCTTATCAATATAATCTACGTTTGATTTCTTCTTTCGGTATAGCGTAGCGCATAAGTTATTAAGATATCTATCGTCATTTGTGTGGTGCCAGTTGTAATACAAACTGTCTAAAAAACTAAATTCTTCTACACTTATATTTGATATTCTATTAGCAGGAGGATAGTAAGTAACTCCTTTAAAAATTAAATGATCCTGGAATACAGATCTATTTACTTCTTCGAAAATAAAGTTTATATAATCAGAATAATGTTTTAAAGTTAATTCACGTTTCGCTTTTTGTACTTTAAAAAATCCATTAGGCTTTAGCATTTGATCTACAACATTACAATACAGTGATAACTTTTTAAAGGTTAGTTCGGTATCATTTAAGTTTTGAGAATTAAGATGATACTTGTAAAGTAAAAAACTTATTGTGTTATGTTGGTTAAATGTAAGAGAATCCCAGCTTTCTGCTATTATTAGTCGTGTTGCCATATGTTGGCAAATTCTTTAAAAAATCATCAGTAATAAAGGACAAAAAAAAAGGTAGCCCGTCGGCTACCTTTTGTCAAATTTTCAAAAAGCATTCAAATGAATACAATACGAATATACTCATTTTTTTCGACCTATACCTTTACTATTACGAACAGCCTTTTGCATTTCGTTTTTTATGAATTCATCTGGGAGAGGTAATTGTACCGATTTAACATCATTTTGTAACTCTTGTCGAATCTCAGGAAAACGAATACTAACACCAGATTTTTTAATCTTATCAAATTTTGGGTCGATCGTATTGCTATTGCTAAACTTTGGAATTCGAACACATTCAGAATACATAGTTCTTGTTTTGTCGTGTTCTTTGATCAAATTATCAATTTCCTTTTGGTGAGATTTTGTCAATTTCTGACTAGTCGTATACGAACCAAATCTTATACCTGTAAGTAGGATTACAATAACTGCAGCAATGTAAGGTAATATTGATAGTATTTTTTTAATTGATATCATGATCGTTAATTATTTCGATTGTAGTTTCAGTTACATTCTTAAGGACTTCATGTAATTCCATTAAAGTATTATAGCTGTCCGTTACATCTAAATATCCATCTTTATCAAAATCAATTAACTTTTTCCCTGGTGCTATGCATCCATTTAGCTGATGCCAATGATTAGCCGAATGTATTTTACACTCTTCACGATTAGGAACATTTTTAAGCTCCCATAGGTTCATCTTAAATCTGTTTGAGGGCTCAAATACTACAGTGTAAACTCCGCTTGGCACACAGCTTACATTTTTCTGGTTATCTCTCCATCCTCGCTCAATGCAACTACAAGCAAATAGTACTTTACAATCACTATCAATTACAGAAAGAGTTCCTGTAGATTGGTTCTTATCTTGCCATGTACGTCTAATAATAATCTCAAGTGGTTTCATTAGAATCTGATTTGAATTTCTTTAATTTCTCACTCTCAGCATCAGTCCTAATTTCTTCCTGCTCTACTCTCTCCCTTGCTGTTGATACTTCTAATTTATTTAACTGGTATTTCTTCCATGTATCAGACCCAACTCCAATTAATTTAAACAGCACAATTAGTAACCCTACTATATTAACTATTAATGCTGTTGGATTTTTCCCAATAACATTTAATACACTAATAATTGATTCTATTTCTTTAGAAGATAGCACTTGTACGTTAGTGAATCCCCAAAAACTTAATGGAAAGAATTTACCGAACCAAGTGTTATTTAATAACGTTACTAATTGCGACATGCTTTTTATAATTTATCAAATTAAGACTTATCTTCAGGGAATTCCCCTTTAACACAAATAATATAGTTAACTACAAGAAAAGGCGGCATAGTGTTAATAGGTGCACCTTCTCCAACTTCTGTCGTAGTTGTTGTTATAGATACTCCTGGCATCTCGATATCTGGGGTCGCGTCAGAATAGCTTAAATGCGGAATAAATGAGCGATTGACTGATTCACCTCCTGTTGCTAGAACTGTTGTATTTGAGGGATTAACCTCATTAGCAGTACCTGAATAAGCAGGAATCTTGGTATTAATAGTAACATTATGCTCATGATTTGGCAGGTTATTTACACCTATATTAACAGAACTTGAGCCGCCAGTATCTCCTTCACTATATACAACTCTACTAACTTGCCAACCTCCAATTGGTATTCTACCGCTTAAGTCAGGTAAGGCAAAATCATTTACTCCATCTCCTCCATATCGAGTTCCTAAAATCGCAAACAATGGGCGATTCCCCTCAATGGGTAATAGTCGTCCGTCACATTTTTCAAAATTTTCAGGTGTATATGAGCCTGCAAATTGTTTAATTTCTCCTAGCATTGATGCCATAATGTTAAATATTTAAGGGTTATAATTTATCTTCCAATTAGGTGAGTTATTGATTTTAAAAAGCATTTTAAATGAATCTTTTTTTACATGTATTGTTGAACCTAATACTAAATCATCTGTTATTTTCGATCTGTTGTGATCAAGGATGAAATCCTCGTAAATAGACACTTTTGTTTTTAAAATAATATCTGAAAAATCATCTTGTTTGACTTTGCATTCCACAGACTCAAATAGAGAGGTATTCTTAAGAGTGTTCTTTTTTGATAATGATAAAACATGATGCTCATTATCTTGATAGTTGACCGTAATAGTTATCTTTTCTGGGATAAAGACTCCATCACTTTTGAGAAGAGGTGACAGATGTCGTGCTACAGCTACTTGTGGTTCTGACGTTAAAGCCCTGAACATCACTTCGCTGATAATGAGGTCAAATTTTTTATCAGTTTTAAATTTTGTAGCATCACATACTAAAAATTCTTCAACATTTACAGATAATCCTAGATGATCAATTATACAAGAAACATTATCAATTGATTCTTGATGAATATCTATAAATGCTACTTGAATACGTTCATTTTGAAAATAATTAAGTGCAGGAATAATCAAAGGAGCATATGCTCCTGTTCCTGCATACATCACATTTATAACTTCACTATCCCTATTTAAGAGTTCTTCTAAGGCTCTGTGAACTCCATTCATAAATGCGAATGTTCGCTGATAATCATTTAAACAGTCTGCCGAATGCTTTGGTGACAATGCTAACCCGTAATTAGTGACTGTTTGTTCTCCTGAGTCAAATTCAAAATTGGAATAAAAGCTAATTAGCCTTTTTATAGCTGCATCACAATTCTCTTTTGGAGACGTTACGATTAATTGAAATATGTCATTAAGCTGATGTCTCATTAACTAGTGGTTATTCTGTAGGATTCAACTGTAATTTCTTGAAAATCCTGCTCCATTTGAAATGTTGCGAAATAGAAAAATATATTTTGATCTACCTGATTATTAATTAAATGACTTATCGATGTCCTATATGTATTCCTGTAATTATTTTCTGCATTTAAATCGATAGAACCTAACCCACTAACAGATTTAGATCCATCGTCTCTTCTTCTAAAATATTGAAGCAACAATTTTGTATCGACTTTATTGTAATTATTAATTACGAACTCAATAGAAGTAATTTTTTTACCTTTCGGTAAGAAAAAACTATTCTTAAGCTCCATATCAAAATCGGTATTGAACCAATAATTTTCTTTAAAATTGATATAAGCTTTATGAGGATTTTGAAGCAAAATTTTGCCTGATATATTGAAACTATTATTCGGAGATGACAAAAAACTTTCAGAAAAATGAGTGTAAAAATCAAAGGTTTGTCCAGGAGTAGATGGAGTGAAAACACCATCTGGATTGTATACTCGCTTTAAAGAAAAAGAATAAAATTCATTGTTTACCTCACTCTTTCCTCCGTAAACATCCACTACCCGAAACCTAATGTCACCGAAGTTAGATTCTGAAGACTCGAAAAAAACTAACCTATAAACTGAACCGTATGATTGATAAAAAAGAGGTTGACTATCTTCGCTAAAAAAGTCTTGTCTAATATGTAGGTAACCATCTACACCTCCGTTAAATCCATAAATAATGTCGTAATCAGTAAATAAACTAGGGTCGAAATTACCAGGAGTTTCATAATCATGTTTTAATCTACCAGTGCTAAAAACATCCCCTTGTTGTAAACTTAAAAACTTGTTGTAATTTTTAATTAAGTTAATTCTATCGAACAAATCTCTAGATGTACCATTGTAACCGCCTTTATCTGTTTTTCCACTAATATCAATAGGGTCAGGTCTGTTTTCTAAATCATTAAAACTACCCGACTTAGCTACTACATGTAAATCAGCATCGTTTGCTTTTAATCCTAGCGCATTAACCAGTCCTGCTATATTTTCAATTGACAAGTTTTGCAGGTCTTCTCTGTTAGCCTTTATATAATCAACTACTTCCTGAAGTTCATCTAAATTTACATCATCTGAATTCAATAATGAAAGGATCTCATCAATTAAGCCTTTTAATGATTTGGCACCCTTAAGGGATAAACCTAACTCTGTACTATCCGAATCCAAATCCTCTCTTAATATATTAGCCATATTGACCAATACATTGCCTGATGAATTTGGGAAATTTCCATTAACACTCTTGACATTACCTGAGCTCGATAAATTCACAGGAACACCACTAATAAAAGTCCAAATAGATCGATCTGATAATACTCTATAAAATTTACCGCTAGTTCCAGTAACTGGCAAGTCATTAAGAAATGGTATATCTACAAATAATTCAGCATCCGAATTATTATACACCCATTCGTTATTGAAAAACTTACCTACAACTAAAGGAGAAGTACTATTTTCTTTAATAAAAGCAATACTATTAGTATTAGGCGATGGATGTGATGTTTCTAAGAAAGAAACCGAATTAAAAACACCTAAGAATAAAGGATCTTCAATGTAAATCTTACCTTCTAACCAATTTTTTATCGCTAGATAGAGATCTACTAATTCCGTGAAATCTTCCGCAGTAGCTTCAACAAATCTATCAATTGAAGGATTGATATTAGTTTTGTTAGACAATTCACTACTAGGAGTTGGAAGATTCATATTTTTTTATTTTAAAGATGCACAGATATACACCCTATTAAAAGGACACTATACTTTTAGTCCCAAACACATCGATATCTAGATTATTCGTTTTGATGTTATATTCATGAAAAGTATCTGGGTGATCCTCTACATGTTTTTTCAGAAGCTTTAAGAACTCGTCACCTTCTAGTTCCTTTTCTTGTTTCATCGCTACTTTATTTTCTTTGTCTAAACCCTTAGATTTATCCCAAGGCATATCTGGATGCTTCATATAAATACTAGTATCACCAAAAATAAAACCACCCGAAAGTAGCCCCATTGCCGAAGCATGGCTAACCATTGCAGCATGTAAATAAGTTTTTGCCTTTTGGGAAATTGCATTTTCAGATGCTTGAATCGTTTCAACAGTTTCATTATTCAACCATTGATCGATAAATCTTATGCGTGTTTTACGTAGGTGAGGGGCAAAGGATAAAAAAACTCTACGGGAATTATTAATATCACACCATTCATTAAATTCGGAAGTATGTGATACGATTAACTCTTTTTGTATAGTATAGACTTTTGACGAAACCCAATTAGGAAATTCGTCTTTATTCTCCTCCATGAAAAGTAACAATCTATCAATAGCACTATAACCCGTATCGTACAATTCGTTTCGTAAATCTCGTATTTGCCACCATTCTGCCGTTTTTACATGCTCTCCTTCACTAATCGTGATACCGTCATCGCCAAACAACACCGTGGCATGAGGTACGTATTTACCCAAGGCTATATTGACCATTGCTTCTTCGGCTAAGACAATAGCCTCTTGCTGTATATCGGATAAAGAATCATTATCGATAAATACATTCATCTGATCTACCCCGATCCATTTATTCATTTCGTTGCGTTGTACTCGATCTAAAAAAGGGAACAGGTTTTCTTCCGAAAAGTTAGCGGCGACACTTACATAATCGTTTATTTTAGAGATATCATCAATCAATCTTTCCATGGTTAAATGGTGTTTTCTACTCCCATCGGATTTTTGTCCAATGTGGTTAGGGTTACGTTGGCAAAATCACCTTCTAATTCACGGGGCCATCCGTTGAAACCTCGAATAAATCGCCATGAATCTAAAGTTAAATCTCTCTTGGGGCGCATTAAAGCATTGAGGATCATAAAGGCTTCGCGTTTATCGCTTCCTCCTCCAGAGCTTTGCTTTCCCCCTGGAATACCTGCACCTATTAATGTGGCATCGATACCCATGGAAACTAATATCTCGGCATTCGCAGCAGTAGCTTCAGGTAGAAACGCGCCTTCTTTAAATTTGTCATCGATTGGGACGACCTCTATCCCTTTTACATAGTTTCCGTCAGAATCCATATATACGGTAGATTGAATCGATTTACCAGCATTTTTAGTACCCGATAAATGATCATCAATAGCGGTATTTAAAGCCTTTCGTATTTTCTTCTTCTCATCGGGGCTGAATTCTCCCCAATCACTTCCGTAGGTTCTTGTAAAGTACTCTTCATTGACGTACACCATATATTTGATGTTCAACTGATTTTCGAAAATGTTCTTCTTGTATTGAGGGATTGAATTGGCTACGTCCATCCATCCGTTGCGAAAGACTGCGTGCCAATCCACTTCGGGATAGTAGACCTCATGCATTAACGGGAAGTAATGAGCCAGCACAAACTTGTGAATCTTCTTTTTCTTACAATACGCTTTAATGTTTTCAAAACCGTAAAGAGGATCGATAAGAGGAATTTTAGCAACATACTTTCCTGCGATGTCTGTACCCGAATTCCAGTTTTGACAATAGTATACATTGTCGATCGTTCCTGTTTTTTCGTTGACTTCTTCGTAACGAACTTTGGGAGTTTCCAAAACACGAGAACTATATATTTCATTCCAATCATTGGTAAGTACATGCTCTACAAATGAAAGGCTAAAGGTCTCTTCGCCTTGTATTTTCTCAGTCCAAAAACGATGCATCATATTTCTTTCGAAGAATTCAGCAATTTTAGGGTAAGTATTAATATCCTCTAGGTACTTAGATTTTTTGCCATTCTCATAGACGTACTTGAATAATTCGAAACCTTGGCCATAGTGTGCATATTTCTGAACTCGTAAAGCAGACCCAGCAACACCATTTTTACCAATTGCTTCTAAGAAGTTTTGCGGGTATCGATTATCATCTCCCCAAAAAGCTATTTTCTTACCGTTTTTGCTTTCGGGGCTAATTACAGTATGACTAGTTTTATTTGAATTTTGAATAACTAAAGTCGAACGACCTGTACCAAAATAGATACCGTTGCTGTTGAATGTTTCTGACATTAGTAAATCACTTTTTGACCATTGAATTCTATGATATCAAGGATGTTAATTTTAACGATGTTCATTTCAGGAAACACTTTGATGTTACGAGTCTTGTTTTCCCAATGGTTAGGATTCTTGGGATTAATCGTTCGTTTCGTATGATACATTAAAGCTTTGGTACAGTTCTTCGGCTGTACCTTTTCTTGCATTACAAGCTTAGCTTTTTTATAACGATTCACTTTACCACCCTTTTTCGTATTAGAGTTAAAAGTGCGTATCGCTATCGAAAAAGGAACAGCCCGACCAGTTTCGTCTAACTGGCGCATTTGCTTTAACACTTCTGGTAAAATAATGTCCCCTTCCATACCGCCAAATTGCACCATAATAAGAGGTATAAAAAGGACACTAAATCCCAAAATCATTGGTTTGAAATTCTTTTTTCTCAAATTCTAAATTTTAAATCGTTTAAATACAGTTTGTTAAATATTTTAAGACTCTGTTTTTTTATCAAATGTGTCGCGAAACCCAACGCTGTGGCCTATCGCATTTTAACTATTGCCTTTTGTTGTTTCTATAGAAATATGAATTTACTTAAGAACAATCGTCTCCATTGGACGATCTTCTTCGGACACCGACTTACCGCTTAGACCTCCTTTAAACATCGCATAGAAAGGGTAATCGAATGCATCGGATAAGTGGGTGGCGTGCTGCTGTGGTATCACCTTACTGCGCTCACTACGTTTATCCTTCTCGAAACCTTTGGAAGTCTCTCTTGCTTCGGCATGCTCCATAGAAATAATGAGATCGGCACAATTGACTTCGTTGAATCTTACGATAGGTAAACCAGTACGTCCTTCATCTCTAAAGGATAAGTTGAATAGCCTAAACTTATCTAGGTAGTCTGGGTTCTTACCTATGGTTTTCTTTTCTACCTTCCAGCCATGATTGCGCATGATGTCTGAGGCTTGATCTGCAAAAGTCTTTTTACTATTGGCTGTACGAGAGTTACCCTGTCTATCGTAATAGAATTTTACCGTTTTAGTTTTATGGTATTTGTAATAAGGAAGGAACTTCTCTAACCATAAGTGGTCTAATATCTTTGGTGTCTTAACAAAGAATGATTTTAAAACACGATAGGTATTGTCTTTGTACTGAGCAATAACCATACTGTTGATGTTAGCACCCCAATCGACACCCATAATTAATGGGAGGTTAGGGTCAAGGTCTAAGTCTTGTCGACAATCAAATGATTGTCCATTAGCGTCTTTTAGAGGTATACCCGTTAAGAATCCATCGTTATCAAAATCTGTGTAATAATGAATATCAGGATTTAATTGTGCATAAAACCCGTCTTTTATTTCTTTGGGTCTTATGTTAAGCATTTCGGCATTGTAGATGACTTCGCTGGTGTAAGCTTCTTTCATATACTCGAAATAATCGGGTCTAAGGTTTTGCATATTTACCTTAGCTGTAGCCTTAAGAAACATTACTTTGTTTGGTTTCTTCTTGGCTAATTCTTCTTTATCGACAAACCATTTACCCTTCTTGGTGATTGGAGTAGAGGAAGTGTATAATTCACTATGAAGCAAAGAGCATTTTTTAAATATATCTTTCTGTGCTCTATTGGTGTTTTTTACGTTAACCGCTAATTTTTCTTCATCACAAATAGCCGTTTCATCATTAACAATAGCAAAAGCATTTAAACCACGCCCACTATCGGCATGATCTAGACTTACCAATTGAAATATAGCTCCGTTACTAAAGTGAATAATGTTGTGCCAACTTTCTGGAGATTGAAAGGGCATTGCAAAACCTTTCTTTTTTCCTTGACTAGAGCCGATTACGTAATCGTAATCTTGGTACAACCCAAATAGTTCTAAACCTTCTTTAATTGCAGGGATAAAACGAGTTAATATTTGCGAATACGTTTTACCAACCATTGCAAAAGAGGCTTTAGGCATTTGCTTTACAAGTTGAGTACATCTACCACCTATAATGGTAGTTTTTCCCATACCACGACCACCTTCAACATAAACTGTTTTTTGTGGAGCCGTTAAAACAACATACTGCGCGGAGTTTAGGACAACTTGTTTATTCATTCGTATCTGCTTTAGGTTCTTCTACTTCTTCGTATTCTATATCTTGTATATCATTAAAATCTAAAACACCTCCCTTTTTGATTAGTGCATCCAGTTGTTTTACAGACTTGTCGTGAATGGTAACTTCTAGGTTTAAATTTTCAATCTTTTCTAGATTAAATTGAAGCTCATCATCGTGTAGACCATAAAGGTTTTCTAGTTTGGTAAGGCAACGTTCTACGATATCTAATTCGTCACGATCTAAAGCGATTTCCATTAGTTGTTCTCGCTTTATAATCATTATGTGGCGGTAACCTTCTTTATCGGCTTTCGCGAATGATCCATATAGGCGAATGGCGTTTGCCATATCTCTATATGCCGAAGCAGTAGAAATTTCGTGTTGATCTTCGAGCATTGCGGCAACACGAGTTTTGTCTGTCCATTGCGTCAGCATATTATATGCAGATTTCCAACGGTTTTTTAATTCCTGTTCGTGCTTACTTAACTTTATTCTGCTTTCTGGATCATAAGAAGCCAATATGTTTTCGAAGTGCTTTGCGCTCTTTTTTGTCGTAGATAGTTTCTTACTCAATGCCTAATTGTTTTTTGAGTTCGACAATATTTATTTGCATTTGGTGAATGCTGCTTTCTGCTTTGGTGATTTTGGTTTCTAGCTTTAGGGCTTCGTTACCTTGTGCGGTTTCTAGCTCCTGGTACCAACCTTCGACACGTTTTGTTTTTTTGGTTACGTAGCTGCGTAGGTTGTATAGCTGCTTTGTCTTTTCTTCTGGGGTTAGTTTCGAAAAGTCGTTAGGGTCTTCGGTGACTAGATATTGTTTGTGTTTGTTGTAGTACTGCAACTCTTGCCAAAGCAGTTTCTTTTCGGTGTCTTTTTGGCGAATCTGTATTTGGATTAAACGCGCTTTTTCTTCCTCTTCGTCCGCTAGTCCGTTGAGTACTTGCTTTAGGTCGCACATGTCGTAAAACAATTGTACGGCACGGCGATGTTTTGGCTTTAGATCGTGCGGAAGCGACGAATACAACACCCGATTCGCTTCTTCTTTGGCTCGGGCTTCGAGCTTGCTTTTTTCTTGATGTTGGGTATCGTTGGTGATCGAAGTCTGTACAATAACAGGCTTTGGTGGGGTAGGCTTGTGTTGGTGCTTTTCGTAGTACTTTTTTAGCTCGTACTCTAACGTCAGCTTATTACGGGCATTTTTACGGCTACGGAAGTTTTTAACCAGCCGTTTATTACAGCAAGAAAGGGAGTTGTATATAGCAACTCCCTTTTCGTAATCTTTATCGTTTAGCCACGCTTTTATCGCTTCTACTGCCATGGTACGAAATACCGAAAATGGCAATAGTTAAAAAAGGACACTACATCGCTGGTGGCGTGTAATGTCGCTCGTAGGCTAGTTGTAATAGTGTTTCCCGAAGGTTTAACACATCGTTAGCGAGGTATAGGTCTTTTACCTCGTTTTCTTCTACATAGTGAACCGTGATCGAATAACAATGAAGCAATGCCGCTTGCATAATAAAGGCATCTACTTGATTGCATTGGTCTACTAATTTTTGTTGTGCGGGTGTAAGCAGGACCATCTTTGATCCTGGCACTACATTTTCTTTCTTTTTGGACATCTCAAAAAATGTTGTAAGCGAGCATACCCCGTAGGGTTGTCCAAACAATTCTAGGAATTGGAGTACAAGCCTTTCGGACATGCTACCCATAGGGCATGCTCTTATTGTAAATATGTATATTCAGGATTGCTCCCAAAATTGTTTAGACAATACAAACTTACAACTTTTTCGGAAATGTAATATTTGATTAAGACGATTACAAAAAGTCGATAGAAAACTATTGCTATATTTGCGAATCTCACCACTTAATAAAACACCCGCAGCAGAAGACATATAGGCATGTCCTCCGCCTGCGGGTGTTTGCACTAAAAGTTAAGTGGTGAGATATTTAATTTTTGCGGAGGACTTTTTCTACTTCCTGTACTTTCCTAAAAAAAGCCCATCACTTTCGCAACGGGCTTTCCAACTTAAAATAACTAAACTTAAACTAAATGAAACTATTATGAATAAAAACTACTTTAATGCTTTCTTTCTAGTTGTGGCGATGTTATGCACCGCTTTGGTTTCCGTTAGTTGTAATAACCAATCGATTCGTTGTACGCTGTCTGCTTGCTGAATAAGACTAGTAATTTGATCGTCTTTTAGCTTCGCTTTTTTCAACACCTCGAAACTTTTTTCGTTTACTTGAATGAAGGGAAATACAGTACTTAAAGCTAGTGCCACCAATGTCTGGTTCGATAGCTTTTTAGTGGTATCGATGAATCCTATATTGGGTACTCGATAATTACCGGGTCTAATTTCAAATGAATCGTTCATATCAAACTGAAATTAAGGTATTGGCGTAAATTCGGTAATCGAACCGTCATAAACAGGTGCTGGGCTACCTGATACAGACTCAATAACAAAACTCATTTCTTTAGATGAATCTTTAGCATCACCAGAAGTTGCTTTTTGCTCGTTCATGTATGCTGGACGCTTTGCCGTTCCTATCTGTTTACGTGTTCCATCTGATTCCGTAACGATGTAAATACAGGCTTTATTAAGGTATTTTCTAGCGTAACCAATGTTTCGTTTACCTGTACCAGCTACTGTATAAGTGAACATATTTTTATACGATTTACGACCTAAACCACCTACGGCTTCGTCGTCAACTTTACCTACATCAGCTACTGCTTTGATTTTAAAAAAACCTTTACCCGTTTTGAAGATATGCGAATCTACTATAGTTCCTGCAGCTTCTAAAGAAGTAACATCTGCAAGGTTCGGTAATTTGGCAATTCCATCCACTTCGAAATCCTCAACATAAGCAGCATAAATTTCGTGTTCAGCGATACCAGGGGTAAATTCTTCGTTTGGACAAACGTCTATGTTTTCAGGTACTATATTATCTTGACTTGCCATAATAATTAAGAATAAACAGGTTCTACAAATGATGAATTACCATTAATCAACGTATTCATAAGCTCATCGTTTTTCATAATTGCTGCCTGAGTGTATGTTTTACCATCGATATTCATGGTCTTTGGCGCGGTTTCCGAAAAACGGTATTTGCGCTCGTCTTCTCCAGTAAACGTAGGTTTCGGAAGATCGTTTTCAGCCGCTAAAGCTTCTGCCTTTTTATCGGCAGCGTCTTGCTTTGCAGCTTCTGCCGCCTTTACTGCTGCATCTGCTTTTTTCTCGGCATCTGCTGCGGCTTTTTGGGCTTTCTTTACCTCGGATGCAGTTGGCTTTTTAGCTTCTTCTTTTGCTCCGGTAGTAGTAGTAGGAGCAGTTGTTTCTGTTCCTACCTGTGCTGTGGTATCAGCTCCTTTAGTTTCCTCAGGAGCTGTGTTTGGGTTTTCTGCCATGATTTAAGGATTAAACGGTTACACCATCGAAGTTGTAATACTTTTGATTAAGTTCTGCAGAACCTAATCCTAAAGTTCCATCAGCATAATTACTGACAAACACTTGCTGGTTGATTAGGAAATCTAAACCAAGTGTGAATTCCATAAAAATTTTGACTTGATAGTCTAATTTTTGGATATCTGTAATACTTGCAGGATTGTCGATGTCGTCAATTAAGCGCACCATGTTTCCCTCAGTAGTTGCCCAAATTAAATCACCATCGTAATCTTTAAGACCTACGATTGGTAACTTCAACAATCGTGTTTTCATTTGGTCGTTTAAAAACTTATTGTCTCCAAATCGCTCTTCGTACGCCAATTGGTAACGCTCTTTGTTGTATTCAGACATAAAGACTGCTTTGATCTTTCTACGAGCATGACGCGGCAGAGCTCTTTCGAATTTAGTAACCTCGTCTAAGATGTTGTTATCCGTTAATCCGTTTAATGGAATCTTGAACGCTGGATGATCTGTGTTCGCTAAAATAGCATTGATAACAGCGATGATACCATTCATAGAATTTCCGTAAACACCTAAGTTATTAGAGTCATAGGTACCATTGACAGAAAGGTCTGCAACATCAGAAGTTACTTTTGGAAGTAATTCGTTGTCAAAAACATATTTTGAAAATGGCATTTCTTGCGGAGACTTTCCTTCCGCGTATAATTCCCCAAAATATGAGTTACGGATGTCTGCGGGTACTAAGGCAAAATTTACTTTTTGATGAAAAGCTTCAAGTTTTTTGTGCGCAATGCTAATACCACCTAATTCATTCCAAGAAGAACCGAATCCCTGCACTACATTGGTTATTAATGAATGCGCGCTTGGGTACTGCCCTTTAATTTTAGAAATTGTTTTGGCATACTTGAAAATTTCAATTTCTGGACTATTGATAGCGCCAGGAATTAATCTCTTATTATCAGCTAAGTGAACATTTAGTTCTTTAACCACATCTGCTAATTGAACTGTAGCCATAATTATTTTGTTTGATAGATTGAACTTTTGAAATTGTAATCAGCATTCTGCTGTGCGTCTGGATCTTCTCCAGTACCCGTGTGAGTTGTTCCGGGTTGTCCATTCATTTCGGCAATACGTGCTTGTATTGCTTCGTTGTCCGCGTCTTTTTCTAAGCCTATCGACTGAGCGATTTCAGCTAAAAAAGTTGTGGTTGCTGTTTGTTTAGCTTCTAAATCGGTATTGGTTTGTTGAAGACCATCGATTTCAGTTGCTTTCGCATCTAATGCAATTTTGTGAGCAGCTTCCGCATCTTGTAACGCTTTCGCAGATGATGCCATGTTTGCTTCCAAATCTTGCAATTGTTGTGCGTTCAAGTAAGTGCCTTTATCATTGGCACCTAGTGCAGTTTGCAACCCAAGGGCAGCATGCACTAACGGTAAGTCGCTTGTTTGCATTGTCGTATTTGAATTTTGATTATTTACTTGTGATAGTTCGACCACCTTTTCAATGGCGTCTTGTAAGGTTCCAATCTGATCGATTAAACCTTTTTCGAGTGCTTCTTCTGCGTTAAAGTCTTCGCCAGATAGAGCAGCTTCATCGGTTAAATTTCTGGAAGACTTAATATGTTGCAAAAACTCTTCGTTGAAAGGATCTAAGTGCTTTTGAACAATTAAAGCAACCCTTTTCTCTCTATCTTCCTGTCTGCTAATGAAGTTCTTTAGTATAGATTTCGTTGCATAAATTTCATCTACAACAAAGCCATTTTTTTCATAGTACCCGGTATAGTCAACATATACAGTCATTGTACCAATACTACCAATAGCATGAGCTCGTTTTTGAGCAATAATATAATCGGTACCAGCAGCAATATAATAAGCTGCACTTGCCAACATTCCATCAGAAAAGGTAACGACGGGTTTAGGGTATTCTAATAAATACTCGTGCATTTCAGGAGTATTTACAGCTTGACCACCACCACTATCGATATCTAAGACAATTCCTTTGATATTAGAATTACCTTTCATGGAATCTAAACGATCCATAATAGTTTGTGTACCAACTGGACCACAAGCTTGATCGTATTTATAGATACCATGTTTTATTTCGTAAATAGCTACTGCACCAGGACTACTTGTTGAGTTAGAAGTATCATTTATATTTTCTTCTGAATCATCTATATTAAGTACTCTAACGAAATCCTTCTGTTCTGAAGCTTTCGGTAATTGATTTTTTGACAACAAATTGCTCAGCATTGGCTTAAGTGTCTGCATGTACTGAGGATGCACATACCAAGGAGAGCTTAATAAAGAATGAATATTTGTTGTAGACATTGAATAACCATTAATGTTACCCAATATTACCGCTATACTAAGGGGATAAAAAGGACACTAAATTGTGCGCGCCAATGTGAAAGCTAACCCATTATTAACGAATGCAACATTTAAACGACCTAAACGCTTAGTTTTTCCGTACACTTTTGCTGCCAGACTAATTTGATAACCATGGTATTGTGTTGCTCTTGGATTTACTTCTTTGTACGAAAATATTAGAGGGGTAACCTTAGTGCCGTAAATAGCAGTTTCTTCTTCAGAATATACAATTCCTATCACGGGTTCGTTGTGGAAACTATCGAAGAGATCTTCGGCATGTTGTGACTGGCCAATAACATCGAAATTCATTTTAACATCGGAATACTTTCCCATTTTACCCGATTTGTGTGATACACGGGGTGTAAGGTTATCAGGCAGTAATTTAATATGTAAAGCATCTGCACTTTCGGGAATGTTATTAATAATTTCTATTAAACGTTCTTCGTGTGTGTGTTCGTTAAAGTCAGACAAATGCTTGCGATGTACGATCACTATACTTTTAAAAAACTTTATATTTTCTGGACAATTATCAAATGAATGTATCATGCGGTAAATAGTAACTCTAGTTGTGGGGTGTTGAAATGCTCGCGTTCTGTTTTTCTGCGTTTAAAATCTCTATATAAAGAGTCTAATTCAAAATCATCTTCGGTTAATCTATATTCTTTCATAAAGGCCCTCATAGCATTTAAGAAAGTGTCTTCGCATTTGATCTTAGCACAAAAACAATGAGAAAATAATTCTTCTCGAAAGCATTTGTCAAAAACACTATTGAATGCATTGGCTATTTTAGGTGAAATATATTGCCCGTTTTGCAAATAGAACTCATCATGTACAGTTACTTTAAATACCTTAGAATCTTTAACTGTTTCGTGTTCTAAATCTTCATTTGGCGAAAGCATGCATAATAAAATACTACCTACGAAGTTTTTTCTTGTAGCTATTGCATTATCAGTTCCTGTTTTGCAAACCAAATATTTGTAAACGTGTCTACTAACAGGGAATTTGTATGTGATAGAAAAAGAGGACATCTTGTTTGGTTTGTATAAAATTAATCATTTTGTATCAAAATGAGTACGTTTTGAATTCGGATAAATACAAAACGCTAACTGAATAAACCCGTAAGTAAACTGTAACATTGTAACACCTAAGATGAGCCCTTTATTTATAAGGCTTTCGGCGTTACACCGTTTTGTAACACTTGGTTTTTATTTTTGTAATTTCTGTAACACTTTATTTTTGTTACACTTTTTCTGTAACATTGTTACAGAATTAAATATAAACTGTAACACTTAAATAGTAGTAATAATCAGTGTTTCGGCGATTTGTTACAGAATTACATTTTTTTTACAGTTTATAAGTTTTTGGGGTAAAAGGGGAGGAAAGCCCGTATTTGAGTATTAAAAAATGAAGAATGGGTCTAGAGATCGAAGTAATAGAGGTTAGTTTTATTCCATTTGAAGAATCGGATTATCACCGTGACAGAATAGATCTGTTTAAATATAAAATGAAGTGGTTTTTTGACGACACATGGTCGCCTATGATCTCTGGTAAAGTCCTGGTAACTTTTCAATATAATCCGGTTACAGGAAAATTCACAAAAAAGAGCTATTAGACTTTTTCTAATAGCTCTTAAAGATATAAGCTTGATTTGTGTTCATTTTAATCATTAAAAGCAAACATAGTGTTCTCGTTATTATACCATCTCTTTTTTCCGTTGTCATCAACGATTTTAAAAGAGTCATGACTTAAATCGATAACTTCATAGTCCTTGCCATTTGTTAAGGCTGAATGTGCCCATGCCTTGATGCATTTAACTGAATTTACTTTCTGCATGTAAGATGGAATAGGTTTGCCCTTATAAGTCTTTCTAATGACTGTCTTAGCATCTTTCTTATGTATACGCTTATAACTAGGATTACCTATAACATCATTGGCGCTTGTTGTAAAAAAATCTCCGCTTTCTGATTCAAAAGCAATACCAACTAAAAAATCCTCTTTACTTGAAATGTTAGTTACTCGAATGTTAGTTATTTTATATTCTTCACCATCGATAGAGTACCAGTCATTAACATTAAGTTCACCAACGTTATCATCATTTACTACTTTCCATCGCCCATTTCTAACAAAGCTCTTAGACACTACATAGCGCTTATCCTTGTCATCTTTAATTACATAATCATAGATGAGCTTTTTTATTACAGTGTATTGCTTATTCAAAGTAAGCCTTGACGCCCTTACATCTAATTCCACAGGTGTTATTACAATTTTTTTTTCCATGAGTTTTTTGATTTATTCAAATATCAGGATACTAACCCATAGTGTTTTACGGAATACCGTAGATTGAATAAATTAATCTAGACGACATCTGTGTCGTTGACGTAAAAGGGATATAGTGGTGTATATTCCCCCTATTTGAGCGGATAACACACACTAGTGTGTGTTATTTACTTATTGTGTGTAATAGGTTAAATTACCTATTGCCAATACATATCTTCTTCTTGCATCTTATAGTCAAGTAAGTGCTTTTCACATTTAATATATTCTTTCATTTCATCTTCCTGTTCTTTTAGTGCGTACTTGCTGACTTCTGCGCCACACCTACAACACACAACAATAGGTATAGTTAATTTTTTAACCAATCCATCTACTAAATCCCCAAACACAAATCCATTTGCAATTATGTACCTATTGTCTAATGAGTCTTTAACTATGTGTTTACTCAAATACTCACTTATTATTGTTCTAATCTCTTGTTCTTTCATTTCAGTTTATTTATCCGTTAAAAACCTAACCATACCAAAGCCCATTATCTGCAAGAAATCAATTAAAGTGCATAAAGTTCATATCATTCTTATCCATATCAGCAGGTATTAAATCAGGTATCAATTCTAAAGCTCCACATATTTTAAAGTAGTTCTCCAATTCCATTTTAGTTTCAAACTTAAAATTCCTAGTTAAAGTTGATCTATTAACTCCAATAAGTTTAGCTAATTTTGCTGTAGATATTCCCTTACTTTCCATGATTTTCTCCATGTATTTAAAGGTTATCTCCATTCCACTACGTGCTGATTGATTATATTTGCTCATATCGTTTAATTTAAACGGTTGTTTTCAACAAACATAAGCCCCTTTCGGGGCTTTATTTATTAGATTTTTGATACATAATAATTTAAGGCTTTCCTGATTCTTTTTGATAAATCGTATGCATTTTTCTCATTTAGATCATTATTAGAAGTAAAATCCGAATAAATAAAGTACTTACCATCCAATGTCGCTCCACAGAGTAACAACCCAACGTCTTTTAGTATTTTATCACGCAATTCTTCTGCGTCTTGCATGTTTTTTGTTCTAATTATCCGACTAGTTATATTAGGTGTTTGTGTATAATCAACAATAAAGTTCCATCCTTTAACTTTAGTTATTTCATAATCATCTTCTTTCTCCGCTTTAGGTGTTGGGAAATGTAAAAACCAATCTTTAACTAAAGCCCAACCAATCGCTGGACTTAAATAAGAGCTCCCTTCTTTTTTTTTGATTATCTCTGGGCCAGAAATTTTAAGCCCCAAAACAGTTGGGGCTTTATGTTTTTTTTTACTCATCTTCTTCTGTTATTTCACATACATAAGCAACAGGCACTTCATTGCTATAACCACAAACAAGTGTGTTATTAAGCCCTATTTCATTCCTTCTACTTGTATATGTATTACCACTATATAATTCAATAACTTTATCTAAGTTATTTGGGTCATTGTTAGTGTAGAATTGAACATGATTACCAACAACTTTATTGTCCTCGAAAGCTTTTTTGAATTCTTTTCTCATGTTTTCCATGTCGGAAAGATAAGATTCTATATCAATTTCAAAGTTTTCAAAATGGTAATACCAGTCATCATCATTCCCGTAAACGGCTTTTGGGTAGAAGTCATTCCAACGGTCGTAATAGTAGTTTTTCAATTCCGCCTTTAGTCCTTTTTGAGATAACTTTTCATTTATCTGCTCTAATTCTTTCTCTCCTTCAATTACTGTGTCAGATTCCAAATTAATAACAAGACCTTCATTTTTTACTTCCCAATCGAAATTTTTATTAAAAAATAATTCTAATTCGTTTTCAAAAGCTTCTTGTGAGATTGTTTTTAAAGTGTTCATCGTTTTAAATTTTAATTATTAATATTCGATTGTTTCAACACTTCAAATATACAACATTGTTGCACATATGCAACAGTAAATATTAAATACTCGGTGAAATACAATAAATTTTAACATTTAAAAGAAAAAGCAGATAATAACAAGTATATGCCATTGAAACGAGCATATACTTTAGGTACATTGTAGCACATTAAAACGATGCCACAATAGCGTGTATAGTTAACTTTCTAAAATTACATTGTAATTCAACGGTAGGTTGTTTTTTACATTGTACACTCTTTGTAGTTGCTTTCTTACTGATTCCCGTCCTGTTCCGTCGCAAGCCTTACAATCATCTCCCCAAGTATAACCTGTGCCTTCACAAAATTCACAAGCGTCTTTTCTCTTAGTTTTCACTCCGTTTGGAACGCCTTTTTTTCTACCTCTTTTCTGCATGGTAATTTTTTAAAGCTAATTATACACAACGCAACATTATGCTTAATATTTGAAATCAGTCCAATGGATTAATTTTCCTTTAAAATCTTCATCAAACCATTCTATAAAATCATTAGTCGAATCAAAGCCATCGTTTTTTGCTATTTCATCTACTGTAAAGGATGAAGATGCTATTTTACAATTAACCAAAATAACTTCTCCCTGAAGAACTTGATCAATATATATAGATACAATTGTTCTATCTTTTACAACCAGGTACTTTATTTCAAAAGATTGGATGCGTTTCACTAACAAAACAGGAGCGAACTGAAACCTGTTTTTTGTTTGATTATTTATTGCAAAATGAATCTTATTACCAACCTTCCATCTATTTGGAGTGTCTTTTCTTATAGTGTGTATTTTAGCATTTATAGACCCATATTTTTCCCAATTAAACCCATATTTGAAAGTAGCATCACATAGTTCTTGAGTAATTTCGTGATCTTCTATTCCTTTCCAAATTTTCTCAACAAATAGAGTTGGTTTATTATCGATTTTAGTAACAAATCCTAGTGTCATAATAAAAAAAGCATAATACCATGTATATGTCATGGCTGTTAAAGGTTGTTGTTAGCTCCATTCGCAAGGGCTGAGCCACGCCCATATACAATCGCACATTGTCGGTAATTCTCAATATCTCTATTTATTTAATAGTGACTTTATCTTATCAACTATAAATTCAGCTCCTGCTTGCCTTCCTTGTCCGTAATCACCTGGTTCTCCTAAATGACTTTCATAAACCCATTCTTTTAAAAGGTTTTCTGTAAGCAAAGTACTTAAATCAAAATTCAACGGGGTATTAGGATCAGGATTACCATTGACAGTTATAGTAGCTGGCTCTTCACCATTTGAAGCTGCTACTATTTTAGGAGCGTTTTCTTTATCTATACTGTAATTTTGTTTCGGCGGATTGACAACGAAATCACTATCTGTAATTTGTTTGAAATATTCTGTAAAATCGAAGTTTTGAGCATGCTTTAAATCATCATTTAAAATGATATAAGGACGAATTAAATCCCTAACATCTTCAACGGTATCTAAATCTATATAAGGAATAGTGGTTATAAATTCAAAAATACCATGCGGATCTTTATCACCATCATTTAAATCCACTACCATATCGACTTTTAAGTAGTTTGTGGGGCATGTATGTTCTTCATAGAAATACTTTTTGTTTTCTAAATCTAACTCACCATTAAAGTACATATCTTCGAAAATGATTAAAGCATTATCTTTTCTTAGCATAGTGAGGCATTTGTCTTTTTTCCCGTCTGTTTTTTCTATGTATACATTTTTACCTATTACTTTGCCCTTATAAGCGTTTCCGCATTCATCACAATACCATGGGCCAAAAGTTGTATGTTGTTTACCGTCGTTAAAAAGGTGACTTACTTGATTTGATTTGCTGCCACAATGAGGACAATTAATAAAATGTTTGGTTTCTACAGTTGTATTTACTTTTTCCATCGTTAAGCAGTTTTAAGTTTGTTAGTTAAGTTTTCGTGGTGAAGATTTTCAATTTTCTGTAATACAAGATAAACATAAGATACTTTATCTAATTCGATCATGTCTCGATCGATACAGAAAGCAGCTAAGAAAAAGGTGTGTCGGAAGCCTTCTAAAACTTCTTTAGTTTCTAATCCTGAAACTAGTTCGAGTAATTCTTTTTGGGCGGGTGTAACCTGTACACTTTCTGTGTGTAGGTTTTTGGGGTCGTTTTCTGGGTGTCGCATAGGAAAACAGTTTATAGTTAATAAAATAAGAGCGTAGCTCCCTCTTGAGTTGCGACACCCACTAATTGCAGAGCAAATAGAATCGAGAGAAACTACGCCTATAACGTATAAAAAAATAAAAAGTCTTGACGGATTTACTCTGTCAATTAATAGATGTCGCATGTCAAATATACAATTTATTTTCATTTACTAGTTAAAATAAAAAACCGACAATAGGGGCTATGTGTCATTCCGCTATCGCTACACGACCCACTACATAGCCCTCGCCCATTATCGGTTATGCTGATAACTGCTCTTTATTTTCTTCTGTATTTCGTAATTTCCAAACAGCCATTAGCGTGTTTTCTTTATTACAACATTTGCATCGACTTACGGTTAATGTAGTTGTCTTTCTGGTTGTTTTCTCTGTTACTGTAACGGCTTCTTTTGATCCGCAATGTGTACAGGTGAATTTCTCTTTTGATTCGATTGACATTGTCTCTTTTTTAAATTAGTACTTATGCAACACCTCTAACATAAATCCGATATGGTATTAATGTCTATCGCTAGGCCTTTAGGTATTAAATCAAATACATCTATGTGCCACTCAAATAGCTTGTTAAACATATCTAATTGAAATCCGATCCCTAACACTGCTTTAGATGTATCGTTTCTTTTGCCAAACCTTCTTAGTTCTGGATTATATGTAAATGAGTATATATAATCACCTATATTAGTCGTTTCAACCAAATATTTTAAACAGAAATCCTCTCTTTCCAATGAGGGGTATTTATTGTTTTTTATAGAAATAACTTTATCTACAAATTTAATTTTGTAAAAATTATTTGTTTTATCAAATGAATTTGTTTCATCCAGCTCATGAATTTTTTTAAGGGGTATAAACTTTTTCGAATCGACTTCAATTTCTTCTATTAAACAAGACAAAGGTCTTAATACGGGCTTATCAACATCGCTAATTAAAATAGATACTAAGTTTTGAGTAGTTAATTCGTTTACTTTCCATTTATTGTTTGAATTCTTATAAGCTGTTTGTAAACTATATGGCAAATACGGCGCTAAGTGTTTTATTTCTAATTTCATGGTTTTATGAAGTTGGTTGTTGGCAGTGTTATTTTAGTTATTATCCGCATGCCATCGGGATAAATAATTTGATAATTCTCTCCAAACCCTCTACACTCGGCTTCATGTTTTTTCATTTCTTCGTGGCTTAGATTATCAAATACTCGTGTGTTTGTCAGTACCTTGTACTTTCTGGGATTCTGGTTGAATTCTTTTTTCATAAATGATTTGATATAGTTCATGTATCTTTTTCCACCATTTATCGCCTTTGGCGTCGAAGGTTTCTTCTATATATTTTCGGGTGAATTTTGAAACCAAAGGAAAATCTACATCGGTATGAAACTCTACTATCAATTTCACTTTTCGGTAGAGTATAGGGTCAGGATGAATAAATACCCCTCGCTTCATACATTCAGACATATATTTCCCTTGGTCTTTGTTCATTTTAGAAAAGCTTTAGTTGATTTCTAATCGCTTTACTTTTATCCTTCTTAGCCTCATTAAACGATTTTTCTGCAAAGAAGTAATCAACAACATCTTGTTTATCAGGATTATTGGTTGTTAGAAGCTTTCTTTTTAAAGATTTCATCTCTTTTTCGGCTTCTTCTTGGCGTGCATGTGCTTCCCAATGCTTTTTATAATTGCCGAAAATTAGATTATCTATAGTGTCAAAAACCCATATTTCAAAATCTACATCTAACCAAGCTGCAAATTTTAACGCTAATGGTCTTAGCATTAATGTTCCTGCTTTTTTGTTCGATTTCACTAGATAATCTTCATTATAATGATGGGAATTACCATCATTATTTAATTTTTCTAGTTTACATTTTAGGTAATTTTTGGTGCTGTTTAGTTTTAAAAATTCTCTAACATCCTTGTTGAAAATTTTAGCCATTTCCGTAGCATTCACCATTACATTATCATCCAATGGATTCAGTAAAAACTGGATTGCTGTTTCTTGATAAATAAATTCTAGTGTTTTCATTAGTTCTCGTTTTTAATGTTTTCGATAAGTTTTTCTAGGTAGATTTCTTGAACAGCCCATTGAAGCTGTAGGGTAAGTAACGATGCGTAATCGTCTTTAAGGTCGGTTTCACTAACGTAGTGTGTAGCGAGTAGGTAAGTGGTTTGTAAAGCCTGGTAATAATCTTCGGCTTCTAAATGATCGAGTTGGCGCAATAGTCGTAATTGCGCAGGAGTAACTGCTACCAATTCGGTAGGGGTTACAAATTCTTTTTTTCGGTGCATTTCAAAAAAGTATTTGTACGCGAGATTACCCTTAGGGTTGCACCAACGTTCTAGGAACGGAGTTACAGTCCTTTCGGATATGCTACCCTTAGGTAATCTCTTATCGTTATGTAATGTTTTCGGATTTCTCCTAAAACGTTGGTGCGATACAAACATACAAATATTTTTTAAGAAATGTTAAAACGGCAAATCGTCCAATTCCGACTGACTAGCAGGTTGCATTTTGTTTTTATCTTCCCAAATGCGACCATTGCCTAGAAATACACGGTTTACGGTACCCCCCCCTTTTTTTATTTCGACTTCTTCTTTGGTTAGGGGTAAAGACACCGAAAAATCATTGTCGTATTTATCCGTTTCGTCGTAATCGTATGTACTTAAGTTCAAGTACATTTTGCCGTTTTCGTGTTTTAATATTCTTTCTTTTGGGATTTCTGATAAACAGATACTCATGGTGCGATTTCTTCCTTGTTTTGACATTTTATAAAAGTTTTAATTATTTAATTTCATCGAACCAGTCAGTCTCATCTTTTGGCTTTAATGGTGACCCCTCTGGTTGTTCTATTGTTTGATCAATGGTTATTTGTTCTTCGGCTTTGATAAATAGTATTTCTTGACTTTTTCCATTAAATCGAGCCATAATTCTATGGTGTTTATCTTCTCTTTCTTTATCAGAAAATGTCCAACCATGTAATTGACAGAAACTTTTTAATTTTTTTTTGAAGTTTTGTGGAGTTAGATTTTTAATACCAGTTTCATTTTCAAAATCTTTTTCCGTATCTCTTTTAGATAAATCAGTATTTAGATTTAAGTACTCTGTGCCTGTATCATTTTTCTGGAAAAAGAAATTCAACGCCCAATCGAAAAATTTAGCGCCCATTTCTGCTCTAAGGTTTCTAATCTTAACATTACCCATTGGCGGGTCAAATTTCCCTTCATTGCTTAAAAAGAAAGACAAGCATTGTGCGAGGAAATTAAAGTACTTATTCCACTGATTTTCATTCCAACTATCAAATAGGTTCTTTCCTTCGAAGTCGTCAGAAACTTGCCTAACTTGTAGATATTCATCTTCTTTGTTAAAGTGATAATAATCGGAGAATACGACGAATAATAATCTACGAGCGGTCGATGGGTCTAAATTCCTAGGAGGGAAATTAGAGCTAAAGATAAACTTAGGTGAATCTGAAAAATCTAACTCATAAGGTGTCTTAGTTTTTGGATTGACATTCATAGAGCCTGTGATTTCAGAAAAGAAGAAATCGTAATTCAAATACTGATTAGCATCATCTACAAGTATTGCATCCGTAAATTTGGTAACCCCATCATAAATAAAATCGTTTTGAGTTACACGAACATCACGACCTTTAATCGTTTTAAAATTCTTAAGTACATTCTTTAAAGAAGAAAGACTTAACGATTTACCACTACCTCCGTGGCTTTCGCTTCCTTCAGATATCTTGTTATCCATTGCATACACTGCCCAAGCTTTGTTTGGTGCTTTGTGTTTATGAAGTAGGTAACCAATGGCGTAAATCTTATTGATTAGGTGAAGCTTTTGTTCGTATTTTTCGTCTTCAGATAAATTTGAACCCGCAATTTCAAACTTGTTTTTTATAGCATACTCCTTTGCTACTAGACGATCAATATTATTATCAAAAGCTTCTTCTAGATCTTTACGCCAATGTATTCGGCTACCGTTGATTAGAAAATTAAAATAGTCGCAATCCTTCTCTAATACCTTAATGTCATAATTATTTTGTTGGTCTTTGGTAATTTCAAAATATGGATCTTCTGCCTTTACTCTATGGTCGATAATCTTATCCTCCCAAGTGTATTTATCATAGTCTCCTAACTTATGTTCTATAATGCCTTTTTTGCTAATTTCCCATGTCTTGTTTTTGCAGAAAAAGAACTGACGGTCGCTATCACTATCTTTAAAGTCAATATCTAATACAGGCAGCTTATTTAAAGAAGCTTCCTTTAATTGTCCTGTGGTATATACCATGTTTCTTAAGGCAATAGGCATTTGTCTTTTTTCTAAGAATAAATGCACATAGTTCTCTATATCTACAGGTTTTACTTTACGCACGATGTTATCTACCTTTTGAATAAATACATATTCGTCCGTATTTTCATCTTTAATACGCCCAAATCCCGAATGCTTTAAAAAGTGATAAGCTTGTGTGTTATTAAACTTATACTTCATTCCATTATCAGACGCCCAAACATCCCAAAAACGCATTGGTAAAGCAGTTTCAATCAATTTATTGAATCGATTAATAAACTTTCTAGGTTTTGATGCATCGTAATACAATTCGATAAAGTCTCTAAAATCCTTTCTAGGATTTCCCCTCCAGTCTCTCTTTTCTGCTAATTCTTTAGGCAACCAAATAGTTTTTATATCTAAGTGTCTTAAACCTAGTCTAGCACCAGCCTTTATACCTGTTTTATCTAAATCGGGAATGTTATAAATGTTGTTACACCATGTGCTAAGTCTTCGGTAATCTTCATAAGAAAGGGTGTCCGTTTCCGAATTCAACCATATTACATAATGACTTTTTGCGATATTATGACCACCATCGGCCATAGAAAAGATATTCAACGAATCTCTATCACCAGAGCCTATTATAACCTTAGGTAACTTGTAGGGTTTTTCGTCTTCCTTTTTTTCCCCTTCTATTTCCGTTTTTTCGTGTAAAGCCCTATATTTTTGATATTCCTTTTTTAAGAATCCTAGTCCAAAAATGTGATTTTTTGGTTTTTTACCAGCGTACATAAATCGGTACTTTTTGTTAGCTGATTTTGGTTGCAATATTTTTTGCCATTCCCCCATATCGAAGCAGAAGATTGGGTATTCGGGGGTCGATTCCCAAACGACTGCTTCATTATCCTTACATCGTGTCATTTGCTTAACCGCTTTCAGCTTATAAGTGTTCAAATGCTCTTCGTTGATGCGGGGTCCAAGAACGGCTAATTCTTCGGGGGTAAAGCCATCCTTGAATTCAAAATACCATTTACCAGGTTCTTCGTTTGTTTTTAAGGCACGTTTCGAAATTTTTGCTTTAGGACCATCTTGTATTTTTTCTCCTGTTAAGCCAAGAAGTCCACCAAGTTTATCACAAGCTTCTTTAAATGAAAGATTATCTTCTTCCATACAAATGGCAATTGCATTTTTTGGTATTTGATCTCCTCCAAAGTCAGTAACTACCCAAATACCATCTTCTAATTGCTTAATAGTTGCACTAGCTGTTTTTTCAGTATGTCGAATTTTAAAGTTCTTTTTTTTATGAACTAATACATCATTCGCCTGAGGGTAATACTTTAGTATGATATCTAAACCGCCTTTAGATGCGTGTAATATGTCTTCTTTCTTTACGAACGCCATTGTGCTTGGGTCAAATTGTTTAGTATTGGTTTCTTTTCCTGAGATTCTATCTTATTGATTTCTCGTTTCAAAAAATCTATATATTCATTATTTGCTGCTATTGTATCAGGGCGTGTTTGGTGTTTGTTTAATATCCTCGTTTCCCACAAGATTTGGCGCAACGACTTCAATTTCTTTGATGTAAGCGTCTCTCTCACGACTAAACTTCTCGACATAGCTTTTATATTTTGGTTTTAAAATTTCGATATCAACAACACCAAAAACATTAGATTCTTCTAATTGAATTAATTGTGCTTTAGCTCTGTTTAAATCGCTTTCTATCTGTTTTAATGTTCTCATAATCAAATGACAATACCGTGTTGCATTGAGACTTTCAAAGCAGCAACTTTGGTTTGGACTCCTATTTTTTTAAATAACTTTCGTTTGATACCATTAAGCGTACTTTCAGCTACACCAATCTCACTAGCAATAGCTTCATCTTTATAATCTAAAGCGATCATATCAATGATTTGAAGCTCTCTTCTAGAGATTATGGCGTCTCCAATATTTATTTTTTTAGTGGTGAAATTCAAGGACGGACAGTCTGCTGAATGTCTAAAGTTTTCGGGTTCTGTTAATCGACCATCTTTCCAGTCTGCTTGATGGTCGAGGCTACCATAACAGTAATAAGTATATAATTCTACTTGTCTAACGAAATTGCAATCTTCGGCAGTTAGAAAACGTTTTGCAATGGGATCTTTTTGATATTGGTAGGATAAAGCAATGAATACTTTTTTAGGGAGCTCATTGAATGGATAACAGTGACCATTTTTTATAAAACGAACCGTTTTGCTTTCGTTGATTCCATAGAATTCAATATCATCTTTAGATATTTGATGAATTCCAAAGATGAAATTAGCTTTGAAGTCGTTGTTTTTATTAAATTTGTTTTGCATGATAATTAGTTTTAATGAAGATTATTGTGCTACGGAACAGTAGTGCCAGCTACTGTTTTTTTATGCGATTATTTTTTCTTGATCCTGTTTTATTTTTTTTCTAACAGAACGATAATGATTCAAACAATCAATTATCCCTTGTTGAATTATTAAGTTTTCTCGATTTCCATAAACAACATTTTTTATAGTGTATTTAGAGAATTGAGTTTCTGTCTTAGGGTTTGTGATTCCTTTTTTTCCGAAGTAATCAGAAATAACTTTTAAGTATTCGCCACCTAGTATTTTTTTAAATTCTTCTCGTTGTTCTTTTTGATTCATAGATTTCTATTGAAAAACTTTGTTTAAGAATTACAAATGCTACATTTGTGTACGAATTGTATTCGAATTGTGTCTCATTTGTATTCAAATGTATATAAATATATTCGATTAAATATAATATATGAATTCAATTGTATATAGAATCAACGTATTTAGAAAGAATCTAAATAAAAGTATGGCTGATTTTTCTAAAAATGACTTGGGAAGATCTGTAAATTATTTTGCTGGACTGCTTGGTAAAAAAGATCCGAGTATACATTTAGAAGATATTTTATTTCTGTATAATCAACACCCTAACTTAAACCGTAATTGGATTGAGAGAGGGGAGGGGGAAATGATTTTAACACAAAACGATATTCAATCATCAAGAGTAGAAGAAGGTTCTAGCGAATACAATGCAGCAATGAAGTTAGAAGATGTTTCGTTTAATGATTTTTTTGAAGAAAAAATACGAAGTATCGTACAAGAAGAACTAAAAAAAAAGGGTCTATAAATTGGATTACTTCCCCAATTTTTACCCATTAGTATATTAATTAACTGTAAATAAGCTAATTAGATGTTTGTAAATAATCCTGCCGAGGTCACTAAAGCGGATTTTTTATCAAACTTGATAAAATTTCCGCTTTTTTTATCCCCTATATTACCCGTCATTTGTGGGATTAGCGAAAAAAACGAATTTACTCTAGTGGTTCGAACTTGGTCTAATTCGTGATTATAGAAGATTCCGTCTGGAAATAGCATTTGCTGAAAAACTTTTTTATTCTCTAAAGTTGAAGATTCCCATAACGGCAGTACATTGGTGGATGTTTTGGTAACAAAATTGATTACTTTTTTGAAGTTCGAACTGTATCCGCTTGTTTTTTCAACTTCCTGCTCAATTTCGAAATATTCATTTTTGTATTTAGAACTGTATTTATCATAAAGTGGTCTATCTATTTCACCAACAACGAATCGCTCTTCTATATTTTCTAGTTTCTTCTTTAAAGCATTTAGATTGGCTTTTAAAACTTTCTCATTTTCTCTTTTCGATTTAAAAAACACCCCCATTTGCTCTTCTAGTTGCAATTTGATAATTTCCATTTCTTCCTTTTCAATTTTAAAAGAAGCCAGTGCTTTATTAAACAATTGGTGCATTGCTTTGGCACTACGATTTACTTTGCATCCTTTTGTACGGCATTTGTAGTAATAGAGATTTTTCTTTTTCACTAAGTAGCCTGTCATTCCTTTTCCACATTTTTCACACTTTGTGAAAATTTTTAAAGGCAGATTATCATTGTCTTTATTGTGAACAAATCCGTGTATGCGTTTTTCTTTTCTAATATTATGTACTTTTAAAAAAAGCTCTTTTGAAATCATGGCTTCATGATTTCCT
Organism: uncultured Aquimarina sp.; assembly: GCA_947499005.1. Taxonomy (GTDB): domain Bacteria; phylum Bacteroidota; class Bacteroidia; order Flavobacteriales; family Flavobacteriaceae; genus Aquimarina. The sequence continues at coordinate 128,569 of CANMML010000011.1, forward strand.
TCAATTACTTGGTCTGGAATCATTTTACTTGTAATCAAACCGCAATAGAAAGGATTTGAAAATAAATCGTGTAAGCGTTTCTCTGATAGGTTAATCCCCATCTTTTTTAAACGTCTTACAATTTCTACGTTTGGTAATTGGCTATACGCTTTCCATTCAAAAGCCTTTTTTAGCAGTTTTCCTTCTTCATTAACCACTAACTTACTGAGTAGCTTTTCCTTTATTTAAGTCCTCATACCCTCTAGGAACAGCCCAAACCCAATATCCTTTTAAGAGTAGCTCTTTCATTCCTGTAACGGTCTTATCCCTTCTTAGCTCATTATCCATTTGTCCGAAAAGAAAAAATATTTTTTGCTGAAAAGAACCCGACGGAGTAGTTGGATCAAGTTCTTGTGTAATGGCTAATGTAATCACACCATATTTTTTAAGTAGTTCTTCAGCAATGGATGCTCCATTAATTCCTGAACGTGAAAAACGTTCGTAAGAATACACAATGATATAGTTGATGTTTTTAGAGCGTTTTACAAATTTTAGTAATTGATTAAACTCTTTTCGGTCATCCGTTTTTGCAGATTCATACGTACCTCCGAAATAACCAACAACATTTAAGTTTCGTCTTTGCGCATATAAATCACAATGCTTTTTTTGAGAGACTAAACTGGTATTATCTTCTTGATCACTGGAAGAAACCCGAGTATAAATAACGGCATTATTACCTTCTTGAAATTTTTTTGGAGCTTTGGGAGCGAATTGTTTGAAAAGAGTTAAGTTATCCATGGTTTTAAGTGTTGAATATCAATAACAAAGATATAGGTATTGGTAAGTTTTGTGTAAAAATCAATGTTAAATAATATTTTGATCTTGTACATTAATGGCTTCTAATATGAGTAAAGAAAAGGTTTCAGCATTTTTAATAAGCTGATTGTATGCTTTAGGAGATATGTTTTTATACTTAGGAATTTGACGTATTTTTTCTATAGGCAATCGTTTCTTGACCTTCTCTGTAGCTTGTTCTATATCTTCCTTATTAATGTGTTGCATTGGTTCATAAATAGAAGTACGTTTTTTACTTCTTTTTATAAACTTATAGCCTTTCGCACTATGTAATTTATGGAGGTTTTAATTCGTCTTTATTTGTCGTTACTTGTCTGATTTTATTATCATTATTTAAAATAGAACTCGATTTTTACAACTGGATTTTTAAATTTTAAGGGGTTTGTAATAAATGAAGCTTTTATCATTTTTCGGGACAACGAAAAACGAGCAGGATATAAGTAGTTCTAATTTGAAAGTTGTTGCTTTTTTCGCTTAACTATCGGTACGCTCAAATACAAAAACTTTCAAAAGAACTACTACATATCCTTATGTAAATTGTAAAGACTATACAAGTTTTAGAGAATAATAAGGTATCTACTTCCTTGAAAATACGAGTATTTTGCTACGTTGCAAACACACCTAATTATTCCCTAAAAGCCTTGACAAATTCCACTTCATTTATTTTGCTATGAATGGAAAACCAAACCAAATACCCCTTAAAATTATTTAAAAATAGATGACTTCTTTTTTGTTTATGAATGCTATTATTTTTTGATTAACTAACTAGTTGTATTGCTATATGGCTAGCTGTACTTATTTCTGCTTGTACAATTGACTAGCTGAAAAAATAGCTAGCTAGTTAATTAGCAAGTAGTACAATCAGATATAGGTATTTTTGTCCAGCCAGTCATACAGATATTTGGATGGTTGACTAGCTAACTGTGCAATTATAAAGTTAGCTGACTAAACGGTTAAGCGTATAGCCGTTTAACTGGCTATACGGCTGTACAGCCATACGGCGTTACACTAAGAAAAACAACACTTTTATTCCATTTCGCTTAACGATTTTCTTTTGCGGTATCTCATGGCTTTTGGTGTCTTATTTTGTCTATGATAATCATGGTACTATTATTATTCATTCGTTTTTAATTTGTAATAATCAGTTCTAAGAGTGGTGATATCGCATCATCACATAAAAATCCATTAGAAAACTGTTCAGTGGAACAGAGCAAGTTGTGTAATGAGTGCCTCAAAAATGCTTTTGTGCCTCTCATTACAAACTTGTCCTACGGAGTTTAAAATCTCTCCGAAGTCGAGGATTTTTTAAAAAGACGAATTGGAAGTTGTATTACTAACGAATTAAAATGATGAAAAAGCATTCATTTAATTCAAAAAAAGAGAATAATGATCGCAAAAATAGGGAGAGGAAGTCACTTAAAAGGAGTGTTATTATACAATTATGAGAAGGTTGAAAAAGACCAAGGAAACATTATTCATTGTCATAGAATGATACATTCTTTAACAGGAGAATTCACCATTCCATTACTAGAGCGTTCTTTTGAACCTTATTTGATTGCTAATAATCGTACCGAAAAACCTATACTCCATATTTCATTAAACCCGAATCCGAAAGATGCTGTTTCAAATGAAATTTTTAATGCATTGGCTGAAAATTATATGCAAGAAATGGGATATGGCGATCAGCCTTATGTGGTGTTTAAACATACCGATACCGAGCGTGCGCATATCCATATTGTTTCGGTTTGTGTAGATGAATATGGTAAACGTATTTCTGATAGTTTTGAGAAAGTACGCTCTATGAAAGTGTGCCGAAAATTGGAGAAAAAATTTAAACTTACTTCAGCAATTGGTAAGACGGGAAAGAAGGACATTCCAATACAAAAAGTAGATGTAAAGCAAGGTAATTTAAAACAACAAATTACCTCAGCTCTTTCATATGTTAATGAAAATTATCAATATCAAACACTTGGTGAATACAATGCGTTATTGTCTTTTTTTAATATAACCGCACAAGAAGTTAGAGGAATTATTCATGGAAAAGAAAAACTAGGCTTGGTTTATTTTGCTATGGATAGTTTGGGTAAAAAAGTAAGTAACCCGTTTAACCTGAATTATGCATTAGGATTCAAAAATTTTGTTTGAGTTATAGTATTTACTAGCTTTTAGGTGATTTTAAAGTTTCACCCATATGGTTAACCTTCCTA
>CANMML010000012.1 GCA_947499005.1 uncultured Aquimarina sp.
TCGAGTAGGTAAAGGGGAATCTCACCCCTAAACCTCTCACAGAACCGTACGTGATACTCTCGCATCATACGGCTCTTATTATGCAGCCACTTTCAACTAAGTTAAATGATAACCTAGTGACCAATGGTAAAATAGATTTGGAAAATCTTTTCTACATTGTCTCAACCATTTTACCGATCGCACACGGCTATTCTTGTGGCCTTTGAACTTTTTCATAACCCATTTTAGTAGGCGATGATGTAGATAGTAAAAAATTGGTTTTAGAGAATTGCAACTTACTTTACCATAATAATTGATCCAACCCCTGATTTTAGGGTTAAGTATTTGAGCTAGATCTTGTAAAGTAGATCGTGTACGATTATCAAGCTTCAGAGATCGAAGCCTAGCTAGTATACGCTTCTTCGATTTACGGCTCATCTTACAATCATACTGTAAGAAGCTTCCGCCTTTCTTCAAGTGAAATCTAAGAGGCTGGAAACTGAAACCTAAAAAATCAAATTGAACTGACTTATACTCAAGATAACGTCCTTCTTTTTTGCAGTACACAATTTTTGTCTTTGACCGATGCACTTCTAATCGACATGTAGTCAGACGCTCTTTTAGTGAGTTTAATAGACATTTTGCTTCTTGATGGGTTTGGCAATGAATAACAATATCATCTGCATATCGTACCATATCCACAGATGGATAATTGATCTCCATCCATTTATCTATACTGTAATGCAAGAATAGATTAGATAATAATGGACTAATAACTCCTCCTTGAGGAATTCCTTTTCCATCTGGAAATAAATAATCGCCATTCACCAGCTGTACTGGTGCTTCTAACCATCTTTTGATATACATCTTAACCCATTTTTCTGAAACATGCTTATCTAAAGCTTTCATGAGCAGATCATGATCTACATTATCAAAGAATCCCTTAATATCTAGATCGATTACCCAAGGATACTTACGCACATAATTCCTTACTTGTGCAATAGCTTGATGACCACTCTTCTTAGGACGGTAACCATAAGAAGATGATAAAAATACAGCTTCTAATCGTGGCTCTAAATAGGTCTTTACTACTTGTTGAGCTATACGATCACTTACCGTAGGAATCCCTAAGGGACGAGACTCCCCATTTCCCTTGTCAATGGATACACGCTTTACTGCTGAGGCTAGATAACTCCCTGAGGACATCCGATTCCATAGTTTGTACAACTCTCGAACTCTTGAACCTTCAAAAATCTCCAAACTTTGTTTATCAACGCCTGAACTCCCTCCATTTCTCTTTACTAATTTGTAAGCTTCCCAAACCATATCTTTACTGATAGGTAATGGCTTTGTCTTTTCTTTAAAAATCATCCTCTTACTAATAAAAGTTGTAATTAAATCATAAACAGCATAATTAAACCCCTTCACTCCTCACCCATTACAGGTGATTCAACATTACTACGAGTTTATCCGCCACCTGATTAAGTATTGGTAATAGCCTTGTAGGTACTGCCTACTTGATGGTTCCCTTTAACACCCTAATCAGGCTTCCTGCGTTCCGGAAAAATGCCTAGATAAAAGTCATGCTACCTTTATGGCGGTTGCCGTATAGCCAATATTTAGGTGAACGCTATACTTATCCTCAAGACCTCAATAATTCTCAAGTTTTGACAACAACTGGTATTTTCGCCACTTCATCGGTGAGTTCGCTTGCGCTCATCTCTTTTATCCACACTTGACTTTTTTTTTCAAAGCCTTTTCTGTTATCGCTTAAAACACTTTAGTTACCCGCTGTGCTTCATAACAATGGTTTGATTAGTTGTCCTAATACCCCTAATCGGAAGACCTACTTCCATCATAATTCCAGTTTCGAAACTTTTCTGTTTCTCACAGCACACATCGAGTAGACGGCTCTCCCATAAATGAGGAGAGTGTGCCTCTCACACCACCAAGCGTACGGGGCGCGTACTTGGCGGTTCGTTAATGATGCTTAATTTTGTGATAGTATTCCTCTAAACTGATGTAGCCGACACTATCCTGTAAAATGTGTAAGTTTAAAATATAGAGGGTTTAACTTTTTTTAAAGTAATTAATATTTGTTAATCAATGGGGGTATATACAAAACTAGTTTAATTGATAGCTCTAAACCTAAACTGATAAATAAAGGTTTTTGGTATGATACATTATACCCAAATTCAATAGTTGTTAAAAATGATACTATTTTCATTGGAGCAATTGGAGGTTTAATTATGTATGATAATAAAAACTTAAAATGGCTGTCTGAATAAAACTATGGACAACACGGTATCCTATGTAAAGCCTTTTCGTTAAATATAAATGAAATTAAAAAAAGTAGTACTCTTAGACTGAAAAAATCTATCGTATTGTCAATGAAACTTTTGTATTTGGGGTTTTGGGCTATTATCGTTAGCTTTAATCACAACTAATTATCAGTGCTCGCGATAAGGAAATTTATTTTTAATAATATTATTTAACAAATAACTGAAGGACTGTATTATGACAATTAAAAACTTTACTAATAAAGAAATCAGTATTATTTTGGCACTGATTGTGATGAGTTTGTTCTCTTGCCAAGAATCACAAACTACAGAAAGTCAACAATCAGAAATTACAGAAAGTAAGACATCTCAAAGTTTAGAAAGTGCCTCTTATAAGCGCTTTCGAGAAGGTAAGATTCGTTATGAAAAATTCAATGAATTTAACACCCAATTTAAATTTACAAAACTAGAAGGTTTTGAATTCGAAAAGGGAATTGAACGTTATTACCCTTCAAGTATTATACAAGTAGGTGATAAATACTTTATGTGGTATTCCAAGCCTCTTGCTAATTCGGGAGTAGTAGGTCCAAATGATGCAACTGATACATCAAGAGCTTTTCATTGGGATCTTTGTGATGTATGGTATGCTACCTCTACCGATGGATTAAAATGGGAAGAGCAAGGAGTTGCTATCCCTCGCGGTGCTACAGGAAATTACGATCATCGAAGTGTTTTTAATCCAGACATTTTAGTTGCTAATGATAAATACTATTTAGTCTATCAAGCAGCTGCAAGTGTAAAAGATGCTCGTTGGTCTAAACTATTTAAAACATCCGGTGATTTTGCACCAAACGTAATTGGCATGTCAGTGGCCGATTCGCCTACTGGCCCATGGAAAGCATTAGATAAACCTATTTTAACACCCGGATCCAAGGATGCTTGGGATGGAGAAGTCATACACGAACCAACTTTTTTCGTTAAAGGGGGTCAATACTTTTTGTATTACAAGAGTCATGGTAGACTTCCTTGGACACCTAATATTTCAGCTGGAAAATTCAATAAAGAACATGCCGATGTACCTCTTGCAACAGGAGTTGCTATTGCAGATAATCCAGAAGGCCCATACATTAAATCGAAATACAACCCTGTATTGATGGGAGGACACGGAAGTACCTTTTGGCCATACCGAAATGGTGTATGTGCTATTTTACCAGAAGGCCCAGAAAGAAATAGCATCCTATTCTCAGAAGATGGAATCAATTTCCATCCTATGATCCAAGGATTATCTGTTCCTAAAGGAGGAGGTGCCTTTCGTCCAGGGAAATATACCGATGTTGATGTACAAGCAGGACAAGGTCTAACTTGGGGAGTTAGTCATTTATTGTATCCTTATTATCATTTTGTGCGTTTTGATTGCGACCTATCTCTAGAGCATGGTGATAAAATCAATAAAGGACATCAGATAATTAAAGATTATATAAATGGCGATGCATATGAGTATGATCCTAGTCTAGATGTCAATAAATAGGTTAAAAAAAGAGTGCGACTAATACTTAAATTTCAACCATTCGAAAACAGAAAGTTTAGCTCATAACAACAACTTAACTAAGCACCTCTTACTTCTTGTACAGGGGTGTTTTGGTATTTTAAAGGGATTTTTTAAATTAAATAATATCTAAATTTCAATTGTATTTAATGCACCATCAATAAACCAAAAATTGAGCAAAAACATATACTACATAAGTGGATTAGGAGCTGATGAAAGAGTTTTTAAGTTTTTAAAAATTGAAAACACAACTGAAACTTTTATCAAATGGGTAGACCCGCTAAAAAATGAATCTTTAAGTTCCTATTCAAAAAGACTAATTCAACAAATTGATACTTCAAAAGGAGTTATTCTTATAGGAGTATCATTTGGAGGGATTATAGCTCAGGAAATTTCTAAGCAAATAGAAGTAGACAAATTAATGATAATTTCAAGTGTAAAGAGCCGTGAAGAGTATGGTATCGACTTAAAGTTAGCTAGTTTCTCAAGAATTTATAAAGTAATTCCATCCTTTATTCTTAAATGGTCGAATAAATTGACTGCTAATTATTTCTTCGGAATAAAATCTAATGAAACATCTAAGCTGCTAAGAAAAATAATTGATGATACAGACGAGAAATTTATGGTTTGGGCTATAAATAAAATCATGAATTGGAAAAAACTATCTGACCCAAAATTGAATATCACACACATTCAAGGTGATAATGATAGAATCTTTAATAATAGAAATCTAAAAAGAGTAATTTGGGTTAAAGGAGGAGGCCATTTTATGATCGTCAATAAAGCAAATGAAATATCTAAAATCATCAATTCTGAATTAGAAATTACTAAAGGATGAAAGATTACTTCAATTGAAATAAAATGAAAATGAAAAGCCACATTTGTGCTGGCTCTCTAATCGAAGATGGTAACCTACTAATTTAGGTGTGTAGCATCCAGAAGAGGTGTACAGAATGTAAAAAAAGATTTTGCTTTTCCTATATATAACATCTTAGGTAGTCTATTTCTAAATAGGCCTACCTAAGATATATTAAATCATTGTATTGCTATTCGTTCTCAGCAATAGAAATCATTTCAAGTAGATAAAATAATGATTATTCTCCCCAAGAAGAAAGACCAATAATCTCTCCATTAGGTCCTACGAAAAACGTGTATTTATCTTGTACGTAGTTTTCATTTTCTAACTTATACCCTTCTGCTTTCAACTTATCCCCTATTGGCCCAATATCATTAACTTTTAGCATGAAGTGATTATGGTTTGTGTTTCCTATTGGCCCTACTGTGTCAATAAATTCTGGTGCTGTAAGAGACAAGGTCATTTCAAAATCATTTGCTCTTATCTTCATGGCTAACATCCCTTCAATTCCTGGTCCATGAAATACCTCTGCATCGTATAATTTGAAACCAAGAATCTCACGATATAACTTCAAGGTTTTCTCAAGATCTAATACATGCACACAAACGTATCTTAGTCCGGTAACTCGTGCTTCTTCCTTAGTCTCTTTAGACTTCGATTTTTGAGCCGAAATACTACTTGTTCCTGCTATAATAAACATAGCGACAAGAAAGCTTTTCATAATAAGGCTTAACCCATTGTTGTTTTCTGTTTTGTTCTTTTTAATTTCAGTTTTCATAGTAAATCTTGTATAGTTTATGATTTTCGTAAAACTATGATAATTCATGATAACTCACAAAAAATCATGAAAATTGAAATATCATAGATTTTTTGTGAGTATTAGATTACCAATCCCAAATCAATTATTTTGAATATGCTCTGTATTTTGTGCATCACATATATCAATTGACATATTCCTTTTTTAGGTTAAATTAGCACTAAGCCTAAGCAAACAATTATAGGCTTTTTATTTTCCAGAAATGATAGAAATTAAAAAACCCGTAAAAAGAAGTAAGCTTCGACAAGTCCTTGGTAGAGAATATTTTATTTTGAAAAGAAAATTCAATTGGACGTTCGGAAAAAAAGACTGGGCAAAACTTAAAAGCAATGCACTGCTAAAACACACTGTATTCTCACATAAATCTATGATACTAAGACCTCTTAAAGATGTTGATATGTATCTACAAGAAAACAAAAGGACTAATCTAGAAATTGCAATTAATAAAATTGACAACATATTAATTCGACCTGGTGAAACATTTTCAATATGGAAACTGGTCGGTAGGCCTACCAAATCAAAAGGATATTTGGATGGACTTGTATTAAAACAAGGGAAAATAAGTAAAGATACAGGAGGTGGATTATGCCAATTAGGAAATTTATTATTCTGGATTTGTGCCCATTCTCCACTTACGATAACAGAAAGATATAGGCATGGGTTTGATGTTTTTCCAGATGTAAATAGAAAAGTACCCTTTGGAGCTGGAGCAACACTTTCATATAACTATATTGATTTACAAGTAACAAATGAAACTGATAATATCTTCCAATTGACACTTTGGTTAGACAACACCCATTTAAATGGAAAACTATTGTCTAAAAACGAAATTGACGTTGAATATCTGGTTAAAGAAAAAAATCACTTGATCAAACAACAACTTTGGGGTGGATACTCTAGACATAATCAGATATATAAAATTGAAAAATCTGCACAATCTGAAACAGAAGAAATGATTGTTGAAAACCACGCCATTATGATGTATAATCCATTTTTACAGGCATCAAAAAAATAAAACCTGTGCAATCTAGAGATGGGGTAATACACCTTCAATTTTCTTTAATTTCTAAAAAAAGACAGCCTAGTAGTATTTAAAAAAAATCATTCAAGGGGATTAAAAATAAATATTCAATAATTTTTTAATTCAAAAAAAGTCAATAATTCAAAAAACTGAATTTACTATTGTACTTTCTAAACTCCTTGAACTTCTCCTTACTTTTTATATATTTGGTTTTTTACTATTAATCAAAAACAGAATTTTTGGAATTACCGCTCAAATAAAGTACTCTATAAAAATCAATACTTAACTTAATAATCATAACATATGAGCTTTTATAAAATTCTTTTACCTGCACTTTTCCTTGCAATATCCTGTTCTCCTGTAAAAAATGAACAAAAACCAGCGGAGCCCGAATATGAATGGGATGAATTAATTGATGCTAACTTAACAAAATGGGATAACTATTTGAGTTTCCAGCACCAGCCTGGTTACGATGGAACTCCTCCTAAAGATGAAAATGGAGAATTAATAGCACCTATTGGTTTAAATAACCCAAATTACAAGGTGTTTTCTACTTTTCAAGAAGGAGACGATACCATCATTAAAAATACTGGTGAATATTATGGATGTTTAATTACTAAAGAAGAATTTAAGAATTATCATTTTCAATTAAAATACAAGTGGGGAGGTAAAAAATGGGCTTATAGAAAAAACCTTCTTAAAGATTCGGGAATTCTTTACCATTCGGTTGGGCCAATGGCTGCTGAATATTGGAGATCTTGGATGCTTTCTCAAGAATTTCAAATCATGGAAGGCCATACGGGTGACTTTTGGAGTCAAGCTAATTCTGCTATTGACATAAAAGCTTACAAACCAGAATCTAATTTAGACCCATTAGCACACGAATCTCAAGAGTACTTGCCTATAAGTATGAATAGCCCTTACAGAAACTATTGCTTGCGAAGTGGTAATTATGAAAAACCTCATGATGAATGGAATACATTAGACTTATTCTGTTTTGAAGGTAAAAGTTTACATGTTGTAAATGGTGAAGTTGTAATGATTTTAAAGAATTCAAGATATATTGAAGAAGATGGTAAAGAAATTCCTCTTATAAAAGGAAAGATTCAATTGCAAAGTGAAGCTGCAGAGGTTTTCTTTAAGGATATTAGAATCAGAGAAATTGATTCTCTTACTCAAAAGCAACAAGCTCTTTTTTAAAAAGCCAATAAATGAGAAACCTAAGAGGCCGTCTAGAAATTTGTTTTCTAGACGGCCTCTTTAATTTATAAATAGAAATTTCTTTTAGTTAAGAACTTCTACATTAACCGCAGTAAGTCCTTTACGACCTTGCTCAGTTTCAAACTGTACTTCATCATTTTCTCTAATTTCGTCTATTAATCCATTAACGTGAACGAAGATATCTTCGCTAGAGTTTTTAGGCTTAATAAATCCAAATCCTTTTTCTGTGTTAAAAAACTTTACTGTTCCTTCTTGCATAATTGTAATATTAAATATTTATTTTATTAGTTAACGAATGTGTTAGCTACGTTAGCAGCTAGTACTTCGGTTACCTTTTCGATGGATATAATAATCCATAGTTATAGGTAATTTATTTTAATTTATAGGAATTAGCTATAATTCCATTCGCCCCAATTCACGGAGCATTTTATAGTGTTCAAAAATGGCTGAAATAAATGAGCCATTATTATAGTAAGGCACCCCAAACTCTTGTGCTGTTTGCTTTACTATAGGAGCAATTTTTCGATAATGCACATGTGAGATATTAGGAAAAAGGTGATGCTCAATTTGATTTGTTAACCCCCCTATTATCCATGAGAATAATGGACTCTTTGTCCCAAAATTACTAGTAGTTTGCAACTGATGTGCGAACCTCACAGAATCTAAATTTCCATCTTCATCAGGCAAAGGGAAAGATACATTTGGTGTAACATGAGCCGTTTGAAAAACTAACGAAATACATAATCCTGTTACAAAATGCATAGTTAAAAATGCTAGTATAACTACCCCGGGCGAAACAGGTGTTAAAAAAATTGGTAATGCCAATGCAAAAGAATAATAAAGTGCTTTCCACCCTATAATTTTCAAAATTCCTTTTACATAAGTCTGCTTATCTTTAACCAATCCCATTTTATAGTATCTGGTGTATCGCACAAAGTCTTTGGAGGTTACCCAAGAAATTGTGGAAAATCCATAAAAGAACCAAGCATAATAATGTTGAAACCTATGGAGCTTGTTCTTTTTAGCATGAGGTGAAAACCGTAAGAAAAAAGGAGCATTAATATCATCGTCATGCTCATCTATGTTAGTAAAGCTATGGTGAAGCACATTGTGTTGCAACCTCCATACTTTATCATTAGCACCAATAATATTAATAGTGTATCCCATTAATTTATTGATCGTTTTATTTTTTGAATATGACCCATGAATAGCATCATGCATAACTCCCATCCCTATTCCTGCCATACCCAATCCGCTCAAAAAATAAAGTCCAAACAATAATGGAATGTTAGTAATGGAGGAGAAAATGATTACACCTAAAGGAGTGAAAAACAACAACAACATAACAATGGTTTTGAAAACCATTTTTCCGTTGCCATACCTGCTTAATTCATTGGTTTTGAAATATTCCGAAACACGAAACTTTAGTGTAGAGGAAAAATCAGAGCCTACTGATTTTGGGAAAGATAATTTTTTAATAAAAAGTAATTTAGTTAAACAAATAAATGCTTCAAAATGGGTAAAAACGAGAAGTAAATTTTATTGAATTGCTTAACGAAATACTACTAAGAAGCAGTATTATTACTATTTTGACCGTCCTTTATTTAAGAACATTTTTGCAAATGTAGGTGAAACAACCTATACCACCTAATTCTTTGTCGTTTAATTTACTGATCTGTTATACAAGACTAAAAAAAAACTATTTATAAATTAGTCTCATAAACGTAATGAGTTAAAACACCCCCTTAGATAATCTATTAAATTGCTTTGAATACCGATACACTTACAATATATTTAGCGTTACACACTATTAGAAATTAAATGCACGTGCACATAAAAAAGGCCATAGTAATTGGAGCTACTTCTGGAATTGGAAATGAACTTGCTAAAATCCTGGTTAAAGATGGATATTTGGTTGGTATCACAGGAAGACGAAAATCTGAATTAGAAAAACTTCAAAAAAGCAATCCTAATCAATATAGAATAAGTGCTTTTGATTGTACTAGAAGTAATAATCCTGAAAAATTAATCAATTTAGTTAATGAAATTGGAGGGCTAGATCTTTTAATTTTAAGTTCTGGAATAGGTGATTTAAATGAAAAGCTAGATTTTGAAATAGAACATAAAACTAATCTATTAAATGTAAATGCTTTTACAGAAATAGTTGGTTGGGGCTATAATTATTTCGAAAATATTGGAGCGGGGCATTTAGTTGCTATTAGCTCTATTGCTGGTCTTAGAGGTAGTGAAATAGCTCCTGCATACAATGCTTCAAAAGCATACCAAATAAATTATTTAGAAGGCTTACAAAAAAAGGCATCTAAAGGCCAAAAACCGATTTATGTAACAGATATAAGACCTGGATTTGTAGATACTGATATGGCTAAAGGAGAAGGTATATTTTGGATGTCGGGAAAAGAAAAAGCTGCACAACAAATTTTTGAAATTATAAAGCGAAAAAAGGCTGTTGGATATGTAACAAAAAGATGGTGGTTAATTGGACAGCTACTAAAGATGGTCCCCAATTATATGTACACTAAAATGTAATTAGATTACCTATAAATAGAAATATCATGCTTTCTTTATTTTTAGTTAAAGTATAACTCTTTACAAAATCAAATGATATAATTTTGATTTATGATATTTTAAAGTAACTTAGTGTCCTTAAGTGGTGTGTTATATTTTAATAAATCATATTCCGCTATAAAACAATCTATTAAAAAATAATATTGTAAAAATTTCAACTATTAAAGTGATTTATGAAACTGCTAAAATTTATATACAAACCCTTTGTATTCTTTTTGAGTTGTATATTTTGTTACTTAATAGCTGCTTTAATTCTATCTAAAGCTACTTGTAAAAGAAAAGTACTAGAATCTAATGTAACTAAGTCCATCTATTTAAATACTAACGGAGTTCATTTAGATGTAATACTTTCAACGCAAGATATGAGCGATACTCTTTCCAAAGGTATTGTAGGCTTAGAAAATTCAAAATACATTGCTTTTGGCTGGGGAGATGAAAATTTTTATTTAAATACACCCACAGGGACCGATTTATCTTTTACTGATTCATTCAAAACACTCTTTTTAAAAAGCCCATCGCTAATTCATATTACTAGGTTAAATACTATTAAAAAAGATTGGATTGAAATAAAAGTGAATACTACAGAATTGCAAAAACTAAACAATTATATTTTCAGCAATTTCAAACTAAATGAATTTGAAAATAAAGTTTTATTAAAAGGTAAAGGATATTCTTCTAATGATGACTTCTATAAAGCTATTGGCTCTTATTCTTGCATTAACACCTGTAATACTTGGATAAATCGTGGTTTTAAAAAAGCAGGTTTAACCTCTTGTTATTGGACTCCTTTTGATTTTGGGTTATTAAATAAATATCAGGACTAGAAGCATTCCTAGAAAGATTATTTGTTCTAAATTATTCTTTAATTTAAAATAAAAAAAACTTAATGGAACAACGTTTAACTATAGTAGGACTAGGAGTAACTAATTTAGAAATATCTCATCGATTTTATGAAGAAATATTTGGTTGGAAAAAATTACCTTCAAGTAATGAAAACATTAGCTTCTTTCAACTTAACGGTATATTACTATCTCTTTACCCTAGAGAAAAACTAGCAGAAGATGCCGAAATTTCTCATAAAGGAAGTGGATTTAAAGCTTTTTCTCTAGCATATAATACCCGAACCAAAGAAGAAGTAGATCTTGTAATTAATACACTTGGAAATAAAGGAGTAACTATAATCAAACAACCTCAAGAGGTTTTTTGGGGTGGATATAGTGGTTATATTGCAGATCCAGATGGAAATCTTTGGGAAATTGCATTCAATCCTTATTTACCTTTAGATGAAAAAGGAAACGTTATTTCTGAATAAATAATATTCATCTTTTCATTTATAAGCATTTCTTTTTAAGCTCAGTATTCATTCTAAACATGAGAATTGGATTTACTATGTTAAAAAGCAAATATGCATTTAAATTATCTATATCTTGTATTGACAAAACCATCTTGCATGCCTCTTTCCTGTCGATTCGCATTAACTTCATTTATACTTGGAATAACAATACAATCGTTTGCTCAACCCTTTTTTATTGCAAATAATGACCCTAAGCCAATAAATAAAGAATGGATTCTTGTAGAAAATATGTCCGATAATTTCAATCAAAATTCGATTAACAAAGAAAAGTGGCAAACAGCATCTGTAGGTAATGATTGGAATTGGATAGGAAGACCTCCTGGGTTATTTCTCGAAGAGAATATAGTAGTAAAAGATGGTTTTTTAAACGTTACTGTAGGAGTACTAAAAAAAACTATCAAAAAAAGAGGACAAAAATTTAAATACTATGGTGGTATAATTAGATCAATACATCCAGGTAAACCAGGAATGTATTTCGAAGCAAAAATGAAAGCGAATGCTACTGAAATGTCATCTACCTTTTGGCTAATGACAAAATACAATTGCGAAAAAAAATTAGAAACAGATATTCAAGAATGTGTAGGTGTAGTTTCTAAAAAAGCACATGACTGGTCTAAAGAGTGGGATCATATTTTCCATTCTAATGCTATCCATAGAAAAACTCCTTGCGCTGACAAAAAGCAACTCCAAGATTTAGTCTTACTAAAAGAAAAAAATCATTCTCGTTTTTTTGTCTATGCCGCCTGGTGGAAATCTCCTGATGAAATTCAATTTTTCCTAGATGGCAAATACACTTATTCTATAAAGCCAGAAGTAGATTGGGATGTTCCTGCATACATTCAAATGGCAATAGAAACCTATCATTGGAACCCTGTACCAAAAAATGGTGGAATGGTAGCCAAGGGCACTCAAGAACAACGTACAACTCAATATGATTGGGTACGTGTTTGGGAATTGAAGTGATAAAAAACCTAATTAATTAAATTATCTAAAAACCTAAAGTGATAAGTAGTATCTCTTAAAGACCCATAACCAGAAAGTTCATCTAATTTTTTTCCTGATGGAGAAAAACCGACTAATAAAGGGAAAGAGCTTTCTGTATTATATTTCTTTTCTAGGACTTTATTCTTTTCTCGCTGTTCTTCCGAGATAATATCTTGCCTAAAAGGAAGGTCAACTAGTACTAAAATCACTTTCGAAGCCTTCTTTTTAAACTCCTCAGAAGCAAAATAGTCTTGTTTTAATTGTTTACAAGGAGTACACCAATCACTCCCTGTGAAATACATCAAAATAGGTTTGTTCTGTGACTTCGCAAGTACTTTTGCCTCATCAAAATTTGTTTTCCAATCTAATGTTCCTTGCGAAAACCCTAAAAAGCTAATACATAATAAGCTTAAAAAAAATAACTTCTTCATAATCTTATGTAAATAATCTATTGAACCTTAACAATTTTCTTGCCAATATATAAAAACCTAATAAATTTTGCTTGTTATTTCGTTAATAGGTCTCCTCACTTTTTTGTTATTTGCATTAAAATCATCTTCGGAACGATATCCTATGGGTAATAAAAGAATAGAAGAGGCTCCTTTTTCCTTTAGATCTAAAATGTCATCAACTTTGTTAGGAATAAAACCTTCCATTGGACAAGAATCTATTTTCATATAGGCGCAAACTGTCATAAGGTTCCCTAGAGCTATATAAGCCTGTTTTACAGCCCATTGCTTTATATCCCCCATAGTTTTACTAGAAAAACGTCCTTTTAGAACATCTTTATAAGCCAATAAATCTTCATTTTTATTAGGAAAAAGTTTAAAATAATTCTCAATAAAATCTGCATCAACAGTATTCTCTATACAAATAACTAAAACATGAGATGCCGATCCAACTTGAGGCTGATTCATAGAAGCACTTTGCAACTGTACCTGCAACTCCTTATCTTTAATTACAAATAGCTTTATAGGTTGTAAGCCATAAGAAGTAGCTGTTAAGTTAAAAGCATCGCACAAAGTATCAATCTCAGATTCGGGAATAATCTGATCAGGATTAAATTTTTTTGTAGCGTACCTCCACTTTAAACTCTCGATTACATCCATTCTTGAATAAAATTAATTCAGTTATAACAAACTTTACCTTAAAACGCTTAAGAAGCTTGCAAAGGTAAGATATGTATACTTTAAATTTTTCTAATTTTGATGTTAAAAATACCGTAAATCAAACTCATCAGTGGGCTTACCCAATTAAAAACAGCAAACATTGCAAAATCGGAAACCGATACTCCAAGTGTATCTGCATGATAAGCTCCACAAGTATTATATGGGATCAGCACAGAAGTTACAGTACCACTATCTTCAATAGTTCTACTAAGATTTTCTGGAGCTAAGCCTTTATCTTCAAATGATTTTTTAAACATTTTTGAAGGAATGACAATGGCTAAGTATTGATCACTTGCTGTCAAATTAGTCAAAAACGTAACCCCTACTACACTTGCAATAAGACCCGAAGCATTTTTAACCAATTTCAAAATTGCTTGACTAATCGCATCTAATGCTCCAATAGCTTTTAGTGATCCGCCCAATACCATAGCGCAAATAATTAACCAAATCGTATTTAACATTCCAGACATCCCTTTGCTTTCTAATAAATCTGATAATATTTCATTTGATGTTTGAAGTGTAACTTTTTCAGTAAAAGCAACCATTAAAGCTTTATAAGCACCTTTAAAATTTAATGTATTCTCATTCAATATCTGCAACAAGGCTTCTTGCTGAAAAATCAGTGCAGCAATCCCTCCTGCTAAGACTCCGATAAAAAGGCTTACTAAAGCTGGTACTTTCTTTAAAATAAGGATAAAAACCAATAAAGGCACTAATAATACAAAAGGAGTAATTGTAAATACTTCTGTTATAGAGGTTGCTATATCTGATTTCGAAGAAACATCAGTCGGTTCTAAATTAAAACCTGCAATAAAAAAGAAAACTAGTGTCACCCCTATTGACGGAATTGTCGTTTTTAACATGTACTTGATGTGTGTAAACAAATCTACACCTGCCAATCCCGATGCCAAATTAGTAGTATCTGATAATGGGGATAATTTATCTCCGAAATATGCCCCTGAAAGTATAGCTCCTGCAGTCATCCCTAAAGGAATCTCCAATGCCTTTGCTATACCTATAAGTGCTATTCCTACTGTTGCACTCGTTGTCCAAGAACTTCCTGTCACTACAGAAACTATACTTGCAATAACCACACAAGCCAATAAAAAATAGGATGGGTTTAAAATATGTAAACCATAATAGATCATAGTAGGAATAATACCTGAAACTAACCAACTGCCTGATAATGCCCCGACAAGTAAAAGAATAATAATTGCTTCACTTACACTCCCTATTTGATCTTTTATTGAGGTCACTATAGAGGTAAAAGAAATGCTTTCTGTAAAGCCAATTAATACCGTAATTGCTGCAATTGTTAATAAGATAAATTGATTGCTTCCGTCCAATGAAGCATCTCCAAATACTTTCCTTACATTAAACATTAAGGCTATAATAAGAACTATAATTGGGATAACTGCTTTCCACAATGGTAATTTATAAGCAGACTGCTCTTTCTCTAATGATTTAATTTCTTCCATGTAATATAAAAGTACTGTATCATCTTGAAAGATACCATAAAGCTCTTATTCAAAAAAAACAAAAGCCCTGTAATTAATTACAGAGCTTTTAAAAAAGTATAAATTTTTATTTATTTAATTCCATTAGGTTTATATACTCTAATCCAATCTACTTTAACTTGGTTTTTAGAAGTATCACTTAAAGCAGCATCATCTGGAGTTCGACCATCAGCAACATGCCAGTTTTGTGATTCTACATTAATAATGATATCCATTGCTTTTGTAAAACCTTTACCTTTTTGATACTTATAAGGATCGACAGTACTCACTGTAGAATTTTTATTAGCTTTCTTTAAAATACTAAAGTCATAAGTATCACTAGTAGCAAATGTTTCTATTTTTTGGTATCCTTTTTCAAATTCTAGCTTTCCATCTTTCATTAAAGGATATGTGTAATACCATGTATTTCCTTTTTTAGTAGCAAAAGCACCTTTATAAAGAACTCTTTGCAACTCACCGTCTACATAGTATTCAAAATGCTTTGGTGAAATCCAGTTAACTCCTACTCTTACATATCTTCTATCTCCATCATTCCAACAGTATTCTCCCCAGCTTTTTACACCAGATTTCCCCCACCAGCTATTGTGATCTCTTGGTTGATAATCTGTAAAAGGATCTCTTATAAAAGAATGGTGACTTAAGTGAATGAATTGTGCAAAATACCCATTACCATTGCCCGCTCCTCCATAACACTCAATAATATCAATTTCTTGAGTATCGTCTGGGCTTAGTAACCACACATCCGAAGCTAATGCTATATTGGCTACACTAATTTTTGATTCAACAAAAACAGGGTATTTTACTTTTTTATTTGATGTGATACATCCCGCATTAATAGCAGCATCTGGCTTATTCATTTTATAAGCTGACTTTGCTTTAGGGTTTGGTTGATTAACATTATCCCATCTAGAAGCTTTAACCACTAAATCACTTCCATCTACATACACATGATTATATTTCCAATAGGTCGTTCCTGGTCCATCCCATCCATTATGATAAAAATTATACCATTTATTACCCTCACCGAAATTCGTCTTTTGATTCATCGGGGCAAAAATATAATTGAAATCATCAGAAACATTTTCTTGAAGAATCCATTCTTTACCTTTTCCTGGGTCAGCTGGGACAACAATATTTTTCCAATCTTGAGCAGTTACAGCTACAGCTCCTAGGATATAAGCTAAAAAGAAATATTTTATTCTCATTATATATTTTTTTGGTACGCAAAAATACCACAAGAACTGTGCAAAATTTTACAAAAAATGAAAATGTTTCGTTTTTTTAATTCTAGAGTAAGTTTAAACGGGTAACAATACTTAAATGAACCACTAAAGACTGGAAAATCCATAGTTTCGGTTACGACTGAAAGTCTTTTTCTATTTTCTAACTTATTGCTGTAAGCTATAGGCTTTAGGCCATAAGTTACATTAATAGACATAAGGCCTACTGCTTAAAGCTTAATGCCATAGATAAATTTTTTATAAACTAAAAGTGAGATGCACTAAAGTACATAGTTTTAACTATTACTGAGACCAATAATCTTATTTTTAAACTCTTACAAAATAAACTTACCACTGTAAGCATTATCTTTAAATAAAGCCCTGTAGATATAAATTCCGGTATTCACTTCTCCCATTTCTTCCGAAAGATTCACAAAATAAGAATCTGGTGCTGTAATTCCTTCTCTTAAAACCTTAATAAAAGCCCCCGTAATACTGTAAATACTAATATTAATATGTCCTGCTTCTTTATTTTGATAATGTAAGATTGTTTGAGGTGTTCCTGCTATTCTTTGATTTGTTATAAAGTGATCAAAATTAAAAGATGAATTCCCGAAATCTGTATTCAAAATTCCTTTACAACTAAAGCCAAAGCTTCTTTCTTCGAAAGGCGTTTCTAATTTAAGAGCACTATCCACTACTGCTGGATCAATACACAACCACTCTTTCATAGCAACCCCATATACTTCTCTAAAATCAACGGTATATTTTAAGTTTCCTCTTCGATCCAAATCATTTAAGTCTGGATGCTTCCCTACGAATCCATTATCTTGAATGGCTGGGCCAAAAAACATAATCGGAGCTGCTTCTCCATGATCTGTACCATTCGAACCATTTTCTTCGGCTCGCCTTCCAAACTCAGAAATAGTCATTGACAATACTTTTTTATCGTGCTCTGTCTCTGCTAAATCTTCATAAAAAGTCTTTATCGCAATAGAAATGTCTCTCCATAGCTTAGGATGATCTTCAATTTGATTGGCATGAGTATCGAAACCACCAAGACTTACCATATATACTTTAGTCCCTAAATCTCCTTTTATTATTCGTGCGATTTCTTTTAGTTGTTGAGCCAACTTACTAACTTCTTTTACTGGATATGCCACAGCATTTCGACCTCGTTGATAGGCTGCACTAATTACTCCTGCATAAGTAAAAGTATTATTAGTAACGCCACGTAAAAACTTCAATCGATCCGAATATTCGCACATTCCTGTAATATCTCTAATGCTATGTAGCTCTCCTGATTCTCCTATATTCTGTAGAGATCTAATATTAGAAATTGTCATCGCATAATTATTGATGCCTTCATCATCAAAAATAAGATTCCCAAAACTACCTATTTGTATTGCTGCGGGAACCTCTGGAGGGTTAACCAAATAATCTGGGTAAATTCCTTTAAAATATCTTCCTAAAAAACCTGAATCTTCTTTTTCATCAATAACCGAACTTGCCCAAATATCAGATGATTTAAAGTGAGACAATGTTTGATTTTCATAACCAACACCATGAACTACCTTCATGGCTCCTTCTCCCCACATAGCCTCTAAATCGCTCATGTAATTGGGCATGCCAAAATCATCATCTAATTTGATTAATGAATTTTCTGCATGCCTTAAATTAGGACGGAAACTAGCATATTTATCATAATCATAAACAGGCACTATCGTATTCAAGCCATCATTCCCTCCTTTAAGGCGAATTAACACTAAAATATTTTCTGTCTCTGCATCATTGATTGCTTGAGATAAAGGTGAATTTACAGAAGCTGAAATTTGATTGGCTCCTAATAACATACTTCCTCCTCCTACAAGCCCTAATGCTTGTAAAAATGATCTCCTACTCCATTTCTCGTGTTCTTGACTATGAATATCAGAACCTGGCTGTGCGTTATGCGAATTGTGAACGGTACACATAGTAAAAACTTAATTTAATTGAAACTCAGGAAAACGAATTAATGCTATCAATAATAAATAGACTTGATTGGGGATACCTTGATATTCTAATCTCCATGTCCCATCCGTATAATATTGAGGCTGTGTTTCTCCTCCTTCTTTAAAAATAGAGATCAATCCCTCGTAATCAGAAACAGTAGTTAAACCTTGAGGTATAAATGCGTGTATAATGTTCATCGCTAATTGATCGGCATAAGCATTACCATCACTTATATTAATTGTAATAGAAGCTGCTACATCATTGGCTAACCTTCTATATTCTTCTGGTAACTCACGAAAAAGTAATGATAAATACCATTCCATTGTTTGCCAACGAACGACTAATGAGCTCGTATTAATCCAATCATAGTCTCCCTGCCAACCAGCAACATCTACAGGTTGAAATAGCTCTTGTCCCATTGCTGAAGCATTATTGAAAAAAAAGCGTTCCCAGTCAGGTTCTTCGATAAAGTCCAAAGGAAAACCTGTTACATTTAAATAATTAACATAATAATCCATAGGACTTTTCACTAAAGTTCCAATAGCATTATCATCAAAAAAATGTTCGCTTTTAAATAATTTTTTTAAGGGCGGAATGATTTCAAATCCTGAATCCAAAAAATCTTGAGCTAATTCATCTACAACTGCTTCATTAATTTCTGGACTCACAAA
Source organism: uncultured Aquimarina sp. (assembly GCA_947499005.1). Classification (GTDB taxonomy): domain Bacteria; phylum Bacteroidota; class Bacteroidia; order Flavobacteriales; family Flavobacteriaceae; genus Aquimarina. The sequence continues at coordinate 19,213 of CANMML010000012.1, forward strand.
AAAGCGATAAAGCTTACCCATAATAAATTTTGCAATCAGTAGCGATTTCTGATTAAAAAGGATATCAATAGCATCTCCGTAATTCCAATTTCCCGTTTGACCGAAAATTGTTTTTTGTGTATTATCAAACTTCTCTGCATTGTATACTATAGGTTGACATCTACACTCTCCTTCTTCACAATCGATCCTATCATTATAGCCTGTTAAAGCTTTAGAAGTCTCTATGATATCTTGTTGGGTATACTCTATATCTTCCTGATCTTCTCCTAGTGTAAATAACTCATATAATTCACGAGCATAATTTTCGTTAGGTCGTTGCTTGGTATTCTCAAATCCATTCAAATAGGTCAACATAGCATCTGTTAAGCCTATATCATGCACAAAGTCTTTAAAGTTTCCTAAAGCATACCTTTGAAGGGTTTCATAATACTCAACCATGTAACGCCCACAATTATAGGTGTTTTTCTCAGTTACAAAATGATTAGACCAAAATAGCGTCATACGCTCTCGAAGACGATTAATTCGTAAATCTTGAAAGAATTGCAACTGCCATTCTCTCATATTATCATTATTAATTTCTCCAAAATCAAAGCCTTCATCTTCATATGCTCTTTTTGATTTATTAGCCCATTCGGGTAACACCGTAGTAGGAATTCCCATGGCTTCATCAAATAGCACATCAACAATCTGACCTGGAGATACCTCCAGCGCTGCATTTATTAATAAAGGAGATACGCCAGTCGCAAGCCTTTTATATAGGTGCGTAGCTTTTTTTTGATCCCAAGGATTTAGAGCTGTTGGTGTGTAGGGAGCAAGTGAACTTGTATTACAATTCATTGCATGTAGTTAGTTTGTTGGTTATACTAAGGGCTTATTGTAGCCAAAGCCTTAATCTGCTACAATAACAACATACAATTTACCGAATTATTATTTCTTTTAGTAAAATTTAACGTTAATACTTTATGATTTCGAATTCGCTACGTCTATTGGTTTGGTGTTGCGCTTCAGAACAATTATCACATTCTATAATTAACTGCGATTTTCCATACCCTTTATATCTTAACCTTCTAGCATTTATATAACCTACAAGAGCTAAATAATTCCGCGTAGATTCTGCTCTTTTTTCTGATAAAATTTTATTGTATTCATTAGAGCCTCTGCTATCAGTATGAGAGTTGATCTGGATATGAACCGTTTTATATTTCTCTAGCTTTTCAGCTAACTGATCTAATACTAAACGAGAATCTTTTCGGATATTCCATTTATCATAATCAAAATAAATTGGAGGTAGTTCGAAATATAATTTACCATTTTTCTCAACCACTGGTGGCCCCACTTTATCTGATAACAATTGATTCTTTAATGTAGACTGATCTTTAATTTCTGGACAATCATATCGAGAAGCCACTTCTTTTTCTATTTCTTTTATTTTTTCGAAACTCTCGTTCTTTTCTAAATAAATAGCATAAGTTGCCCCCTCTCGTTCTCTAATATATATGTTCTTCTCTTTATCATTATACCCTATAGCACTAGCATAAAAAGTATACCCTTCAGGCATTAACGGAATAGTAACTGTAGAGTTCTCATCTAAATCTCTGGCAAATAAAACATTATCCAAATTATCGGTTATTCGAATAGTGGCTTCAGGGATAATATCTTGTGTTAAATAATCTCTAACCTCAAATATCGAATTATAGGGTTTAGGAAATATTTCACCTACCTGCTGAAATGAATAAATATCATCGTTTACTCGCTTTCTATTCGAAGTGAAAAACCCTGAATTCTCGTTATGATAATTCATGGAGAAATCATCGAAACTAGAATTAACAGGAGCTCCAAGATTTATAGGCTCTTCAAAAGAATCTTGCCCTCTTTTGGAAACAAATAAATCTAGCATTCCCAACCCTAAATGTCCATCCGAAGCAAAAAACAAATCTCCTTTTGGTGATATATGAGGAAATTGTTCTCTATGCTTAGTGTTAATTTTAGGTCCCAAATTGATCGGATCTCCATAAATACTATCCGATTTAATAACTATTGCATACAAATCGAACTCACCGTAACCGCCTGGCATATTCGAAGAAAAATATAAGGTATCCTCAGTCTTATTCAATGTGGGGTGTTCTATAGAATAATTGACATTATTAAAAGGTAATTTTTCTAATGAGCTCCACGTACTGTCTTTGCGTATACTTTTATAGAGATGAATAGCATTCTTCCTTAAACTATCGTACTTCTTTTTCCCTTTATCTACGTTATTCTTTGAAATATAAACGGTGTTTTTATCTTTTGTAAAGCAGAAATTTCCTTCATGCCACTTCGAATTCAATGGTGCACTTAAAGACTTTGCATCTTCTGTTTTACGGTAATTTTCATCGACTGTCACTTTGAAAATATCTAAGTAAGGGCGGTGCGTCCATTTGTAATCATTTTGTAACACGCCATGAGGTGCTCTATCAGATGTAAAATAAACACTTCCATCAATATAAGTTGCCCCAAACTCCGATGCTTCCGAATTAAAATCTACTGTCTTAATCTCATAATCATTATCCTTCAGTTTGAATTTTTCTATCGTACTCTTAGCCTCTTCAATTTCTAATAGCTCTTCTCCTGAAGCCTCTTGATATTTCACTAAATATGGTAACGCCTTTTCATAGGCACCTATCGCAGAAAGTGCCTGATATGTTTTAAAATAAAAATGATGATCTTCCTTAGCTAAATCCCATTTTGAAATCGTCCTTAAGAAACGATATGCTTGTCTATATTGAAAGGTATTGTAATAACAAGTTGCTAATTGTTTAACAACATACTTTTTTCTCTTTTTGTTGGCTTTTTCCGCTTTATAAGCATCTATAGCAGCTATATAATCCCCTTGTTTAAAATAGCGGTCTGCTCTTGTATTTTTTTGTTGTCCTTGAATAAATGAAAATACAAGGAAAAAAAGTATACATATGTATCGTTTCATATTCAAGTCTTTTAGTAAAATCTTGGTGAAGAATAATTCTTTTTCAGTCCTAATAAGTCAAAATCGTAAAGCAATACAAACTCATGACTCCCTTGGGAAGTTAAATTAAGATTACTCGTCGTGACATCATAAGCATAGCCGATTTTCAAATAAGGGGTAATATTAAATGAAGCCAGCCCAACTATAGCATCTTGATTCCTGTAGGAAACCCCTAACTCAAATCGGTCAAGCAATAATACATTTAAAGACAAATCATAACTTAACGGTGTCTCACTAGTATACCTCACTAATGTTGATGGTTTCAACTTTACATCACTTGTTAGCTCAAAAACATAACCCGCCACTCCAAATAAATGAGCTTGAGATTCGCTATATGTTTCACCATCATTAGAACGTAAGGTGTTAGATATAAAATTTGGAGTAGACACTCCTAAGTATAGTTTCTCTGTAAATAAAAATAACCCCGCACCCAAATTGAGATCTGTACTTCTTTTTTGATTATTAAAGAATGGATCACCTAAAGGGTCTGCTGTTTTAGTAGTGACATTAAATGTTGTCAATCCAACTTTAACACCCATTGATAAATGTACTTCTTTTGTAAGATCAACAATATAAGCATAGTCTACATTTGCTAATTGGTTGACTACTTTTACTACTTCACCAATCTGATCATTAACGTAGTTAATACTAAACTCCATCTTTTTATTGATAGGAATAGAAGCAAAACCATTTGCAGTCCTTGGAGCACCATCTATTCCTTGCCATTGCTGTCTATACAATGCACCAACCGAAATGATATCTTGCTTATTAGTGACATATCCTGGATTAACCGTAGATAAATTGTAATAGTATTGTGAATATTGTGGCTGCTGCTGTGCAAAACAAACAAGTTTTGCCAATACGAGAACTAGTGCTAGTGTAATCTTACGCATCTCTTGTTTATTTACTTAAATAGAAACTTCCTTGAATCGGTTGATTGTTTTCGAAATTTGGATTGAATACATAGAAATACACCCCTGTAGTTAAATCACCAACAGAACTATTAACATTTGATTCCCCGTCAAACTCTGCTTTATTTCCGCTTCCTTCATAGACTAACACTCCATAACGGTTATAAATATTTAATTCATAATTAGGGAATGCACCTGGAATATTGAAGCTTTTCCCAAGAATACCTTCTTCTTTAATATTAAGTGTAAAAAAATCATTAATCATGTCTCCATTAGGAGTTACTACATCTTGAAAATCTATGGTACAATCGACAACTCCATTTTCTTCATTAACCTCTCCGATATTTAAAATTTTAAACATGACCTCTATTCTTTCCGAAACACAACCTCGCTCTTGTTTTTCCAGAAATAATGTAAGTCCATCTGTTAAGACGGGGTCTTGAGTAAAAGGTCGATCTGCAATTAAAGTTTCAAACCAAACATCAGTACTCCCTATTTCCACATCGGATAAAGTTGCTGCATCAAGAATACAATAAGTATCTAATGGTCGATCTGGCTCTTGAACTTTTATTATTTGTATTGTAGTGGTTAAGCTATTTTCATCACAAAATTCAGTACTTGGCAAGGTGTAAGTAATTGGAAACGTACGATCCTGTTCAATGGCAGAAAAATTGAGCATTCCATTATTAGATAAAAATGCTTCATCTTCAGTATTAATAACCTCAAATCGCCCTCCTCTATCTGTATTCCTATCTAATAAGTCGAATAAATTAACACTTGAGACCTCAAAACAAAAAGTCTCCGTAAAGTCTTCTTCCAAAAAAGGAGGATCTACAAAATCAACTGTTACTTGACTTTGTGATTGTAAATCACCACATCCATTTTTACCAATAATTGTATATGTATAAATCCCTGGTTGAAGAACTTGAAGCGCTAAATCGCCTTCTATAAATTGACCTAAATGAGAGGGAGATGTATATCCAAAAGGCCCTGTCCAAATTCCTGTAGTTTCTGGAGTCCCACTAAGAACATCAAATAGATTTAATGTCCTATTATTAGAACATACTGTAGTCGTACCATCTGTACCCGAATTAGGAAATTCATCATCTCTTGAAACACGAACTGTCAATACCAGTTCTCCATCATCACAAGGTAAATTATCGTCTACTGAATATGTAAATAAGTAGTCTCCAGAAGCTAATGTAGCTATATCAAATAACCCAGTACTATCAAGTAATCCTGTAGCATTTTCATCAATAAATGTACCTGATTTATTTGCTAAAGGACCAAGAGTATCAAATAGATTGATTGCTCCTAATGAAGAACAAACTTCTTCAATAAAATCGTCTCCTAGATTCGCTCGCTTATTAATTGTTAGTTCTTCCGTATCAAAAGTGCCCGCGCAAACCCCAGCACCTTCTACTGTATAAATATATGTCCCTGGCAATAATACTTCTTCATTCTCAATTATTCCAAAATGATCAGTAGAAACAAAACCATTTGGTCCAGTCCAAATCCCTGTTGGATCAGGATCACTGCTTAATTCATTAAAAAGGATAATCGGGAATGTCTCTCCGCAAATTGTTGGAGGGTTTGCTACCCCTGCATTAGGTGAAGCTCCTGCATTAATAGTTAGTATTGCGCTATCTTCACAACCATCAGCCGTTATAGTTGAATAAGTAAATTGAAACTGTTGATCTTCGATTCTAGAAATAGGCACTACAAAGTCTTGTGAAATAATATTATCATTACGATCTCTCCATGTACCAGTTCTAACAATAGCTCCTTCTAAAGGATCTGCATTTAATTGATCTATAAGGTTAATTGTCCCAATAGAACTACAAATGGTAATTGCTGTATTTTCGCCAGCATATGACAGTGGCAAAATTTCTATTGTTACCAATGTACTTTCCGAATCACATGGACTGTTACATCCATTTCCAGTAGCATTAATACAAGGATCCACTAAATATCTAAATGTATAGATCCCTACAGGAATAAAATTCTCTGGATCATCTGACAAGTTTGGGGTTAAAAAACTTAACAGTCCTTCAGATAAAAATTCAACGGGGACAAGTCCTCCAGATTCATCTCTTGGACCATCCTCATAGACCCATTGCGTAGCCGAACTACCATTTGGATAAATAAAGGTATCATCCCCTTCAACCGTAAATTCTATAAAATCGAATAATTGTACTTCGGTAATACTTCCTTCATCACAAAAACGATTGTTATTATTATTTTGAAAGAAAGGTCTTAATTCCTCATAAATACTGACCGTTACCTCTTCAATATCATTCTCACAAACTCCAGATCTTTTTCTAACTGTATAGTCAAAAGTTAAATCTATTTGTCCGAATCTTTTATTATCAGTATCAATAACTAATTCATCATAAACTTCTCTAAAGTTTACAACACTAACTGCAACATTATCAATTAGGTTGTTATTTAAAGATTCCCAATCTCCATTTTCATCTTCATCAACTAAAAAAAAATCATCATTTAGATTTGCAGCATCAAAATCACCTGCTAGTATTTCTGATTCACAAATACCAGGGCTTTGAGATCTTCCTGCAAAGACTTGTCGTACAATTGACACTCTTACATCTGTTTCTCTAAACATTGATGGACAATCTGTTAAATCCGTTTCTACCCTATATCTATAATCTGCAATTACATTATCAATTAGCATATTTGGAAAATCTGGAACATCTTCAATCATTCTTATTGAATCATCCAGCTCTGTAATTATTTCATTCCCGGAAAGATCTGTTTCAATTAAAAACCAAGTTCCATTCAAGTGAGGAGCTGGATTTTCTTCATCAACTGTTAAGGTTGAAAATAAATCAAATGCATTTATAAAATTTCCTGAATTAACAGGTACCTCTATGAACTGATTCTCACAAACTTCAAGATTTACATTATTGGTGCCTGATGGCTCTAAGGCAATACCTGAGAAAGGAGCTAAAATCAATCGAACATCCACTACATTGTCCGATCCACAATTAGAATTATTCAATGTAAAAATATAACTGTTCTCATTAGTGGTATCATTAACATTTGGTAAATCCCAAACATTTACATGACCTGTAGTCTCACTTAATCGAAATCTTAATTCTGGAGTAGTTGACCAAAATGACCCTGCTAATGGTGTATTTCCTGTTGCATCAGTGAATACTTCGTTTAAATCTAAAATTCCGTCTGCTCTACTATCTTCATCAACATCTAATGTGGTTATATCACAAATGAGGTGATCAATCTGTGGAAGGTTACATTGTTGGCCTAAAACAAAAAAGTGATTGAATAGAAAAAGGAGAGAAATAAAATAATATTTCAAAATTCTTTAGTTTAGTTAACAGCGGTCAAATATCTAACTTTTTAACTAAACTTAAAATTTTTTCTAACTGTTCTTCTCTGGACATTTCAGAATTATCCACCAAAACAGCATCTTTAGCCTTCCTCAAAGGTGAATCTTCTCGGTTTTCATCCATAAAATCACGCTCTTTTACATTGGATAAAACCTCTTCAAAATTCACAGATTCTCCTTTCTCTGTCAATTCATCATACCTTCGCTGTGCTCTTACTTTAGCATCTGCAGTCATAAAAAATTTTAATTCTGCATCAGGAAATACAACAGTCCCGATATCTCTACCATCCATAACAACACCTTTCTCTCTTCCTAAATATTGTTGTTCGGCAACCAATTTCTTTCTTACCTGTGGAATACTGGCTATTTTACTCACCCAATTTGCGACTTCAAGACCTCGAATATAACCCTCCACATCTAAACCGTTTACATTAGTATGGTTTTTTCCTGAAATATTTGTAAAACCAATAGAGATTTTATCTAGAGAATTTATTAATGCTATTTCATTAATACCCGAACTATTAATTAAATCGTTATTAATAGCATACCAAGTAACAGCACGATACATAGCTCCTGTATCTACATATATATAATTGAGATGTTTTGCTAATGCTTTAGCAAGGGTACTTTTTCCTGTAGAAGAATGCCCGTCTATGGCAATTGTAATCTTATTCTTGGTATTTTCCAAAATTCAAATTTAAACCAAAAGTACTCGATGATCCTGTCAAATTATAGCGTGTCCAAGCATAATTAAACTTCAACTTACCTATTTTCAAACCAAAACCAGCTGATAAACCAGCAAAAGAACGCTGATCTACTATTTTCAACTCTTCAGCTCTTCTAAAATTAAATCCAACTCGCAAGTTAACTGCTTTTTTGGGGAACAATTCTGCCCCAACATTTACATGGCGCAATATGTTATTAAAGAATCCTGGGTCATCTACTCGTGTTCCTTCTCCAAAACCACTTTCTTGATTTCTATTTTCGTTCGTAAATGCCAATTCATACTGTTGCAAATTTTGCAAATTCACAAACCAACGGATTGGAGCTTTTGCCAAAGTTTGCGAGATTCCTAAATTTACTTCTAATGGTAAATCTTCTTCTGTATCAGCAAATGTGGTTAGTTGCTTCCCTATATTTCTTACGGACAACCCTATATTTAAATTCCATTCTTCCTTTACATAAAGGATCCCTAAATCGGAAGCAATACCTAATGATTTATACTGCTCTAAACTTGAATTTATAATTTTTGCATTGGCTCCTACTCTAAAATTAGAATTTGGAAACTTGTAAGAATACCCTAATGAAACAGCGGCTTCATTGGCACCAAACTGACCTGTAGAATTCCCTTCTAAATCGAAACCATCAAAATCTCCATAATCGATATAGATTACTCCTAAATGAAAGGTATGATAGGTTCTAGGTATACTGTAAGCTGTTGCAAAGGAACCGTAATTAATATCTGCTAAAAAGCTAGTGTAGTTAACCGAAAAATTCCCCGACATGGTCTCATTAATAGATGCTGGATTATAAATACCAGATATTGGATTATTGCGATAATCCGTAACAAGTTTACCACCAAGTGCTGCGTGCCTAGGAGCAGTTTCTAGATTAAGAAAACGATAAGTACCTGTCCCTCCTAATTGCGCGAAACAAAATCCTGTAATAAAAACACTAATACAAAAGGATAAAATTCTTTTCATATTTCACAAAAATAAACGAATAGTTTACTTAAACGGTACATTAATATAATTATTTTTAACGTTGTAAAAATGAGCAATATTGTTACTCAAAAAAAGAATTATCTCAAAATAATGAAAAAAAAGTCATTAGTTCTTAGTTTCATTATCAGTTTCGTTTCTTTAATCACATGGAGTCAGGAAGTTACTTTAAGTGGAAATGTTCAAGATGCTGGTAGTCAAGAAAAGCTTATTGGAGTTAATATTTTCATCAAAACATTAAATAAAGGAGCCACCACCAATAGTTATGGATATTATGCTTTAAGTATTCCTAAAGGAACTTATGAAATTTCGTTTTCTTATATAGGTTATGAAACATTAACCAAAAACATTGTAGTAAATGAAACTGTAAATGATCTTACTGAACTTTATCCTATTACAGAGACCTTGGGTGAAGTGCTTGTTTCTAAAAACAAACAACAAATTACCATAGAAGGTACAGAAATGAGCACCAATACTTTGAAAGGATCTACCATAAAAGATATCCCGGCAGTACTTGGAGAAGCAGATGTTATTAAAGCCATTACATTACTTCCTGGGGTTAGCTCTGCAAGCGAAACCGCTTCTGGATTTAATGTAAGAGGAGGAGGAAGTGATCAAAATTTAATTCTTATGGATGAAGCAACTTTATTTTCTTCATCTCACCTTTTTGGTTTTTTCTCGATTTTTAACCCTGCCATTGTAAAGGAAGTAAAACTCTATAAAGGAGGAATTCCTTCTCGTTATGGAGGACGCCTATCATCGGTACTAGATATTAGACAACGTGATGGTAATAAAAAAGAATTTCATGGTGAAGGAGGTATTGGTACCATTACTAGTAGGCTACTACTTGAAGGCCCCATCATTAAAAATAAGACTTCTTTTCTAGTAGCAGCGCGTACTTCGTATGTCCACTTATTTCTGACTTTGTTTGATATCGATAATTCGGCGAGTTATTATGACTTTAATCTTAAAATAAATCATAAAATCAATGAAAAAAATAATTTCTATTTATCCTCGTATTCTGGTGTAGATAATTTCGAACTAGAAGGAGTACTCTCCAATCAATATGGAAATCGTTTCTCTAATTTTAGATGGAATCATATTTTTTCAAATAATCTATTTTCCAATGCTTCAATTATTTATGCTGATTATTTCTATAAACTAGATTTAAATTCTGTAGGCTTTTCATGGAAATCAGATGTAACTTATTTCAATTTTAAATACGATTTTGAACATTACCTTAAAGATGGTTTGAATTTAAAATATGGTTTAAACCTTATCAATTACGATTTTAATCCTGGTCGTATTGAGAGCTTGAATAGTAATCAATTTATTACCGAACAATTCACTGAAAAAAAAGCGCTAGAAGGAGCTTTATATGTTGAAGCTGATATTAATATTTTCTCTAAGTTGAAAATCAATACTGGATTACGTTTTAGTAACTTTTTTAGGTTTGGAGAGCCTAACATTAGTATTTATGAAAACGATCAACCTGTTTTCTTTGAAGAATCTACACGAATTTACAAAGAAGCTAACCCTATTGGTCAATTTTCTATTTCACGAAAAAAAATATGGAAAGATTTTTACAACCTTGAACCAAGAATAGGTTTAGCTTACGAAATTAATAATGACAATTCTTTAAAAGCAAGTTACCAACGTACTGTTCAATACGTTCATTTAATATCGAATACCAATACACCTTCACCATTAGATATTTGGACACCAAGTGGAGGATTTATTGACCCCGAAAAAAGCGACCTATGGGCTGTCGGATACTTCAAAGATATTTTGGACAATGAATTTACACTGTCTACTGAATTATATTACAAAGATATAAGGAACAGAATCAATTTCTTTGATGGAGCAGATATTGTAGGAAATCGAAATATTGAACGCACCTTACTTTTCGGTAAAGGACGTGCTTATGGATTAGAATTTTTATTACAAAAAAACCATGGAAAATTTCAAGGGTGGTTAGCTTATACTCTATCTAGATCCGAAGAATTAATAAATGGACGAACACCTATTGAAACTGGTATTAATAATAATGAATGGTTTCCTTCTAACTTTGATAAAACCCATGATATTTCTATTACTGGAAATTATCGCTTTAACAAGAAATGGAAATTGAATGCTGCTTTTAATCTCCAAACAGGAACCCCAGCCACCTTCCCTGTAGGGTCTTATGAATTAAATAGCTTAGAGATTAATGTCCCCGTTTTTGGTGAGCGAAATGCTAATCGATTACCAAATTTCCATAGACTTGATGTATCTATGAATTACAGCCCGAAACCAGATACCAAAAAAAGGTGGAAAGGAGAATGGGTATTTAGTATTTATAATTTATATAATAGACAAAACACTAATTCTATTGACTTCCCTAGAAATTTTCAAACCAACAAAAATGAAGCGGTACGCTTATCTATTTTTGGAATTGTACCCGCAGTGTCTTATAATTTTAAGTTTTAATTATCATGAAAAAGATATTCCTTTTTATAGCGATACTCCTAATCTTTAATTCCTGTGAAGAAGTTATTGATCTTGATCTTCCTACTGAAGCACCACGTTTAGTCATTGACAGTGCTTTAACAAGAATTTTTGACATGAATGATGTTACTACTCCTACTGATAGTCTTTTTGTACAATTGAGTCTTACAAGATCTTTTTTCTCTGAAACCGATGTTCCTGTATCAGATGCAGCTGTTCGCATTTCTGCTTTAAATAGTGGGCAGTTTGTAGATTTAGAACACACGAATAATGGTAGCTATTCTATTAATGGCAACTTACAAATTGACCCAACAGAATCTTATAAATTAGAGGTGACTTACCAAGGGGAAGTATACGAAGCTACTGAACAATTACAGACATCCACTCCTATTATTGATGTTCAGCAAATAAAAAACCCTGGAGGCTTCGATGAAGAAGATTTTATTATAGATGTTACGTTTCAAGACAAACCGAATAAGATTAATTATCTTGTTTTTGACTTTGGAGGGGGTGATATTTTTAGTATAGATGATGAATTTATTGAAGAAGGAGTCGAATTTACATTCCAAAATAATTTTGATAAAGATGCTAGTCGTGATAAGGTGGTAAAGCTAATTGGTGCCGATCAACGATTTGCGATTTATGTTGATGATATTTCTACCATAACAGATGGAGGTGGCGGGCCTTTTGGGGTAACACCTTTTAAAGTACGTGGCAATATTGTAAATACGACAAATCCCGATAATTTTGCTTTAGGATATTTTCGTGTCAATGAGATTTACCAAAAAAGCTTCTCTTTGGAAGATAGCCCAGAGTTTTTTGATTAATTAGTGTATAAAATGGAAAAATATAAAAGAACAAACAAAGCTATTTTGGCTAGAGGAGTAAAACTACTTGCAGCAGCAGTAGCTACAGCGACTATAGGGCCTGTAATCGTTTACAATGCTTTTATGAACAAAGATCATGATTTCTTTATTCCAGTATTGATACTAGGCGTCTTAATTATGTTTTTAGCTATTTTTTTAATTTTTAGAGGAATTAAATTAATGCTAGATAGTTTCTTTAAGTCTTGACACAATTATATAAAGTTTCTCTCCTCCTAAAATTTTATTTCTATTTTTAACACACCAGCAGCAACTATACATATGGAATATAATTCACTTGAAGAAGAAAATAAAGTATTACGGGAAAAGCTAGCTAGCTTTGAAAATAAAAAAAAAGACCGTTGGAAAAAAGGAGTTAAAGCTTCTAAATTTATTTCTACAAAATTATTAGGAAGTAGATTAAAGGATGCCATCACTAATTTTTTCACTGAGCTTGAGGAAAAAAAGAATGTTTCTAAGGACACCCTATCCGAATTATTAACGGCTATTTTTCTTCGTATCACTCGAATAGGTTTTTTCTTATTAATTACGACTCTCTTACCTACGCTTTTAATCTTATTACAGGTGTACTACCTTAGAAATCAAAATCAGTTAATTCGTACTCAAAATAATCGTTTAGATCAACAAACATATCTTCAAGAAGCTTCTCGAAGAAGTTATATGATTGGGGTACTTGATGGAATGATTAAGGATGTGACTAGTCGAGGAGAAAATGTGTCTAAATCGAATATTACTCGATTAATCGCTTTAAGTAAAAACCTAAAGCCTTACAAATATCTAGAAAATGATCATTTAATACCGAAACAACTAAGTCCCGAACGTGGATACCTTCTCTTAGCATTATTAGAAAGTGATCTTAACTTAAATAAAGTGATCGATTTCAACACAAAAGAAACTATTATATCTGCTTTAGATTTTTCATATGCCGAATTAAGAAATACAGATTTAACGCAGTTAGATTTGGCTTTTATGGATTTAAATAACTCTACATTAGACAATTCTAACTTTACTAAATCAACGTTCTCTAAAGGTATTTTTGATGATGCAAGTCTTGTAAATGTTAACCTTGGAAATTCAGATATTCTCAATTGTAGTTTTAAAAATGCAAATATGAAAGGAATCAATTTTGCGAACTCTTATATCTCGAAATGTAATTTCAATAATGCAGACCTAAGTAATGCTAATTTTACTCATGTAGATTTAAGAAAAAGCTCTTTTGAAAATGCACAAATTAATGGAGTAGCGTTTGACAAAGCCGAGGTTACTTCCGATTGGATGGCAAAGATGGAAAGAGAACTAGATACTGAAAATTTTGAATATTTCGAGGACAATTTCCAGCTACAACCAAAAGACAAGAAAGTTATTATAATTCGTAAAAAACAATAGAGCAAATGATTGATTTTTTTCTAAGAACTAAACATTGGGTACTTTTTATCTTACTCATTGGCTTCCCTATTGTTTTTCAATTTTATGGTATGACTACCGTATTTAGCAATTTCGATAATGAAAATTTGGACTTCGAGCCTTTTTTAAACTTTTTTAGTTACATACCATATTTAATCTTATTAATTACATCTATTCATTTTGGATGGTTGTGGTCTATAGTTATAGGAATTCAAGAAAAGCTTGAGGGAGAACTAAAAGTCAATTTAAAACTATTCAAAATTTTCTTTTTTATCCCTTTACTTTATATAGTATTAATATCTTTTTCTATAGGAGGACTATTTAAGAACATGGTATCTATAGAAGGTAATGAGGATATAATATTAGATTACTTACCTAAAATTGTTGGTGTTATTTTTCCATTACATTTTTTTTCTATGTTTTGCATAGGACATACTATGTTTTATGCAGCCAAAATGTTGAAAACAGCAGAAGATCAAAAACAAGTTACGTTTTCTGATTTTATAGGTGAATTCTTCTTGATATGGTTTTATCCAATTGGTGTTTGGATTATTCAACCAAGGATTAATAAGCTAGCAGAAGAGAACACCTCAAATAAGCTATCCTTATAACCTATTTTAATTGATCCGCTGACAATCAATAACCAATTGTTTTCCATCTATCCCAGTAGTAAAAAACAAAAAACGCTGGTCATCTTCTTTTAGCTTTAATTTTTTACGTAGTTCATTTGCTTTTATCTTGAAGTTTCTCGTTACCACACTAGCGCTCTCTTTAGAGAATTTCTTTATGGCTGCTTTGTTATAAGGCAGTACTTCGTTTACTTCAAATGTCTTTCCTGGGAAATCTACTCGCTCACTCGAAGTATACAAATGAGACATAGAGTGAAGTTTATTTAATTTAAAATACGAACTGACCCACGCAAAACCTCCTAATTTCATAAACACAGCAAAAGGCTCGTATAAATAAGAAGCTGCAGTTGAAAAAGATGCTCGGCTGGTTTCTATCTCAGAAAACGGAATTCGATATGTATAGGTTTTCTTTTTTTCGATAGAAGTGCAAACAAAAGTAACTTCCCCTTCAAAGTCTTTTTCTAATAGCCACAAAAGCTCTTTCACTTCATTATCTAAAGCAACTATATGAACTTCTTTAATATGTTTTAATACACGAAGCCCTTCTGTAATATCATAAATAGGAGCCGTTTTGATTAAAATATTTTGAGCGTGATCAAAAATAGTATCCATTAAATCTACCACATTGGGTAAGCAGTCTTCCAATAAAAACACCTTCCCCTTAGCATAACTCCTTCTAGAAGGATCTATGTAAACCCAATCCCAATCATTGCTGAATTTCATAAACTCAACTCCATCAGTACATTTGGATATTATATTTTCACTACCTAAAACTTGAAAATTATAAGCCGCGAGCTCATGTATTTCTTGATTTAATTCACAATGAGTTAAAGATTCTACTTGCTTAGAAAAAAAATAACTATCGATACCAAAACCTCCCGTTATATCAATCATCTTACTTCCTGATACTAAAGATGCTTTATAAGCTGCTGTTTTTTCGGATGAAGTTTGTTCAATATTTAATTTAGGAGGAAATAAAATTCCAGTTGTATTATACCAAGTAGGTAGTTTCTTTTTTGCTTTTTGAATACCGACAAGCTGTTGCGTTAATTCTTTCGCATTAACAATCTCAAAAGGGTGCTTCTTTAATGCAAAATCATTCGGATTCGAAGATTCATGCTGCCTTAGGTATTCGATTACCTCTTTAGAAAGTAAATACTTATTCACCCTAAATCTCTTTAGTCAATGATTTTACAATCTTATATTCAGAAAGAAACTCTTTAGATATCACTTTTAAGGCTGTATACAAGGGTACAGCAGCAATTAATCCTCCAATTCCTAATAGGCTTCCAAAAATTAAAATAGCTAAAAAGATCTCTAATGGATGTGACTTTACACTATTCCCAAATATTAGTGGTTGGTTTACAAAATTATCAATCAACTGTATCACTAAATATCCTATGGCGATATAAATCATTTTTGGTAAAATCACCGAAGAAAAATCCATATCTAGATTTCCTGTAATCGTCAATAACATCATTAAACCAAAACCAATCAAAGGCCCCAAATAAGGAATTAAATTCATTAATGCTGCAATCAAGGCTAAGGCTATAGGGTTTTGAACTTTAAAAATAAGTAGTAAAATACTATACAGCACAAATAAAATTAATACTTGAAAAAGTAATCCCACGAAATAACGTGACAGCAATTCTTTTATCTTTATAAAAGCTCTCCTTAATTTATTTTCATCCTCAGTTTTAGCAAAAACCAACAAACTATTTTCTAATAAATGACTGTCTTTCAATGCAAAAAAGGCTATAAACACAACCGAAAATAAGCCGATCATAAACCCTCCAACTCCACTAAAGATCCTACTTAACACCTCTGTAAAGTCTCCAAAAGCAAGAATTTTACCAAAATCTATTTTCTTTACTAGATCATCAACATTGAATTTATCTAGTTTAAAGTATCCTGTAAAGTCATTTAAAACACGTTGTATTTTTTCTGGTAAAGTCTCTAAATCTATCTGTCCCAACAAATCTGTTTGATCTGTAATTATCGGTAAGAACAATAAGAAAATACTACTAAATATGGACAAGAAAACAAATAGACAAACAATAACAGCCAAGCCTGGTTTGAATTTTAATTTATTAGTTAGAAATAACATCAAAGGTCTTCCCATTAATGAAATAACTGCTGCAAATGCGATGTAAAGTAGTATAGATCGAATTGCATATAAAAAGTATAATAACAATACCGAACCAATTAAAATACTGATTGCCCCAAGTATCCCTTTAGTGATTTCTCTACTATTCATCTTTTATCTTGTTTTAATTGTTTGGTGACTTCATACAAAGCAATACCTGTAGCCTGAGCTACATTCATACTCGAATTTAAACCAAACATATCAATATGTAAATGCTGATCGCATAATTCTAATAACGATTGTGAAACCCCAAAAGATTCATTCCCTAAAAGCAACACTAGTTTTTGGTTTGAAAGCAATGTCTTGCTTAAAGAAATACTTGTATCAGTTATCTCAATAGCTATAACTTCATACCCCTCTTTTTTTAGTTCTGTAATATTTGGATAAAGATCAATAGTGGCTTGAAAAGGAACATTTTTCTCTGTGGATCTTGCTGTTCTCCTTAACCTTGCACTTGAAATATCAACTTCTTCAGTATCAAAAAGAATTTTTTCTACCCCAAAGGCATCTGCCAATCGAAAGATACTACCAATGTTTGCTGGACTAGAAATTCCATTGCAACATATAATAATGGAAAAATCATGAGAGCTTAGTTCGGTATTGTAATGTGTTTTCTGCTGACTCATTTAATTAGAAAAGGCATAATTAATAATATTTGCCCCCATTTTCAATGCGGCAGTCCGAACTTCTTTACTATCGTTATGGACTTCTTTATCTTCCCATCCATCTCCAAGATCACTCTCTACAGTAAATAGTAATGCCAATCTCCCTTCTAAGAAAATCCCCAATGCTTGAGGACGCTTACCATCGTGCTCATGAATTTTAGGTAAACCCTTAGGGAAAGAGTAGACTCCATCAAATATTTTATGATCTGTACCTACTTCAACAAATTCTTTATTGGGAAACAACTTTTTTACTTCTCGAAAGACAAATTTCTTCATACCATAGTTATCATCTATATGCAAAAAACCTCCGGCATTTAGATAATCTCTTAACAACGAAACCTCATTGTCATCAAATAGTATATTACCATGTCCTGTGGCATGTATATAGGGATATTGAAAAAGATCTGAACTGTTAGGTTCTACTTCTTCTACTTTCTCATCTATAGCTGTACTGATATTAAAATTACAAAAACTTACTAGATTTGGTAATGCTGTAGGGTTTGCATACCAATCTCCTCCTCCATTATAATGCAATACTGCAACTTGCTGAGCTAATAACGAGCTTGTAAATAGAAAAAGGGAAATACTAAAGGCTAGAATTTGTCTTGATTTTCGCTTCATACTCAAATGTACATTGAATTTGAAAATCATACAATATGTAGAGTTTATAGTTTATGGTTCTTGGTTCGTAGTTTTTAGGGATCAAGCTGAAAACTTGTGGAACATTGTGTTCATTTTGTATGTCACTCCACGAATTTTGAAAAAATTGTAGTGGAGTCTCCTTCACTAGGAATTACAAATCACTATTTTAAATTGAGAATATCATATTTAGTTGAGGGGATTTCCACCTCCGCGGAAATTACGGTAACTGTGCTTGTCCACAACGGGTTGATCCGTTTTTAGCTATAATCCGAAAACTATCTCTTATAAACAAATTCGACTAAAAATGAGATATTTATTGGATCAATATCACATTTTTAGGCAAAATAAAATCGGTTGTCTATTTTTAGTATAAGGCTTAAACCAAATCCTAAAAACTGACAACCGATAACTATAAACGGACAACTTTTTCTATGCTTTGGCCTTTCGATCTCCAACAACTTCAGATATGTTGTAAGATTTAAACTTTCTTAGATAGTCTACCACTGTAGTACCAAAGGCATCTTCAAACGTATTATTCCCGTAGCTTCTTAAATATTTTTTAACTGCACCAGGTCCAACTAAATGTGCCGCAGCTAGAATTCCTGATTCTGTGATAAAAGTTCCACGCATCCAAGTATTGGAATAGCGTTTAATTTCTCTTCTCAAAATCCACTTATTACGTGAAAGATTTGCATAAAAAGCCTTCTCTTGCAAAGCTGGATCTTTCAAGAAATGTTGTGAATTGTGGATACCTATAAGGTCTAAAGTTCCTTTTCCAAACTGGTACTTTCCCATATAACCGAACTTATTAACCACACCATATCTACCTTGAGATTCTTTAAAAGCAATAGCTTCTTTAAATCCAATATAATCTTTCTCTAAAAAGACTACACAAGTAGGTGATGCAGGTTCAGGATATTTCTCTTGGGTAGAAAAAGGTGCTAATGTGGTTTCTGATTCGTAACGAATCGCTCTTGTTTTGGAACTGTACTGATTGAAATTAATTTTACAACTTGTTATTACACTTAGAGCAAATAGTAGTGTAATGACCTGTTTGATTTTAATTTGTCTCAAATAAGGGTTACTTCTGTTTAGCGCTGCAAATGTATGACGCTTTCTTAACACTAAACAATTTCCAAATAATTTTTACGTATTGAACAGTAAAACAACTAATTAATTACAAACCCTCTAACAGATCATAGACTTTATTAGTAGATATCAACGCAAAATATGCTTTTTATTGACCCATCGATGATATTGAGCACTATTTCGATTATGCTGCGCCAAATTGGTTGCAAACTTATGAAAACCAAAGTTTTGCACATCTGCTACAAAATATAAATAGTTATGTTGTTCGTAATTTAATACCGCATCAATTGCTGAAATATCGGGCATTGCGATAGGTCCAGGAGGCAAACCCGCATTTTTATACGTATTGTATGAATGCTTTAATGCTAAATCTTTTAACAATACGCGTTTGATGATTTGCGTCCAATTTTGTGAAGATTTTTTCATTGCATAAATTACCGTTGGATCTGCATCAAGCTTAATACCTCTCTTCAAACGATTCATGTACACTCCTGCAACTTTAGGTCGTTCCGAAATTTTCACAGTTTCTTTGTGTACGATAGCCGCTAACGTATACACTTCTGTGGGTGTTAAGCCTATTTCTTTGGCTTTATTTGTTCTTTTCTGATTCCAAAAACGTTTGTACTCATTGTAAAGTTTCTTTTTCAAAGAAGCTGGAGATATGTTCCAGTATACTTGATAAGAATTAGGAATAAATAAACTTAAAGCAGTTTCTTCATTTAATCCTATTTCTTTTAAAAACGTTGCCTCTTTGAATTCTTTTAGAATAGAAAGACTATCGGCTTCAATTTGATGTGAGATACGTCCAGCCAAATTTTCTAAACGTTCTTGATTATTGAAACGCAAATTCACAGGAGTATTCTGAATTCTCAATACCCCAATAATATCATTTGTATTCAGATTTTGCTTTAATACATATTTACCTGGTTTAACTTTCGCTGCATAGCCTTTCTTTTTTGCTAACCAATTGAACCATTCAATATTTTTTACAAATGGGCTCAACTGCTTAGAGACATCGTCGAATGATGCTCCTGTCTTAATAAACAACGTCTTTGTTTTGGTTTCAAACGCTGTATTTGGACTAAAAACACGTTGATAGGTATGGTAACTAAATATTCCTCCGGCAACTACTAATAATAGACCGATTAGTAAGAGTATCTTTTTAATGTACATAGATGTGCTGATAAAAATTTTCGTGCTGGAATTTCCCGTTTACTAAGTTCCAATCTCTTCGTTGGCCAATAAATTGAAATCCCTGTCCTGTAAATAAATCTTGACTGATCTTATTTTCCTCTGCAATAGTAGCGTATACTTGATGGAGATGCAAATGCGTTTTTCCATATTGCATGATTAATTTTAGTGCTTCTTTTCCATAACCCTTTCTTCGCTCGGCGTCTTCTAAAATGAGAATTCCCACACCGACTCTTCTATGAGTAGGATTGAAATCATATAAATCAATCAACCCAACTACCTTATCAGATCCTTGTATACAGATTGCCAAACGTAGTTGCTTGGCTTCATATATATCTTGATGCGCGTTTTCTAAATATTGCTTGATCAAAAATTTGGAATATGGTGTTTGCGTTGCGCTAACCTCCCATACACGTTCATCATTTTCAACTTTATAAATAAATTCAAGATCTTCTGGCTCTAAAGCGCGTAGATATATTTGCGAACCTTTTAGTGTTACCATTCTATTGTTCCTTTAAAAACAAATTTAGCTGGACCTTCCAAGTGTACCTCTTTATATACTTCCCCTTCTTTTCTGAAACTAATCGTCAATAAGCCCCCTAGCGTTTCAATATTAATTTTTTGAGCATCCGTTTTTCCCGATTCATGCATTGCGATAGCCGCAGCTGTCACTCCTGTACCACATGACAAAGTTTCATCTTCAACTCCTCTTTCGTAAGTTCTCACTTTAAAAGTATCTTGATTTACCTGCTCTACAAAGTTGACATTAGTCCCTTCTTCAAAATATGGAGCACCATTACGAATACGCTTCCCATTAGAAAACACATCATATTCATTAATATTAGAAACTTCTTCTATATGGTGCGGTGACCCCGTATCTAACCAAAAATGATTTGGTTTTTCGGTAATGCTATCAACTTCTTGCATTTCAAGATTTACCAATCCATTAGAAACAGTAGCTTTATGTGGCCCATCAATGGCTGTAAACGTAGCTACATCCCCAATAACACCTTGATCTTTTGCAAAAGCAACCAAACATCTTCCACCATTACCACACATAGTACTTTCATTACCATCTGCATTAAAATACACCATTGTAAAGTCGTCCTTAGGTGCTGTAGGACCTTCTAGAAACATACATCCGTCTGCTCCTATGCCAAATTTTCGGTCACATAAATGAGCAATAAGTTTGGTATCATTTTTGTCTAACACTTTATTACGGTTATCTATGATAACAAAATCGTTTCCTGTTCCTTGATATTTACTAAAATGTATTGTCATTAATATAAATTTGGGCTAACAAAGTTACAAATTTAGTCTTCTAAGCGTAAGTAAAATTACGTTAACCTAGACTTAAAGCATATTGATGACTTTATAAAATGTAATACCTTGTAAAAGGAAGCGTTTTTTATTAAATGAAATCAATTTACTAAATACTTTTAACTGAAAAATATCTTTTTTATGAAAAGGCTATTATCATTATTACTTGTGGGAATTCTTGGTGGTGCAACAGCATTGCTAATTCAAAAATATATTATTAGTGAACCTCAAAAAGAAGCTGAAGTCGTAACCATATCGGATACCATGCCTAGTTCTTTTACGGTAAGTGATACTACACCGACTACTCCACAAGTCACTTATACTTCTAACCACCTTGCTGCTGCAACTAATATAGATTTTACAGCAGCCGCTGAAAGCACTGTTAACGCTGTAGTCCACGTAAAAAATGTGACCACCTACAGACGACCACGTAATTATATGGATTATATAAGAAATGGTGGCGTGTTAGAAAAAGCCATTACTGGAGCTGGTTCGGGGGTAATTATTACTGAAGATGGTTATATCGTAACGAATAATCATGTTATTAAAGGAGCCTCAGAAATTAAAGTGACTTTAAATAGCAATCGTACCTATAATGCTAAAGTTATAGGAACAGAACCTACCGCTGATATTGCTTTATTAAAAATCGAACACGAAGGAGAAATCTTTGATTATGTTCCTTTTGGAAATTCGAACAATACTAAAATCGGTGAATGGGTTTTAGCTGTTGGAAACCCTTTTAACCTAACTTCTACTGTTACTGCTGGAATTATTAGTGCCAAAGCACGTGACCTAACAGAGGGGGATAGCAACATTCAATCTTTTATACAAACCGATGCTGCAATTAACCCTGGAAACTCGGGAGGTGCTTTAGTAAATACCAAAGGAGAATTAATAGGAATCAATACTGCTATTACTTCACAGACAGGAAGCTATATTGGATATGCTTTTGCGGTGCCTTCAAATAATGCGAAAAAAATCATTCAAGATATCCTTGAATATGGTGATGTACAAAAAGGTATTTTAGGAATTAGCGGAGGTACATTAAAAGAAGCTGCTGCTCGAGAACTTGATTTAGATTTAAGTCAAGGTGTTTATGTTTCTCGTGTTAGTGCTGGCAGTGGAGCCGAACAAGCAGGTATAAAAGAAGGAGATGTAATTACAAATATCGATGGAGTCAAAATCAATAAATTTGAAGACTTAGCTGCTTATATTAATACCAAACGACCTAATGATGTTCTAAATGTAACCATACATCGTAAGCACAAACAGTTGACTGTACCTGTCGAGTTAAGCCTTTATCAAGTATATACTATTGAAGATGTTGGTGTAGAAATTACCAATGCTACCCCAGAAGAACTTTCTAAATTTGGCACTAATTATGGTGTTAAGATTACCCGAGCATTAACTAAATCAATGCAAGGCTACGGATTAGAGGGGATTATCATTACTGAAATTGACAAGAAAAAAGTGAATTCTATAAGTGATGTAAAAAGCATTATTCAAAATAAGGATGAACGTGATGACATTGTTGTAACTTTCTTAGATAAATCTGGAGAAAAGAAACATTTCATTTTTAACTGATAAGAATTTAATTGTTATTTATATTTGCGCCCTCGTAAAGGGCGCTTTTTTTTATATTATGAGACAATATGATGCTTGGTATAGCGTTCCTTTTGTAAAATCAAATTCAATGAAAAAATTATTTATACTTCTTACATGTATTTATTGCGGTACTCTTTTAGCGCAACAACCTAAATATGTACCTAAGGATATTAGTATCAATGAACAATTCAATTTTTTATTGAAGAATTCAAACAACTACAAACAGTTTAAAGTCATAAAACAAAACTGGATCGCTACTGTTAAAAAAAATACTGCAGACAGCATTTCTGGGCTAAAAAAGTCATTGACAGAAGCCAATATTACCATTGGTGAACAAAAGAAAATTATTGATAAAGTTAATTCTCAATTAAGCAGTGTTCAAGAAAATCTAGACGCCGTAAATTCAGAAAAAGAGAATATTAAGTTTTTAGGAACTCCAACTAGCAAGCAGAATTATAAAACAATTATGTGGACCATAGTTGCTTTATTACTATCCATTTTAGGATTCTTGTTATTTAAATTTAAATCTAATCAAGCTACTACTAAAGATACTTTAGCAAAATTAGGGGATCTTGAAGCTGAATTTGAAGATCATCGCCGTAGAGCTTTAGAAAGAGAGCAAAAGGTTATGCGTAAGCTACAAGACGAGATTAATAAGAATAAGAAATAGTAGCTAGTCTTTAGTAGTTAGTCCTTAGTACAAAGGGGCTATTGACTAATGACTAATATCTAATGACTAAGAATATGAGACTAGATATCATTAGCGTTGTTCCCGATTTAATGCGAAGCCCTTTTGAAGCTTCTATAATGAAACGCGCTATCGAAAAAGGCCTTGTAGAAGTACATTTCCATGATCTTCGAGATTATTCTAGCAATAATTACAAACAAATTGATGATTATCAATTTGGTGGTGGTGCTGGAATGGTTATGATGGTCGAACCTATTGACAAGTGTATCACAAAACTAAAAAGTGAACGTGATTACGACGAGTTGATCTACATGACTCCTGACGGAGAAACACTTAATCAAGGAATGGCCAATACGCTTTCCTTAAAAGGAAATATGATCATTCTTTGTGGACATTATAAAGGTGTAGACCAGCGTGTAAGAGATCACTTTATCACCAAAGAAATCTCTATTGGAGACTATGTACTTTCTGGTGGAGAATTAGGAGCTATCATCTTATGTGATGCTCTTATCCGTTTAATCCCTGGGGTTTTAGGAAATGAGACCAGTGCTTTAACCGATTCATTTCAAGATAATTTGTTAGCTCCACCAATTTATACGCGTCCTGCTGATTATAAGGGCTGGAAAGTTCCTGAAATACTTACCTCGGGAAATACACCCAAGATTGAAGAGTGGCGAGAGGATCAAGCATTACAACGTACTCAAGAACGTCGTCCAGATTTGTTGGAAGATTAATCCTTTATAAGTTTTAAGAAAACTCCGTTTATACCGGCACTATTATAAAATAAAAAATAACTTCACTGATTATTCCTTATTCACAAAGACTTAATTCAAAATTTCCATTAATAAAACTTCCTTCTAAACCAGTTCCAATTACTCCTCCAGTAAGCTTTCCGTTTTCAATCCCATTTATAACAAGTTTCCCACAGGTTGGCTCAATTATATTTAATATTTCACCATTATCTTCTCTTTCTAAACGTCTGAATGAAAAACTAGCATTACCAAAACTCTGTTGTGAACCATTCAATTCAATGGTTTGAGCTTCTAATGAGCTTAAGATAAATATTACCACATCCTCAGTTCCTTCAAATTCGGGAAAACTACAAGGACCTCCTGTTTGCTCTTTCACAAAAATTGTACATGTGTACGAACTTTGATCTTCAAAACTAAAATCTTCATAAAAACCTCCTGTTACTATAAAGTTATTACCTCTAAAATTTCCGGTAGCTTGTTGATCTGTAATGTTCTTGGGACAGTCATCACTACCACTAGATGAATCATTATCATCAGATCCACAGGATGTGAATATACTGACCCCCATAATTAAAAGAATCAACAAAAATTTTAAAGCCTTTACCTTTTTCATAATTATTTACATTTCAGTTATTTCGCTAAAATATAAAAATCAATTACAAATGGAGCGTTCCTCTTAATTAAATTCGAACAGGAATCCCTTCTGACCTCAACTTCTCTTTCAATTCGGGAATACCGATTTCTTTAAAGTGAAAAACACTAGCAGCCAATGCGGCGTCTGATTTTCCTTCTTTAAACGTATCTACAAAGTGTTGCATATTACCTGCTCCACCAGAAGCTATAATCGGGATATTAAGGTCTGTACTTAATCTAGCTAATGCCTTATCAGCAAAACCATCTTTGGTTCCATCATTATCCATAGAAGTGAATAAAATTTCTCCTGCTCCACGCTCTTCTACTTCTTTAGCCCAATCAAATAAATTCAACGCTGTAGGCACCTTACCTCCTACTAGATGTACAATCCATTCACCATCTATTTGTTTTGCATCAATGGCAACAGTAATGCATTGACTTCCGAATTTTTGAGATAATTCATTAATCAATTCTGGTCGCTTTACTGCCGAAGAATTCACAGATACTTTATCTGCTCCATTTTGCAACAAGATATCTACATCTTCAACCGATGAAATCCCTCCGCCTACGGTAAATGGGATATTCACTTTTGCTGCAACATCCCTTACCAATTTCCAAAGTGTTTTTCGACGCTCTTCTGTTGCCGAAATATCTAGAAAGACCAATTCATCTGCTCCAGTTTCAGCATATATCGCAGCCAATTCTACAGGGTCACCAGCATCACGCAAATCAACAAAATTGACTCCTTTAACGGTTCTTCCGTTTTTAATATCTAGACAGGGTATGATTCTTTTTGTAAGCACTTTTGTTTAGTATTTAGTCATTAGTAGTTAGTCGTTAGACTGTTTTATTTTTTTTTGCAAAGAATGATTCATTTTTTGAATTTCATTACAATTATTCATTAGTAGTTTTACTTGCTTTTCGTTCAAATAACCCAATCTATTCGATAAAATTATTTGTGTTTTCAACTCATTTAAAGATCCATTGGCTATACTTAAAAAATATAAAAACTCTTTTTTCGAGTTCCGCCCTGCTCCTTCAGCAATGTTAGAAGGAACTGAAATACTTGATCGTTTCATTTGTGACACTAGTCCATAAATCTCATCTTTAGGAAACAATTTCAAATATTTGTATAGTGTTTCAACTAAGTCTAATGACTTCTGCCAAATGACTAAATTTTCAAAATGATTCATACTAATGACTAACGACTAGTTACTATATACTTTTCTAGTTGTTCCAACGAAATACGATTCTCGTAGATCGCTTTTCCTATGATGACACCTTCACAACCTAATTCGGCTAGTTTCGGTAATTCGTCGAAGGTTGAAATTCCACCAGATGCAATTAATTTAATATTCTCAATTTCAGAAAGCATTCTTTGATACAATTCGAAAGAAGGACCTTGTAACATACCATCTTTACTGATATCTGTACAAATAACATAGCTTACTCCTTCTTTTTCATATGCTTGTACAAAAGGAATTAGTTCTTGATCACTTTCTTCTAACCAACCGCTAACCGCTATCTTTTCATTATTAGCATCTGCTCCTAGAATAATTTTGTCTGCGCCAAATTTTGTCAACCAACTCCTAAAAACATCTGGATTCTTTACAGCAATGCTTCCTCCTGTAATCTGATTAGCACCACTTTCGAAAGCAATACGCAAATCGTCATCAGTCTTTAACCCCCCTCCAAAATCAATCTTTAGATTTGTCTTAGAAGCAATTTCTTCTAATACTTTATGGTTTACAATGTGCTTTGATTTGGCACCGTCTAAATCCACTAAGTGCAAATACTCAATTCCGTAATCTTGGAATTCTTTTGCTACTTCTAATGGACTTTCGTTGTATATCTTTTTTGTATCGTAATCACCTTTGGATAGTCTTACACATTTTCCGTCGATGATATCTATTGCTGGGATTATTCTCATATATTCTAAGTAAAGAGTACTGAGTACAAAGTACAAAGCACTTACATATTTATTTTTAATGATTTTTGAAGTGAGTAATTCATCTTACGAACCTCATTACAAATTTCTAATAATGGATTAATGATATCTTCTTTTACTAAATCAAGCCTATGTAATAGCTGTAATTGTGTTTCTAACTCCATTAAAGAGCCATGAGCTATACTTAAAAAATGCAAAAATTCTTTTTTCGAATTCCGTCCTGCTCCTTCTGCAATGTTAGAAGGAATGCTTACAGAACATCGCTTTATTTGAGAAATCAAACCAAATTTTTCATCTTTTGGTAATTCTTTTGAAAGTTTATAGACCTCCTCTGTTAGAATCATTGATTTTTGCCAAATTTTAAGATCTTGATATCTATTCATTATTAAATCTTTGTACTCTATACTGACTACTTTGTACTAGAGAGGAAATTCGATAGAATTTTCTCTCCAACATCACTACTTTTCTCTGGGTGAAATTGGGTTCCGTAAAAATTATCTTTTTGTAAACCCGAGCTATAATTAACTCCGTAATCTGTTTCACAAATAGTCTCTTCTGAAATTGGAGCATAAAAACTATGCACCAAATAAATGTAGCTTTCTTCTGTTACACCATCAAACAAAGAGGTTTTGAAGTTTCTTATTTGATTCCAACCTATTTGTGGAACTTTAACCGAATTATCGAAACGTTTTACTTCCACATCAAAAATGCCCAAGCCTTTAGTATTTCCTTCCTCTGTAGCATTACACATTAATTGCATTCCTAAGCAAATCCCTAATACCGGCTGCTTTAATGTAGGAATCAACGTATCTAAACCACTTTCACGCAATTTAGCCATAGCACTACTTGCTTCTCCCACTCCTGGAAAAATGACTTTATCAGCTGCTTTTATCTCTTCAGGATCGTCACTCAACACAGCAGTATACCCTAAACGCTCTATTGCGAATTTGATACTCTGTATATTTCCTGCTCCGTAATTTATGATTACAATCTTCATTACTTAGTTATTAGTATTTAGTCACTAGTCATAAGTTTTATAGCCTTTTTCTAATGACTAACTACTTAGGACTAATGCTGGCTGCTAAAGCAGCCCTTTTGTACTTGGCAAAAACATCTTATTGGCATCACGCTTTACTGCCATTTTCATAGCTTTAGCAAATGCTTTGAAAATACCTTCTATTTTATGATGCTCGTTATCGCCTTCTGCTTTTACATTTAAGTTACATTTTGCTCCGTCAGAGAAAGATTTAAACAGGTGTAAAAACATTTCTGTAGGCATATCTCCTATCTTTTCTCGTTTGAAATCGGCATCCCAAACTAACCAAGGTCTTCCTCCAAAATCAACGGCAACTTGTGCTAAACAATCATCCATAGGTAAACAAAAACCATAACGCTCGATCCCCAGTTTATTTCCTAATGCTTTCGCAAATAGCTCACCTAAAGCAATCATGGTATCTTCAATCGTATGGTGCTCGTCTACATGTAAATCTCCATCTACCTTTACGGTTAAATCCATCGATCCATGACGCCCTATTTGATCTAACATATGATCAAAGAAATCTAAACCTGTAGCAATATCATTTTTACCTGAACCATCTAAATTCAGTTTAATGTAAATCTTTGTTTCGTTAGTATTACGTGTAATTTCAGCAACACGATCTTCTAGCTTTAAGAATTCATAAATGGCTGACCAGTCTGTAGAAGTTAAAGCAATCGCATCTATAATTGCTTGTTGATCTGATTCTGTTTCATTGGCACCCAATTCTGGATCTTGAGATAGAAAAATCCCTTTTGCTCCTAAATTTTTAGCTAATTCCATATCGGTAATACGATCTCCTAACACAAAAGAATTCGCTAAATCATACTCCTCTTCATTAAAATACTTCGTTAACAAACCTGTTCTTGGCTTACGCGTATCTGCATTCTCATGAGGAAAGGTCTTATCGATATGCACCTCTGTAAAAACAACCCCTTCTTTTTCAAAAGCAGATATCACTTTGTTTTGAGCTGGCCAAAAAGTATCTTCAGGAAAAGAATCTGTACCTAACCCATCCTGATTGGTTACCATTACCAATTCGTAATCCAATTCATTAGCGATTTTTGCCATGTACTGAAATACTTTAGGGTAAAATTCTAACTTTTCTAAACTATCTAGTTGGTAATCTACTGGTGGCTCAAGTACCAAGGTACCATCACGATCTATAAATAATACTTTTTTCATTTGTATAGCTATCAGCTATCAGATTTCAGGTATCAGTAAAACCCGATATATAATAATTCTTATTTTTTATGGCTGAAAGCTGATACCTGACAGCCGAGACCATTTTAAATATTTAAATGCCTCAAAACTTCAATCAATGCTAGGTTCTCTTCTTTCGTCCCCACCGTAAAACGCAATGTATTTTCACACAAAGGCTGTGTAGTACGATTACGAATTACAATTCCCTTTTCTAAAAGTTGATTATATCTCGCCGTTGCATCATCTACTTTAGCTAATACAAAATTAGCATCCGTTGGATAAATATGTTTGACAAAACTAATGTTTTCTAATGCTTTTATAAGGGTCTTACGTTCTTCAAGTATCTCCTTTATTTCTTGTTGTACGCTTCCCGTATCTTTTACTCTTTCTAATGCTTTTAACTGAGTTAACTCATTTACATTATAAGGAGGTTTTATCTTATTCAATACAGCAATAATAGCTTCTGAAGCAAAACATAATCCTAAACGAATTCCAGCTAAACCATAAGCTTTTGAAAGCGTTTGAGTAACAATCAAATTAGGGTACTTTGGCAAATACTGAATTAAACTTTCTCCTTCTGCAAAATCTATATAAGCTTCGTCAACCACAACTAAACCATTAAAGTTTTCTAATAGTTGAATTACTTTATCCAAATCAAAAGCATTTCCTGTTGGGTTATTGGGTGAACATAAAAACAATATTTTAGAATTTACTTTTGCTGCTTTTAATATTTCATCCACATTAGGCTGAAAACTATCCGTTAGTAATACTTTTCGTTCCTCTATTTCATTTAGATTAGCCAATACCGTATACATCCCATACGAAGGTGGAAGTGTAATAATATTATCTTCCTTAGGTTGACAAAAAGCCCTAAATAATAAATCTAATACTTCATCACTACCGTTTCCTAATAAGATTTGAGAAGTACTCACTTTTTTCTGATCTGCAATTACTTCTTTTAAGCTTCTTTGCAATGGATCGGGATAACGATTTACTCCATTCTCATATGGATTTTCGTTAGCATCTAAAAAAATCATTTTAGATCCATCCGATACATATTCGTCACGCGCCGAACTATAAGGCTTCATCGCCTTTACATTTTCACGAATGATATTATTTAAATTAAATTTCATTTTTAATTAGTATACAGTACATAGTATACAGCATTAAGACTTTTCTCCTTGTACTTAATACTGACTACTTAATACTATTTCAATACGTTTTCGTCATCGATTCGGGTATGCAAATAATAAAGTCTGCCTTCCCTATATGTTCGACTTCTAGTGCCTTTATATTTTTTTGTTGCACGGTAGATATCGTTTTAAAACGTACATCTTCCTTGTAATTTTTTAGATACCAGCCAATTCCTTCATGAAAATCGGAATGAAAACTTCCATTCACATGAAAAAATAAATGATCTCCTTTTGCTTGTTTTAGAATAAAGTGTGCCATGGTAGCATCTTTAATTGCTTGCGCTTTAACTAAATTCTCACCACCATGATCCCCCATCATCGTCAGCATTTTTTTATACTGAGGTAATTCTCCGTCAAATGGTATTTGTAAGGGTGCTATCCCTTCTTTTTGTTTATCCGTTAGCATTTCTAAAGAATTAATACCCTCTTTAAAAACCTGACGCGCATACTTTCTTGTAATGTTTGTGGCAAAAACAGTTACACCTTTATTTTTTGCCCAATTCACTATCGGAAAATAATCGGTAGTAAAATTAGACCAAAGTCCATCATTATCTAAAAACGCTTCTTCAGAAATACTTCCTTTCAAATATCCATTCAATAATTCTTCTTGATGTCTTTCGAACATCTCCATCCCTATTTGTACTGGTTTCTTTTCGTGAATGTCTTTTATCAATTCAAAAGTTAACCAGTGCGCAATAGGATCATTATGAATTTCCCCAAATAATACGATTTCTGTTTTTAAAAGTGACTTGATCATTTTAGAATACTTCACTTTCTTTCCTTTAGCATTATAAATTAGATATGCTGGTTTTTGGGCATAATTGATAAACCCTAAAAAAAGTGATATGTATACAAGAATGCTTTTCATACTTTGTAGTAGTTAAGAAAGGTAAATAATAATAGAATTAGCGAATGTATTAACCTTATTGTTAATTTATTGTACTTAAATTTTTAACTCTCTATTTCTTCTATTATTCTCTATCCCTTTAACTCCTCTAATTCTATAACTCCTATTTTATCTTATTCTCTTCAATCAATCGTAAAGAAACAGCACTCCTATGCGCTTGTAAGCCTTCTGCTTCAGCCATCATTTCTATTATTGGCCCAAGACCATGCAACCCTTGTTCTGTAATTTTTTGAAACGTCATGCTTTTCATAAACGTATCTAAATTAACACCGCTGTAATTTTTTGCATAACCATTGGTAGGTAATGTATGATTGGTTCCCGAAGCATAATCACCTGCACTTTCAGGAGTGAAGTTCCCTATAAATACAGAACCTGCATTAGCAATATTATCCACATAGAAATCTTCGTCTTCTACACAAACAATAAAATGTTCTGGTCCATATTCATTAATTAAGTCTAAAGCGATTTGATCGTTCTCTACATAAATCATTTTAGAATTTTCAATAGCTACAGCTGCTATTTCCTTTCTAGGCAGATTCCCTAATTGTAATGCTACTTCGGCTTCTGTCTTTTCGATAAATTCTTTTGAGGTAGACACCAAAATCACTTGACTGTCTTTACCGTGTTCTGCCTGACTCAACAAGTCTGAAGCCACATAAATTGAATTGGCTGTATCATCGGCAACTACTAATAATTCACTCGGTCCCGCAGGCATATCAATCGCAACTCCGTATTTTGTCGCTAATTGTTTAGCTACAGTTACGTACTGATTTCCTGGCCCAAAAATCTTATACGCCTTAGGAATAGTTTCAGTACCAAATGTCATAGCCGCTACTGCTTGAATTCCACCAACTTTAAAGATTTTGGTTACCCCACAAAGTTTAGCAGCATATAAAATCGCAGGATGAACATGGCCTTCATCATCTGGAGGAGTACATAAAATTACTTCTTTGCAACCAGCTATTTTTGCAGGAATAGCTAACATTAAAATAGTAGAAAACAACGGTGCTGTTCCTCCAGGAATATATAACCCTACTTTTTCGATAGGTCTTTTTTCTTGCCAACAAGTAACTCCAGGATAAGTCTCTACTTCGACTCTTTCTGTTTTTTGCGCTTCATGGAAACGATAAATATTATCCGCTGCTATCTGAATGGCTTGCTTCATAGTCTCTGAAATTCGAAGTAATTCCACCTCTATCTCTCCCTCAGATACTAACGTATTTTCAATAGTTACCTTATCAAAGCGCTCTGTATATTTCTTGATAGCTGCATCTCCATTTTCTTTTACATCAGCAAAGATTTCAGCTACAGTTCCTTCTATATCAGCAACCGTTTGGGTTGGTCTTTTCAATAATTCTTCCCATTGATCTGGGCTTGGATTGTATATTTTTTTCATGTTTATTTAGATATGAGATATGAGATATGAGATATGAGATTCAACTGAAACTAAACTATAATCATCATATGTAAATATTTTATCTAATAGTGAAGCGATCTAACATCTAACTTCTCAATACTTCTTATAGAACCATTTTCTCAATAGGACACACTAAAATACCTTCTGCTCCGGCTAGTTTTAGTTCATCAATTACGTCCCAAAATTTATTTTTCGGAATTACCGTATGCACACTACTCCACCCTTCTTCTGCTAAAGGCAAAATCGTAGGACTACGCATACCAGGAAGTAACTTAATTACAGCATCCAGTTTATCGTTAGGCGCATTTAATAATACATATTTTGCATTACGTGCCTTTAGTACCGACTGAATTCTAAACTGAAGCTTTTTAAGCAATTCCTTGGCGTCTTCGTTTATTAATGGAGAAACCGCTAAAACTGCTTCCGAAGTAAACATTACTTCAGCTTCCTTCAGGTTATTTTTAAATAAAGTACTTCCACTAGAAACAATATCACAAATTGCATCTGCCAAACCAATATTAGGAGCAATTTCTACCGATCCTGAAATCTGATGAATCTCATAAGAGATTCCTTTATCTGCTAAATACTGATCTACCGTATTCGGATATGAGGTTGCAATACGCTTTCCATCCAAATCCTTAATAGAATTATATTCAACATCTTTAGGGACAGCCAAAGAAACTTTACACTTCGAAAAGTTTAATTTTTCGGCAACCGTAATATCTTCTCCTTTTTCTACCAATACGTTTTCTCCTATAATGGCAATATCAACTACACCATCTCGAAGGTATTGAGGAATATCTCCATTTCGTAAAAACATAACTTCCATTGGAAAATTACGTGTTTCGGCCTTTAATTGATCTTTTCCATTATCAATGGAAATTCCACAATCTTTAAGAATCTGTACGGAATCTTCGTTTAATCTTCCGCTTTTCTGAATGGCAATTCTAATTTTTGTCATTGTTCGTTCTTTTCCCTAAAAAGGAGTGTTTATTTTACCAAAAAGACCCGTTTGAGCTAACTCAAACGGGTCTTCGTATATATCAATTATGCACATACCAAACTACACCGCTTGAGCGAGAAAATAGTAATGATGATGATGTACACATGTAAAAGTCATTTCTAATTATTTACTGTGCAAAATAAAGAAATAATATTCGCTTATTCAAGTATTGTTTTCATAGATATTTCTAAAAATGGTCTATTGTACTTTTTTATCTTATTTTAGAGGGCAACTACTTAAACAAATACTTATGAAGCGGCTTGGTTTAGCATTAGCCACGTTTGTGATATGGGGAAGTATCGCAAGTACTTACTATGTTTGTATTATTCGCGGCCTTTGTGCTCCCGAAGAAAAAAAAGAAGTCTCTTCTATTAAGGCTGTTCATCTACCTACCCCTCTTAAAAAGGACATTAAATCAGAAATACCCCTTACTGACTCCATTTCCATTAAAGAAACAAAAGTTATTGCAATAGATACGTTGAAGAATGTAACAGCAGATGATCTTACGCTAACAAATAAACCTTCTTCTATGATTGTTGTCAAAGAAGGTGGATTGAACATTACATATCAAAATGAGCTTATAAAATCATATACTTCTAATTTTAGAATATACAAAAGCAATGATTTAGTACGCATCCCTCTTGGTATACGTGATTATGGAACGATCCTAAAACAAATAATGCAAGAACATAATGCCGAATTAACTATTATTGGGCATTACAATGAATTTGAAACCGATGCTACTGGTGTAGCTAGAGCCGAGCAAATACGCAAATTACTTTATGCTGCTTCATTTCCTAGAAAACATATACACATTAGAGCTGAGAAAGCTAAATTCAAATTTAATAGTTATGTTTTTAGAGGAGGAATCCATTTTGAATTTAAACCCATTGACTCTATTATAACTTTTAAAAAAAATAACATCTAAACAGTACCCAAAATATGTTTACAGAATTTATACCAAACGATCGCCCTACAGCATTTTTTGAAATCGGAATCATTTTATTGATCACATTTATCTTGGGTTTCATTTGTGCAAAAATTCCTTTAGGAAAAAAGGAAGAGGTATATGCCGGATCATCGCCCGAGGATATTCATTTTGAAGAAAGAGATATCATTACAGAACCTACGACTATTCGTGCTACTCTAACAAGAGAACGAGGAGGCACATTGGCTGACAAAAAAGCAATTACTTCTAATAATGATAAAGACAATTCAATAGCTCATGAAGAGGAAGAATAATTGATTCTAATTACATAAATTCTTTTTCTTTCTTATAACGCTTAATACTTTTTTAATGCCTAAAAATAACGCATCTTACTACCGACAGTTCGCCATCATAACATTACTTTTTGCCATTTTTGGTTTTGTAACTTGGCTTAATGGGATCCTTATCCCTTTTCTAAAAAAAGCATGTGAACTTACGGACCAACAAGCTTTTTATGTTACTACTGCTTTTTTTGCATCTTATTTCTTTTTGGCACTCCCCTCGTCTTGGATTCTTAACAAGGTAGGCACCAAAAAAGGAATGACCATTGGATTACTAACTATGGCTTTAGGGTGTTTTGTGTTTATTTCTGCCGCAGGATCTAGAACTTATGGGTTGTTTTTAACAGGACTATTTATTGTTGGAATGGGATTGGCTTTATTACAAACTGCTGTAAATCCTTATATCAGTATCATTGGCCCCATTGAATCTGCTGCTAAACGCATTAGTATTGTGGGACTAGCAAATAAACTTGCAGGTATTTTAGCCAATATTTTGTTTGGAAGCATCTTATTAAAAAACGCTACGGAAATTCAGCAAAAAATAAATATCGCTGATAACGATACTAAAAATGAACTCCTAAACCAGTTGGCCAGCCGTGTAGAAACTCCCTACTGGGTCCTTGCCTGTATTTTAGTAATTATTGCTATCGTAATTTTTAAATCTGCGCTGCCTGATATCAAAGAACAAGCAGGTGACTCTAGTGATGGTGAAACTTATTTAACAAAAGGAAAAACCTCTGTATTGCAATTTCCTCATGTTATCCTAGGAGCTTTTGCCATTTTTGCATATGTAGGTGTCGAAGTCATGGCTGGAGATCTTATTATTGTTTATGGTCAAAATCTTGGTTTTTCTGAAGACACAGCTAAATTTTTCACCACTTTCGGTTTGGTTGGATTAATCATTGGCTACCTAGTAACCATTGTAATAGTCCCTAAATATGTTTCTCAAGAAAAGTGGCTGACGACCTGTACTATTCTTGGAATTTTACTGACTATAGTTTCATACATCGCTACTGAGAATATTGCTGTTGGTGCCTTGGCTGCCTTAGGATTTGCTAATGCTGTGATGTGGCCAGCTATTTTTCCTCTAGGTATTAGAGATATCGGAAAATTTTCCAACACAGGTTCTGCACTGTTGGTAATGGGAATTGTTGGTGGTGCCCTAATCCCTCCTTTTTATGGATGGCTTTATAAAGATGAAAATATATTTGGGTTCGATTTTAGGTCTGCATTTCTATTCGTAATGTTAATTTGCTATCTATATATCCTATGGTTTTCCAAAAAAGGATATAAGATTGGTTTTCCTAAAAGCAATTAATCTATGAGGTACGTAGCATTGCTAAGAGGAATCAATTCGGGTAGTGATAAGTTGATAAACATGGGGGATTTAAAAGCGCTCATGAAAAACTTTAATTTTGCTAATGTAGCAACCGTATTAAATAATGGTAATGTAATCTTCGATAATATTGTATACCCCAGCAATACTTTAGTTAGAGTTATAAAAGGAGCAATCATGGACTTTTTTGAATATGATATCCCAGTCATGATTAAAAACGAAGTTTCACTTCGAAAAATCATCCAAAACAACCCTTTTCTAAAAGAAGAAGGTATTAATAAAGATCACTTATACCTTACCTTTCTCGATGACATACCCCCACCACATAAAATTAATCTTTTATCTTACATAAAGACTAAAGACCGATATGCTGTTGTAGAAAATTGTGTATACCTCCACATCAAAGGCCCTTTTTACAAAACAAAACTTAGTAATCGAAATATTGAAAGAGAATTAGATATCCTTAGTACCACAAGAAGTTGGAATACTGTCGAAAAGTTACTAGAACTCACTACTGTTGAAGCTAAAAAAGAGTAGCTAATTCTCTTCACAAAATGATTTTAAAATTATTCTTCTTCTAAAACAGGAGCTTCTTCTTTAGATATAACCTTAAACCTTTCTAATTGCTCTTCTTCTCCTGTAAAATAAGGAAATACCTCTAATATTGGAGATTCTGCTATTGTAGGGATTGTATAATCGCCAAGCGTATCTTTCATCGCTTCATTGGTATTATCAAAAGCCTCTTTAACATCATTGGCCTGTACTAAAAAGTAGATGTTCGTTTTACGCTCTTTTCCACTTTCTTCGTCAATTGCTATTAAAGATATCTTCGACTTAAACCAACGGTCTCCTTTGTCAAAAGTATACACTTCTGTAATATTCGAAACTTTAATATTGGTGATCTTGAATTCCTCTTCTGTATACGCTTTCATTTCTTCTGTAATGCGAGCCTCTGCTTCGGAATAGGATACCGCATCCAGTAAATAAGTCTCCGTCACTGGTTTCTGTTCTCCTGTATCAAGAGTCTTTCTATATTTTACCTTACACTCATACCAAGTAACCATATTGCTATTTTTTTAGGCTGGCAAATATAGGTTTCTGAAATATTTAAGGAGTATAAATTTTGAAGGAGATATTCACAATGAAAAAATAACCTCCCAAAGTATTAATTATCCTTTTTTCTTTTCTTTAGATATAAAATCAAATCAACCCTCTATACTTTCTTAAAAACCATTCTATAGCTAACAAAGCAATTAAAAAACCTAATAAGTACTTCCAATCTATAAGATCGATCTTCTGGGTACTACTTTTTTGAATTGGCTTTAGGTTTGGATTATTTAGTAGATATTTCTTCAATTGATCAATTCCGTTTTCAAAAAACAAATCCCCACCATTACTTTGCGTTAAATTCTGTAGATGCTTTACATTAGGAGCATAGAATTGATTTTCAATATCAAAATCTATAATAGAAAAATAACCACTTTTACGAACTTCAGTACCAGAAACACTAACTGTAAATTCATAGCCCCCTTGTGGTAAATTACTAGCATCTAATTCATAATAATTACCATTCAATACAAATGGCTGATTAAACTTTTCTCCTGTTTCTTTATTTTTCAAGGAAGCATTAAGTTTCTTTTTATCATCAAACTCGAAACTTTTATTGAAATATGATGCTTGGATCAATACAGGAGCATTGGTATAATTGATCCGTTGATAATCTAACAATAAGCGTTGTTTAGATTTTTTATTAGCTAAAAATTGAAATGTCTTATTAAATAAACCATCAATATTATCGAAGTTTTCATTGTCTTTGTAATCTTTAAATCTCCAGCGCCATATTCCCTCTCCCTGTAATAACGCTTTATGATCCCAAAAAGCTAATAATGGTTGCTTGGTAGATACACCAGCAATTTTTTTCATTAACAATGATTGATAATTACCCTTTAAAGTTACTTCTCCAAAAACGGTTTCCAAAGGAGGTATATTCTCAATTTTAAAATCATCTGTATTGAAATTTTCGAATCCAGCAGCTAACTCTGGAAAAATTTCTTCTGCTTGATTTGTTATTCTTTTATTAAACCCCCAATCGAGTCTATTCAGGAAATCCCAATCAGTACTTTTTCCTGTTATTAATAATACAGGTATATTTTGTTTATCAATTTGTTCTAGAATATTTTTGAAACCAGATGTTGGTTGGTAAGCGATCACTAATTCGTAATCTTCTAACTGCTTTACCTTATTAGGTGCTGCTATTTTAAATGTATTTCGCTTGTTGGCCGAAATAATTCTATTAATAGCTCCTATATCTGGATGCTTAATATCGCTAATAAGTAATACATCTTGCTTTTGATCGATAACATCTACAGATAAAACTGTTGAATTATTTCTCAAGTAACGCTCTCCCTCTATACTCCCTATTTGTATGGAATAATTAGCTATTCCTGGAGTATCTGCTTTTAATAAAGTACTTAAAAAATGTGATTTCTTTGCTTCATCAAATGACAACACTTTTTTATAAACTACTTTACCATTTTTCTTTATCGTTAATGGTCTTTTAACAGCCTTACTCCCCTTATAAGCAACGATTAGCTCTACAGGGAATTCATTTCCTAAATAGGCATATTTATTAGCATTTACTTTAGCTATTGACATATCTGCATATGCAGTAGTGTCCCCGAATGCTATTGCATAAACTGGTTGATTATATTTGCTCTTGTAATACTCGTAATTAGCACCATAAGTCTGATTACCATCGGTTAATAGAGTTATCGCTGTATTTGGTTTCCTGTGAAGTTGTTGGATTTGTTTTAAAGCTTCACTTATTTTTGTTTGATCTTCTTTAAAGTCTAAAATTGAATCCTGAAATGTAGCTCCAAAATTATATGACAATACATCAAAACGCTCTTGTAAAGATTTATCCTCCTGAAGGGCTTTAAGAACACCTGCTACCTTATTGGTCTGCTTGATGTAATCTATAGATTTAGAATTATCCGTAGCTATGACCAATTGAGGCTTTGTAACGCTTATTTTCGTTGAAGTTATTTTAGGATTAATTAGTAATACTAAAAGTATAAAAACACTTAAAAAACGTAAAAAGGCAAAAAGCGACTTACTAAATAAGCCCCCTTTTGCCTTTGTTACATATTGAAATATACTTACCAACAGCGCTAAGATTGCTGCGGCAATTAATAACATAATAGTTTCTGTAGTCAAATTGATATAATTAGGTCAACATTCCTCCGTCGACATTAAGTACTTGTCCTGTAACATAAGTACTTAAGTCGCTACCCAAATATACACAAGCATTTGCAATATCTTCTGGAGAACCACCTCTTTTTAATGGAATTCCTGCTCTCCACCCTTCTACAACTTTTTCATCTAATTTTGCAGTCATTTCTGTTTCGATAAAACCAGGCGCTACTACATTACAGCGAATGCTACGAGACCCTAATTCTAAGGCTACTGATTTAGAAAAACCAATGATACCAGCTTTAGAAGCCGCATAGTTTGTTTGCCCTGCATTTCCTTTTACTCCAACAACAGAACTCATATTAATGATCGATCCTTGACGTTGCTTAAGCATAGTACGCTGTACTGCTTTAGTCATATTGAATACAGACTTCAAATTAACCTCTATCACTTTATCAAAATCTTCTTCACTAATACGCATTAACAAGTTATCTTTTGTAATCCCTGCATTATTGATTAAAATGTCAATGGTTGGAAAATCTTCAGATACTTTTTTTACTAATTCTTGTGCATCATCGAAACTAGCTGCATTGCTCTGATAAGCTTTTACAACGACTCCAGTATCAGCCAAACTAGTTACAATCTCTTCTGCAGCAGTTGCAGAAGAACTATATGTAAATGCTACGTTAGCTCCTTGTTTTGCAAACGTTTCTACAATTCCTTTACCTATTCCACGGCTACCGCCTGTAACGATAGCAGTTTTTCCTTCTAATAGTTTCATTTAGTTGATTTTTTTCTAAAAATGATTGTCAAATATACTATTTACCAATAAAAAGAGGCCACCTAAAAAGTCATTAAAACGATCATTCTGGATTTAATTCTTAATCTTTCTTCATTTATTACTAATCATGAGGAAAAACAGAATCGCATTCGAATTTGACGTAAGATGACTTTTTTGACGACCTATTGTTTTTAATTATTTTAATAAATACTAATTACATATCCCTGTTTGAAGGTCTAGCAATGTAGTTTCTAGTTGATTATTTGTTATTATGACATTACCATAGAAAGCTTCTCCTTGAGAAAGCGTATTCACTAAACCGCAATAATCATTTAAAACAGGATTAGCCTCCACACGAATATCATCTATAATTCTCATTTCGCCATCCATATTATCATCAGAAATTGCTATTGAGATTCCTTCTAAACCATTTAAAGATTCTAATCTATCATTCTCCAAAACCACAAGATCTCCGTCAATAGTCTCGATACTTTCTGCTCCTACAAAATTAGTTAAGGAACCATTATCTACAACTCTTAAAGTACCTATAGTAGTTAGGCCACCTAAAAAATCTAAACTCGATAATCTACGATTATCTTCTAGATCAATAGAGAAATTAGATGACACTAATCCATCTAATTGATTTAATGATGTCAGTTGATCATTTGCCTTTACAATTAATTCACTTTTCACTAATATCCCTTCTAAACCTGTTAAATCCTCTAAGCTAGAATTATTAATGATTTGTAAACGCTCTACTTCTTTAATAACACTTAATGAAGATAGATCTAAAACTGGATCATTAATATTGGCTGTAGATGAAATGATAACTTCTTCGGTATTTACAACATCAAACATTTCACTAGCAAATTGATTTACCCCCGATTGAGAGGTGAAATTCCATATCTCTTGATTAGACACTTTTGGAATCCCCGTACCATCTAAACGGATAAGTACATCATTCTCGAAGTTACTTTCTATCACTAAATCACTATCGTATCTAATAAAATCTGAAGGACTAAAACTTACTGACAATGTATCAACGCCTCCTGGAGCTAATACTTGTGAATTTAGCACAAAAGTATATTCGCCATCCAAATTATCATCAATTCTTACATTACTGATCACTAACTCGGTATCACCAGTATTTCTAATGGCCACCTTCTTTGTTTGACTTTGGAAAGTAAACAATGCATCGAAAACAATATCTGTTGCATCTACTTCTAACATAGGCCCATCAGGACGTAACGGATCAGCATCTGTACAGCTTATCACAATTAGCAGAAGAGAAAAACACAATAAAATATAAGTAGTAGGTTTTGTCATGATTTGGTGAAATGGGGTTATTTCAAAAATTTTATAGTTCCAGGGTACTCATATACCTCGTTATCATTAGCCTTTAAAGCCGCCAATATAGGAAAAAGTATTCCTAGCGCTCCAAGTATTAACAATATCGGGAATCCGATCAAAAAAAAGCACAATACTACAGCTACACTAGCATAAATAATAAATGTAATCATGAAGTTTATAATATTTTTACCATGCTCATTAATTACACTATTCTGATCTTTAAACGACGTCCACATAACGATTGGCAATACGAAACCTGCTAATGGTACTATATAACCTGCAAATTGAGATAAATGCATTAAAACTGTAAATTGCTTCAATTCCATATCCCAAGGTTTAAAATCTTTTGTTTGAACTTCTGCTTTATGAGATTCCATATGAATAAATTTTGTAGGTGATCTAAATTACAAAATTTAAGAATACTTACATGGTTATATATAAGAAACAAAAAAGAGGCTATCATTTTCAGATAGCCTCCCTATAAATCTATTATAATTACTCTTTAAAGAGATCGAGAAATTAATTTTGAATTCCTGGTAAATCGCCGTCAGCATTCTTAGTTGGTAAATCAGATTTACCCATTAAGAAAATATCTACCTGTCTAGCTGCTTCACGACCTTCAGAAATCGCCCAAACGATTAATGATTGACCACGACGCATATCTCCAGCTGCAAATATATTTGGCACATTTGTTTGATAGTTACCATACTCTGCCTTATAATTAGAACGAGCATCAGTTGTAATTCCTAATTGATCAGCTAAATAGCCTTCTGGACCCGTAAATCCTAATGCTAATAAAGCTAACTCACATGGCCATTCCTTTTCAGTACCTTCAATCTCTACCAATTGTGGACGTTGACCTGGAACCATTTTCCATTCAACATTCACTGTTTTAAGAGCTACTAATTTATTATCCTTATCAGTAACAAATTCCTTAGTATTAATTAACCAGTTACGTTCAACTCCTTCTTTATGAGAAGAAGATGTCTTTAACTTTAACGGCCAATAAGGCCAAGGAGTACTAGCAGCACGATCTCCTGGAGGTTTTGGCATAATCTCGAAGTTAACCACTGATTTCGCTCCTTGTCTGTTAGAAGTACCAATACAGTCAGAACCTGTATCTCCTCCTCCAATAACAATTACGTTTTTATCCGTAGCCAATACTTGATCTTCTACCTCTTTCCCAAATACAACTTTAGTTTGTTGCGTTAAGAAGTGCATTGCTTGCACTACACCATCAGCATCGATACCAGGAGTTGGTAAAGAACGTCTTTGGGTAGCACCACCTGTT
The DNA here is from genome assembly GCA_947499005.1 of uncultured Aquimarina sp. GTDB lineage: Bacteria > Bacteroidota > Bacteroidia > Flavobacteriales > Flavobacteriaceae > Aquimarina. The sequence continues at coordinate 62,277 of CANMML010000012.1, forward strand.
AATACAATAGCATCAAAAGCTTCTAATTCTGAAATAGCAATATTTTTCCCTACATCAGCATTCACTTTGAACTCTATTCCTTCTGCTTTTAAAATAGCAACACGGCGGTCAATGATTCCCTTCTCCATTTTAAAGTTAGGAATACCATATCGCAACAATCCTCCTACTTCATCATCTCTTTCAAAAACAGTTACTAAGTGACCTGCTCTATTCAATTGTTGTGCTGTAGCTAAACCTGCTGGTCCCGAACCTACAACTGCAACAGTCTTTCCTGTTCTATTCTTAGGCACTTGTGGTTTAATCCACCCCTCAGCGAAAGCTCTTTCAACAATATTCTTTTCAATGTTCTCAATCGAAATTGGATCATCGATAATCCCTAATACACACGCCTGCTCGCAAGGTGCTGGACACAAACGTCCTGTAAATTCTGGGAAGTTATTTGTCGAATGTAATATTAAAGATGCTTTTTGCCATTCTCCCTGATGTACCATATGGTTAAAATCAGGAATTAAATTTCCTAGAGGACATCCACTATGACAAAATGGGATACCACAATCCATACATCTTGACCCTTGAGTAGTCAATTCTTTCTCACTCAAAGGAATCGTAAATTCTTTATAATCCTGTAAACGTTCTTTTACAGGTTCGTATGCTTCGTCTTTTCTTTCGAATTCTTTAAATCCAGTAACTTTTCCCATAATTACGCCTCTGTTAATTCTTCAACCATAGGTGGTTCGTTAGCAATTCGCTCTAATGCCACTTTGTATTCTTTAGGCATCACTTTAACAAACTTCTTCAAGTTTGCTTCCCAATCCGCTAGTACTTCTTTACCACGATTACTATCTGTGTAAAGTACATGCTTCTCGATCAATCCTTTCAATTCTGCTGCATCTTCTTCAGTGATTGGATCAAAGTCTATAGTTTCTTCATTACATAAACCATCAGTAAACTTACCTGTAGTATTTAATACATATGCATAACCTCCACTCATACCTGCAGCGAAATTACGTCCTGTAGCTCCTAATACAACAATTTTACCTCCAGTCATATACTCACATCCATGATCTCCTACTCCTTCAACAACAGCTGTTGCTCCAGAGTTACGAACTGCAAAACGTTCTCCTGCAATACCATTGATATAAGCTTCTCCTTTTACGGCTCCAAATAAACATACATTACCTACAATGATGTTCTCTTCTGCAATAAAATCAGATTCAGCTGGCTTCTTCACGATTAATTTAGCTCCAGATAATCCTTTTCCTAAATAATCATTTGTATTTCCATCTACTGTAAATGTAATACCATGTGCACTAAATGCTCCTAAACTTTGTCCAGCAGAACCTTTAAAGTTTAAGCATAATGTATCTTCTGGCAACCCTAAATGACCATAGATTTTTGAAATTTCATTAGAAACAATCGCTCCTACAGAACGGTTGATATTATTAATCTCATAATCTAATGTCGTAGGCACTTTTCTAAAGATAGCAGCATGTGCATCTTTCATAATTTGGAAGTCAAGTACTCCTTCTAGATTATGATCCTGCTTATCTGTATTCTTTAACGGCATATCACTATACCCTTCTGGTTGGTATAAAATTGCCGATAAATCTAATCCTTTAGCTTTATAATGCTCGATCGCTTTATTAGAATTGATCTTGCTAGTCTGACCAATCATTTCATCCATCGAACGGAATCCTAATTGTGCCATGATAGCTCTTAACTCATTTGCTACATAGTAGAAGAAGTTAATTACATGCTCAGGAGTACCCTTAAAGTTCTTACGTAACTCTTTATCTTGAGTTGCAATCCCTACAGGACATGTATTTAAGTGACACTTACGCATCATAATACATCCCGAAGCTACTAATGGTGCTGTTGCGAAACCAAATTCTTCAGCTCCTAATAAAGCTGCAATAGCAACATCTCTTCCTGTTTTCAACTGACCATCACACTCAACCACAATTCTTGAACGTAAATTGTTCAATACCAATGTTTGTTGTGCTTCTGCCAACCCAAGCTCCCAAGGTAAACCTGCGTGCTTCAATGAAGTTAAAGGAGAGGCTCCTGTTCCTCCATCGTAACCCGAAATTAATACTACATCAGCTTTTGCCTTAGCAACACCAGCGGCAATAGTTCCTACTCCTACCTCCGATACTAACTTCACGTTAATACGTGCTTCTCTGTTAGCATTCTTAAGGTCGTAAATTAACTGTGCTAAATCCTCAATAGAATAAATATCATGGTGAGGTGGTGGCGAAACTAATCCTACGAATGGTGTAGAATTACGTGCTTCAGCAATCCAAGGCAATACTTTATGACCCGGTAATTGTCCTCCTTCACCTGGCTTAGCTCCCTGAGCCATTTTAATTTGGATTTCCTTCGCAGAACTTAAGTAATGAGAAGTTACACCAAAACGACCCGAAGCCACCTGCTTGATAGCAGAATTCTTATTATCTCCGTTAGCGTCTGGCTGGAAACGTCTTCTATCTTCTCCTCCTTCTCCAGAGTTTGATTTTCCACCTAAACGGTTCATAGCAATCGCTAAATTCTCATGTGCTTCACGAGAAATAGATCCATATGACATAGCACCTGTCTTGAAACGTTTTACGATTTCAGTCCATGGTTCTACTTCATCTAATGGAATTGGATCATAATTATCGAATTCAAATAATCCACGAATGGTTAAATGCTTTTTCGATTGATCATTAATTGCTTCAGCATACGTATCATAAGAATCCTGATCACTTAAGCGTACTGCTTGTTGTAATTTAGCAACTGTAGTTGGGTTAAATAAATGGCGTTCTCCATTACGTCTCCATCTGTAATCTCCACCAATATTTAAACCTAAACGCTTATCTACATAAGTATCTGGATAAGCATACTTATAACGCTTGCTTACTTCTTTTTCTATTTCATACAAACCTACTCCTTCAATTCTAGAAGTAGTATATGGGAAATATTTCTTTACAAATTCTGAATTGAATCCAACAATTTCGAAAATCTGAGAACCTCTATATGAATGTAATGTAGAGATTCCAATTTTATTCATCACCTTCAACAATCCTTTTCCGATAGCTTTATTAAAGTTATCTACCGCCTTGTCCTCATCTAATTTGATGAATCCTTCTTTTACTTGCTGACGAATAATCTCATTAACCATATAAGGGTTAATTGCAGAAGCTCCGTATCCAAATAAAGTAGCGAAATGATGTGGTTCACGTGGTTCTGCTGATTCGATAATGATATCGAAATACGAACGCTTACGTAAACGGTTCAATTGATGGTGTACAAAAGAACAAGCTAATAAAACAGGAATTGGTGCTAAACCTTCTTTTGCTCCTCTATCCGATAGGATAATAAGATGCTTTCCGTTATCTACTGCTTTTGCAACTTGCTTAATTACTTCTTCTAATCCTTCTTCAAGACCATTCATTCCACGATTAATCTCGTAAAGAATTTCAATCGTCTCTGATTGGAAAGAATCTCCGTCCCAACCTCTAATCTTTTCTAGATCGGCATTAGAAATTACAGGGTTATTGATTCTTAATTTCTTACACTGCTCTGGTGTAACATCAAAAATATTTTTATCATGACCTAATGCCAGACTAATATCTGTCACTACTTCTTCACGAATACCATCTAATGGTGGATTCGTTACTTGAGCAAACAATTGCTTGAAGTAGTTAGAGATTAATTGTGGTCTATCTGATAATACTGCTAATGGAGTATCGATACCCATAGAACCTAAAGCTTCTTTTCCGTTCTCGGCCATTGGCACGATTACTTCCTGAATATCTTCTATAGTATAGTTATATAAACGTTGTCTTGTTTTAAGATCTAACGTTTCTATAGAACATTTTGCATTGGTATAAGGAATATCCTTTAATTGCAGACTATTGTCTTTTAACCAATCACGGTATGGTCTTTCTGATACGATCTTCGACTTGATTTCTTCATCATCGATGATACGACCTTTGTTCATGTCTACCAAGAACATTTTACCAGGCTCAAGACGACCATGAAGTTCTACATCGGAAGGCTCTACATGAACCACTCCAACTTCCGAAGCCATAATCAATTTACCACTTTTCGTTAACGTATAACGAGAAGGACGTAATCCATTACGATCTAATAATGCCCCTACATAATCTCCATCTGTAAATGGAACTGAAGCAGGACCATCCCAAGGTTCCATAATACATGAATTGTATTCGTAGAACGCTTTTCTTTCATCGGACATCGTTGCATGCTTCTCCCATGCTTCTGGAATAGTCATCATCATTACTTCTGGCAATGAACGACCTGTTAATGTCAATAATTCAACTGACATATCCATAGAAGCTGAATCTGATTTTCCTGGTAGAATGATTGGGAATAACTTCTCAATTTGATCTCCAAAGATATCAGACTTCATGATCTCTTCACGAACACGCATTCTTGATACATTTCCTCTTAAGGTATTGATCTCTCCATTTTGACATAAGAATCTAAATGGTTGCGCCAATTCCCACGCAGGCATAGTATTCGTAGAGAAACGTTGGTGTACTAATGCTAGTCTAGTTACTAAGTCTGGCTGCTGAAGATCCGTAAAATAAGGACCGATATCTTCAGGCATAATAATACCTTTATATATTAAGGTAGTATTTGACAAACTTGGTAGGTAGAAATAATCTGCCTCGGACATTTTAGAATTTCTAATCGTATGCTCTGTAATCTTACGAGCAGCATACAATTTAGCTCTAAATATATTTTCTTCTAAATCTCCCTGTGCAATAAATAATTGCTCGATGTTAGGTTCAGAAGCTAAAGCGATCTCTCCTAATTGAGAAGAGTCAACAGGAACTGTTCTCCACCCAAGGATACTTAACCCTTGTGCTTCAATCTCTTTTTCAAACTCGTTTTTACAAAAAGTATATTGATTTACATTCTTTGGTAAGAAAACCATACCTACAGCATACTTACGTTGCTCTGGCAATTCAAAGTCACATACTCTCTTGAAGTAATCGTGTGGGATATCGATCAATAATCCTGCACCATCACCGGTTTTCCCATCAGCACTTACTCCTCCACGGTGTTCTAGTTTTACCAAAATTTCAAGTGCATCATGAATAATCTGGTTGGTCTTCTCCCCTTTCAGGTTACAAATGAAGCCAGCACCACAATTTTCATGCTCAAATTCAGGCAAATACAGTCCTTGTTTTTGCATACGCTATAATATTCTCTTAAGTTTTTCGGCGCAAAATTACGAAATGATTAAAGAAAGGTAAAATTAACCCCTATTTAATGACAAGCTCTCATTTTTCACCCTACAAAAGCATTAATAATTATCAAATCACTATTTAATACCGATTGTTTTAAGAATCTACTAAATATCAAATAGAGCGAGCTACAAATTTACGTCGATTTTAAAGCATTTGGCGAACGAATAAATTCAAAAAGTGTTATTTGGAATCATTTTAAAGTAAATTATTGCGGTACATCGAATATTCATGCAGAATACCCTTAATCAAATAAATATTTCCCACTCTTAACATCTTTTTAATACAGAATCAACAAAAATACTTAGTTATTATTGTTTCAATTTTGTAGAACTACGTATTTGCTTTAGATTTGCCCCTAAGTATTACTAACTAAATTTTATTCATTCATGAAAAAAATAGAAGCTATCATTAGAAAGTCCAAGTTTCGTGTAGTAAAGGAAGCTTTACATACGAAAGGTATCAACTTCTTCTCATACTGGGATGTAACGGGTATCGGAAATGAGTCAACTGGAAAAGTTTACAGAGGAGTAAGCTACAGTACTAGTGACATTCAACGTCGTTATTTGTCTATCGTTGTTAATGACGATTTCGAGCAAGTTGCTGTTGATACGATCTTAGAGTTTGCTAAATCTGGTGAAGTTGGAGATGGAAAAGTATTTGTTTCTGATGTAAAAGAAGCTTACCGTATCCGTACTGGCGAAAAAGGAGGAGAAACTCTTAACTAACAAAACCCCAAAATTTTATATAACACATTTACTAAATTATTTATTATGACTGAAGTTCAAAACAAAGCTTTAGAAGAAGCTGTAAGTGCGATCAATGGAGACATGGGCGCTCTATGGATCACTATATCTGCCGTATTAGTATTTTTTATGCAAGCTGGTTTCACATTAGTGGAAGTTGGTTTCACAAGATCTAAAAATGCTGGTAACATTATTATGAAGAATGTAATGGACCTTGCTATTGGTTCTATCATGTTCTGGTTATGTGGTTATGCATTTATGTATGGTGACAACGTAATCTTAGGAGGATTTATGAGAACTAGTTCTGCTGCACAAGGATATTTTGCATTCCATGCTAGTGACTGGTACAACTTATTCTTCCAAACAGTTTTCTGTGCTACTGCTGCTACTATTGTATCTGGAGCGGTTGCTGGAAGAACTAAATTTACTACGTACTTAGTATTTTCTTTCATCTTAACTACTATCATCTACCCTATTTCAGGTTCTTGGTACTGGCCATTTGATGACGATGCTTGGTTAAACGTTGCTGGATTCGTTGATTTCGCTGGATCTTCTGTAGTACATGCTGTTGGTGGAGCTGCTGCTTTAGTAGCTGCTGCTTTAGTAGGACCTCGTATTGGAAAATATGTTGACGGTAAAGTAAACGTGATTCCTGGTCACAACTTATTAAACGGTGCATTAGGTGTTTTAATCTTATGGTTAGGATGGTTCGGATTTAACGGTGGATCTCAATTAGCTTGGGGTGGTGACGATACTATCGCTGCTGGTGCTGTAATCATCAACACTAACATTGCTGCTGCTATTGGTGCAATCGCTGCATTGTTCTTTACTTGGATCAAATATGGTAAGCCAGATATCTCTATGACTTTAAATGGTGCTTTAGCTGGATTAGTAGGTATTACTGCTGGTTGTGGTGCTGTAAGCGCATGGGGAGCATTATTTATCGGTTTAATTTGTGGTATCGTAGTAGTATTATCTATCGAAACTATCGACAAGACTTTCAAAATTGATGACCCAGTAGGAGCTATCTCTGTACACGGAGTATGTGGTTTCTTAGGAACTGTATTAGTTGGTTTATTCGCTCTTGACGGTGGATTATTTAACGGTGGAGGAGCTGGATTATTATTAGTTCAGACTTACGGTTCTTTAGCTTATATCGCTTGGGCTGCTTTAACTACTTTCGTAATCTTATTCATCTTAAAGAAAACTATCGGATTGAGAGTTTCTGAAAAAGAAGAAATCGAAGGATTAGACGTTCACGAACATGGTATGTCTGCTTTTAACGAGTAAACATAACAATCACTATATTTTAGAAAAGGCTACTCGTTACGAGTAGCCTTTTTTGTTACTTTTAAGTTATTATATTAGAGCATCAAATATTTTAACTTATGACATTTAAAAATGCAACAGCCTTAGCTTTAATAGGAAGCATAATGATAACAATAGTTCAAGCTGGATACTTTATTAATGGACTTCAAGAACCATGGACTATGTTAGGAATTAGTTCTTTCTATTTCGATCTTGGATATTTACTAGGCTCCGCTTTAATTACTGTATTTTTCTTTTCTCTCTATCAAAAACAATCCTAATGAAAGAAGATATTTATGAAATACTGGAAATCAATAACGATAAGAATCAAATTATAAACGATTCCATAGAAAAAAACTCTGAAAGCACCAATACTAAAAGTGTTTGGCCATATATCATAATGGCAATTGTCATCGTTAGAATTGTTTTTAAGCTAGTACAACTATTCAACGATTAATAAAGATAGTCAAGTTACATTTTGCCTCGATAATTATAGAGCCGCTCAATGTATCACAGTTTAAAATATAAATTTTGAGACAGTTCCTTTTTTCATATTTGTTTCATCTAAATTATTCACGATTTAATATTCGAGAAAGCACTTTTATGCTTTATTCAAGAAATTAAGACCTACACTATATATATTTCAAAAAATATTTATTACTTTCAAAAAATCATTAACATTATAAACCTACGCTTATGAAAAAAATAGAAGCAATTATTCGTAGATCAAAATACAGAACGGTAAGAGATGCATTGCACGCCAAGGGAATTAATTTTTTCTCGTATTGGGATGTAACTGGTATTGGTAATGAGCAAAAAGGGAAAGTCTACAGAGGTATTAGTTATAGTACCAGTGATATCCAAAGAAGGGTATTATCTATTGTAGTTAATGACGAATTTGAACAAGTAGCTATCGATACTATTTTAGAATATGCAAAGACTGGCGAAATTGGAGATGGTAAAATATTTGTTTCGGATATTAAGGATGCTTACAGGATTCGAACAGGAGATAAAGGTGGAGATACACTCAGCTAAATTTTCATAAACTCTATAACAAATTTCTTTTGAGCCAGCTCAAAAGAAATTTTTGTTTTTAACTCGCTTAAATAAGTACTATTAAAATTATAACAACTCCCTAATTAACTAATATGAATTCATTATTGACAATTAATAATGTTTGGATAATGCTGTGTACCGCATTAGTATTTTTCATGCATTTAGGATTTTCTCTTTTAGAAATTGGCTTGACTCGCCAAAAAAACACCATCAACATTTTATTTAAAAACGTATTTATCATATGCGTTGGACTCCTCCTCTACTGCCTAGTTGGTTTTAGTCTTATGTATCCAGGAGAATTTAACGGCTGGTTAGGTTTTTCGGGCATCGGTTTAAATAGTCCAAAAACGGCAGAAGGTTTACTAGATCTTACTCACAACGAAGGCTACACCTATTGGACTGAATTTTTATTCCAAGGAATGTTTGCCGCTACCGCAGCTACGATTGTATCTGGAGCCGTAGCCGAACGTATCAAGTTAGTTCCTTTTATGATTTTCACTATCATATATGTAGGACTTGTATATCCAATCGTTGGTTCTTGGAAATGGGGAACTGGTTGGTTAGACCGTTTAGACACTCCTTTTTATGATTTTGCAGGATCTACTCTAGTACATTCCGTTGGAGGATGGGCCGCTGTAATTGCCGTTGCTTTATTAGGAGCTCGAATTGGAAAGTTCGATGAAGATGGTAAACCCAATGCAATTCCGGGGCATAACATCCCATTAGCAGCAGCTGGAGTATTAATCCTTTGGCTAGGATGGTTTGGCTTCAATGGAGGTTCTGTTTTATCTGCTGACCCCGAACTAACATCTCTCGTATTAGTAACAACTTCACTTGCAGCAGCAGCTGGTGGAGTATCGTGCTTTTTGGTATCGACTTTAGCTTACAAAAACTATGACTTAACAATGTTCCTCAATGGGATTTTAGGTGGCCTAGTGGGTATTACTGCGGGTGCTGATGTTATGAGTCCTTCGGATGCTATAATTGTAGGAAGTATAGCTGGAGCTCTTATTGTTGGAGGGGTCGCTTTAATTGACAAATTGAAACTGGATGATCCTGTTGGTGCCATTGCTGTACACTTGATCTGTGGAATTTGGGGAACCTTAGCCGTAGGGCTTTTTGGAAAACTAGCTGGTTTCGATCAATTAGTTTCTCAATTAACAGGAATTGGCGCGATAGGATTAACTTGCTGTATTGCTGCATTCATAATCATCTATGCGCTTAAAAAGATTTCTGGAATACGAGTTCCTGAAGCCGAAGAAATTGAAGGCTTGGATATCCATGAGCATTCCATGGAAGCATATTATGATTTCCGTAAGAATGAACACTAAATTTTTTATTATATAAATACCTAAACCACCCTTATTGGGTGGTTTTCTTTTTAAATAAGCTATTCGTATATATTACCTTTGCGGCATGATTGTACAACAAAATGATACTATAACTGCATTGGCTACTGCTTCGGGAGCAGGGGCTGTTGCCATTATTCGTGTTTCGGGCTCTAAAGCTTTTGAGATAGTTGCTAATCTTTTCAAGGCTAAGAGTGGAAAAAGTATACTTTCTCAGAATTCGCATACCATTCATTTTGGGCATATCATTGACGGGAAAAAGATACTAGATGAAGTATTGATTTCTCTATTTAAAAACCCTCGTTCTTATACTGGTGAGGATGTCGTAGAGATTAACTGTCATGGGAGTTCGTACATTCAGCAAGAAATATTACAATTACTATTACGCCGCGGTTGCCGATTAGCAGAAGCTGGAGAATTTACTTTACGTGCTTTCCTCAATGGAAAAATGGACTTAAGCCAAGCAGAAGCCGTAGCCGATTTAATTGCTAGTGATAGTGAAGCGGCACATCAAGTTGCCATACAACAAATGCGAGGTGGTTTTAGTAATGAAATAAAATTCTTAAGAGATCAATTACTGAATTTTGCTTCTTTATTAGAATTAGAATTAGACTTTGCTGAAGAGGATGTCGAATTCGCTGACCGTACAGAGTTTATTAAACTTCTAGGGAAAATTGAAATCACTCTAAAACGTCTTATTGATTCTTTTGCCATTGGTAATGTAATTAAACAAGGGATTCCTGTAGCTATTGTTGGAGCACCAAATGCAGGTAAATCTACCCTACTGAATGCTTTATTGAATGAAGACCGCGCCATTGTCTCGGACATTGCAGGAACAACAAGAGACACTATAGAAGATGATATTAGTATCGGAGGGCTTCGCTTCCGATTTATCGATACAGCGGGTATTCGAGAAACTTCGGATACTATTGAGTCTATTGGTATCGAAAAGACCTTTGAAAAGATCAATCAAGCTCAGGTCGTTTTATTTTTAGTTGACAGTTATCAGTCATCAGTTATCAGTAGTTCTGAGTTTAAGGTTGAAGTTGAACAAATTAAAAATAAATACCCATTAAAGCCTTTGGTTATTGTTCTGAATAAGGTAGATCAGCTTCAAGAGGATCAACTCGATAATATTAAAAAAGAGCTTTCTACGGTTGAAAATATTAGTCTTATAGCTTTATCTGCTAAGGAAAAAACAGGGATTCCTGAACTTACTGATCAACTATTGAGTTTTGTCAATAGCGGGCAGCTTCGTAATGATGAGACAATTGTTACCAATTCACGCCACTATGATTCTTTGATTAAATCTCTAGAGGAAATCCAAAAAGTACAACATGGAATGCAAATGGGACTTTCAGGAGATCTTATGGCCATTGATCTTCGTGAAGGTTTATATCATCTCGGAAACATTACTGGGGAAGTCACCAATGATGAGTTGCTTGGGAATATTTTTTCTAGCTTTTGTATTGGCAAATAGATTTCCTTGTTTTTTATACGGTTTTATTTGTTTTTGTTTGTTATTCTAAACTTAATCTTAGAATCACTATTACTCATTGAGCCGAATAATCATTGTGATTAGGTTATTAAGTATAATTTACAAGAAAAGATTGCACTAATTTTAGATATGATTTTAGTTTTTCACAATCAATTTTTGAGAAGCTATTTTTACACTATTTCTAGGAATAACAAAATATACCCCACTAGTTAAATCTCCTATAAAAACGGTGGTTTCAATACTTTTATCTGCTTTAAATTCTTTTACTGTGTAACCTAACATATTAATAATCTTAAAGTCACTATCTACGGATGTCTTAATTTTTATGTTTTCAGAACTAGGGTTTGGAAACATAGAAAATTCAGCAGCATCTTCAAAAGTAGTTACATCTAATGTAGGTAACGTAACTGTTATACAGTTTGATTCGACAACACAGCCTCCCTTAGTGATCGTTATTTTATAATCTCCACTTGCAGATGGTGTAAAACTTTGGTTTATTTCGTCTGTTAGTAAAATATTAGGACATTCAAACCATTGATATGTCGCTCCTACTTCATTAGCCGTTAACACTTCATTTACTAACGATACGCTATTATCTATAGCAAACACTTCTATAGTATCTCTAGCGCTATCTGTGCAATTATTAATATCGGTATAAGTATAGGTTAAGGTATGCGTTCCAATACCTGCGGTTAAAGGATCAAAACTATAGGTGACTCCGTTACCATCATCTGTTACTCCTGGACCTGAATAAATACGAGAACCTACTGCCTCTGTAGTTACCGTCCCTATACCGGACACGAAATCTAGAAGATCTCCAGCAATAGTAAAGTTAGTTCCTGAGATGAAATTTACAGCTCCTGAAGCTCCTATAATTACAGTATTTGCAACGATATTTGGTGTTTGACCATTATCAAATGTTAATGTTATGGTGTCGCCCAAAGCAGTTGCATTCAATAAATTGACAGAACTACCACTGGCTCCATTGTCTGCAGTAACGTCTGTGGATAGCATAGCTCCAGAGCTATCAAATACAATATTTCCTCCCACAAAACTTGCAAAACCAAAAACATCATAACTAATATTTATGGTAACGGTGGTTGATTCTACGATTACCACAGGACTACCTCCACCAAGCCCCGATTGGATACCACTATCCACACATACACCTTCTGTTGCGGTAAATGTCACATCAACGTCACAAATAAAAGGAACTCTTATTGTTACATTAGTAGGGTTGTAATCAACTTCCCATATCTGACCATTAGGTGATGGTAAGTTTAAAGTATCAAATGTACCAGAAATTGAATTTGCTGTTAGTATGGTAAATACATCTCCTTCTTGTGGTATAAAACCTGCAGGTAAACTTACATTTAGAGCACCACTTAAATTTGCAACGCCTGATACAGCAATAACATCAAATTCCGTTGCGCTTTCTATCTCTATATCGAGTATGGCAACATTGTTATGTGTATAGTTGTTATTTAGTACATACGTTCCTATGGATGCTGTGGTATTTCCGGGGCTTAGAGTACCTGTATTTGTAAAATCTTGGGTATGAATTGTATTACTTCCAGAAAGTATTCCTAGATTACTAAATGTTCCTGAATTATCAAATATATTATTATTGGTAAACGTTCCATTATTCACTAATACACCATTATTAGTATAGGTACCTGTGTTTATAATAGCACCGTCATTGATTAAGGTAGAAGGCGTGTCAAAAAGTGATAAATCTAGAACTAAAGTACCCCTATTATCTATAACACCAGTTTCTGAATTATGGAGGGTAGAAAGAACAGGAGAACCAAATGCAATTGTGCTAAGTGTTCCTTTATTTAATATTGTACCGTTATTGATAAACGTATCATTTGCCATACCGGCTATGCCATCTGGTAATATTTCAATGATATTATTATTTACTATTTTTCTACTGAACCTAAATCCAGTCTCTCCTCCGTAAACTTTTAGGATACCTTCATTGATAAACACCTGGCAATCAAAACAAGAACTTATATTTTTAGTAATTATGGTACCTGTATTAGACATCGAGCCATCTTCAGTCAAATCTATCCCTTCAATCGTTGCTATTCCTTGATTAGTAAAATGTCCTGTGCCTCTGTAGAGTCTAAGATTCAATTCATTTGTATTAAGTAACATCCCTTCATTATTAAAGGTTACTAAACCCCTATTTTTCATAACACTCAGCGCTCCATGATTATTAATTGTACCCTGGCTTATAAATAATATGCTACGGTTTGAAAAAAATGTAATATTAAATGCACCTGTATTGGTTATTATTGCTGTGCTTGGATGTGTAAAGCTAGATGAAAGTGCTAATGTAAATGTACCGTGGTTTGTAAGAGTCGCCTGATTTGTAAACGAATGCATGGAGGTGTTATCAGTAAATTCGAAATTGGCATTGGTGTTATTTACTAGAGTCCCTGCGTTTGTAATTGTTGCATTGGTATTCGTAAAAGTACCAAAGTTAGTAAGTGTACCTATCTCAGGAATAGTTACTGTACCAGAATTATTTATGATGCCCGTGGCTTGGTTATTTGTAGTGCCAGGAGTACTTAGTGTTGCCATAGCGTTAATCGTGATAGCTCCTTCATTTGAAAGGGTTCCCGATTCTAGCGTAGTTACTGTGCCTGCATTAATTATACTTCCTGTGGGTTGGTTATTTGTAGTTCCAGAAGTACTTAACGTTCCTGTAGTATCCATAGTGATGGTTCCAGCATTCGTGAAAGTTCCTAATTCTAGCGTAGTTATTGTACCAGCATTAGTTATACTACCCGTTGATTGGTTGCTTGTAGTACCAGAAGTACTTAACGTTCCCATAGCCTCAATAGCTATGGAACCCCCGTTGTTAAGTGCGTTGCTATTTGTAATTGTTCCATTATTCACTAATACACCATTATTAGTATAGGTACCTGTGTTTATAATAGCACCGTCATTGATTAAGGTAGAAGGCGTGTCAAAAAGTGATAAATCTAGAACTAAAGTACCCCTATTATCTATAATACCAGTTTCTGAATTATGCAAGGTAGAAAGAACAGGATCATCAAATGCAATTGAGCTAAGTATTCCTCTATTTAATATTGTGCCGTTATTGATAAACGTATCATTATTTCCAAGACCGACTATGCCATCTGGTAATATTTCAATGATATTATTATTTACTATTTTTCTATTTAGCCTATATCCTCTCGCTCCTCCGTAAACTTTTAGGATACCTTCATTGATAAACACTTGGCAATCAAAACAAGAACTTATATTTGTAGTAATTATGGTACCTGTATTAGACATCGAGCCATCTTCAGTCAAAACTATCCCTTCAATCGTTGCTATTCCTTCATTAGTAAAATGTCCTGTGCCTCTGTAGAGTCTAAGATTCAATTCATTTGTATTAAGTAACATCCCTTCATTATTAAAGGTTACTAAACCCCTATTTTTCATAACACTCAGCGCTCCATGATTATTAATTGTACCCTGGCTTATAAATAATATGCTACGGTTTGAAAAAAATGTAATATTAAATGCACCTGTATTGGTTATTATTGCTGTGCTTGGATGTGTAAAGCTAGATGAAAGTGCTAATGTAAATGTACCGTGGTTTGTAAGAGTCGCCTGATTTGTAAACGAATGCATGGGGGTGTTATCAGTAAATTCGAAATTGGCATTGGTGTTATTTACTACAGTTCCTGCGTTTGTAAATGTTGCATTGGTGCTAGAAAATGTACCAAAATTAGCAAGTGTTCCTAGCGCAGGAATAGTTACGGTACCAGAATTGGTTATACTACCCGTAGTTTGATTTTCTAGAATACCACTAATATCTATGGTTCCTAAATTAGTAATCGTTGTATTATTAACAGCGGTTGCATTACTACTTATAATTACGGTGTCTACTGCATTTATGGTAGTACCAGGATAAGAAGGAGACCAATTGGCAGTAGTATCCCAATCTCCAGTTCCTGTATAGGTATAGGTGGTTTGTGCCTGCGTGTTAAAACTAAAGATTAATAATAAGACAAGTAATAATCTTTCCATAGCAACAAGGGCAATAAGTTAAGCTACGAAGTTACTCTTTTCATTTTTAATCCATTTTTTAAAAGTATATACACAGTTTAGAAACAAACAAAAAACCTCACCTAGTGTACACCTCATAAGCTGGGAAACATTAATTTTATTGGGATAGAAAGATATTGTATTGGGAAGTAAAATGTTTACTTATCTGGTGTCAAGTGTAATATTTATTAAAATAATATTTGGATTTCAATACCTCCCAAATATCAGAAAGTATCCATTGAGCTAAAGCTTTATTATAAAATTATCTGATGTACTACTTTTCTTTACTGGTTTAGCCGATATTTTCGAGGTATTGAATATAGACATGCTTTAAAAAAGTACGAACTCGTTCAGCTGGAGATAGGTTTAAAAAACGTTCTCTTTGGCTTTTATTACTTTCGTCTTTTGTTCTAAATATAATTTTCATAAAACTGTTAATAGTACAAATTAAGTATTAAAAATTAATCATTTATAACTGTCTTTCATCTACACGAAATATTCGTCAAGGCTATTCAAGCGCTTGTCTCATAGCTGCTGCTTGATTCTCGGCGTTAAGTGGGTATTAACTAGATTTAAAAACCTTAGATACTACGATGATATTTGGCTGAACTAGAATTAGATTCTTTTGAGCCTGTTTTAGGTATTCATTTGGCATCTCAGGGTTTAATATAGCATCTACAAAAATTTTCTTATCCTGTAGCGTTTTTACTATAATATCATTCTCTATGACAATCGTATTAGCTTCTTTGCTGATTTGAACATCAATTATTTCTTTTGCTAATTTCTCCATATTTTTATTTATTTCAACTTTCTTTGTTTACTATATGATTGTACATGTAATAACGATTATCAATTATTTTGACATGGCTTTTAAAAGTTAATTCAAGAATTTCCTTATCTCTTCTTTTCTTTCGAATAAAACTTACTGAATTAGTTTTTTATTTACAATCACTACTATTTCATCTATGTCTTTAGGAGATATTAATGCCATCGGTTATTTAGACTTTAATTTTATGTATTGTCGTATTCTTGTGAATGACTAAGAATCCTAAATATGTAAACAATATCGTTATCAATAAGAAAATGAATGGAATATTTATATCGTTCAAAATGAATTTTTCGAATTCTTTTATATCTAATCTGAAAGAGGTATGGATTAGCCTTTAGATAATTAATTTGTATTAAATAATCATCTATAAATTCTTGTTCTAAACCAAGACCTTTATAATAACATTTAGCAATAACCAAATCCTTTTCTGCCTCTTTAGATTCCTGAATTTGGTATTCCATTACGTTTATGTACTTCTTCTATTGGTGAAAACTCTATCATATTATTATCAAAACGTTCTAACATATCATCCATCATAATCATATACTCTTTTGACGGAGGTTTTAAACGTTTAGCTTGTTCAATAGCAAGAGTTTCTAAGTAGTTTTTTAAACTACGATTTTGAAATTTAGCTTCTTTTTCTAAAGTTTCAATAGTACTTTGATCGAGGTGTAATTCTTTACGGATCATAACTTTGATTTTGTACGATAAATATACGTATAATTTACGTATATCTTAAAAATTAGCTATTTAATTTGATCGTTTATTTAGACTTTGGTTTTAAAGTGGTGCCTATAATATTGGTGCCACCAATTACTTTTAAAGCGCTAACTCTGTATTTTTGATCTACAGAAAAAGAACTAACATGTTCATCGGCTAATTCTTCGCCACGATATGTTTCTAAGAACATAGTGTAATCTTTTTCTCTTAATGGAGCAATAACAACTTTATATTCTATTTCACCTATAATAATTGTATCTCCTAATTAACAAAAACAAACAAAAAATCCCACCTAATGTACACCTCATAAGCTGGAAAACATTGATTTCATTGAGATAGAAAGATATTGTATTGGGAAATAAAATGTTTACTTATCTGGTGTCAAGTGTAATATTTATTAAAATAATATTTGGATTTCAATACCTCCCAAATACCAGAAAGTATCCATTGAGCTAAAGCTTTATTATAAAATTATCTGATGTACTACTTTACTTTACTGGTTTAGCAGATATTTTCGAAGTATTGAATACATAGACATACTTTAAAAAAGCACGAACTCGTTCAGCAGGAGATAGTTTTAAAAAACGTTCTCTTTGGCTTTTATTACTTTCGTCTTTTGTTCTAAATATAATTTTCATAAAACTGTTAATAGTACAAATTAAGTATTAAAAATTAATCATTTATAACTGTCTTTCATCTGCGCGAAATATTCGTCAAGGCTATTCAAGCGCTTGTCTCATAGCTGCTGCTTGATTCTCGGCGTTAAGTGGGTATTAACTAGCCCTATTATTTTTAGATAATCTTTTCAAATTACAGTAACGATCTGATATATTACCTTTCTTGTCAAAAACATCCGCATTTTGATGTATTGACAAAGCTTCTTATTGAATACTATCTGATTTTCTAAGTTTGATAGCCAGTTGTTTCAATAAAATCATCTATGAATCCATTCATATAGTTTAAATAGCCTCAAGCTCTAACCCCTTTTTATTAATTGTTAAATTTGATCTCTTAAGTTTCTTGAAATTTTGGTTTAACATTGCTCTTTTTTCATCGTTTAAAAACGTGGGAATAAGAAACTTCAACTCTACATTGAGCAACTTATGTATAGAAATAATATCTATCATAGAAAGTGTGCGAACACCATTAAGTAATTCAGACATATAACTTTTGGTATGCCCTAGTAATATTCCAAGATCCTGTTGATTAAGATTCAATTTTTTAAGCTCACTACGTATAAGCTCTTTACGTGCTGTAAGAAAAATACGTTCGTTTTGAGCAATTTCTTCGGCTATGTCACTAAGGGCAATTTGTCTACCTGTAATTTCATTAATATCATCCCAGTAATTAGCTTCATATTTTTTTATCAGCTCTCTCAAATGAGTCCGTTGAATGCTAAGCTCTGGATTCTTTTTTGCCATAACTCGCAATTTCAATTGAAGCTCACTTGCTCTATTCAATTCTAACTCATTATCTAAAGAAACGATCTTTAGAATATTATCTAAATCAAATTTTTCCATGATCCTAAAAATTTACAATTAATACTAATTAATCTATATACCCCCTAGAGCGTAACCATTTTTCAATGACATCCTTATTATTTTTAAAGGTAGTTTCATAGTTATCATGAGAACCTACCCAAACGACTGTTGCTTCATCATCTGAAAACTCAAGTAAGACCATAGTTCGATGAATCTCGATATCAAAAAAATAAAAACCATCGGTGTGAACACAATCTGCGTCAGGTCTATCATTTTTTACATCTTCAGGATTAGACCATAAAGCATTTTCTATATCATCAATAAGTTGATCTATCTTTTGACATAACTTCTTATTACTCCTTTTCTTCTTTTTTAATTTTTGAAGTTTATCTTTCCTTATTAAATCCAACTTATAGAGCTTTGAGATGTAAACTTACAAAAGTTCTACTAAAAACAGAACTTTTGAAGGTCAATTATTTTTAACAGAAAAACACAAACAAAAAATTCCAACTCTTACACACCTCAAAATCTGGAAAGCACTAATTTCAACGTAGAACAAAGGAACTATATTAGAAAAATAGAATCTTATACCTTTAATACACCTTTATGTACTTCCAATTATCACCAAAATAATTAGGGACTAGCCAAACGGCTAACCCCTAATCCCCCTATATAAGTGACACTCTTTCTAATACAACAACTTCATCTACCACTTATAATTTTTCGCTTCAGCCTGTTTTTTTATAGCCTTATTTATAGCGCTTTCTAATTCTCCTTTAGAATCTTCCTTCTGGTTTTGGTCAATAAATGCCCTGCGTTTTTTACTTATTTCCTTTATTTGTTTTTGAATCTTAACACGTTCTTCCTTTTTTTGCTTTACATAAGCTTCAACCTCTTCTGTAGATTTATCTTTGATCTCTGCTGGCAAACTAGACTTATCGACTTTTGAGATTTCAAAATCTTCATCATCCGCAGCATCTACTAAGTCCCAAGACTTATTTTTATATAAACGTGAACTTTTACTTTCTACACGCTTTATAGCTACTGCCTCTTCCATTTCTTCGGCATTTAAATCTTGCATGGACTGCATTGCTATTTTTTCCTTTCCCTTACTTCCATAAGAAACATAGGTTTTATTTAGTTTTTTGTTCAGTTGCATCATTTCTTCATCGTAAGGCGTATCGATATGTACTACCTTTTTATTATGATCAATAGCAACATACTCACCCCCTCCTACTTGAGCTCCAGATTTCCAACTCCCGCGTACACCTTCGTTATAGTCTCCACAAAAAATGGTATTTACAACAATTCCTTTCTTTTTAGAATTCAATACTGCATCGGTATAATTCACTTTTCCTTGAGTAAAAGGTTCATTACCTGCGATAAAAATTAGCTTTAAGCCATTTTCTTTAGCTCCCCAGTCTAAATCATCTAAAGAGGTTTGAATTACCTGTCCACAGTATTCTTGACTTCCACTGGTTTGTAACGAAAATAGCTTTCCTGAAATCTCATCCAAATCTCCTGTGAAACCTTGTATTTGGTGCATATGACCTTTGTACCCATACATAGCACTTCCGTACTCGTATAAAGCAATTTTTAATTCTGGTTGACTTTCATCACTAGATTTTATACCACTAAATTTGTTTACAATATCCCAAAGCTGTGATTTTGCTTGTTCTATCAAACCATTCATACTGCCGCTTACGTCTAACAGAATTGCTATTTTAACTTCGTCTGTCGCTACAGCTGCTGTTGCTTTCTCATTACCCGCAATAGGATTATTATCAGGTGTTTTTGCCTTAGCGTCGCAGCTATACATGAATGCTATTGAAAATAACGATACGATAATTCGAGTACTGTATTTTAGAATTTTCATAAGATGATGTTTTAAATAAATATTTGCCTTTACTCCTGTAAATCTACCTCGGAGGTATCCCTAAAAAAACAAGAAACTAGCCACGCCGCCTTTTGAGTACGTGAATGGTACTTTTGAGTGTGTGAAAGGGTATTTATTAGCTAATTGGACTTATTTTATCACAAACAAGCATTTTTATATACCATATAAAGTGGCTAAGTTTATACCATGCTAAAAAGAAATTACATAGCTATACTTTTACTTTTTATAGTGTCGATTACCTATGCTCAGAAAAAAGAGAGCACTAAAGTTCAGCGCAAATGGGTATCAAAACAAAAGGTTTCTGATAAGGACCTGAAGTATGGCGAGTATTTAAGTTCGGCCATAGCCTTCAGAAAAAAAGATTTAGAAAAAAGTATTGATTACATTACTCGATCTATTGAAGTTTTAGGACAAGAAGCAAAAGGGGAAAAGCTAGCCAAAGCGTTGACCGAACTGAGTAAAACCTACCAATATCACGAACAATATAATTTAGCACTGGATAACATCAAAAATGCGCTTAAAGAGAACTATACCATTGACAGAGAATTATTGTTAGGGCAGACCTTATTATTAAACCAAAATATTAATGAATCTCGAAGTGTATTTCTTTCAATATTGAAGAACAGAAACAGCACATCAGCTCAACAAATTGAAGCATATGAAGGGCTTGGAGACAGCTACAGAACTATAGGGTTAGATCAACAAGCTGAAAAGTACTACACTAAAAGTATTGAGATTGCCAAGAAAACGAAGTCTTCAAAATTATCTACTTTAAACACTAAAGTGGGTGATGTCTTAGTAGAACAAAATCAGTTACAACGTGCCGAAGAATTTTATGACACTTCTTTAGAAATCTCGAATAAGGAGACGCCTAAGAAAGCCATTATTGTCGAAGAAAAAGTAGCCGATTATTATAATAAAAACAATCAGTTTGACGAAGAGATAGAGCTACGAAAGGAGACTATCAAAAAACTGGAAGAAGCTAAATCTATTCCTGTAGAATCCGGAGATGAAAGTACTTCTATCAATAATCTTGAAACTAAAAAATCAGATTTAGAACCACTCAGTAAAAATCGAATCACTACACAGGGTACAAAACTTAAAATAGCCACTGCCTACAAAGCAAAAAAGGCATATGCAAATGCCATTACTTACCTAAATAATAGTATTGAAGACGCTAAAGCTGATAATGATTTAGTGGTTCAAAAAAATGCTTTGAAAGCACTAGCCGAACTTTACAAAGAACAACAAGAATATAAAAAATCGTTAGCAACCTATGAGTCTTACACGGAAGTTGCCGAATCTTTATACTTAAAAAAAGAACAAGAAGTTAACAAAACTATCGCCAGTAATCAGCTTATTGTAACCAAGCAAAGTAAGATTAATACCCTTGAAAAAGACCGCCAATTATTCTCTAGTCGTACTGACCTTGCACAGACTGAAGAACAGCTGATACGAGAAAGTAATAAGCGACAACGCTTAATTATTTACTCTCTAATTTTGGGATTATTCCTCATGGGCTTGGTTACCTATTTCTTTTATAAAAGCAACAAGCAAAAGGAGTTTTCCAATAATTTGTTAGCCTTAAAATCGTTGCGTTCTCAGATGAATCCGCATTTTATTTTTAATGCCTTAAACTCAGTAAACAACTTTATTGCTAAGAGTGACGAGCGTAGTGCTAATCGATTTTTAAGTGATTTTTCTACCTTAATGCGTTCGGTCTTAGAAAATTCTGAAGAAGATTTTATCCCCCTATCTAAAGAACTAAAGTTATTAGAACTCTATACAGAATTAGAGCACTCTCGTTTTCCTGATAAATTTGATTATAACATACACATAGATCCACATATTGATATCGAAAGTTTTCAAATCCCTCCCATGTTACTACAACCCTATATAGAAAATGCTATATGGCATGGGCTTCGTTATAAAGAAGAAAAGGGTTTTTTAAATATTGACTTAACTGCGATAGGTCGTGATGCTATTGCTATTAAAATTGAGGATAATGGGATTGGACGTAAAAAGTCACAAGCCTTAAAGACGCAACATCAAAAAAAGCAGCGTTCTAAAGGAATGGGGAATATTAAAAAACGAATTTCTGTACTTAACAAAATGTATAAAGACAAGGTAGATGTTACAATCACTGATGCCAGTAACGATGGTACAGGAACTTGTGTAGTTTTAAAACTAAAAAAAGACAACTAATGTTAAACGCCATTATTGTAGAAGATGAAGCGAATAGTCGTGAAATCTTAAGGAATTACCTTGCTAAATATTGCCCACAGGTTTATTTAATAGGTGAAGCTTCTAATATTAATGAGGCTTATGAATTAGTGACTCATAATGAGATTCAATTAGTGTTTTTAGATGTTGAAATGCCTTTTGGAAATGCTTTTGATTTTTTAGATAAAGTTCCCAACCGTGAGTTTGAAACTGTGTTTGTTACGGCATACAATCAGTATGCCATGGATGCGCTAAACAATCATGCTGCTTACTATTTAATGAAACCTATTAATATTGACGAATTAATTAAATCTGTTGCCTATGTTGCCGAGGTTTTATCGAAAGAAAACGCTTTAGATAACCGCATTTTACAACCTAAGATTCATAAAATTGAAGGTAAAATAACACTCCCCGATCAAGATGGTTTTCAAGTATTAAATGTAAAAGATATTTTATACTGTAAAGCGGACGGTAATTATACTGAAATCTTCCTTTCAAATAAAAAGCTAGTTATTAGCAAAACGCTTAAGTATTTTGAAGACGCTTTAGCAGATTTTGCCTTTGCAAGAATTCATAAATCATATATGGTGAATGTCAATGAGATTAGTAAATACAAAAAAGGAAAAGGCGGTAGCATTACGCTTTCCAACGGAAAAGAATTGATGATTTCTGCTTCGAGAAAAAAGGAGTTGTTGGAGTATTTTTAGGGTAAAAATATTGGAAAGTAATTTTATGACTTCAAAAACAAAAAGGGTTCAACTTAAAAAGTTAAACCCCTTGATATATATTTCAAAACTAGAATCTGAATCTGCAAAATTATTCCTTCATACCTTCCATAATCGTATTAAAAAAGGCTGCATGATCAGCTTTTACCAGAATACGTGTAACTGTTTCAACCGCCTCTGTATTGTATTGACTTCTTGCAGATGTTTCAACACGTTTTGGATCAATCTTACTTTCAGTTACCAATTGTCTTGCAATGGTAGAAGCTTGTAATGCACTCAAATCCCAGTTGTCTTTTAATACTTTTTCCTTACTGAAATCTATTTCATTACTATTTCCTTCAATAATAATGCTGTATTCGGGATATCTAGTAAGCAAGTCTCCTACTTTTTTTATCGATAATACTCCTTTATCTGTAAGTGCTGTTGTTTTACCATCATTATACAAGTCGGCGTTTGGTATAACTATCGTAAGGATTCCATTTTGGAAGCCTACTTTTCCTACAGTGCCTAGGCCTTCCTTAAAAACATTAAGCTGCTTTATTTTTTCTTCTTCCGCTTTAGCAAGAGCATCGTTTACCACTTTAAGCTGAGCATCTTTCTGTTTTATCGTTTCTAAACTTATCGTTAAATTTTGAACGCGCTGCTGAGACACAGAAGAGAAGTTATTGATAGTCTCTAGCAATTTTGCACTTTCTTCTCGTGCTTCTGTAACTTCCGAGGTTGTCATTTCTATTCGTTGGTTTAATAGAGACTCCTTTTCTTTAGATATAGATAAATCTTGTTTTGTCTTATTAAGCTTTGTTTCAAGCTCTGTGATTTTTGCTAAAAGTTCTTTCTTGTTTTGAGCTGATGCAGTGAAAGCTCCAAAAGCAAATACACACAAGTAGATAGTAATAATATGTTTCATAAATACAATAAGTAGGTTACGTGTAAAAATAAGTATTTAAACTTAATTGTCTAAATGTAGGGTTTTGTCTTTCGCTATAGACAAACAATACTTGCATATCTATTTTAAATAGCCGCTTCTACTCCTGTCCCCCACTTTTTTGTACTGCCATCAAAATCCATTTTCAACACAAAGTTTTTTGAAGGAAAAAAGGGCTCTATTCTTAAATCTAAATGAATTAAATTTTTGTTTTTATGATCGAGTTCGAACCTTTTAATAGTAAAACTTTCTATTAGTTTATTAGGCCCCGAGCATTCATCTAAAAAATCGACAATTTGTTGGGTAAGCTCTTTTCTAACTTTGGCATTAAAATTTTCGAAAGTCCTACGGTTAAAAAAGTCGATAAGTACTTTAGTTAGGTAATCGAACACGCGAACGACATTATAACTTTTTAACCCTGGATGCCCTCCATTAAAAAGTGTTTTTGAAGCATAGGCAATAAAAGAACCATTATCATAGGCAATAGGAATTAATCCTTCTATTTCTATAATAGAAATATCACTTCTCATTAATGGAAATGTAATTCCTTTAATTCCCTTTAATACTCCAAAAGTAGCTCCGGCACTTGCTTGGGCTATCAAATTTTGATAAATACGCCCAGCTAAAGCCACCGCTGAGGAAGTATATAAAGGCTCACTTTTTTCAAGATCTTGATATTTACCTCTTGCTAAAAGCCAATTACAAGTCATTATTGTATTTGCTTTATACTGGTCAGCACTTGCTAAATTAGCGTCTTCGAATAACTCGACTACGTCTTGCGAGCTATCCAACTGCATAAAATCTGTGATCAATAAAAGCTTATTTTCATAAGCGAGTTTCGACCATTTTTCTAATACCCTATTGGATTTCAAATAACCCGGAATTACCAGTAAACTATAATTCTCACTTAAATCTAATCGATCGAAATGCGCCCCTAAGTTTTCTTGTACCGCATCAAAAAAAACAGTGTTATCCAGATCTGTTAGCTGTTCTAAACTAGCATTTAAAAAATAAATATTGTCCTTTGAAAGCCCTGTATTTTTAAAAAAGAGATCCGTTGCATGATACCCACATTCTAACTCACTTACTTCCGAAATAATAGAGGTTAAATTCCTTTGATATAGCTTTTGTAAATTATCATATTCTCGATGCGCCAATGCCACAGTTTCATCTACTGCTACTTCTTCTGATAATAAGAGCTCCCAAGCATCTAGTTTTGCTTTCAAAGATTCTTTTAAATCAGTATTGACACTATAAGGATGGTTTTTTTGAGGTTCATAATTGAGGTATTCCAAATGAGGGATTACACTTTCTATAATCTCTAACAAATCCCCTTCTATTTCTTCCTCTACCTCATCATATTCTAACTCTTGTACTCCTTCAGGCTCATCTAGTCCATTAACAAATACCTCAGCTTCCTGCTTTTTAAGTTCAGGTGATGGGGTACTTTCTTCATTTAACCTAAAATTCCCTAAATCTATTAAATCATCTTCCATACTAATATTCGTCTAGTTGATTTCTTAATGATCTAATTAACGCTAATAATTCTGACTTAGAATTAGGGTCTGAAATAGCATCTTTTAATGCTGGAATGGTATTAATGGCTTTTGCTATTTCCAAATAATAATAGGCGTTTACTTTTTGTGATTGTAGTAAAGGGCTTCTTTTAGCAAGGGCTTCTTTATCGAAATCTTCTATATGGTTGAAACTAAAAGTCTCTTTCGTTGATACTCCAGATTGATCTTCTAAAGCGATCGTCATCTCTGGTCTATAAAAATCAAAAACGTCCTGAATCGTATTTACTTTTGCAATTTCGGGTCGATTAACGTCCTCATAAGTGCTCTTATTTATGAAAAGCGTTTTATTGACCGGTATCGCATTAATAGTATCGTTCTCATAGACTTTTTTATCTCCTTTAGTTTTATATCTAATTGCCATATTATTCTGTTTTTATAAGTTTCAGAAATAATTACAGTGATACTTTTCACTTCATTATAACATCATCCTAACTAAAGCTCGAGCCTTCTTTATTATATCTGAATATGCATTCACCTTAAATGAAAAATGCGCTAATTCTTATAAACTTGACTCGCTAGTCGATAATGAATCGATTTCTATTTTTATTAGACTCTTCTAAAACCACTTCTTCTTTTACAAATATTTGAGAATCTTCTTTCTTCCCTATATAATCCAGTTCATTTAACTTTTTATATAAAGCAATCATCGAGTTAATAAATACTACTGCTTGATCTAAAGCCCCATTAATATCATGATGTACATATTCAAAATCAATCATTTCATTTAATGTATTCTCAAAAGCACCCTGCGTTCCAAAACTCCATTCAGTGTAATAATTGATTAATTCTTCTCTTCCTGTACCCAAGTAGATATCTAAACTCCCTTTGATAACTCTAGCCAAACAGATTAATTTGGTAAATATTTCTACGGGTGCTGCATACTTGTCTTTCGTTCTATACTCTGGTATCGCTAATTTTAAATAAGCTAAAGTATCAACGCACATTGTTTTTACCATTTCAGCAATATCATTGGTTTGCTTTTTCTGAAGAATCTTTTGAATAATTTGAATTGCATACGATTCTATTTTATTGAAAAAAGCGCCTACTTGTGTATAGCTATATACCAAATCTTGATGACTTTGAACCGAAGTACATGGAGGAATAAAATCTTCATTTAACGTTGCCTCTCCATTATTCCAAGTAATCATACCAATAGGAACATGTTGCATCTTGATATTAGGTGATAAAAACTCCTCTTCAGACACTACAGAAATACGATATTCGGGAATAACGTGTGGAGGTCTTTCTGGTTCTTCATTCGGATCTATCTCTCCTATAGGAATTCGTTTATAAGGGTTTATAGATAATAATACATACAAAGCACTTTCCTTGGAAGTAATCTTGTATTTATGCTGCGCCACTTGTCCCGACTGTTCCATCAATTGGGTGATCTCATCATTAATAAAAATACGGTGTCCCCCTAAGGTTACAGCATTACAATAATGAATATGAATGACCAAAGTCCGCTGACCATCCATAGAAATACTCATTAACGACTTATCTTGTGTATTCGAATACTCAGGAAGAAATCCGTAATTAATTGGAGTTAATGTATTTCCGTAACTCAATTGTGTATTCTGAATAATTGAATCTTCTAAAGCTATGAAAGTATCCTTGTTTACCTTCATTCCATCGACCCAATTAATTCTATGTAAATAGTTGTTTTTCATTAGCATACTTATGTTGGTAATCTTTAAAGCATTTAATTAAACACTTAATAAGTTAGTATTATAGTTATTTGTTATGGCTTGCGTCCTTAATGTTATTTTAAAGGGGTAAATATTCATAGACTGTTCGCCGAGAATGGTCATTAGGTTATCATTTAAATAATCCCATTCATAATCTTCGACCGGATTATTTTCCGAAGGGATCAATATGATTTCCATACATTGCACCAATCCTTTTGAGAAGGAATAATCTTTTAAGGTTCCTTTCCTTACCTCTACGGTTTCTATTTTATCTTGATATAAATCATGACACAACGCAATAATATCTTGCTTTGTAATGATTCGACCATGAGACAAGGTGCTACTTCGATACGCATTTAGGCATTGTTCTCTAGACAACTTATTTTGCCCTCCAAACGTGGGCGTTACCAAATAGGTAGTATTGGGATTGATATCGTATCCTTCATATATCTGTAGCTGGGTTCCTGTCTTGATCGTATTTGCAAAAACACCCGAACTAGTCCAGTATTCCACTAAAATATTTTCTGCTTCTTTGTAGGGCTTTATACTTATGTAATTCGTGTGTTTGTTCTGTATAGAAACCTCACTTAATTTTTGTTCTATTTTAGATATGGTTTGATTCAAGGTTTCTACATTCTCGGACAAGAAGTCTTGCTCCATAAATGAAAAGGCAGCGCTTTCACTTTTTAGCAATTCAATCAAACGCACTAAATAGTCTTTTGCATTTTGCGAATCGATAGGTGCTACATTTTTACTTCTTAAAACATAGGTTCCTTTCTCCGAAAACTCAGCGTTTGTATGCTGTAATTTGTAGGTATCCCCTTCCGTATTGCGGATACTTTTTATATCTAAAAACAACGCTTCTGAAATAATGGGAATTATCGAAAACATCTTCTTGACTTGGTATGCAAAATGCTCTTTCTTTCGGTTTACTACAGGAAACGTATTAAAAGTACAAAACAACCTACTTAGCATTGAATTTCTAACTACTGTAGGAAATTCGATTTTTAACCAACGTAAGTCACTGGGTAATTCTATTTTTTCTTTTGCTAAAAGCGATTCTATTTCAGGAAATGATGATGCCTCAAGAGGAATATCTTTTGATTGCAAGGTGATGTAAAACTTATTATAGTAAGCGTTAATTTCATTAATAAGTGTACTTGTTTTAGTGGGGGTTCCACCAAACACTACATCTAAATTCACTTCATTTTTAGCTTGAACTTGCTGAAACCCTTGAATGGTCTCTATGGTATGATCTGCTGTAGACCAAACCGCATTCTTTAAATGATAATAGAACAACTCCTTTTCTTCTACTCCCAAATATTCGAAATACACGGCCATCTGATCTAAAGGGATTTCATCCAAATCACTCTCTATAGCAAGGTATAAGGTCGAAGGTTTTACACTTTCTTTCTCATTAAAAATTTGAACAATATCCTTTGACTTTCGGTCTAAAAACTCATACGCTTTATTCCCCAAAATCATATACTTAATCTTGGCAGCTACTAAATTAGTAAGCTGTGTAGGCGAAAAATGAATATTTTCTACTGCTTGAGTATCTTCAATTTCTTTTTTAGCATACAGCGAATAAGAAGCATCCATTTTGACTTTAGGAGCTAAACAATCTGCATAAGCAATCGCATGTGCAGGTTTGGTATCAAAAACCGTATCTGGCGTTAATAATTGAATTAAACGTTCCGTAATCTGATCTTGGGACTCACTGATCTCACCTGAAAGCTGTTCTATTTCAGAAGCACAAGCAGATAATAATAAATGAATCAACGGATCTGCCGATTCTTTAATTTCATTCGCAGGTACTCCCCATAGCTCAGCTGCTTTGCGAAGCATTCTATTCTTAATATCTTCTTTAGTATCTAAGGACATCCGTTCTCTTAATTAATACGACAATGGGGCGATATAAAAACGCTCTTCAAATTCAATATGCTCGTTCGTTTTTTTAACGATCGCTGCAATGGTTATAATAACGTGCTTCTTTATTTGGGCAGACGTGATTAAACCAGTTGAAAGGTCTTTTTGTTCTATTTCAACTACAATCTCTAGATTCCCTAACCTTGGTTCGTATTTCTTTAGGCTCGTAAAAAGAGATTCATCTAATAGCGTCATTAATTTTGAATCATTCGCTAGGTTATTAAAATCTACTTTCCACAAAGCACAACCGTAAGCTTTATCAAAATGACATTCTCCAAAATGTGTAGTCATAATTAAATGCAGATGATTTGCAATCGACTGCTTAATATCACATTTCGCTATATTTTTATTTTGAATTAGCTTCTTGGCATCTAAGGGAAAATCGTAATAAAGTGTATGCATCTAGAGGGTATTTATCTTACACATAAGCTCTAAGATAATGACTATTTTGTTTTCTTACATGTTTTGTAGGAATACAAGACAGGCTTGAGTTATTCGTAGATTTTTATTGATTTTCAGCGAATAATTTTTAAAAACTCCTTCATAAAGATTTCTTAAATTTCTAACAGAAAATCATCTCCAGTAGTATCTTCTATATTCTTCTCTTGAGTCTTAGGCTTTGGAGTTTGGTTTGTTGGTGTTGCCGTTTTCTTTCTTTTTGGCTTTAACAGCATGGGCGAATTCTCCTTTTTCTCAGAAATGTTTGCTGATTTTTGAGAAGCTACTTTTGGTGTTTT
Source organism: uncultured Aquimarina sp. (assembly GCA_947499005.1). Taxonomy (GTDB): domain Bacteria; phylum Bacteroidota; class Bacteroidia; order Flavobacteriales; family Flavobacteriaceae; genus Aquimarina. Next base: position 92,291 of record CANMML010000012.1, read on the forward strand.
TTGTTCGCCTTTTTGAGGCTTCAGTTGAAGTAATGCTTCTTCACTATTCGTGTGAATTTCTTCTTTTACTGCCTTCGTACTAGCTTCTTTTGGTTCTGATGAAACTAAGGCGGCTATCTTCTTTTTAGGTCTTAAGAGTAGTTTACTTGTTTCTTCTTCAATTATCTGTTCTGTTATAGTAGCTTTCTTTTCTTGATAATTTCTCTCTGTTTTTGAACTAATCATTGGAGGGCTTACAATGACATCAGGATTTCCTTTCTCTTCATTTTCAATAATGTTTTTCTCTAAAGGCGTTGCACCCTCTAAACTTTCCGTCGAAGCTTCTGTGCCTTCTTCATTATGTTCAAAAGGATCTTCTCCTCTTAACATCATCTGCTCTTCTTTTTTAAATTGCAACATTTCGTCTAGAGTGAAATGTTGGACTGGCACATCGATTAAGTCATTGGAGTTTTCTATTTCTTCATCGAAAAACATCTTATACCCCAATAATACAGCCTGATCCGAAGTCATGTATTGCTGTTTATGTATCAAACCTAATTGAATAGGGTAATCCGCTTTCCATTGGTTATCTTTTTCCCAAGAAAACTGAATAATATATTCTTTTATAGTCTTTTCATATAATTTTATTGAAGTCCCTTCTTCTGTTTCTAATTCATAGAAAATATCTAGAAACTTCTTATAATTAATTTCTTCTTCAGTATTAGTTACTTTTTTTTGTCTATCAATTACAAAAAATTTCATAGGATAAATTAATTTTAAAAAATCATTCTAGGATTTGCTTCTTTCCATTGTTTTATCCATGTAAATAATGGGTTCTTTTGGTCAAAAAAACTATAATCCATGATATTAAGTGTTTTTTTGAATTCTAAAGCATATGGATTATTTAAAGAATCAAATGTATGAGTAATCCCTAATGTATGTAAGATTTCATGAGCCAAAACATATTTTTCTTTCGATTCAAATAAATAAACTGCCCTATTAATAGCTTCTCTAGCAATTCCATTTAGATCTATATTAACATTGCTATTGATACCTAACTGAGGCTTAACACCATATAGTTTTGCCGGAACATCAAAAACATATATTTTTATTCTATTATTATTTTCTGGGTTTTGTTTTCTAGATAATTCATCTAAATATGCATTAAAAGATTTACCTAAAACTGTAGTACTTATACCATCAGGATCGGTATCAGAAATATAATTTATATATGCTCCAGAATTGAGATCTAGAGTATAACTATTATTGAATATAGCATCATTACGTAAATCTAAAGTGAAAGCTGATTCTCGTATGAAGTTTAATTGTGTAAAAAACTGACCAAAAATTCTTTTGGAGATACCAACTGCATTAGGGTCTAATTTACCTGCATTCATTGAAGGGGAAATTCCACTCCTAGTATGAGGTAGATTTACTCGAACAGGAATTACAGCAATATCCGCAGTTTGACTAAAGGCTGGAGCATAAGGCGTTATTTTTAATCTTCCTACTAATTCCTCTTCAACTTTTACATCAATATATTCTACTTTATCAAAAATTGAAAACAATGATATTTCAAGTTGAATTTTATGTGAACTATTTTCTGTAATTGCTCCATTTATTAGAGGTACTAAATTATTATCTGATGGAGCATTAATATTAAATACACTTGTGTTATAGTCTAGTGTAATTGCATTAGGGAAAGTGGGTTTTTCAAATGTTACCATTAACTCCAATGTTGCTTGCACATTTAGAGAAAGTGACATTGTTGGTATATAATATTTGTCACTTGGATTTATAGGATGAGTCATAGAATCTGCAATATATCGTGACTCTATATGGCTACTGAATAAACTTTGATCTTTAATTAATTTTTCCCCAAGGCTCCCTTCATTTTTTGGGTATTTCCCAACAATACTAGCATAACTAATATGATCGTTTATACGAGGATCTCCTCCTCCAACTCTAAGCCAATCAAACCCGTAACTCCCATCATAATTAGAACTAGGTCTAAATTCAACAACAACTTTACCTATTTCCTTTGAACTATCCGAAGTATCATTATTATCTCCATTTACAGATGCTGATAGAGTTAGGCTTTGTTTATTCCCCTTTTCACCCCCTTTATTTCCTTTTTTCTTTTTAGGTTTAGCTTTAGTTACCACTAATCCTGCTGGCATACCCCCTGCAACAAATTTAGCTCCATTAAGGCCTGTTGAAGCTACTGCTAAATTACTGTTCGCTTCTTTTAACTTTTCTTGAGCTTCTAGCAGTTTAGGGTCTATTTTACTATTAAACTTAGCAATCAATTGGTCTGAAAACCCTTTAACAAAGGCGTTATACTCATTTCCAAGACCTGATAATAAAGTAGAAGCTCTATCTATATCCGTTTGCAATTCTTTAGATTCTTGCTTTGCTTTTTTAATGCGTCTTTCTAATTCTTCATCTATTTTTTGTTGTAAGTAATTATTTAGACTGTATTTTTCTATAAGTGCTTCTAATTTTGCTATTTCAGCACTTAATTCATTACGGACTTCTTGTGTTTGAGCACTAAGTGTATTCTTTAAATCATCTAATTTGCTCGTATCTAGTTTATACGAATGCGGATTAGTAGCATCTATTTTATGTTGATCAAATACACTGGAATCTGTATTGTCTTGATCGATAGAAAAGAGTGCACTTTCGGGGTTTTCTTCAGCAATCTGTTCTTCTTTCTTTGTTTCGGAAATCAGGTTCAATAATGGATCAAATGGGTTGGTAGCAGCAGCACTAATGCCTTGAACTCCATTCTTAATTTCATCTAAATTTTGATTAATTGTATCTTCTACATTATTCAACAAATCATCTAACTCTCGTTGCAATTCATTGGTAACATCATAGACGATGTCTGTAGCAATGGCTTCTGCTCCCCCAACTTCTTCTTCTATATACGTACTAAGCTCTTCCGTTTTTGAATCTGCATGATCTATATATCCATCAGCTGTGTTCTTTAATTCTTGTGCTTTATCGAGGTAATCTTTCCCTGTTTTAAGAGCATTTTGTACTGATTCATTATTGATTAAACTAGTAATAGGTGCGGCAATATCACCAACGGTTTTGGCAATAGTACCTGCAATACCCCCTTGCAAAACTCCTATCTTTTTCACTACTGCTTTAAAGGTTCCGTTAAGAGATTCTTTTAGCTCATCTAAAGTATTCGGAGGGTCTGCCATGTCGCCTACACATTGCATGACCAATTTTATTTCTCCTCCTATCTTACATTTTAAGGTGCTATCATCTGCCAATAGTTTTTTACCATTGCTTAATATTTTATCAGATGCTGGTGTTTCCCATTCTCCTTCGATCACAGCACAAGACTGTCTACACTTACTAGCACATGAAGGGAATGGTTTGAAATTGACATTAGGAACGTTATCCTTTGCTGTTAACCATTTCTCTCCGTATATAGTTACTGTAGAATTTGTTCCTTTTATTTCTGTTACTTCTCCCGCAGCAACATCACAAGTAATCATACTTCCACTGGGCACAAACTGTCTAGACATTTGTCACTTTTTTAAATTTGGAAATCTTTCTATAACGATACAATTGATCTATTTCTACTCCCATCATTTGGGTTCCTGCATATACATTATCGTCAATATCTAAATCGAATGTTTCTACATAAGCGACGTCTATATCTATAGCTAAATCTTGAGCATTATAGAGCCTCCTAAAAAAGCGCTTTACTTCTGCTAATTCAAATTCATAATTATTTAAGCTTCCCGATCTAATAATTTGATTATTGACAGCCTCTTTATGATCTAAAAGTGTTGTTTTTATAGTCAAAGGCAAATCGTACTCATCAAAAAACTGAGAGAATACTTTATCATGATCCAATGTCTTTCTTTCCAAAAGTTCTTGATTGTATATCGGTGGAAATAATAAAGTCATTATTTCTGATTCGGATATCAACCTTAATAAGGCCGCTCTATCATCTAACAATAGATCTGTACCTTCTAAAATAAGGTCTATATCCTCTATTTCACCTTTGTACGCTTTCTTTATTCGTTTCTTCTGAAAATGCCAATCTTCTTTAATTTGCCCTCTATTTACAATGCTAGTAATTACCCCTTGATTGGTACAGTATACTACTAGTTTCTCTTGTAATTTTGTAAGTTCATTCTCAATTAGTGCATTTCCTTCTAAATAGGGTTGCTTTCTATTCTTAACTTCTACAGAAAAAAAAGCACCTCCATCATCTTTCTTCAGCAATGTTTTAGTGACATCTGCTGTAATTTCGTTGGTTACTTGATCTTCATTGGATACTAACAAGGTCGAAATCTCCATCTGATAATGTCGTGATACCTTATAATTATCAAGAACTATGTCCTTTACTTTTTCATGAAAAACTGTTGCCATTGCTTAATCGTTTATTTCAACACGTTTTCCTAAAATAGTTACTTTACTTCCGTTGAGTAAATTCTTTGCAGCTCCTGTTAGATTAAGAATTCCCATAGTCATTACCGTAAGCATAGCACCACTCTGTATATTGGCCATTATAGCCCCTGTTATAGCAACTCTCTTCCCAAAAATACTAACGCTTTTATCTCCATTAACGGTAGCACTGGCTCCGGCCTTAGCTTTAATATTAGCACCTGCATCCATGTTCATATTAACACCTGCATTAGCACTAATATTTGTAGCTGCTTTAGAGCTAATATTATTACCTGCATTAACCGTCCAATCATTACTGGCTTCCATTACTATATCTGTAGAAGAAAATGTAATCTTATTGGGGGCATTGATCGTGATTTCTCCATTACCACCCATCACAATCGTATTTCCACTAGGGTCTGCTATGGTAACACTTCCATCAGCATCATTTAAGGTAACCTGATTGCCACTTCTGGTTTTAATAGCTTTTAAGTGGTTGTTATCACTTTTAAAACTTTCAGGAACCGAAGAAGCATTAGTAACACTCCCCTGTACTATAGGAGATTCTGCATTTCCTCCTTCAAAACCTACAATAACCTCATCCCCTTTTTCTGGTACAAAGTACATTCCTTGCCCTGGCCCTCCTGCCAAACTAGATTGACGAATCCAAGGGGACGTCTGCCCTGTAGCTTTTTGCCAAGCGTATTGCACTTTAACTCGCCCCATCCCTTTTGGGTCTACGTTATCTACGACTACCGCAGTCTGAGATTTACTCTTTGGAAATGCTTTTAATGAAGTTTTGGGATAGGCATCAATAGCTGCGGTAACTCCTTCAAAACTATTTTCGTAACGGCCATTTTCATTACAGTTTTGTACAAGTTTGGTAATGCGGTAAGTACCATGAGACGTATTTCCTTCTTTAATTTGTACGATACTACCGATATGCAAGCCTGGATTACTACTTTTCCCTGTTACTTTTATCTGATTGATTTCATTGGCTGTTTTTTGTTGCTTTACCTGTTCATCAATACGATGCTTCATTTGAGGATCATCATAAGCACTTACAAAAACCTGTGTTTCCTTATAAAATAGTTGATTGCTTTTTTCATGAATACGCGAAGCATATCCATTGACATTCGATTGTAATTTTTTGGTTTCAACTTCATGAAAAGTATCATTCAAATAGTCATTCGTAAAAAACTTAAAGCTATTCGGAATCGTATTCATATTCATCGAAAACTCTAATAAATCGAAACCATAAAGAAGAGTTATGGCTTCTTTTTGTTCGGGTTTTCCAAAAACGAGTTGCGTACCGTTGTAGTAAAACCATTCACCATATTGAGCTGCTAATCGACTCGCATACTCAAACGAGCTTTCTTCTTGTTGTACACTATAATGTATAGGTGTTGTCTTTTTAGGATGAATTGCTAATTGTAAGGCTGCTTTATTATATCCGCGAAATGTCTTTTCAATGATCTCAGAAAGTCCGATCTCTTGATGAGAAGCATAGTGAGGCCCATCATCAGCTATAATACTAGAACTCTTCCCTAATATATGAACTAAATCCCCTCCTTTATGCTGAAATCCCTTTACGGTATTTACAGACGTAACAACTCCTTTGAAGTCTAAGGTTTCATTTTCTGAATAACTGTTTTCGGGACGTATTTTTAACAAGAATATTTCTCCTAGAAAATTGATACTCGATTCGGTAATACTAGAAGATGAATGTTCTAAAACATCTTTTCTACAAATGAGTTCAAAGCTATGGTGCTTGTCAATTTCTTGATCTAGGGTAAAGCTCTTAAAAGATGATATCGATTCATTACCGATATATATTTGCACATTAGTATTTGCAGCCATATAAATAAATTCAAAATGATGAAAACATTTATAGGTCTAGGTAATAGTAGCTTGGGTTCAACTAAGATAACGAAAAGATTGTATCGTTTAACGCCTTAACTATAAGTTAAGAATACTATACATCAAACTCATTTTAAACTACTTAACAAGGTAAAAACATGAACCTCCATAATTACAACTGCTCTTAAAACAACTATTTATGGCTTGTATTTAAATTTCCAATAAACTATTGTCATTAGAGGTACCTTCTTCCTTGTTTTTATCACTATTAGTAATTGTTTTGGGAACTGACTTTACGGCTGTTTTTTTTAATGGTCTCTTCCTTGGCTTAAGCAACATAGAACTACTACCCTCTTTTTTTGCTCTAAAGGTTGGGGGCTTCTCTTCTACTACTTTTTTAGTGGTGCTTTGATTATTATTTGACGGTTTCAGTTGAAGTAATGCTTCTTCGCTATTCGTGTGAACTTCTTTTTCTTTTATTCCTTTCTTATTAACCTCCTCTGGTTCTGGTGAGACTAACGTTGCTGGTTTCTTTTTAGGTCTTAAAAGTATGGTACTTGTTTCTTCTTCTATCTGTTCTGCAGATTGTATTGATGTTTGTTGCTTGTTACGAAGCATTGAACTATTTTTTTGCAGCTTCTTTCTTTGAGGGCGTAATTGGAATAGTGACTCATCATCATTTAAGGCTTTTACACTAGTATGAGATACATCCTCTTTTTTTGAGTTTATCTCCTCTTCCTCAATAAAAGAAATATCTTCTTCTCTTAGTAATGCTTCATCTTCTTTTTTAAACTGAAGCATTTCGTCTAAGGTGAATTCTTGTACTGGGACTTCTTCGAAGCCTTTTAAACGATGAATGTCTTCTTCTCTATATAATTTTTCAATAAATACTAAACATTCAGCTGTCGATGCATAACATTGTCGATGTAATGTACTAGGGACTACCAGATGATCTACTAACCATTGATCCTTTGCCTTGGGATAAAAAATAATGACCTCATCATATGTATCTAGTAAACCTAAGAACGACTCCTTATCGAAGGACAACTTTTGAAAATAAGCAATCACCTCATCTTTATTGAAGTCTTTATTTTCAAATTGCACCTGTTGTATAGGGTCGTTATAATAGGTTTTCATTGTTTTTCTATGCTATTTTCTATTATTAATGTATTGATTACAATCACCAATTGAATAATTATACTCCGTAAAAGAATACAAATACATTATAATTTTTCACTTTTTAAGCACAAGCTAAAACTGGTTAAAGGAACTTGTGTGTTTTATCAGTTGCCTTACCACTATCAAGATACTATCGGGAGCGGGAATCTATTTTTTTATTCTTTAATTTTTTAATATCATCATAAAACATATAGTTTAACCAAAACTCTGGATCAAAATTAAGTTTTCCATTAAATAGATCCTGTGTATTCATCATCCATTCTTTAATGTGCGTAGAGCTTAGTTCATTAACTTTGGCTAGCAAGTTATTAATCCTTTCTTCTTTTTTTAAGTTTTTATTTTTTTCATTAAAATAGTCTCCTACTAAATAGTATAGAGAATGTAAAAAAAAATAAAATTTTGCATGTTTTTTATTGTCCGCTAATTCAAAAACGAGATTATCATTTTTTCCATTCATAACATAATAATCCCAATCTGAAGCAGGCCATTCATCTAATTCACTTTTAGCCCATTCAATGACATCTTCTGGATCTGGGTCATAAATTTTTTTCATAAATCATAATTTTTTAATTTCCTCCATATTGTCTATGAGTTTGATCTATTGGAAAAAGATGTAATCCATCATCTTTAGGTATAATTATTGCCTTACCTGCGGGGTTTTTAAAGTAAGTTGGTTCTTCCAAATTTTCTGGATATATACCAACTCCATTATGAAAAACAACTCCATCTCCAGGATCAATGTCTACAACTTGTATACCCCCTTTTTCAAAGTCATACTTTTTAGCAGCTTTTACAATAGCTTCTTCAGATTCCCATTTTCCTTGAGGCTTTCTTTTACCACCTTCTTGTATTCTGCCAGCTCTAGACAAAGTTACCTCCTCAGATGTATCTGGAGCATGAGGACCTCCTGATAAATCTGAGTCTCTTATTTCAGGAGTTCCTTCATCTAACCCAAAAACATCAACCCAAGTATTACTATCATGGGTATAGGCATAAATATTAGGATTATTCCCTTTTAAGCGAATTGGGTCTTGAGATATATAAATGCCCTCTTCCGAGTTATAATATCTAAATCTGTTATAATACAATCCTGTTTCAACATCTTCGTACTGCCCCTGATATCTAAAAGGACAATCTCCTATATCACCTGTAACAAGGTTACGTACTTTTCCATATATATCATAAACCACTTTCCATGTTTTTTCACCTTGGCTATTATACAGTTCTACCGGAGTTCCTAAGTGATCTGTAATGATAGAATAGGTATCATCTTTAGTTATTTTAGCCGCTGGTTTAAAAGTACCTTGATCAAATATCCAAGTAATCAAATTTTCTATCTGCTCTTTAGTATCCTTGGTCAGATTCCCCGAATCATCTACAATACTTTTAGGTCGATTTTGTAGGGGGTATTGCCATTCATGGAGTGGTACGTTTCCGTCCCATATAAAACGAGTGATTACACCTCCCTGCCCCTCTTCTAGGAGGGAATTGTTTCTTTTTACAGTAAAAGACTTTACTATTTTAGTAGTTCTTCTTCCTAGCGCATCATATTCAAAAGAGACCGTTGTTTTATTTGGTTTGATAACGCTTTGCAACATCCCTCCTGCTTCCCATTGGTATTTCCAGGTACCTTTTGAGGTATGTTTTTCTATTAAATTCCCTTCTCCATCGTAATGATAAGTATTACTCCCGGATTTTAACAGTTTTCCGCTTTTTCCGTATTTACGATCATTCTTAGCTTTGGTTCGGTATAAATTACCTACTTCATCTGGGAGTTTATAGTCGTAACTACCATCTTCATATTGTGCTGAAGCCAAATTATTAAAATCATCATAGGTAAAACTAGTAATCCCTCTTGTTAGATTATCCGTAATTTTTTGCAGTTTATTATTGACATCCCAATTATAGGATAGATTTCTTTGTACCCCTTTTCTATTATTTACTTCCTGTTGTAAGGGTCTACCAGCTGTATCGTAACGCCATGATGCTGTAACTCCTCCTGAAAGCACACGCTCGGTTTCCATCCCTAGACTATTGTATTTATAGCTGGCTTCCCAAGGTTTACTTTCTCCAATCTTGGCCATTGTTTTAGTACCCTCTCCTACAGCAGAATGTTCAAACTGAATATCTGCCCCTAAACTACTTTTAATACTGGTACGGACTCCTAAATCTCCATATTCACTCCTTACCGTATGTCCATCCTGATTTTCCGAGACTATCCTCCCTGCTGCATCTCTGGTTAATTGTATGTTACTATTTGGATTAACAGCCTCTATTAATAAACCATCTTTATTATAATTATAGGTTGCCCAGGTACCATCATAATGTTCTATTCGGGAAATACGGCCACCAGTATCGTATTCGTAAATACTATGTTTATCATTAGGGCGCTCTATCCTAAATACTTTTCCTGCCTTATCTCTATTAAAATGCCGTGTAATATCATCATAGCCCTGCTCTTTGACAATATTACCTTTAGCATCTCTAGTAAACCTATAAGATTCGCCTTTTCGGTTAATCACACCTGTCAGTTGATCCTCTTTATTATATTGAAAAAATAACTTCTTGCCGTTTTCTTCCCTTGTTTTCAGGCTACCTATCGGAGTATATTCAAATTTTATATGTCGATGTTTATCAATGGCTTCAACTACTTGTTCGTAGCCATTGTATTTTAGTTTCACTTCGTTATTATCGGGCAATTTCACTTGTGTTACCCTTCCCAAAATATCGTAATGAAATTGTTGTTTGTGTTGTTCTGGATTAATGGCAGCTATACACTGTCCCCATTCGTCATATTCCCATGAGGAAATTGCTCCGTTTGGAAGCATCATTTTTATGAGGTTATGATCTTCATCATAAATTAAAGAAGTCTTGTTATCCTGATTATCAAATACAGCTGAAATTAACCCTTTGTCATTGTATTCAAAGGTTGTCATCATTCCGTCCGGATGAATAACACAATCTAGTCGATCATTTTTATAAGATCTCACATAAGTACCTCCTTCTGGGCGGGTTAATAATTGTAAACGCCCTTTGTTATCGTAGGCATAGTTTGTGACTGCATTATCAGAAGATTTGATCTCAATCATGTTTCCCTCATTATCATAATCGTAATGAGTTTTGTAGCCTTCTTCATCTGTAAGCATTACAAGATTTTGATCTTCATTATATACCTTGGTTATTATTCCCCCAAGAGGATCTACAATTTTAGTTGCGATATTACCCTCGTAATAATACAGAGATTGATGCCCTAATGAATCTGTTACTCTATTATACTCAGAACCATATTCTATGGTATAGTCTAACACACCTCCGTCTCCCCAGGTATGAATACATTTTGCTCCTGTCCTAAAACCATCGTATTCCCAATAATAGGTTTGTCCGTTTCGATCCGTTTTAGATATCATTAAATGATTTTTATACACTGCTATAGTAGACTGCCCCAGCGCATCAGTCATAGCGATCATATCTCCTACTTCATTATAATCATATGCTACCAATAATTTCTCCTTTGATTTATGATGCAGTGTAATCCTAGTAATTCGGTCGCTTTTGTCTGAATCTATTTTTATAATTCGTCCCGCAGTATCTACTATTCTATGCAGTCGCGAATTGATATATTGGAAATGAACTGCTACACCATCTGTATTAAACAATTTAACTGGGCGATACACTCCTGATCTATATTCCAAAACATAAGTAAGCTGCTTTTTATGATCGAACAATTCATAATTATTATTTTCTAATAGCGTTAGTGATAATTTTTCTGAACGGTTATAAGTCTTTGTGCACTCCTTATGTAATGTTTTAAAAAACGCTGCTCTACCATCCGGAAGTGTTAATAATAAATTTTTGGATAGTTGCTGTAGCTGTATGTCGTAACTATGATGACATCCGTATCCTAAAGGTCCTTGATATTTGGAATCCGAATACCAATTCCGTTTCCATTGTATTGGTATAATACCAGGAATTTCAAAATCTATATAATCATTGATTACCGTACCTGTAACTACATCTACAGGGTCACCCAGAGCTTGGCCAGTTGCATCTCTTGTTTGATCAGTTGTTCCTTCTTGTGCTTTCTTCTTTGCTTCCTCTTCTGCTTTTCTTTCTTCCTCTTCTTTCTTTTTTTTCCTTGCTAGTTCTTCATCAACTGATGCAGCTTTCCCTTTTTTAGGATCAATTATATCGTTAATTGTCTTAACGGGTCTTTTTAAACCTTCAGGAATTATTTTACTAATGTTTGTAGAAAGCTTCGAACCGTTTAGAGCAGATGGATCTGCAATAAAATCTTTAGTAGATCCCCAAGCATTTTTCACATCATCTTTTTTACTACTAAACCAACCTGAAACTGCATCTCCTATGCTACTACCAACTTTATCTGGTAGATTTTTCAAATTATCCAACATGGCACCCCCCATTTCTTTGTAATCCTCATAACTGGCATTGGATAATGTCTCAAAAACTTCTGGCGTAGCATCCCAAGCTTCTCCTGCTTTTTCAAACCCTAAAACACCTATATCTTTAATTGTCACTGCCAAATCGTAAATATCTACAGTACCCGAAGCAACAATATCTTGTCCTCTCGCGATGATAAAATCTCTAGGAATAGCAATAAGACCATCAACTACTTTAGGGGGAGGAAAACATCCCCTCATAAAATCAATCCCAGGCACTAGGTGTGTGGGGTTTTCCAGTAAACATTGTAAACCTATATCTGAAAAAGTTCGGTCGTTACTTTCACGAATATGATCTTCATTTTTTGCTATATCTTCACGTGACTCACTATCAACTAAATACCTAAACCCTTTTTCATCTGTTTTATTTATAGCTGTTTGAAGCAAACTAGGGACGCGTCCATCTGACTTAGCAGTACTATTATCTGAATCTTTTGCACTTGAATTCTCTCCAGTTTGAGAATTTGTCTTACTAGGAATTATTTGGTTCGAATCTGTATCATTATCTAACAACGTACCATCCTCTCCCTTAGTAAAAGTCACCTGTAAATCTATCTCAATTTTTCCTCCCTGACCACACATTAAAAAACTATCACTTAATAAATAGTTACTACCAGAGACAGTAGTTAATGAGGATACGTTCTCCCATTTCGAAGGAGCTGGTACACATGCTTTAAATCCATTTTTACATTGCCCAAAACATGGAATATTTACTTCTGGAGCCATATCGGCCACTGAAGCCATTTTTTCCCCATAAAGCTTTACATTCTTGTTGTTAGTGACTTTGATTTCTGCAGGAATACAAGAAACAGCATTGCTACATTTCAGCGAGGTACCTTCTGGCACATATTCTAAAGCACTCATAGCTATTCTTTTAAAATATTAGTCTTTATGACATGTCTAATGAGGTACTCAGGTCCTATTTGAATCTCCTGACAGTTTATTTTTTCCAACATCAAAAAAGAAGAATTTAACTCACAGGTCTCAAAAACATTTAAATTGATTTCAATAGACATATGAGGGAGTCCATACATTTCCCTTAATACTTTTTTGATCGGTTGCCCTTCAAAATTTTCTTCATTTAATTTTCCAATTTGAAGTATTTTAAATGTATCACTATTTCTATCTAAAGTTATTGTTCCTGTCATTTGTATAGGCATTTCAATACTAGTCATAGGTTCTCTATCTTTACAATTATAAATGTTTTGTTTTCCTATCTCCAGTCGATATACATCAGGAAATAAAGCCCTTACCAAATATTGAGTTTTAATATATTCTAAAAAGCTCCCCTTTTCAGATAGTACCTTTTTTATATTAAGAATAGCTTTTTCTGCACTAAGGTCTTTTTTATATTTTGAGATTAATTTGTCCATTACCTCGTCCCACTCTTGTCTAATAGAAGTGCTGTTTACGACATCTATTATTTGTCCATAGACATTCGTATATAAAATTAGATTATGATGTATTATAGAAAGTTCCTCTACTTGTTTGATATTTGGATTACTATTCGTGTAGGTATCTTCCACTACTTTTATGCTATATAAATAGCCAGTCTCATCAACCTTAATTAGTTCTTTAATTGTCCTATATAAAAAAAGTTGACTGCTACTGTTACCTCCAATAATCACCTCTTCCGCTATTTCTATATCGTAATGAAGTAATTCAGGAGTTTTAGGTAGTGAAATGCTTTGTTTTTCTATGACTTCCATAATGCCTTTTTATTAGTTGATCTCAACATTCCCTCCTTTTACCTTCACATTTCCACCAAAAAATTTAGCTGTAGCTCCAGCTACAATACCTATACCTAATGACGCTAAAGACATAGCTACCCCGGCTTGTATATTCGCCATCACGGAAGCTGTTAGAGAAACTCTTTTCCCGCTAATTGAAGTCGTTTTTCCATTTAAGGAGGCTTTTGAAGTTCCATTGGCACTAAAACTATTCCCCGCACCCAAACTCATATTTGCACCCGCATTAGCACTTATATTCGCCCCTGCTTGAGAAGACATATTTGCTCCTGCACTAGTAGCAACATCCGTCCCTGCATTCATACTCAAATTATTACTTGCCTCGATATTAATATCAGTTGAAGAAAAGGTAATCTTATTAGGAGCGTTGATCGTGATTTCTCCATTACCACCCATCACAATGGTATTTCCACTTGGGTCTGCTATGGTAACACTCCCATCAGCATCATTTAAGGTTACTTGATTGCCACTTCTCGTTTTAATAGCCTTTAGGTGGTTGTTACTGCTTTTAAAACTTTCTGGAACCGAAGAAGCATTAGTAACACTCCCTTGTACTATAGGAGATTCTGCATTTCCTCCTTCGAAGCCTACAATAACCTCATCGCCTTTTTCTGGTACAAAGTACATCCCTTGCCCTGGACCTCCTGCCAAACTCGATTGACGAATCCATGGAGACGTTTGCCCTGTAGCTTTTTGCCAAGCGTATTGTATTTTAACACGCCCCATTCCTTTTGGATCTACATTATCTACGACTACCGCAGTCTGGGATTTGCTTTTCGGGAATGCTTTTAATGAAGTTTTAGGGTAAGCATCAATGGCTGCGGTGACTCCTTCAAAACTATTTTCGTAACGGCCATTTTCATTACAGTTTTGTATCAGCTTGGTAATACGGTAACTACCATGAGACGTATTTCCTTCTTTAATTTGTACAATACTACCGATATGCAAGCCTGGATTACTACTTTTTCCCGTTACTTTTATCTGATTGATTTCATTTGCCGTTTTTTGTTGCTTTACCTGTTCATCAATACGATGCTTCATTTGAGGATCATCATAAGCACTTACAAAAACCTGTGTTTCCTTATAAAATAATTGGTTGCTTTTTTCATGAATACGCGAGGCATATCCATTGGCATTCGATTGTAATTTTTTGGTTTCAACTTCATGAAAAGTATCATTCAAATAGTCATTCGTAAAAAACTTAAAGCTATTCGGAATCGTATTCATATTCATCGAAAACTCCAATAAATCAAACCCATAAAGAAGGGTTATCGCTTCTTTTTGTTCGGGTTTTCCAAAAACGAGTTGCGTACCATTGTAGTAGAACCATTCACCATATTGAGCTGCTAATCGACTCGCATACTCAAACGAACTTTCTTCTTGCTGTACGCTATAATGTATAGGTGTTGTCTTTTTAGGGTGAATTGCTAATTGTAAGGCTGCTTTATTATATCCGCGAAATGTTTTCTCTATGATTTCCGAAAGCCCGATCTCTTGATGAGAAGCATAGTGAGGCCCATCATCAGCTATAATACTAGAACTCTTTCCTAATATATATACTAAATCTCCTCCTTTATGCTGAAACCCCTTTACGGTATTTACAGACGTAACTACGCCTTTAAAGTCTAAGGTTTCATTTTCCGAATAACTGTTTTCGGGACGTATTTTTAATAAGAATATTTCTCCTAGAAAATTGATACTCGATTCGGTAATACTAGAAGATGAATGTTCTAAAACATCTCTTCTACAAACGAGTTCAAAGCTATGATGCTTATCAATTTCTTGATCTAGGGTAAAGCTTTTAAAGGATGATATCGATTCGTTACCGATATATATTTGCACATTAGTATTTGCAGCCATATAAATAAATTCAAAATGATGAAAACATTTATAGGTAAGGGTAGGTTGGGGAAATTATATTTAAACTCATTCACATAAAAATTGACTCAATTTGTAGGGGATTGACATCAATTCTTATGTATTGCTAAGCATATTCTTTAGTAGGCCAATTATTAACAAATTCGGTACCTCTAATCGTAATCTCACGTGCTGAAAGGACTAATTTTATTTGTAATGGCTGTGCACTTTCTGAATTAAAATGCTCTTTATAATGCAAACAATACGCCCCTTTAAATTCGACCTTTTTTAAATTAGACATGCTTTCTCGCTTGTAAAAATTAAGCGATCCGTTTTTGGTCATATCCGAAGAGATCATCCATTCTAAAAAATGTGTTTTAGCTGTGGCTTCGATAAGTACTTCGATTTTCCCGCCTCTAGGCTTTTCTGAAGGGCGCCCATTGTAATCAGCTTCTTGAGTAAATTCGAAAGAACAATCAAGCACATTCATTTCTTCTTTTTCAATAACTAGTTTTGCGTAAAAAGACATAGTATAATTGTTTGATATTGTATCATGTACTATGCAATGTATTGGTTTTTTTATTACTTTTTTTCAATTCTTATAGGTGAATCGTTGTAAAGCTCATAAAAATAGTTGTGTCGTTTTCTTATTCCTTGCAAATGGTATCTACCCCTAAGAAACTTCCTACAGTTTTATCCAAAATAAAAGTATCATTCCCCGAATAAGTAATTTTTATCTCAATCTCATAATCCATCGGAATAAAATAGCTTAGGAAAACTTCGGCAATCTGTTTCAAACTTTTCTTGCCTATATAATTTTTTATATCCAGTTTATTTTCAGGAATAAGTTGTACTTCCAAGACCGGTTGCCCTATGGTAATTTCATCTTGATGCAATGTAAAATCAAGCCCTAGTCTATGTTCTTTTTTTACTTCATTGCCCAGCATCTGTTTCTTAAATCGTTTGGTATACTTTACTTTAGTATCTAAAACAAGCTCTAAACACTTAAAAGTAAAACCTAGATTCCCCACTATTTTGTGTGCGTGTGGAAGTAATTTTATAAACTTAAGTGCATATTTTCTAGGTATTGATGTATCGATACGCCATAGGTTAATTAAAAAATCGTCATCTAGGTTATCGAAATCTTCTAAAATTGATGCTTTCTGCTGCTCCAAGCGAATACGTTGAAAAAACAATTCATTTTCAATCGGTGCAAAAAGGGATCTTGCCGAAGACTCTTCCTCCTTTTGCTGTTGTTTTATTTGTGAATACGTAGTGTTTTCTTCTAAGGGAATATCTTTATGAAATAAGCCTTCGGGTAATCGATCATAGATTCCATTCCTAGATACTGCTAATTTTAACAGCTTCTTTTTAGTGGCTGTTTCTAAAGTAGAGACCTTAAGTATATCATTGCTGTAAGCTCTATGAAAAGTGCTTTCGAAAGCAATCATAAAATCATCGAAATTCAAATAAGTATTCTTAAATAGCTCAGCCAACAGTGCTTCTGCCCTATAGTTTTCAGTAGTACCTTCGATTTCTGTTTTTATAGCTTGTGCTAAACTCATTGCTTTCAATTGATTTACTTGCTGTTTTAAAAATAGGAATTATTTTAATTCTTCTCTTCCATCACTATGCAGCGCAAAACGCCCTTTTTCTTTTGGATGTACTACCTCTACTTCAGCCCAAGGCCATCCACCAAATTGAGTTTTCCCATATTCCCTCATAGCATCACGTATTTCTTGTTCGGTATTCATCACAAAAGGGCCATGTTTTACGACGGGTTCGTTTGTTGGTTTCCCTTCTAGAATTAAAAAATAAGAGCTAGCAGCTCCATTTTGTATCTCAATATCTTCATCGGCCTTTAATTCAATCAAATGATCTGCATGGATATTAACATCATCTATGGTAATTGTTGTTCCATTATAATAAAATAGCGAACGACTACTGCCTATTGCTGTTTTGGGCAATGTCCATTGAGCACCAGCTTCCATCTTTACGGTATAGATCCCTACGGCATTGTTAGGATTTGCAGCCCAAGAATCTGGTGTAGGAGCCAATGCCTTATTCCCCTCGATACTTCCTGCTACAATTTGAATGGTAGTCGTGTGGTCTTTTTCATCTTTTAAATTAAGGATCGGAATATTTTCCTTCCATAACATTTTGAAATGAGGAGGTACCATTTTTGAAACTTTAGGAAGGTTCAACCAAATCTGAAAAATCTCTAAAGGATTGCCTTTGTCTTCATGAATTAAAGGAAACATTTCTGAATGTTGTAGTCCTTTCCCCGCAGTCATCCATTGTACATCACCTCCCATAAAGCGTCCTGCTGCTCCAAGAGAATCTGAATGATCGACAACTCCCTCTTTATTAATCGTAATGGTCTCAAAACCTCGATGAGGATGATATGGAAATCCTGGGATACTTTTCCCATGGTACATACGCCAGCCATCCTTCAATGTAAAATTTTGCCCTATATTTCGACCTCTCAAATGTTCTATATCGACCCCCATAGCAGCATTCCCTTTTGGGTATTCGTCTCTATGATAAGCACAAAACAAAAAGGGATCTTGGGTCTTCCAAGGAAAACCTAGCGGTTCTATATTTATTATTTTACTCATTAGTATGCGTTTTAATCAACTTCAATTTGCACACAGTTACCAAACTTAAAAAAGTAAAGCTCGAAAAGCTAAAAGTCTTATAGTTTTATTACTTCCTAAAGTTTACTTCCAACTGTAAGTATTAAGGTACTGACAATTTATTTAATTCGGCCTAAGGCTCAATATTTATAGCTTAAAACTTTATAAATGAAAAATATACTAAATATAGAATGAGCACCTTATCTAGTCAAATGAGTTTAAGAAAGAAAACCTACAACATCCCTTTAGCTTTAATTTCTAAATACTTATTGATCGTATCTACAGTTAGGTTTTTAGGTTCGGTAAGAATGGTTTGTATACCGTATTTATTAAGTTCGGCTACAATTAAGCGCTTATCGTAACTAAACTTTTCGGCTATTGTCTTATCAAAAACCTCTTGAGTGGTATCTGCTTTTTGATGACGCATTTTTTCGAGCTCGGTATTTTTAAAGAAAATAACAACTAAAAGGTGACTTCTATTAATGGCTCGTAAATAATTCATTTGCCTGTGCACAGCATCTAGACTCTCAAAATTAGTATAAAGCAACAATAAACTACGATGCGTTATTTTTCGTTTCACCATACTAAAAAGAGCTCCAAAATCAGACTCTTCAAAATTGGTGTTTACATTATACAATGATTCTAAAATAAGATTCATTTGAGAATTTCTACGTTCGGCAGCTACGTAATTCTCGGGCTTTCTAGAAAATGAAAACAAACCTGCTTTATCCGATTTTCGCAATACCACACTACTGATAACTAAAGATGCATTAATAGCATAATCCAATAGACTTAGCTCCTCAAATGGCATTTTCATTACCCTGCCCTTATCTATAATCGAATATACTTGTTGCGATTTCTCATCTTGAAATTGATTCACCATCAATTGGTTTCTCTTAGCAGTTGCCTTCCAATTGATGTCTTTTATATTATCCCCTTGGACATAGTCTTTAATTTGTTCGAATTCAAAAGAATTTCCAATCTTTCTAATCTTTTTGATTCCGAATTCAAGAATTGATGAATTGAATGAGATTAATTCAAACTTTTTTAATTGTAAAAAACTGGGGTACGTCTTTACCATTTGTGCATCGTTAAACGTAAATCGACGCATGGCTAGACCTAACTTACTTGTCACATATAAATGCGTAGCTCCAAAATGATACTCACCTCTTTCATTAGGAGTTACGTTGTACTGTAATTCTTTTTTTTCGTTTGATTTTAATGACTGCTGTATATTAAAATCTCTTTCTTGAAATTGTTCTGGTAACTCGTCTATAATAGTGACTTGCGTATCTATATTATATCGATTATCTAGCTTTAGTGTAATGGCATTGGCATCATTATTTGAAAATTTTTCGGGTAAAACACGTACTACTGATACCGAATTATTTCCATTAAAAAGTAAAATAACATCTATAATAACAAAAGCCATAAAAACAAAAAATAGCCCTTTAATAATTGGAAAAAGAGTTGGGAAAATAAATCCAAATACAAACATTACAGCAATAGAGAATATCCCGTAAAAAAAACGATTGTCTAAAAATAGATCTTTATAAAAACGGCCTAATCTAGTCGCTTTAAAACCTCGTTCTATGGATTGCTCTGTTGCCATTTGGCTTTTTTAATTTTTATTATTTTAAATACGCGTAAGTACTATAGCTTGAATATGTAAAGTTTCTTCAATGCTCTACTTTGGTATCTCTACTGTTTGTAGAATATCTGTAATTACTTGTGTTGTTGTAATCCCTTCCATTTCACGTTCAGGAGTTATGATAACTCTATGTTGTAACACAGGGACAGCTATTTGTTTTATATCTTCTGGAGTTACAAAATCTCGACCATTAATCGCCGCAAAAGCCTTACTAGCTTTCAATAATGCGATTGAAGCCCTTGGTGATGCTCCTAAGTACAAAAATGGATTGTTACGAGTATTTAGTGTAATCGAAGCTATATAATTGATCAAATGCGGTTCAACAATGATTTTACTGATCAATCCTTGATATGCTATAATCTTCTCTTTACTTAAAGCCGTAACTACTTGATCTAACTTTGGCATTGTTAACTGATGCTCACGTGTAATGATCTCAATTTCCTCATCCAAATTAGGGTAGTCAATAGTAATCTTAAATAAAAAACGATCCAATTGTGCTTCTGGCAATCTATAAGTTCCCTCCTGCTCTATTGGGTTTTGAGTTGCAATAATGATATATGGCGCTTCTAGCTTATATTTATTACCATCCATCGTTACTTGGCGTTCTTCCATGACCTCGAATAAAGCCGCTTGCGTTTTAGCTGGTGCTCGATTGATCTCATCGGCCAATACTATATTCGAAAAAATAGGGCCTTTTTTGAATTCAAATTCCGAATTTTTCAAGTTAAAAATCGAAGTACCTAATACATCCGAAGGCATTAAATCTGGGGTAAACTGAATTCTACTGAAATCAATTTCTAATGTCTTAGCCAACAATTTAGCAGTAATTGTTTTAGCAACTCCAGGAGCTCCTTCTAATAATACATGTCCTTCGGCAAACAGAGCTGTCAAGATTAAGTTTACTAAATGTTTTTGCCCAACAATCACTTTAGAAAGTTCTGCCTTTATTTGCTGTACACTTTCTTGAAGTTCCGTAAGGTCTAGTCGACTATTAAATTGTATTTCGTTTTCCATAATTCGAAATTTATGTTGTTGTATAGAAATCTTCTAATGCTTTATTTAATTGTTTTAATGGATCAGGGGTACTAAACTTATGTGATCGCATTTTTAAAATTTTTGAAATCAATTGCTCAATCTGCTCTTGCGGTTTCCCGGAACGCTGAGCTAATTTTTTAATAAAATCGTCATTTAATTTGTCTGTAGGCAAATGATATCTCCTCCTCACAAATTCTAAAAAATAAATGATATTCTTTTGAATCATACCATTGTAATCTTCAGATTCTAAATGTAATGTACTTAAGGTATGTACAAACTCTGTAGTAGTATTTTTTAAAGGCTCTATGATCGGAATGACTCTTTGTCGTCGTTTTGCATTAAAAAGCATGAAAAAGAACATTCCCATCAATGCTAAATAATAACTCCATTTTAAAGCAGGCTTCGATAAAATAAAACTCAAAGGCCCTTTTAGTAAATTAGGATCTATCTTAATATTCTTTTCAAAAAGCACTGGATGCTCTGGTAAGAATGAGATTACATTATCATGATAAAAACTGCTTTTAGTCTCTAACAATTGATAATTTGTAAATAACTCTGGCGTTGTGTGTAGATAGAAAAACCCCTCTTTGTATGGAATTCTTACAAAATTAGATTGCTCTTCACAGAACTCATTAAATGTATATCCAAGCCTATCAACAGATACAGTATCTTTTATAAAAGCTTCTCCATAAGGATTTTTTAGTGTGTATACCAAACTATCATCTAAGTGCTCTAGATAAGAGGCTTTTGCTTTTTCCTTTAGATATACTGGATTATAATCAGTTTCAAACCCTAATGTGTCTTGCATAAACTTAGGGAAAGTATGTGCCGCTATAAAAGCTTGATTACCCTGCTCTACATAATATAACAACTCTTCAAAAGAGGGTTTATCAATAGCATAATTGTCACTAACACTAATATAGTTTCTTTTTGCATAGTATAAAGAATCTTCCAAATCGACGGAATATTCATAATAGGTAGTGTACAGCGTATTAATTTCTTGACTGGGAAACCAATGAGATAGTTGATCAAAAAACACTTTAGTATCTAAAGGTTTCGTTTTTGTCTCATCATAAGTGGGTGTCCAATCTACTTTTTTTGTTCTATTGACAAATAACAAAATGGCAAGTACAGCAATCGATGAAGCTATGATAATATTTTTCTTACTCATTGTTAAACTGTTTTAATAATTCAACAAATGAAGAAGAAGCCGTTTGATATTCATTAGCATCAATTTCAAATTCTCCATACCATATATAAGTATAATAATACGCAGCCTTACTAAATAGCTTATAAGAGTCGGTTCCTTCCAACTCTAAACTATAATCATGAGTCGTTTTTTGAGAGTCATATCTTATCTTTTCTGCTATATCCATTTTCTTTAGCAAGAAAAAATAATAGTATTTAATAGCAGATCGGTAGTCCTTTTCAGCTTCTGACTCTTTAATTAATTTCTTAAAATCCTTTTCATCTATATTCTGAATTTCTTCTATATCAATCCCTTTATTTACTTCAGGCTGCTTTCCAAATAACCATCTTACTTCTTTGTTTAATGCTAGTTTTGCTATAAGGTACCCCACAAAAGCAATAATAAGTAGATAAAACACAAATTCAATTTTTTTGCGTAGATCATTATTACCCTGTTGAGATTCTATTGAAAAAAGTCTTATAAAAAACTCAAGAAATGCTTCAAATAATCTATCCGTAACTGAAACGCTTTCTTCATAATTAAATTCATCTCCTTTATATTTCTCTTTAAAATCTTTGGGCAATGTTCGAATACTTTCAGGCACTACAGATAAAACATTACACGCAAAACTCTCTATGCTAAATAGAATACTGAAAAACAGAAAGTAGATATGTTTTGTGATGTTATTTAGTCTCAATTTCTTTTAAAGTTTTTTTATAGACTATATAGGGATAAACCAAATAGTAATATGACATAAAGAACAAGGTTCCAAAAATAATTAATAAGGCCACAAACAAAGGCATCACATTAGAATATCTAGTAACAAAACCTTCTAAAAAACCTGCTGCAACTGTAAAAGGCATCGTACTAATAACAATTTTTATACTATCGCGCATCCCTCTTTTAAATGAAGTAAATCGCGAATGCGTCTTAGGAAACAAAATACTCGCGCCTAATAATAACCCTGCAGCTCCTTCGATAACAATTCCGAAAATTTCCATAGCTCCATGAATCCATATTCCTTTCATACTTTCTCCTAACACCCCTTGTTGCTGAAAAAAGTATTGAAAGGAACCTAACATGATTCCATTCTGTAGTAATACATAAGCTGTTCCTATACCCCCTGTTACTCCTAAAGCAAAACTGGTTAGCCCCACTTTTAAGTTATTAAAGGTAATCCCTATAAAGCTCCCCCAATTACTACCACTTTTATAAATAGCCACAGGATCACCTTTTTCTATATTTTGAAGCGTCGTATTTACATATTCATTTCCTAAAATAAGACGTACAAAAGATTCTTCATTCGCTGCAGATACTACTCCTATTAATACAGAGATCGTAAAAAAAACAAAAGCATATAGTACATAACGCCTATATTTATAAACTATTAAAGGGAGTTCTGTTTTGAAAAAGAAAAGAAGTGCATTGGTATCAGCCCTTTTACTTTGGTAAATTTTCTGAAACACCTGTACAGCAAGGTCGTTTAAGTAAGTAGTTAGCTTACTTTTTTTATAATACGTTTGTGCGTAAGCTAGATCATTTATGAGATGCAGATAAAGTCTAGACAATTCATCTGGATTATCTATTTCTTTTTGTTGAATGGCTTTTTCAAATTGTAACCATTTTTCTTTATTTTGCTTAATAAAGGCAACTTCTCTCATACAACAACAAATAACTTTATATAATGGCAGAAATACAAATTCAAACTACACAAAATGTCAATATAAATTTTAAATCTGCTGAGATTGAAAAAAGAGTTTTAGCTTTTTTAATTGATATCCTAATTAAATACTCTTATGCAGGGCTAGTTGGGTATATCATATATTCTTTAAGTAAAGGAAACAAAACTGGAGTACTTGACACTTTAGATAGTTTAGATCAATGGAGCATTATGGCTATTGTTATAATTTTAGTATTGCCAATTGTATTTTACTCATTGGTATTTGAAACATTTTTTCTTGGGCAGACAATAGGCAAAAAACTATTCAATATCAAAGTGGTAAAAATAGATGGATTTAGAGCTAATTTTATAGATTACTTTATACGCTGGGTAATGAGAATTATTGATATTTCATTTCTCCCAATTTTACCAGGAATCATTGCTTTTTTAACAGCTTTTAATAGTAAAAAAGCACAACGATTAGGAGGTATTGCTTCTGGTACAGCCGTCATCGATCTTCAAAAAAAAGTTCTTATTTCGAATACAATATTAAAAGAACTAGAAATATCGTACATCCCTAAATATCCAAATGTCATTAAACTAACCGATAATGACATGCGAATAATAAAAGAAACTTTTGAAAATGCTGTAAAAAAACAGAATTACAAAACACTTCAAAAGCTAAAGAATAAAATTATAGAAGTAACAAAGATCGAACCTAGTAACAAAGAGTCTGACCTCAATTTTATTGATACGGTGATCAAAGACTTTAACTTTTATACAGGAAAAGCCTAAAACTGACATTAAAGCATATCAATTTTAGGCTTTTTATGTAAGGCCGTATAACCCTAGATCCAATTAAGATCCTAGAACTCCAGCTACACCTCCTATGATCGCTCCTACTATTGCTAGAGCATAAAAAGATAATAATACTATAGTTAAAATACCCACAAACTTATAATGAGACTTTAGGAATTTAAAACCATTCTCTAGTTTTTCCGTATCATTTTCATTCAATGCTTGCTTCATATTTTTCCCAAAATTAAATAAGTATAAAACTGGAAAAAAGTATAGTAATGCCATAGCGATATATATACCTGCAATCATTCCTCCCGAAACACCAGGTACTCCTCCAGCAGCAGAACCCAATGTCGAAAATACTCTACCTATAGAAAACGATCCTATGACCATAAACCCTATAAAGATAAACCCTATAATTCCTAAGAAATAAGCCCATTTAGCTGCTTCTCGTAAAAACTCTTTTGACTGTTCTGTTAATGTCGAACCAAAAGATTCAAATTGTGAAATTTCGTTCTGTTCCATAATACTTTTTTAGTTAATGCTTAAATATATAAAAATAACTGATAAAACTAACTGTTACCTTAGAATCATATAATTATTTTCCACCACAGCCACAGCCGTTTCATTAATCTTCATATAATTTCCATTAGCGATAATCAACACTCCAATAATCAAAATAACCAAGCTAACACCTAAGAGCAACTTGCTCTTTTTGGAAGCTCCTGTCCACTCTTTCGTTAAAATACCATTTACCGTAGCCACCATTATTGCTCCTGTTTCTAAAATAGCAAACCCTACAGAAGTCCCAAGCTCTCCTAAATGGTAAGCTGCTAACCCATATATCACTAGGGCTGCATCGTGAAATACTGCCATTAAGATTACTAAAACAATAGCCGTGATAACACCTACCTTAGAATAATTACCCCAAGTCTTATTCTTGGTTAATTTGTAACTAAAAAAGATCATTGTAGAAATAGTCGCTCCCATAAAAATAGGTAGTAGAACTGCAAGACGAGCGATCCAAGGTTCATTTCCAAATTGTAGTTCGGCTACTGAACCTATTTTCCCTAGATTATTTCCTATGTGGTAAGACAGATTAAATCCTGTAGCACAAAGCGCTCCTAAAACACAAAATAAAATCCCTCGACGAATCGTTTTTGTATCTTTCTTATTATCTACATCAGCTCCTTTGCTTTTATCTCTTAAGATCCCAGCATATCCATTTAAGGCAATACCCGAAACAATCGTAGCAATACCGAAAAGCATAATATTACCCACTTTCGTACCTATTACACTTTCTTGACCTTCAGGTACCAATATTAATGGAAGTATCGTATCAATAGAAGTAATTACCCCTAGAAACAAACTAAATGCCAAGGCCATACCAATCGAATCGATACTGAATCCCCACAAAATATTACCAATTCCCCAACAGAAACTTAAAGCAAACATGGCGATAAAAACCCAAGAAGGAATTTGCGCGTAGATCGCCCAAATGTCATTTACTAATGAAAAGGTGACAATTATAGGGATGACAAACATTCCGAAAAAGAAGAAACCTCCCCATGTATTCTCCCAAGCAAAGCCTTTTGTGTATTTAGAAGGTAGGGCGTACACTCCTAGTAAAACTGCAGATAATAATGCAAATAATATTCCTGTTAGCATAGTTGTATAAGTTTAGTTATCTAATATATAAAAATTACTAAACGCTATCATGAATATCTAAAAACAAAAAAGAGGCTTAAAAAATCATCTAAAAGAGTCCCTTTGGAGGAGATCAGGATCTCTTCAAACGCAACGTTACATCTGAGGAGATTCCGTCCTCCGACGGAATGACAATAGAATATGATTTTTTAAACCTCTCTACTAAAAGTTATTTGAAACTACAATTCGCAGTAATCTTCAGTATCGGCTAAGTTTGGCCCTGGATTTCTCCAGCAATTTTTTCCTTCAATAAGGTTATCTGCAAATTGTGGCCCCCAAGTTCCTGCTGGGTATCCGTGCATTTTTTCTCTATTGGTCTTCCATTCTTCCAAAATTGGATCTACAAATCCCCATGCCGCTTCCACTTCGTCAGCACGTGCATATAAGGTAGCATCTCCTTGCATGGCATCTAATAACAAACGCTCATAAGCTTCCATTACATAAGTATCCACTAAATCTGTGTAATAAAAATCAAGGTTTGCATTTTCTACTTTAAACCCTTGTCCTGGAACTTTTACACCAAATTTCATCAATACTCCTTCATCTGGTTGGATACGTATGATTAATTGGTTATCCGAATTCGTTCCTTGAAATAATCTATGGTGTGTAGGTTTAAAGTGAATTACAACTTCTGTAACCTTAGTAGGCATACACTTCGCAGTACGCACATAAAAAGGCACTCCTTCCCAACGCCAGTTATCGATATAGAACTTAATCGCTGCATACGTTTCTGTCATCGAATTTTCTGCAACTCCTTCTTCTTCTCTATATCCTTTTACTTCTTTCCCATTAATGGTTGAAGCTAAATATTGTCCTCTGGTAGTATTACTGTAGAATGTTTCTTCATTCAAATGACGAATCGATTTCAATGCTTTTACCTTTTCATCACGAATAGATTCGGGATTCGAATCGATTGGTGGCTCCATTGCTACTAACGAAACAATTTGCATCAAGTGATTTTGAAACATATCTCTTAATGCTCCAGATTTGTCGTAATACCCTCCACGACTCCCTACCCCTACACTTTCGGCATTGGTAATTTCTACATGATGAATATAATTACGGTTCC
The DNA here is from genome assembly GCA_947499005.1 of uncultured Aquimarina sp. GTDB lineage: Bacteria > Bacteroidota > Bacteroidia > Flavobacteriales > Flavobacteriaceae > Aquimarina. Next base: position 119,529 of record CANMML010000012.1, read on the forward strand.
AAAGAGGTTCGAAAATGCTATTCGAAAAACGAGTTACTAATAAATTCTGAACTGTTTCTTTCCCTAAATAGTGATCGATTCTATAAATCTGAGGCTCATTAAAGTACTTTTGAATTCCATTGTTAAGTGCTTTAGCAGTCTCTAAACTATAGCCAAATGGTTTTTCAACAATCAATCGACTCCAGCCCTTTGTCTCATTCTTTCCAAATCCTTGATCACTTAAGTTTTTAGAAATTAATTCATAAATTTTTGGAGGAGTTGATAAATAGAAAATGACATTATTCTTTAATCCAAATTGTTCATTTAAAGTATCAATTCTATTTTTAAGTCCTTCATAAGGCCCATCATAAGAACCTCCTAAATCTTCGTAAAATAGTCTATTCGCAAAATCGTCAATAAATGCTTTATCATGATCGGCTATTTGCTTTTTTAAAAATTCACTTTCGTAAACAACTTTATTTCTAAACTGTTCGTCTGTTAGGTCGCTTCTGCTTGTTCCTAAAACCGCGAATTTCTTAGGTAGATGTCCTTCTTTATAAAGATTAAAAATAGCTGGAATTAGCTTTCGAACTGTTAAATCTCCGGAAGCTCCGAAAATTACCAGTAATTGCTTATCTGTTTTTTTCATCCTATAGTTTTAAAATCAATCGAAAAAATTCGATGTTTTTCCGAACGCAAAATTACGCTTATTCTTTTAATTACTACTTAGATATTAAGACTAAGTATTTGTTTCATAAAAAATACTTCTAAAAAAAAGTGAAATAGCTTTAATTCTCTATTTTTGTACCCGTGTTAATCCATATGATTCATTTTTAGAATCATAAAATCAGTGATTGTGTATCACATTTATTGATCTAAGTATTTTCACTATTAAAATTGAATTACAAACAAGTTATACGACTATGAGTGCAAACAAATACGATTTCGGGCTAGTAGGTCTAGGAGTAATGGGTCGCAACTTTATATTAAATGTTGCTGATAATGGATTTACTGCTTATGGATTAGATCTTAGCGAAGACCAAGTAAATGCTTTAAAAGAAGAGGGTGGAAATACTGAAAAAGTAGATGCAACTACTTCTAAAGAGGCTTTTATAGCTAACCTTAGCACACCAAGAAAAATCATGTTACTAGTACCTGCAGGAAAACCTGTTGATGCCGTAATCGAAAGTTTACTACCTCATTTAGATGAAGGTGATCTTATTATAGATGGAGGAAACTCTTACTACATAGACACTGATCGTCGTGAAGCTTATTTAAATGAAAAAGGAATTCACTTCTTAGGTGTTGGTGTTTCTGGTGGTGCTAAAGGTGCTCGTAAAGGTCCTAGTATCATGCCAGGAGGATCTGAGCCTTCTTATAAATACATCAAACCTATCTTTGATGCTGTTTCTGCAAAAGCACATGACGGGAAACCTTGTGTTGCTTACTTAGGACCAAAATCTGCTGGTAACTATGTAAAAATGGTTCACAATGGGATTGAGTATGGAATGATGCAATTAACTTCGGAAATCTATGATTTACTAAGAAAATCTGCCAAGTTTACAAATGATGAACTTCACGAAATTTTTGCAAAGTGGAATGAAGGTCGTTTACAATCCTTCTTAGTTCAAATTACTTCTGAAATCTTTAAACAAAATGATGAATTAACCGATGGACGTTTGGTTGATTTTATTTTAGATAAAGCCAAGCAAAAAGGAACTGGTAAGTGGACGTCACAAAACGCAATGGATTTAGGTATTCCGGTACCAACTATTGATATTGCAGTAAGTATGCGTGAAATTTCAGCATTGAAAGACGAACGTGTAAAAGCAGACGAATTATACGGAAGACCAGAAGTAGAAGCTATCGAAAAAGCAAAACTTATTGAATTAGCAGAGCAATCTTTATACTTTGCTTTTATTATTTCTTATTCGCAAGGGTTACACCAATTAAGTGATGCTTCTAAAGAATACGGATACAATCTTGATTTGGGATTAATCTCTCAAATCTGGAGAGCTGGATGTATCATTAGAGCTGGTTTATTAGAAGATATTACGCAAGCATTTAATGCCGATAAAGATTTACCAAATCTATTATTAGCTCCAACTTTTGTAGACCGTGTTCAAGCGGCTGTTCCTGCAGTTAGAGAAGTGGTAGCATTTGCAGCTAAAAACGGAATTCCTGTCCCTGGATTATCAAATTCATTAACTTATTTTGATGCTTATACAAGTTCAAAATTACCATTGAATTTAATCCAAGCACAACGTGATCATTTCGGATCTCATACCTATGAGAGAATTGATCGTGAAGGTATTTTCCATACAGAATGGGGTGCTTAAGATTTTTATAAGTTCACTATATATAAAGAGGCTGTCGAATGACAGCCTCTTTTGTTTTTTTGGAAATGTAGTGTCTGGACTTCGACTCTAGTTTACACTGAGCTATGTCGAAGTGCCCAGTCTGACACCTAACTCTATGTTAAAACTAACTGAAAATAATTATTATACCGACTCTAGTTTATACTGAGCTATGTCGAAGTGCTCAGTCTAACAAAAGTACTATATCGAACTCATATCAATTCCTCGAAAACACTTGCAACTCTTCATCATTATTCGCTACAATAAAGGATGATTTTCCTTTGATCGTTATCGGATAAATTCCTTTTACATTCTTAGGCAAAAACACTCCACTTTCAGCAAGAGGCATGCTCTTAAAAGTTTTAGATTTATTTTGAATTAAAATACCCCCTATACCCGCATCACTTCTTGTTGTTTCTATTTCGACTTCAAAACGATTTCCTGCATAAAAAATATCTTTTACCTGATCGCCATTAAAATCATCTATAATAAAGCCATTATTGGTAGAAAACTGAGCTAGATATGGTAATGCTTCCAGCTCGAATTCTGTTCCTTTATTCCAAAGGATCACACTTGCAAATTCTGTTGCCTTGTATTTATGATCTTCTCCTTTTCCGACAATATCAAAAATATCACCTTTCGCAAATTGCTCATACGAAGTGATCTTCCCTTGTAACCCTGGTAATTGTTGGGTAGAGCACTCTTTCCCTCTTATAGGGACTATTTTGTCTTTGTATGGTTTTGCTAAGAAAACATCTTGCGTACCGTTATTATCGTAATCCGATGCATATACGTAAAATGGCTTTTCCTTACTGGCTTTGTATTTATAATTCAGCCCAAGATTTCCTAAAATAATATCTTCTTTACCATCGTTATCTAAGTCTTCTACAGCTATTTTATTCCACCAACCAGCGGTGTTTTTCAATCCATAATGGTCACTTACTTCTTGATATTGTTTTCCATCAAAATCATAAATTCTAATCGGCATCCACTCTCCTACTACTATAATTTCATTTTTTGCATCATCATCTAAATTCACAAACGCAGCGTCAGTCGTCATCCCAAATGACATTTGTTGATCAAAAAGTGGATTTTTCTCAATGGAATATTTTCCGCTTTTGTTATTTAAAATAACTACCCTAGAAGCCGATGGGTATTGTTGTGGTACATGTCGCCCAAAAACAATAGCATCCAAATCTTCATCTTGATCATAATCCTCAAAGAGAATTTTTGCTGTGGGAAAATTTGTTTCAGGCAATTCAATTCTTTTAAAATTACCCTTACCATCATTAATATAAATTCTATCTGTGTAGTTTTTATCCCCTAAACTATATTCATTACCACCACTACCGACTATTAAATCTAAATCTCCATCCAAATCATAATCGATGGCTTCTGCAAACGTATCTTCCAAATTTAGGTCTTTAGAAAAAACACCTTTAGACTCTTTCCGAAATGCTCCATTAGAATTTTGAAAATACAAACTTCCCTTAGAGCCGATATTAGCACCTAAATAAAAATCTTCCAGTTGATCCCCATTAAAATCCCCAACGGCAATTACAGGCCCATTTGTAGACAATTTATGAGGTAATAATACTTGAGACTTATAATCATTGAATGTATTCTCTTGATGTTTAGGAATCGTACGAAACACTTTTGCTGTAATATCCTTAAAGAGTGCAGAAGAAGCAATCGTATTATCTACATCTTTATTTCTAGCTTCTTTATAATCTAATTGTAGTTTACCAACGGCTACATCTTTTAGTAACTGTGATTTCCCGTCTGGCCAACGCACCATTAAAGAGTCTATTTTTTCATCTTCTCCTAATCCAAAATGCATTTTAGGAGTTACCGAAGACAAATACCCTCGAACTGTTTTAAATTCCTTGAATTGCATTTGCCCTTTAGTAAAAACACTCACTTTTGCTCCCAAACCTTTTGAATTAGCTTTAGGTCCCAATAAAGAAATAGAGAGTGATTTATTTTTATTTATGGTTTCCGAATTATTTTGATACAAAAATGCATGATCATCTACATTGTTAATCACCAAATCCAGATCTCCATCGTTATCTAAATCGGAAAAAGCAGCTCCGTTAGAAAAGCTAGGAATATCAATCCCCCAATTTTTCGCTTGATCTTTAAATTTTAGATTACCTTGATTTTCGAAAATAACATTCGGAAGCTTTATGGATGGGTATAGCTCAACTAATTCTTTGATGATTTCGTTGCTATCTCTAGTATGATCAAATGGTTTTTTTTCGTAGGCAATTCTTTTGATATTAGCATCATTATCCCAAACATCTCTTTTGTAACCATTGGTCACTAGAATATCATTATCCCCATCATTATCAAAATCGGCTCCCAAACATGCCCAACTCCAATCGGTATTAGAAACTCCTGCATATTTCGAAATATCACTAAAAAAGCCATTCCCTCGATTTAAGTTTAAAACATTATGCATGTATTGATTATAAAACCCTTTTGATAGTTGATAATTATAGCGCTCTACATCCATTGGTGCCATCGTTGTTTTCGAACGCTCATAATCATTTGGCAACATATCTAGGGCAAAAATGTCTTCATATCCATCATTATTGAGATCAACAATATCAACTCCCATGGTATAAAAAGATACATGATTTGTTAATCCCCTAATATCTTCCTCCAAAACTCCATTTCCTTTATTTTTATAGCAATAATCATTTTCAAAAAAATCATTACCTACATAAATATCCGTCAAATGATCATTATCAAGATCCGAAGCCACTAATCCTAGACCATAACCAATGTTTTCTTTAAGCCCCTTGGTATTGTCTTGTTTTCTAAATGTCCCATTATCATTGATATAAAAAGAGTCTCTATAAGGATGCTCTTCAATTTTTTTTGCCTTTAGAATAGTACTCTCTGGTATGAAAAACTTTTGTGGTCGATTGGTTACAAATAAATCTAAGTCGTTATCATTATCTGCATCGAAGAATGTACTCATTAAAGAGAAACCTTGATCAGCAATACCAAAGCTTTCAGCCGCTTCTTTAAATGTTGAATCTCCTTGGTTTATATATAGTACATTTTTTCTCTTTGCTGCCGATTCTCGCCAACCTCCTGCACAAATGTAGATATCTAAAAAACCGTCGGCATTAACATCGGCCATTACCACTCCATTATGCCAAGCTTTCTTAGGCAGTATCCCTGCTTTCTGGGTAATATCTTCAAATTGAAAATTTCCTTTATTTAAGTACAATTTATCTTGCACTTGATTTCCGGTAAAGTAAATATCATCTAAACCATCGTTATTGATATCTCCAACAGCCACTCCTGCTCCGTTGTATGCGTAATTGAAAACAGGAAAGAAATTGTTGATATCTTCAGTTATAACATTATTAAAATATACTTGAGAATATTTACTATCTACTTTTTCGAACAAACGCTCTTCAACTTCTTGAGAAGTCTCTAATACAATATTCTTTTGTTCTTTCTTACATGAAATCATGTATAACAAAAATGCTAAAAAGAGTATTCTGTATGACATAGTATGGATTGAGCATCTAAATTTATAACGAAACTAAACAAAAAAACCACCGCAATTGCTACCGTCTGGACACATCTTTAAAAAGCAACCAGCCTTGCATTATTGAGGCGAATTTTTGGAGTCCAATCCAGAAAG
>CANMML010000013.1 GCA_947499005.1 uncultured Aquimarina sp.
TAGGAAGGTTAACCATATGGGTGAAACTTTAAAATCACCTAAAAGCTAGTAAATACTATAACTCAAACAAAATTTTTCAATCCTAATGCATAATTCAGGTTAAACGATTCGGAGTTCTAGGTTTATGTCTTACTCTCAGCTTTTGTTCAAGTGATGATGGAGATGGTACTACTACCATTGATAACTCTAATTTCGATGTTTGGTCAGGAGGAACATTAACTTTTACTAAAGAAGCAGGTACCGATCCTACATTAGAAGAAAATCAAGATCGAATTAGTGATGCCGTTTGGCTAACTAGATCCAATAATGGAGGGGAACTTTTTAATGCTAAAGACGAAACTTCCTCTACAGAAAATGTAAGTCCAATAGGTACCGAGTGGGCTTTAGGAACTACAGCAACTCGCAATATTAGCGGTTTAAATTTTAAATCATTACGTCAAACTATTTCTCCAAAAAATATCGTTGGTGAAGATTTAATACTTCATTTAATTGATAGTGATGCCTATATAGATATTAAATTCTCTACTTGGTCTCAAGGAGGGATGCAAGGTAATAGTGGAGGATTTTCTTATACAAGATCGACTCCGTAACATTACCTCAACAAATATTCTAACGTAAGGAAATCTAATTTTCCATCTACATATAAACCTTCTTTGCTTTCAAAATCTTTTAACGCTTGGAAGGTTTCTTCTTTAAATAACCCATCTTGTTTAATAGAAGCCCCTTTTTTATTTAAAATACGTTGTATTTCAAATACCAAAACACCTTTATCCCCAAGACGAAGTTCTCTTTTCGATTGTTTAAAAATATCTCTGACCGCATTATTATTCTCTTGAATAACTTTTACTTTACCCGATGCGATCACAGCAGTCGCGGCTTCTTTCAATCTTGCCTCTAGGTACTTTACATATCCTAACTTCTTTCTATAGGTATCTACAGCATTTTTAGTAATCTCTGTATCATCTTTAGGATTTCGAACATCAATATTATGAAAACTCCATTGAGAGATAACATCACCATTAAGCTCCTCTATAGCAATGTGATATTGCTTTATTAAACGCTCTTCACTTCCTACCGGAATATCAATAGGTTGATAACTATAATTCTTGACATTAAATCGCTGTATTCTCTGGTAAGTATTAAATCCATATAGCCCTACTAGTACTAATAGTAAGAAAATGATAATCTTTTTCACAACAAGTTGGTTTACATTCTAATGTAAAAATAGGAATTTCTGAATCAGTGCATGGTTTTATTCTCAATTGAAAAAAAATTTAATGCTCAATATTGAATATTTGCAAATAATAGAACCTATATAAAATACAGGTAATCAATTTATTATATTTAATCAACCAATTTAATATTCATATTATGAAAGTCTTTACACACACTACGAAAGTGCTGTCTATGGTGACTGTACTATTCGCACTTACATTTAGCTGTAAGAAGAAACATCATGCAAGAGAACATTATGGTCATGTTCCTAATCATGAAAAGAATCTTGCTCCTTATTTAAAATTTCCAACCCCATTATCTCCAGAAACCCCTTGGGATGTAGATCGCAAATTACAACAGCGCTTGATGTCGGAAAATCAATTTGTACAAACACAGCGCCTATTTGAAATTTTATCTTGGCAATGGTTCATTTCTTTGAACTGGCCGATCGATGCTGAAGGAAACCCGCAACCAAATATTTCGGATAAAGGTAATCCAGAGTGGTTTGGATGGAAAGAAAGTTATGAAGTATATCTAGAAGATGGTAGTATGCCATCTCCTTGGGGGCAATTTTCATTCCCTCCAGACTTCCCAAATCAAGATGCTTACAATCTCGAGAAAATCTTATTTAGAACTAACAAATTTGTCGATTTAACAGAGCATCCAGACATAGATGACGAAGTTGATCAAGCATTTACCTCTCCTATTTGGGATCAAAATGGAAATATCGTTCGCTATGAAGTCCGTATGAATAGAGTTGAATTTGACTATATTCTTAAAAACGGGTTATACAATATTGATGGACAAATTGCTTTTTCTAATAGTGGAGATGCAGACCCTGCAGAAGGAAAATACCAAGATGTATTTTTTCCTGAAGGAAATAGAAAAAAAGAAGGAGCTATCGAAATTAAAGTAGCTTGGAAAGTTCTTGAAGAGAGTGATATTCCTTCTAGATATTTTACCACTAAAGGTTGGGTAATTAATCGAGATAAAAAAAGCTATTCATTACGTGATGTAGGAATGATAGGAATGCATATTGCATCAAAAACAGAATCCTCTCCGCAATGGATTTGGACGACTTTCGAACATGTAGATAATTTAACAGTAAATGAACTTGAGACCATTAATGGAAAGCCTTTAAAAGCTTCTTTTTATGATCCTAGCTGCGACACTTGCCCTGTGAATGTATTACCAGATACAACTGCTATTAAGCCTAAAAATCAAATCAAACGAGTAGCACCAATAACTGGAGCTACAAAATCACTTAATAAACAGGTACAAAGAATATTGAGAAAGTCGGAATCGAAACTACAATACTATAAACAAATTGGAACACAATGGCCAACGGATCCTTCTTCAAAACCGTATACTTTAGGAGACACTACAGCCTACAAAATGCCCGATGCAGTGATTAACAAATCTGGTGGTATGCCAACTCCTGTGAATCTAACTAATATGATTATGGAAACCTATTTCCAGGGAGGAACAATCACAGGTAGCCCTCCTAACGATCGTATTATTCAAACTTTTCAGCGTAGAGATAGCTCTAGCGACCCTTTTACTACTCAATACCAAGATACATTATCTCGTTACGATTCTTTTATGGCAAACGAACCTGCTTATTTCCAAATAAATAATTTTCCGATGGGTGTAGATACTAAAAACACACAACAGTTAATCTTTGGAACAGAAAGTTGTATTGGTTGTCATTTTTCGGGATCTATTGCTACTGGTTTCAAAATTGAAAATGGCCAAAAAGTAGCGATTCAAGGTACTCCAACTTCTGCAGATTTTAGCTGGCTATTATCACAAAAAGCATATTTTAAAGAATAATTGCACTCGAACTAGAGGATGAGTAAAAAGGTTCTAAAACGAAGAATGAGTTTTCCAAAGAGAAACAAGTGTTGAAATTTCGACACTTAACGAAGTTTGGGTCTAGCCGAAGGCGAATACTTATAAAAAACGCTTTTAGTCATCCTCTTTTTATTCAACATTTTACGCCTATATACAAGGGCTTATATTCTATTAATTTCTAAAGACTATTACTGATGTCACAATTTAATTTCGTGCAAGTAAACGAATTTCAACCCAATGTTGATGGTTGGAATCAAATAGGTAACGTCTCTTACCAACAACTAGATAGCAAAAATATTTTATTGACTAATGAGTCCAATTATCAAGTAAAAATCTCGATCCTTTCTCCAACGGCAGTTAGGGTGCGTTTTAATCCTGTTCAGAATCCCGATTACAGCAGTAATGAATCTTATGCTGTAGTCAATAGAGATTTAGGAACGGTATCACCAACTATTACAGAATTACCTGACAATGGAGGAACATTATATATAGATACGGGGGAGTTAGATATATATGTCGGTCTTCAACCTTATGGTATTTCTGTACAAAAAGATGGAGAAGTAATCACTGAAGATACTTTTGGAAAAAATCTGGTATGGAGTAATGAGGCGATTGCCAACTTAAAAAAATCTCCCACTACTGAAAGCTACTTTGGCTTTGGAGAAAAAGCTGGAGCTATTCTTGATAAAAAAGAATACACGATGACATTCTTCAATTACGATAATTTCACCTATAATGACATCGCAGCGGATGGTAGTAAAGTAGTTCCCGAAGATAATGATGGAGGTCCTTTAAACCCTAGTAGCCCTTTATACAATTCTATGCCTTATTGTTTGGCGATTGGCAAAGGTGATACTGGAATTGATTATGCTTACGGAATTTATTTTGACAATGTTTCTCAATCGTATTTTAATATGGGAGCTAGTGACTATTCGGACATGTCTGGACAATATTATTTCGGAGCGCTTTATGGAGAATTAGATTACTACATCATGGTCGGTAGCGAACAAGATGGTAGTCAAAATAAAGTAGCTAGTGTCATTCAGCAATATTCTAAACTAACAGGGCCTTCTGCCATGCCTCCCATGTATGCTCTTGGATATCAACAAGGCTGTTATGGGTATTATGATCGTGAACGTCTAGAAGAAATTGCTAATGCCTACCGTGAAGCTCAAATTCCTATCGATGGTTTACATATCGATGTTGATTTTCAAGATAATTACAGAACATTTACGCATAGTAAGGTAAAGTTCCCTGACGTTGCAGGCATGTTTAAGAATCTACACACAATGGGATTTAAGTGTAGTACCAACATTACTGGAATTATTACAACAAACCCTTATGACGAAAATGGAGAAATTGAATTGAACTACCCTACTCGTGATAATTTAGTAAATCTAAATACGGATAATGCCATGGACTCTACTTACAAAGATGGAGCCACACAAGCATTTATTTGGAATACACGCTACGAAGATAGTGAAAGCTCTCAAATCTTTATGGCGAATGAAAGTTATGGGGATAATAATGGATTCAATCCTTACCAAAAATATTATCCTTCGCCTGGGTATCCCGATGGGCAAAATTCATTAGGAACTTATGGTTTCTATATGGATCTTGGAGTATCAGATGTTGCTGAATATTGGGGAAAACAATATAAAGAATTACTAAAACTTGGTTTGGATATGATTTGGCAAGACATGACCTGTCCTGCGGTAGTCCCTAATGTTGACAATGGTAATCAAGACAAAACATTACCTCTCGACTTGATGATGTACGACAAGGTTACTGGGGAATACCAACCTAATGCTAAAATCCATAATTCATTTTCCTTAAACTTAGTAAATGCTACTTATGATGGGTTAACAAAATTAAGACAGGATGAAAACGCTGTTGGATCTTACAATTATCAAAAAAGAAACTTCATTATTTCTCGTGGAGGATTTGCTGGTGTACATCGTTATGCTGGAATTTGGACAGGAGATTCGGCAAGTAGCTGGGATTTCTTACAAATTAATATTCCAGAAGTACTAAATATTGGCCTAAGTGGATTGCCTATTTCGGGCTGTGACATTGGAGGTTTTGCTAACGGGTCTGGTAGTGTTTCTGAAAATGGAACTTCCGGAGTAACGCAATATCAATTATTTACACGTTGGATGACTGCTGGTGCCTTTTTACCATGGTATAGAAACCATTATGATGGATATACAAAAAGCTTTCAAGAGCCTTTTAAGTATGGAGATCCTGTACCTGCAAACTGTAGAAAATACATCGAAATGCGTTATCAACTACTGCAAGTATTTTACGATGCAATGTATGAAAACACTCAAAATGGACTACCAATCTGTCGTGCTTTATTCTTGAATGATCCAAATGATCTCAATGTATTTACATATGCCGATCAGCAATTTTTTGTTGGAAAAAATATCTTGGTAGCACCAATTACCGATGATAGTGAATATCGAGATGTCTATCTTCCAAACGAATTTCAATGGTTTGTTTTTGATATAAATGGTGGAGCTTTACCACAAGCGACCAATGGTGGACAAGCTTACAACTGGTATGTTCCTTTAGATTTAGTGCCTGTTTATGTTCGTGAAGGAGCTATAGTTCCTGTACGACAATTAGAGCAATGGGTAGGAGAACTTACAGAAAACTATTTGAATTTCTTTATCTATCCTGGGAAAAACAGCAGCTATCAATTGTACTTAGATGACAAAACAACTACAGCTTTTGAGAGCGAGGAAAAAGTATATAGAGTAACTGAAATTACTTCTCAAAACAGCAATAGTGGGAAAACAATTACCTTCGATAGAACATACGATAATTTTACTCCTAACGAAGACTATTTCTTTGTTTCCTTTATGGGAGTTACCAACTCTTCTGCTGGTATCTCTGTAAATGGAACAGCTTTACAAGTTCAAAGTCAGTCTGATGTCGAAGCTTCTACCGCTAATGCTTTTTACTATGATTCTGATAATCAAAAAATCGTAGTTAAAGTATTTGATAACGCTTCTACATTAACAGTAGAAATTGATTATCTATTCGAATACAATTTTGAAAATATTGCTTTACCTGCAACTGAGTTAGTGTAAATCGATGAGCCGAACCCTCTGCATTCCAACTCAATAAATGAGAATAAAAAATGCGATACCCAAAATTAGGTATCGCATTTTTATTATATAAAGTTAATTTCTTTATGCCTTCACCACCTGAATATGTGGATAAGGAATAGAGATCCCTGCAGCTTCTAATTGCTCTTTAGCTGTTTCTAACACATAAAAGTGTAACGCCCAAAAATCTTCTGTTTTAGCCCAAAAACGTAATGACAAGTCTACTGAACTATCACCTAAATTAGCTACAAAAACTTCTGGTGCTGGTTCTCTCAATGTTAATTCATGCTCGTTTACAATCTTTAAAAGGACTTCTTTGGCTTTCTTAATATCACTATCATAAGAGATTCCAAAAGTTAAAATATCTTTTCTGGTATCCTCTGCACTATAGTTTTTAATGGTATCGTTTGATAGCTTTCCATTAGGGATCACTACCTGTTGATTTCCTCCAGTCAATAACTTTGTTGTAAAAATTGAAATTTCTTTTACTGTTCCCATTTGCCCCTGAGCTTCTATTAAGTCTCCGATCTTATATGGCTTGAACATTAAAATTAGTACACCTCCTGCAAAATTAGATAACGAACCTTGCAAGGCTAAACCAATTGCCAAACCTGCAGCACCTAACATCGCAACTAAAGAACTTGAAGCCACACCTAATTGCATTACTACAGTTGTAAATAATACAATTTTCAATCCCCAATTGATCAAATCTGCTACAAAACGTTCTAAGGTCTCATCGTAATCACTTTTCTTAAAAAAACGTTTTACAATACGATTAATAAACTTAATTAACCACCACCCCAATATTAGAAGTAACACAGCAGAAATAATTTTAGGTGTAAAATCTACTATCAAGCTTGTAACTTTTTCAATATTTTTTTCTGAAAGTAAGTTACTTAACATTTCGTTTTCCATTTTTAATTTTGTTTTTACTCCATAAGTTTGACTGCTTCTGTCACTTCTGTTACAGGAAACTTACAGGCATTATTTTCGCAGATAAAAATATGCGTTTTTTCATCGCTAAAGCGCCCTTTGAATAAAGGATTTTCTGACGGTTTTGTAGCTAATGCTACTAACTTATTAGGTATATATTCGTGCTGTAATTCGCTGGCTTTTTCTTTAGCTTCTTTTCCTGTAATCACACATTCATAATATGGCTTTACAAAACTCAATTGTAGATCCATCCAATTAGAATAACCCGAAGGATATTCGATAAAATTAGGTTGAATATTATGCAACATCTGCTCTGCTTTCTCATAATAACTACGATCGGAAAGTAAGTGAGACAATAGAAACCAATCTTTTGCTAAAATTGAATTTGAAGCTGGAATCACATTATCACTATATTCTATATTTCTTGTTACTAAAGCAGTGTCTTTATCTGACGTGAAAAAATATAATTGACTTTTCTCATCGTAAAAGTGTTCTTGAACATACTCCGCCATTTCTTTAGAATAATTCAACCATTGAACATCTCCGGTGTTTTGGTATAAACTTAAAAAGGCATCAATAACTATAGCATAATCTTCTAAATATCCATTGATACTGCTTTTACCATTTTTGTAGCTATGCCACAACCTTCCTTCTTTAGAAAGTTGCTTTTTAGCAATAAATTCAGCATTTCTTTGAGCTACTTCTAAAAAATTTGCTGTACCAAAAACACGGTACGCATCGACATACCCCTTAAGCATTAAAGCATTCCATGAAGTCAGTGTTTTATCATCAAGTCGTGGACGAGATCTTTTTTCTCTAGTCTCTAACAATAGTTGTTTCCATGATTTCTGTTTTGCTAAAAAGTCTTCTATTGAAATTTTGTATTTCCCTATAAAATCTTTATCAGCTTCTTTTCTAATCAATACATAATTTTCATGCTCCCATAAGCCGTAAGAGTTAATGTTATAATAGTCTTTAAACAAAGAATAATCTCCTCCTAATAAAGTTTTTAATTCTTCTGACTTCCACACATAGAATGCTCCTTCTTCTAAATGATCATTTTCATCTAGGCTATCAGCATCAAGAGAAGAATAAAATACACCTTCTTCACTCATTAATTCTCTTTCTACAAACGTTAACGTTTCTTCTACCAGTTGTTTGTACCAAGGGTTTTTAGTGACTAAATAAGCATCGGAATATAAACTTACCAATTGTCCATTATCATATAGCATCTTTTCGAAATGGGGCACATGCCATTTTTCATCTACCGAGTAACGAGAAAAACCTCCTCCTACATGATCATAAACACCCCCGTAAGAAATTCTATCTAAAGTATGGATCACATATTTCATTAAATCTTTATCCTCTGTCTGATGCGCATATCTTAACAAAAAGTGATAGTTAGTAGGCATCATAAATTTAGGAGCATAGTTTAGTCCTCCTTTGGTATAATCAAATTTCTGAGCCCAAGTATTTACCCCTTTATCTAAAGTCTCTAAATCAAAGTGAATATCGTCCTCATTGGGTTTTACCAATCCAACGAGTTCCATTCCATTGGCTAACTGATCTGCATATTCAACTAGTTTTTTCGGGTCGTCTTCGTATATTTTTTGAATTTGCCCTAAAGCAGCCATCCAATCTCCTTTTGGGAAATACGTTCCTCCCCAAACCGGTCTACCATCTGGAAGTGCCACTACATTTAAAGGCCACCCTCCTCTTTTAGTCATCAATTGAACAGCACTCATGTATACCTGATCAACATCGGGACGCTCTTCCCTATCGATTTTAATATTGATGTAATTCTTATTCATCACAGCAGCCACTGTCGAATCTTCGAAACTTTCATGTTCCATTACATGGCACCAGTGACAAGCAGCATACCCAATACTAATAAGCATTAACTTATTTTTCTCTTTGGCTTCCGCCAATGTTTTTTCATTCCAAGGTTTCCAGTTTACTGGGTTATGAGCATGTTGTAGTAGGTAAGGGCTTGTTTCGTTAACCAACTCATTGGTAAATTCATGCTCCATGGATTGTTCTTTTTGAGAATTGCATGCTAGTGTGATCGTAAGTAGCACAGACAATACAATTACTAATTTTGTCAGACTCATTAATTGCGTTTTTTATAGGCCTTCTAACAACTCAAAAGCCAATTCATCAAAGATGGTTTTTTCTTTTCTTTTAGCAAGTGAACAATTTGCTAAAATTATAATTCCTTTTTCTCCTTTTTTATCAATCATCATACAAGATTGATACCCTCCAGAACTTCCATTTTGAAATAATATTGGCTTTCCATCAACTAAATAATAAAACCACCCAAGCCCAATAGCTATTTGTTCTTCATTTTGATATGTAATTTGATGAGTAAGATTAGTACTTGATGAAGGGTTTTGAAATTGAGCACGCACAAATTTCTCTAAATCTGTAGCAGAAGAAAGCATCCCTCCTGCTGCAGTGAATATATTAAAATCCCAATTTGGTGTTGGATTCCCTTTTGCGCTTAACCCCTGGACTAATTTATCTTTCACTTTACTTCTTTTAGTAGAAGTACTCGTCATCGAAAGAGGGGTTAAAATTCTAGACATTAACAAGTCTTCAAATGGCTTTTGTTCTATTTTACATAAGGTAATCCCTAATAATGTTGAACCAAAATGAGAATACCATGAAATTGTACCAGGATTATATTCAAATCTCATTTTCTTATACAAATAGTCATAAAAAGCTGTTTGGTCGTATGTTCTAAAAGGGTTTAACTGATTTGCTTTACTGATCTTTAAATTAGAAGGTAGTGCAGGCAGCCCTGAAGTATGATTTGCTAAACTTAAAAATGAAATGGCTTCATGATTCGCAAATGGTCTTTTATAATATTTATTGATTGGGTCTTCTAGACGCTGTATTTTTCGTTCTACAATCATTTGAGCCAAAAGGTTTGCTGTAAATACTTTTGTTAATGAGCCTATTTCGTATACTGTATTCTTATTAGAAATTGTTTTCAACGAATTATCTTCTTTATAAACTCCATAAAACACAGTAGTATCTTTTTTTACTAAAGCAATGGAAATATTAGAATGATCTGGCACTTCTTTTAAATGTTGAAATATTGAATTACTCTGCGCTTCATTCATCCCATTTATCAATACAAGTTTGTTGACTGTAGCTATTTTTTTTTGTGCAGAAATGACTGTCGAAACACAGATTAGCATCCATACTATTTTTTTCATAAAGTTTTTTAAATTTTAAGGGGATGATTTTTATGATTATCAAAACGAATGAACATCAATTCACACTTAATAAGATTAATTGTTAATCGGTTCAAGGTCTATTTCAACATAAAAACATTCCCTTTTAGATACGCCTTACATAAAGATACGAATGTTGTTAAAACGCTTATTTTATGATTTGAAAAAGTAATTAACAAAAAACGCACGGCTCTCGCCGTGCGTAAAAATGAAAAAAACAAATTACTACTTACTAGTTTATAATACTTCGAAAGTGATTTTAACGTTTACACGAAATTCAGATACCTCACCTTCATCGTTTACTTGAGCGCTTTGCTCATTTACGTAAACTGATTTTATATTCTTTATTGATTTTGAAGCATGCTTTACTGCCTTTTTGGTAGCATCTTCCCAACTCTTAGAAGAATTTGCTAGTACTTCAATTACTTTTAAAACTGCCATTTTGATTAATGTTTAAATTATTAAGCCCGAAATCGTTGTAGTAAATTTATCAAAAAAAAGCAGTTAACCAAAATAAAAATGCAAAAAACTGAATTTCAGTTAATTAAAAATGAAATTCAGTTTTAAGAAAAGTTTTAATATTTACTATTAAAAAAAGGATATTACTTGTAAACAACAGTACTGAGGGTTGAATATATGCTATTTTAATTAGCCGTTTATGGCTTCGACAAGAGATACTTTTCCTGGTAACATTTCCTTTAACATGTTCTCGATACCATTTTTCAATGTAATTGTTGAAGATGGGCATCCACTACAAGCTCCTTGCAATAACACCTCTACTTTTTGTGTATCGGCTTCATAAGATATAAACTGAATGTTTCCTCCATCACTTGCTACAGCTGGTTTTACATATTCGTCTATAATTCCTATTATAAGTTGTGAAGTTTCGTCTAAGCTAGCGGTATCAATTGTAGTCGCTTCTTTATTATCACTTGTTGATTGCTCTTTTGCGAAATTTTCATCTAATATAGGTTTCGCTTCCTCCAAGTATACTCGAACAAATTCTCTAATTTCCAGTGTAATATCGTCCCATTCTATATAATCGAATTTAGTAATCGAAATATAATTGTCATCCAAGAACACTTCTTTTACAAATGGAAATTTAAATAGCTCCTTCACCAATGGGGCACTTTGAGCTTCATCTATATTTTTAAATTCAACAGATTGAAGTACTAATTTTTTATTAGCTACAAATTTTAATACTCCTGGGTTTGGGGTGCTTTCTGCATATACAGTTGCAGGAACTTTCTTCACCTCGTTTTCATTAACCTCAATTACTGGTGCTCCAGAATTCAAATAAGCTTCGATTTCAGAAGCTACTTCATCTTGTACATCTTTCCATTCTACAATATCATATTTATTAATCGCAACAAAATTTTGAGCAATAAATACTTGTTTTACAAATGGCAAATGAAATAACTGCTGCGCTAAAGGAGAAATCTTGGCTTCTTCGATATTTTCGAACTCGTAGCTAATATGCTGAGTAATGAATTGATTCGCTTCAAACTTAACAATACTATCATGTGAAGTCGAAACAGGTTTTATATTGAATGTGCTCATAGGTGAAAAATTGAAACGCAAAGTTAATTTAGGAAATGCAAAGGCTAGCTATATTAAGAAAGATTTATAGAGAAAAAATCAAAAAGGCTACCATAGAATAGGTAGCCTTTTCAATAACTAAACAAAACAATTACTAAAACTCAATGAAATAAAACTATTATTACACTAAAACTTCTAATTTGTATATAAACGGCGTTTTTTCATATAACCAATCCATGGTATAATAATATTCAAACGCCACTTCACTTTCTTCTTTGAAGGATTCTTTCTTTTTTTCCTCCGATTCGACTACAAGTAAAACTTTATTATTTTCTAAAACATTTAATGTTTCAATCACATCCACCGTAGCGTTATTTGCGTAGGTAGCCCATCCGATAAAAGCGAAAAGCGCAACAAATACTTTTTTCATAGATTACTTAGATTTGGGTTAAAAAGGGGCGTAATCTTCTCGACTACACTGCAATATAACTAAAAAAAACGTATTTAAACGAAACTTCACAGATTAGTTTCATCGATATTATCGACTAAAAGCGAATTAAATTCGATAAAGTGCTCATTTTCAATTTTTGACAATATTTTTATGTCACCATTTCCGAAAAAATAAATTTCACCTTCTTTATTGTCATTTTGATAATTTAAACGCTTTTCACTGAGAATCTTCTTAGTTTGTCTTGCTACAGGTTTTCCAGAATCTATGATACTTATTTCTTTTGGCAAGAGCTCTTTTAGTAACGTTTTTAGATATGGGTAGTGCGTACATCCTAAGACTAGGTAATCGATTTTTTCTTTAATAAGTGGTTGCACGTATGAAGCAAGTATTTTTTTTAGAGAAGCACTCCCAAAATCACCTCGTTCAATATGCTCTACAAGACCTTTTCCTATAACCTCATGAATTTTAACATGTGATGCATGAGTGAGCATCGTTTTGTGGAATAAGGGGCTAGAAAGTGTCCCTTGCGTCGCTAGCACTCCTATATTAAGTGTTTTCGAATGCAATGCTGCGGGTTTTATGGCGGGTTCTATACCAATAAAAGGAATCTGATAATTTGCTCTTAAATATGAGATCGCATTCGTTGTAGCCGTATTGCAGGCTACAACTATCAATTTGCAATTGCGAGCGAGTAACCAATCAACATTTTTACAGCAAAGTGCAATAATTTCTTCTTTAGACTTGGGGCCATAAGGAGCATTAGCACTATCGGCATAATAAATGAAGTTTTCATTAGGCATCTCTACAATAAGCTCCTTGAGGATGGTAGTCCCTCCTATTCCTGAATCAAATACACCTATAGGTTGCTTCATATTACGAAAATAAAAAAAGCTGCTTCAGTTACGAAACAGCTTTAGAAATTCTTTTATTTAAGAAAAGATCTTATTGGATCCCTAATTTTGATTTTACATCATTCATTAAGTCATAACCATCTGCCATGATTACACCCGAACCTGTTTGAGAGTCTAATACATATTGAAAACCTTTAGCTCTTGCTACATCTTGAACAGCTTGACGTGCTTTTTCAATTACTGGTTTTAATAAATCGATCTCTTTCTTTTGTAATTCTTTTACTGCATTATTACGGTATTCAGAAATTGTCTTTTCTGTACCTTGAACTTCAATAGCTCTTTTCTCGTTTTCTTCTTGAGTTTTTGTTGCCGCTTCTGCATTATAACGCTCCATTGTCTTTTGCAACTCAGTCATCATATTCTTAAATTCGGCATCATAAGTCTTTTGTAATCTTTCTAGCTCACCCATAGCACTCTTATAACCAGGCATTTGGTTAATCAACTCTTGTGACGCTATATGTGCTACTTTACTTTGAGCTTGAACTGTTGACGAAATTCCTAAAAATAAAGCTGCTGCAATAAGTAATGATTTAATGTGTTTCATTATCGGTATTTATTTAATTCAATTTTAATTTATTCTCTACTTTTTATTCTTCAATGCTTCTAACGAATCCTTTTTACGCTTTCGAATCTCTAATAATTCTTTACGTCTTGCTTCATATTCAGCAATTTTCTTCTGGCGCAAATCTTCACGCTCGTTTCTCTTCTTTTCTATTAAAGCTTCTCTTTCCGCTTTTTTAGCGTCTATAACTTTTTGTCTTTCTTGTAACTCTCTATCCTGAGCAACCGTATTTTTTTCTTCTCTCTCTATACGAGATTTCTCTGCTTTAGAAGAAACTTGTTTACGTTTTGAAGCTCTTGTAATATTTCTTAGTACTAAATCACTAATATCATATCGATCTGCCGTAAATAGCATCGCTTCGTCTGATGATTTATCAAATACAAAATCAAATTTTTTCAATTTAGCAATCTCTTGGATCGCATTGAAAACCTGATCCTGTACTGGCTGTATCAAAGTCTGCTTATATCTTATCAAATCTCCACCTGGTCCAAAACGATTGTGCTGATAATCTAAAATTTCTTTTTCTTTATAATAGATATCTTCTTCTCTTTCTTCTATCAACTCTTTAGTCAATAACACCTTTTCATTTGCTAGAGCTGTCTTTTCATCTTCAATTTCACTAAGTTTTAACTCAACTTCTTGACGCCATTTTTCAACTCTTTTATCAAGCTCTACACTCGCTTCTGCATATTCTGGAACATTTTCTAAGATATAATCCATATCGATATATCCTACTCTTGCTCCTTTTTGTGCGGTACTTACTAAGCCCCAAAGTAACGCTACACTAATTAAGATTTTTGTTCGCATCTTATTTCTCTTTATTATATTGAAATAATCGTGCCACAATTTAAAATTGCTGCCCGAGTATGAAATGTGTTTGCCATCCACTTTTCTCCGTTTGCCCAGGAACAGGATCAAATCCATGCCCAAAATCGATCCCCAATAGACCAAATGCAGGCATAAATATACGAATTCCAACTCCAGCTGAACGGTTTAATTGAAACGGATTAAATTGCTTAAAATTGTCATAAGCTGCTCCTCCTTCTACAAATCCTACTCCATAAATCGTTGCTGCAGGTTTCAAACTAATTGGATAACGCAATTCTAAGGAATATTTATTAAATATCGTAGAACCTTCGTTAGCATCTAAATTTGCTTCATTAATATCTCTTGCCAACGATAATACACTAGCATCTGGATACCCTCTTAAAGCTATATTTTCAATAGAAGCTAAACCTACATTTCCTCCTAATCCACTACCTCCTAATCTAAATCTTTCAAAAGGGATTAAACCTCTATCTTGATTGTAAGCTCCTAAGAAACCAAAACTAAATGATGATTTAATAACAAATTTCTTAGGTAATTGAGTATACCAATCTCCAGAAAATTTAATTTTATAATATTCTAAAAACTTGAATCTTTCTTGATCTATTTCCGAAATTCTATTGTCTGGATCAACTCCTGAAAGAAAGATACTTTCTCTTTCCTCACTTAGAGCTTCCCAATCAGTATCATCAAATAAGGAATATGGTAATGATGTTTTAAAAGTCATTGATAAACGAGATCCACCAATAGGGAATATTGGACTGATAGTCGTATTATCTCTTGTTAAACCAAAAGTATACGTGAAGTCATTTGCATTACCATTTGGAAACGTAAATAACGATGATTGAAAGTTTTTTAAATTATAATGACGTGCTGTTAAGGTATGTGATACTGTAAAATAATCATCTGGCCAATCTAATCGTTTTGCGACACCTACACTTCCACCTGTTAGTAAGAAACTTTGATCAGTATCTACATCTACACGACCCGCACCAGAAAAGTTTGTTCTAAACTGCTTTGTATGAGAAAATGAAACAGAAAGAGAGAACGGCTTCTTCCCTCCCAACCATGGTTCTGTAAAAGAAATACTATAAGTTCTAAAAGACTGACTGGCTTGCGCTCTTAAAGAAAGACTTTGTCCGTCTCCAGATGGTAATGGTCTATACGAATCTCCATTAAATATGTTTGCAATCGAAAAATTGTTAAATCGTAACCCTAAAGTTCCAATAAATCCAGTTCCTCCAAAACCTCCTTGTAATTCGAACTGACTAGAACCTTTTTCTACCACTGAATATTCTACGTCTAATGTACCTGCATTAGGATCTACATTTTTAATATTTGGACTTAATTGTTCGGTATCGAAAAACTGTGTTTGCCCTAATTCACGTAACGTACGAATAATTTTCTGCTTGCTATATACCTCTCCTGGTCTTGTACGTATGTTACGAAATAAAACATGATCATTAGTACGATCATTTCCAGTAACAGTAATATTATTAAAATGTGCTAGCTTCCCTTCAACAATTCTAATTTCAAAATCAATGGTATCATTTTGAACGTTTGTTTCAACAGGTTGAATTCTAGAGAAAAAATATCCATTATTAGCATATAAGTTGGTAATATCATCAGCGTCTGGATCACCATTGTCTGCAACTCGTTTCTTTAAAAGAACCCCGTTATATACGTCTCCTTTTTTCAAAACTAACTTACGAGCAAGTGCATGGTCATTAAAAACACTATTTCCTATAAAATTAATATCACCAAAATAATAACGTCTTCCCTCTTCAACTTTTAATTGCAAGGCTATATTTTTATCTCCTTTATATATAGTATCACTTAAGATACGAGCATCACGATATCCTTTCTCTTTGTATTTTTCAATAATCTTTTCTTTTCCCTCTTTGTAATCGTCAGCAATATATTTTGAGCGTTTCCAAATACGAAAGAAATTTTTGCGTTTCGTCTTTTTTAAGTATTTACGGATAGAAGCATTTGAAATTTTATCATTACCAATAATGGAAATACTGTCAATTTTCACACGCTGTCCTTTGTCTACACGAACTAACATGTTTACTTTATTGGTATCTGTAGAATCCTTTGCATCTGTTACATTTACCAATACCTTAGTATTTAAAAAACCACTCTTACGATACTTATCTCTAATATAGTTTTTAGTAGTAGTAATTAAGTTTTCTGTAATCTTAGTACCTGCAGTAAGATCATTATCCTCGATAAATTCTTTACTTTTTCCTTTTTTAACACCTTCAATTCTAATATCTTTCAATACAGGAACCTGTTGTACTTCTAATTCTAGATGTGCAACATTATCGTCTTCTATACGAACTAAGTAAAGGTTTACATCACTAAACAACTCTAAATCCCATAATTTCTTTATTGCCTTGCTGATATCATCACCAGGCAAGTATACGACTTGACCTTCTCTAAGCCCTGTGTAAGAAACTATCGTCTTTTTATTGTAAGTAGTTTGTCCTTTAACTTCAATACTTCCAATAACATATCTTTTGCTATCTCCTAAACCAAGGTCTTGGGCAAAAGTAAAAGTGGATGTAAATAATAGTATGGAAACTAGTAGTGTAGTATATCTAAATCGGGCTATCTTGAAGTTGCTCGCTTGTTTTTCCAAATCGTCTTTCTCTTTGTTGATAATCTAAAAAGGCTTTATACAAATGCTCTGAGGTAAAATCTGGCCATAATACTGGCGTAAAATATAACTCGGCATATGCAATTTGCCATAGTAAAAAATTACTAATACGTTGTTCTCCACTTGTACGGATCAAAAGATCTACATCTGGCATATCATGCGTGTACAAATGCTCCTTAATAACGTCCTCTGTAATTAAATGTGGCGAAATTAAATCTTTTTTTATTTTATCAGCTATCTGTTGGACACTTTTTACTAATTCTTCTCTTGCCCCATAACTTAAAGCCAAAGTCAAGGTCATGGTATCGTAATCTTTTGTCTGATCCATTACCGATTTTAACTCTTTATATGGCTTTTTAGGAAGTGATTCGATGTTTCCAATAGCATGAAGACGTACCTTCTCTTTATGCAATTTTGGAAGTTCTCTTTTCAATGACTTTACTAACAAGGTCATCAAAGCCTCTATTTCGTATTTGGGTCTATTCCAATTTTCAGTTGAAAAAGCATATAAAGTCAAATACTTTACACCAACATCAACAGCTGCATCAACAATTTTAGTAACAGTAGATGATCCATTTTCATGACCAAATACTCTCATAAAACCTTGTTTTTTAGCCCATCTCCCATTACCATCCATGATAATACCTACATGCTGTGGGATGTTTGCATTTAATTGCTCTTTCAAACTCATCGCTTCATCAATCAACTACCTCAACATTTCTATTGAGGTTTTTTATTAAAATTTATTTTCTTCTATTCACAAAATCTCTCTTGCAAACTACATTTCATTTTTTTCTAAAACTTACAATAACATGGCCTTCTACCAAATGTATACGTCAACGTCATTGCATTATAAAAATACCAATCTCTTTTATTTGGATTCCCAAATGATATGTCTAAAGGTACTGTATTAGGTACATTCGGTACATTTAAATTCTCTGGCTCACTACCATCTAGGTTATCTGTAAAAGCATATCGTGCACCTATTTCGAACCCGACTACTAGTTTAGAAAAAATAGAAGCTTTTACTCCTAATACCATTGGTATCGCCATATTCCAATCATTTCCAAATGACTTTATCTCTACTGGGCCAGGGTCTCTTGGCGTTCTAGCTAAATCTCCATGATTTATTACAGTAATACCTGTATATAAATAAGGAGTCATTTGCTGATCTCCTTCATGTAAATTCCACTCCCAAAAAGTAAATTCTAAGCCTAATGAAAATTCTTTAATCGAATTTTTAAAATTAAAACCTCGAAACTCTCTTCTACTACCTGAGCCTCTTACATCATTATCTGAAATAGGTAAATACAACGCTGAAAATCGAAATGAATGACGATCACTTCTATTCCACTTTGCGATCATACCAAACCCTACATCATTAAAATCTACAAACCGCGTGCTACCTACATCTCCAACGAAATTTGTCCCACCAATGGTAAAACCAACTTCGTATGTTTGTGCTGCTAAAGCAAAACAGCTGATTGCAAATAAGTATAATAAATTTCTTTTTAACATAGCTTTATGGTTTGCAAATATAGAAAAATCGTGATCGATACCTATTCTACATATCGCGTTACACAAAAATACAACTAGATTTTAGCCACTTTTATTGTTTAATTTCTTTGATCTTCTCCCCACAGCATTTTCTTACGAAGTGTTTTCAAAAAACTTTCTTCGTTCAATAACACCATATTTATATTAAATGGTGCTTTAGTTATTACTATTTCCGTTTCGTTTGGGATGGTATGAGTTCTAGAGTCTAATGAAACTAAATGTTCATTTTCTCTACCTGAAATAGTTAATGATAATTTAAAATGATCTGGAATTACAAACGGACGCATATTCAAATTATGTGGCGCGATAGGAGTTAATAAAAAGCTAGAAGTCTGTGGCATCATAATAGGTCCTCCACAACTTAACGAATATCCTGTTGAACCTGTTGGTGAAGAAACAATTAATCCATCTGCCCAATAGGACGTTAAAAACTCATCATTCAACTGTGTATGTACTGTAATCATTGAGGTCGTATTCTTTCTACTGACAGCGATCTCATTTAAAGCATATTGAAACCCTCCAAAATCATACCCATTACTAGCTGTTACCTCTAATAAACTTCTAGAACTAACTGAATATTTTTCATCAAAAATTTGTGTAATGGATTCTGCAAGCTCTTCTTTTCTAATAGTTGCCAAGAAACCTAAACGCCCTGTATTGATACCGACTAAAGGAATACCTAAATCCCTAACATAGGTAATGCTTCGCAGAATAGTACCATCTCCTCCAATACTAAAGAATAAATCATATGAAGTATCTAGCTCCTTGAAAGTACTGAAATACGAATAGTCTTTCTTAATACTCTCATGCTGCTGTATTAATCCTAAAAATTGTTTTTCGATAACAACTTCTACAGATCTATCGTCCAACAAATCGAGTAATTGTTGAATATATTGTCCTGAATTTTCATGGTAAAATTGACCATAAATACCAACCTTCATAGTCCCGTTTTTATTTTGCACACTGCGCATTCTTAAGGATTCGAAAATTGGGGAAAATTATTTAGATAACCATACAGAATGATAGATATTCGATTTAAATATTTAAATATCGATCAAAGTACCTAGAACGCTCCTTTAAATTATTCAAAAAGACATCATCATAATGATCTGAAATAACATCATATCCATATCTTCTAAAAGTCTGAGCTATAGCATTAAAATCACCATCCCCCATCTTAATAGTAGTCTGCACCATGTCATTTTCAAAATTTGATACATATACACTCATCATTTTAACATTATTCGATTCAACAATCTGACAAACTTCACTGAAGGAATGATCTAACTGACCTTTTTGAACCACAATAATATTACCATGTTCATTCATAAAAGGCATGTTACTAAAATAAGCCAACAAATGTTTTAACTCTAGATATCCTAAATATTCGCCTTTATCCTGAGAAAGGATGGGCAAAATATTGGTACGATACCTCCCCATAAGTTCCATAACTTCCTGTTCATTCATATCTTCTTTGCCATAAAAATTTTCTAATTCTAATGCAAAAGTTTGAATATGATCTTCACCTTCAATACCATCTACGTCATACTCTGCCAGGCAACCTAAATAATTTCCGTTATTAATTATAGGAAGATGACTTATGTTAAATTCATTAAAAATTTCTTGAGCATCACTAACTTTTGATTCAAAAGATAATGGCTGTATATCGTTAGCTAATTCTAAGTTCATTTTGTAGACATTGAAGTTCTAGAAAGATTTGTTCGTATTTTTGATCTTGTAAATACGATTTATGACCAAGCTTAGTGTAAATATAAATAAAATTGCCACGCTTCGTAATGCAAGAGGAGGCAATCAGCCAAATGTAATTAAAGTAGCAAAAGACATTGAAAGATTTGGAGGACAAGGAATTACCATACATCCTAGACCCGATGAAAGACATATTCGTTATGATGATGCTCGTGAATTAACAAAAATAGTAACCACTGAATTCAATATTGAAGGAAATCCTATCCCGAAATTCATTGATCTTGTACTCGAAACCAAACCCGACCAAGTTACACTCGTACCAGATGCTATCACCAACATTACAAGTGATGCTGGCTGGGACACTATTAAAAACAAACATTTTTTAACTGAGGTGATCGCCGAGTTTAAAAGAAATAATATACGGACTTCTATTTTTGTAGACCCTGTTAACGAAATGATTGAAGGCGCAAAAGCTACAGGTACTGATCGCATAGAACTATACACCGAATCATACGCAAAAGGATTTGAAAATGGAGATCCAGAAAAGGCAATTGCTCCATATATCAACGCTGCTAAAATTGCGTTAAAAAATGATTTAGAAATTAATGCTGGGCACGATTTATCATTAGATAATATTGAATATTTCAAAAAAAACATCCCTGGCTTACTTGAAGTTTCTATCGGTCATGCACTTATCTGTGAAGCCCTATATCTTGGGCTTGAAAACACAATACAAATGTATTTGAGGAAACTTCAATAGCTTCGGGCTTCGGGCTTCGGGCTTCGGGCTTCGGGCTTCGGGCTTCGGGCTTCGGGCTTCGGGCTTCGGGCTAAAGGAATTTATTTTTTGTTACCCGAACAACTATAGAATATTATATTTATATCAAATGAAAAGCTGGTAGCCCATAGCTGGCAGCTGATAGCCATCACAACAATGAAACTACACTCTATCATAATTGGCGAAGGCCAACCTTTTATCATTTTACACGGATTTCTAGGAATGAGTGATAATTGGAAAACATTAGGTAAAAAATATAGTGAAGTTGGATATCAAGTCCACCTTATCGACCAAAGAAATCACGGAAGAAGCCCTCATAGCGATGATTTTTCTTATCAACATATGAGTGACGATCTTTTAGAGTATTGCAATGATCACAATTTAGAGAACATTGTATTATTAGGTCACTCTATGGGAGGAAAAACCGCTATGGAATTTTCTTGTACCTACGCCGAAAAATTATCCAAATTAATCGTGGCAGATATCGCTCCTAAATATTATCCGCTACACCATCAAGATATACTTGATAGTCTTAGCGCTTTAGATTTTGAAAGCATTCAATCTAGAAAAGAAGCCGAAACAACTTTAGGAGAATATATTAAAGACCCAGGCACTAAACTTTTTTTACTTAAAAATTTATACCGAAAAGAAGGAAGTACGTTTGGTCTTCGCATCAATTTGGAAGTATTAACAAAACGAGTTGAAGAAATCGGAAAAGCACTTGAAAACAATAAAACTTTTGGACTCCCTACGCTATTTTTACGCGGAGAAAAATCCAACTACATTAAAGATGCTGATTTTCAATTAATTAAAAACCATTTTCCTTTCGCTGAAATTATGACAGTTTCTAAAGGAGGACACTGGCTTCACGCCGAAAATCCTAAAGAATTCTACGATAAATCAATTCATTTTATAAAAAAATAATTTATCTTTAATTTTGTACTTAATTTTTTGAATATATTTCAAACATTACTACAAGCCCCAAACTTTAATCTTTTAACTAATTAATTCTTATGAAGAAGCTTATTTTATTAGCTGCCTGTTGCTTAGGGTCATATGCCAGTTATGCTGGTGGGTATCGCGTTAGTGCTCAAGGTCAACGCGCTTTAGCCATGGGACATACAGGTGTGGCCGTCGTTAACTCTGCCGAGTTAGCATTTTTCAATCCTTCGGGATTGGTTTATTTGGAAAACAAATTAAATATTAGTGCTGGTGTTACCGGTATTATTTCCAACACTCAATATCAAAATCTTAGCACAAGACAAAGTGCAGAAACAAAAGATATTCTCAGTACACCTTTTAATTTCTATGCCACTTATAAAATCAATGATTGGTTAAGTGCTGGTTTAGCCGTGTATACTCCATATGGTAGTCGTGTTGAATATGAAAATAACTGGGCTGGTGCAGATTTAGTGAATACTATTGATCTTAAGTCTATTTACTTCAACCCTGTGGTAGGTATCAAATTACATGAAAACCTTAGTGTTGGTGGAGGACCTATTTTTGTTACTGGTAGTGTAGAATTTAACAGAAACCTTTTTAGAGAACAAATTCCTTCTGAATCTCCTGCTAATGTAGACCTACAAGTTGATGGAGTTACTGCATGGGGGTGGGTTGCTTCTGCAACTTTCAAACCTAGTGATGCATTTACCCTAGGGGTTAGCTATAGAAGCAAGATTGATATAGAAGCTGAAGGTGGGGATGTAACATTTGAAAACATAACGTTTCCAGACACAGAATTCGACGCTACACTTCCTTTACCAGCCGAATTAACGCTTGGATTTTCTGTTCAAGCGACTGAGAAATTATTAATTGCTACAGAATTCAATCGTGCGTATTGGGGGGCTTATGATGAGTTGTCTATTGACTTTACAAATCCTAATGTACCCGACTCTAGAAATGCTAGGGATTATAAAAATGCTACGATCTGGAGAGTTGGTGCTGAATATAATTTGAATGAAAAATTTGACTTAAGAGCTGGATATTATTTCGATGAATCACCTGTACAATCAGGGCGTTTTGCTCCAGAGACCCCTCGTAATGACTCACATGGATTTACAACAGGATTATCTTATAACATCAATGAAAAACTTGCTGTAGATGCCTCATTCGTTTACTTATATTTCGAAGAAATCGAGGAAAGCTATGTAAATACCTTTAGACCAGACGTCCCTGCGTTTTCGGGTAGCTACAAATCGAATGCGTTTTTATTTGGACTTGGATTGACTTACAAACTTTAATCTACGAATGTTATGAAATTTTTGAATTATAAGAATATAGCGATAATATTTGCTGGATTAGGATTTATCGCATGTGAACCAGAATTTGACACTCCTTTAGACGAGGCAGAAGTCGTTACACAATCTTCAGGATCTGTTGATTTTTCAAATTATGTTGCTGTAGGAAACTCTTTAACTGCAGGATTTGCAGATGGAGCACTTTATATAGATGGTCAACAAAACTCTTTACCTGCCTTGCTAGCAAGACAAATGAAAGCTGCGGGAGGTGGGGATTTCAATATCCCTTTTATGAGTGATAACACTGGAGGTTTTTCTGATATTCCGACCCAAGGTCCTAGATTAGTATTCGACGTAGCCAACGGAGTACCAGTTCCTTTAGAAGCAACATCAACAACAAGTATTACGACTAAACTACAAGGCTCTTTTAACAATATGGGAATACCAGGAGCGAAAAGTTTTCATTTATTTGCTCCTAGTTATGGAAACCCAGCGGGCCTAGTTACTGAACCTGCTACAGCAAATCCTTACTTTGTAAGAATCGCTTCTTCCCCTGATGTTACTTGGATTGAAGACGTATTAGTACAACAACCTACATTTTTTAGTTATTGGCTTGGAGGTAATGACGTTTTAAGCTTCGCGACTAGTGGAGGAGACGGAAGTGAAGAGATTACTTCTACAGAAATGTTTACACAAGCAGTACAAGGTGGTATTGCTCAAATATCAGCTAACGGAGCTCGCCCAGGTGTTGTTGCTAATATTCCTGACATTAATACTATTCCATTCTTTACAACGGTACCAAATAATGCTTTAGTACTAGATGCTGAGACAGCAGCTAATCTTACTGGGTTCTTCCAAGCATATTCAGGTATTGTTACCCAAGGTACTGCCCTAGTTTTAGCAGGAGGTAACCCTGCTATGATCACTCCACAAATTTTACAGCAAGCCAATGCAGTTGGTTCACAATATGCATTTACGTTTAATCCAGGACCTAATAGATTCATCATACAAACACAAGAAACGCAAACAAATCCGCGTGGTATACGTCAAATGACTGCTAACGAGTTATTAGTATTAACAATTGATCAGGCTGCCATTAGACAACAAGGTTATGGTAGTGTTGCAGTTACCGATGAAGTTCGAGCAGTTTTAGGTAAACTAGCAACTGGAGGAACACCAACCATGGAAGAAGCTAACCTAGTCTTAAATGCTGTAAACCCTTTTAACGACAGTGATGTACTTGATAATGATGAATTGACACAAATCGCAGAAGCTTCAGCAACATTCAATACTATCCTGGAACAAACGGCAGCTGCTTTTAATCTTCCTTTGGTAGATGTAAGAGCTATTTTGCAAGAATTACAAGGAGGTATTGATATAGGCACGGGGGTTTTAACTTCTGGATTAGGACTTACAAGTGCTTTCTCTTTAGATGGAATTCACCTAAACCCTAGAGGTAATGCTGAACTTACCAATAGATTTATCCAAGTAATTAATGAAACCTATGGTGCTACGCTACAACCATTAGTTCCTGGGAACTTTAAAACGGTTACCGTTAAGTAAATTTTATTATTCAATAATATTTTATAGGGTATCGAAAATCATTTTCGATACCCCATTTTTTATGCCTTCAACTAAAATTGTACATCCTACAAAAAAGTAGTACTTTTGCAGCCAATTTTTATACCATTAAATTAGGTCGAATGAATATTTCTAAAGAGCAGATTGATGCATTAAATGCGGTAGTAACCGTAAATATTGAGAAAGCCGACTATAGCGAGCGCGTAGACAACATATTAAAAGATTACCGTAAAAATGCCAATATACCAGGTTTTAGAAAGGGTCATGTACCAATGGGAATGGTGAAAAAACAATACGGTACTGCGGTTAAAGTTGATGAAATCAACAAATTATTGCAAGAATCTCTTAACAACTTTATCACCGAAGAGAAATTAGATATCCTAGGAAACCCACTTCCTAAAGAAGATGGAGATTTTGATTGGGATGCTGAAGAATTCAAATTCAACTTCGAATTAGGTTTAGCTCCTGAATTTGAAGTAAAACTTCAAGGTAAAAAAGCAATCGATACTTTTAAAATAGTTGCTACAGAAGAAATGATCAACGATCAAGTTGCTTCTTTCCAAAAGCAATACGGAACTTTATCTCCAATTGATGCTGCTATTGAAAATGCTTTAGTTGCTGGTATTTTTGAAAATACTGATGCTGACATTAGCAAACAAACGACTTTAGAATTAGAAAATTTAGAAGAAGGAGCTCAAAAATTATTCATCGGTGCAAAAGTAAACGACGTTGTTACTTTAAACACTAAAGAGATATTTAAGAATAGTCAAGCATTAGTAACTCAAGTTGGAGTTGCTCAAGAATTAAAAGATACTATCGATGTAGATGTAACTTTTACTATTTCTGAAATCAATGAGCGTATTTTAGCTGAACTAGATCAAGAATTATTTGATAAAGTATATGGAGAAGGAGCTGTAACAACAGTTACTGAATTAAAAGATAGAGTAAAGAGTGACACTGAAGCTCAATTTGCTCAACAAGCAGATCAGTTCTTATTAAATAAAGTAACTGAGAGTGTAATCGAAAACACTGATTTTGATCTTCCTGCTGAATTCTTAAAGAAGTGGTTACGTACTGCTGGCGAAAAAGAATTAACAGAAGAAGAAGCTGCTGCAGAATACGAAAAGAGCGAAAAAGGATTGAGATTCCAATTAATCGAAGGAAAAATCATTAAAGACAATGATTTACAAATTCAATTTGAAGAATTAAAAGACTTCGCTAAAGGAATGATTGCAAACCAATATGCACAATATGGTATGCCAGCTCCATCTGATGAAGAATTAGAAGGTACTGCAGCTCGTATTTTCCAAAATCAAGAAGAAACAAAGCGTTTATCTGAGCAATTGATGAGTACGAAAGTATTAGAATTTTACAAAGAGAACGTAAAAGTTAAAGAAAAAGAAGTAAGCTTTGAAGAGTTTATCGCGGAGGCTTACAAAACAGAAGAAGCATAATTATTACTAATGAAGGGTTAAAATAACAAACCCTATTTAGGTTTTAGAACGTATTAGTTATCTTAGAGGCTTGGAAACATCGATTTCCAAGCCTTTTTTAAACTAAAGAAAATCACAATATATGGATTTCGGAAGAGAATTTGAAAAATATGCTACACAGCATCATGGTATTAATAGCAACTACTACAATAAGATAGTAAGTGCAGTTACTCCTGTAGGGATGACGCCTAACATTATTGAGGAGCGTCAAATGAATGCAGTTGCTATGGATGTGTTCTCTAGATTAATGATGGATCGCATCATTTTTATGGGAACGGGTATCAATGATCAGATTGCTAATATCATCCAAGCACAATTATTATTCTTAGAAAGTACAGATGCTACTAAGGATATCCAAATTTACATTAACTCACCAGGAGGAAGTGTATATGCAGGTTTAGGAATTTATGACACGATGCAATTCATCAAGCCAGATGTAGCAACTATTTGTACAGGGATGGCTGCTTCAATGGGAGCTGTTTTATTATGTGCTGGTCACGAAGGGAAACGTTCTGCTTTACCACATAGCCGAGTTATGATTCACCAACCATTAGGAGGTGCTCAAGGACAAGCTAGTGATATTGAAATTACGGCAAGAGAAATCTTGATCTTAAAAGACGAATTGTATAATATTATTGCGAAACACTCTGGTCAAACTTTTGAAAAAGTATATGAGGATAGTGACCGTGATTACTGGATGAAAGCAGATAAAGCAAAAGAATATGGTATGATCGATGAAATTTTAGCTAGATAAACTACTCATCATAATACATTATAAAACTTGAAATGCAGAAAACTGCATTTCAAGTTTTTTTTTGCTAAAATTTATAATATTCCAGACAACAACCTACCAAAATCAACGTTCAAACATTAGTTTTGCAAACTGTTTAAAAAAATGACCTAAAAAAACATCTTTTCAACTCCGCCTCTATCTAATATATATGACTCCTTTGCGCTACTGTATTTTCAGGTATTTTCTGAATTTCAAAAGTTTGATTATCGCTTTTTCATTCTTTATCTCCATAACACTACAAGCACAAGAAACTAATGAGCCTGAATTCACCAGTTCTCAGTTTCAAGAAAGTGTTACTAAATATTGGATGAACACTTATGGAAACATTAGAATTTCAAAAAACTTTTTCTGGATAGCTCAAACTCATTTTCGTTTTCAAGAAGATAACAGCACCCCTTTCGCTGGACAAATAGGACAAATCTATAATCGCCATGCGATAGGGTATATTTATTCTAAAAAAATAAACTTTGCCTTAGGTGGCGTATTGCGACTAAATTACGATACAAAAGACCAAAGCCAAACCAAAACTGTAATCCCCGAATATAGAATTTGGCATCAATACCAATTTGCTATGCATGTAGGTAGCGCTGTAGCCTATCATCGCTTTCGAATAGAACACCGATGGAGTAAGAGTTTTAAAACCGATAGCGACTTTATTTTTAGAAATCGTTGGCGCTATATGTTTCGTTTAAAAATCCCTTTAAACACCCCAAAAATCCAATCCAATACATTTTATATCGCTCCTGAAGCAGAATTGATTATGCAAAGCGGCAAGAAAGTAATCGGTAGCCCAATGGAAGATCTTAGGTTACATACGAGCTTTGGATACATTTTTTCTCCTAAATTAACGATTGCAGCTGGTGTAATGTATAATTTCGGACAAACTCTTGAAAATTCAGCTATTTGGAAACAAGGCTGGACGATTAGAACACATATTTACTTCTCCCCCGATTTTAGAAAAACTAAAAATAAACTACCTGTAATTCACTTTAGGGATTAAATATTGACCGTATGCGAAAGAAATTAAATAGCAGCACGTTTTCATGGACAATTGTTCTTTTGTCAATTGTTGGATTAATTTATCTGAATCTACAGAATACTAGACTAAGAAATGAAATTACTTCTTTAAACGAAGAAATAATTTCTAGTAATCATAGGGTTGAATATGATCAAAAGTTTACTCAACTGGATTCATTACTTTTATTAGACAATTACCAGAAGGCAACTACCTTAATTCATGAAATGAATTTAGACAGTAATCTAACGCAAAATTCTAAATTCATTATTCGACAAAAATTATTAGACGAAATTTCAATATTAAAAAAACAAAAGAAAAGAGCATACAAACCTTTCATTAGTAGTGCACAAAAAAACGCTATTAGAAATACATCTATTTCTGAAAATTCGAATGATAGTTTGCTTGTTGCACTAAAGACATCTTCTATCGAAATTTCACAACTAAAAAATGAATTAAAAAACAATTCTAAAAACTCTCCCCAACAACACTTAGAATTTAAAACCTCTAAAGGAACACCCCTCTATTATATAGGAGACATTAAAAAAGGGAAAGCTAATGGACATGGTGTTGCTGTTTTAGAATCAGGAAGTCGTTACGAAGGTCAATGGAAAAGTAATCTGCGACACGGGAAAGGTCATTTCTTCTGGAATGACGGCCAACATTACAAAGGAGAGTATCTTGATGATAAGCGCCATGGTTTTGGTATTTATTACTGGGAGAATGGAGATCGCTATGAAGGCCAATGGAAAGATGACAAACGAAATGGAAAAGGAAAATTCTACAATAGTAAAGGAAAACTTAAAACAAGTGGAATTTGGGAAAATGACAAATTAAAAACAAAAGAAAAATAGTTACATCGTTATTATAAATCAACTTTAGAGAAAGCATACACAAGCATTTAAAGTAATAAATACGGCTAACTGAAATTTTTCTAGTAAGTTTGTATTAGATGTAGAAACTTAACAAGTAAGTATGGCAAAAGAAGAATTAGACTGTTCGTTTTGTGGGAGAAAAAAGCCAGAAACCAATTTATTAATTGCTGGTCTAGATGCGCATATCTGTGATCGATGTATTCAACAAGCTTATGGAATTATCGTTGAAGAAACAGATGGCGAAGAGGGGGATGACCTTTCTAAAGATCTTGAACTTAGTAAGCCAAAAGCCATTAAATCTTTTTTAGATGAATATGTCATTGGTCAAGAATTTACAAAAAAAGTGATTTCTGTTGCGGTGTATAACCACTACAAACGTTTATTACAACCAACTACTGAAGATGATATTGAAATTCAAAAGAGTAACATCATTCTTGTTGGTCAAACAGGTACAGGTAAAACACTTATTGCTCGCACTGTAGCCAAAATGCTTAATGTTCCCTTAGCGATTGTAGATGCTACTGTATTAACAGAAGCAGGTTATGTAGGGGAAGATGTAGAGACGATCTTAACAAAGCTCTTACAAGCTGCAGATTACGATGTAGAGAAAGCACAACGAGGTATTGTATTCATCGATGAAATAGACAAAATTGCTAGAAAAGGAGATAATCCTAGTATTACGCGTGATGTTTCGGGTGAAGGAGTACAACAAGCCTTACTTAAACTTCTTGAAGGTACTATCGTAAATGTCCCTCCTAAAGGTGGACGTAAACATCCCGATCAAAAATTTATTGAAGTAAATACCGAAAACATCTTATTTATTGCTGGTGGTGCTTTTGATGGTATCGAACGTAATATTCAGAAAAGACTAAACATGCAAGCTGTAGGGTTTAGCGCTTCTATTAAAGAGGATAACATTGAAAGAGATAATTTACTTCAGTATATCATTCCTAAGGATTTAAAGAGTTTTGGTTTAATCCCAGAAATTATTGGACGTTTACCAGTAATGACTTACATGAATCCTTTAGATGCTAAAACATTGAGATCTATTTTAACAAAGCCTAAAAATGCTATTATAAAGCAGTACAAAAAGCTTTTTGAAATGGATAATATTGAATTCAATATTTCTGATGAAGCCTTAGACTTTATTGTTAAAAAAGCAATGGAGTATAAATTAGGTGCCAGAGGTCTTCGCTCGTTATGTGAAACCATCTTAACAGATGCTATGTACGAATTACCTGACTCTGAAGAAAAATCCTTCACGGTAACTAAAGAGTATGCTGAAGGAAAACTTGAAAAATCGCAGATAAAGCTAAAGGCCGTTTCTTAAAACCAAAAGGTTTTTCGACACAGAATCAGCTACAGCATAGTTTACGCTAAGCGACAATAAAAAAGAAAGGACTATCAATTGATAGTCCTTTTTAAATTATAATTTCTCTTCGTTTTTAACGACGTTTACTGTTCTAACTAATGTAGCATAGTATCTTTTCTTATCAGTTGCTGCTATCAATTTTTCTGCACTTTTTACCTCTACTTTATCGTATGTTTTTACAGGCGTTAAAGTATTAGTCTCTGTAGCGGCTACGTTTTGAGCAAGAATTGTAGATCCGATTAATAAAAAAGTACTGACAAATAATGTTTTCATAACAATTTTTTAAGCTTCTCAAATATACTACGTCATATTAACAATTTATATATCAACTTCCCTCTTTTAGACTAATCTCTTAATAAAATCGATAATCTACAATCACCATTACACGACCTCGTTTAATTCTAACAGTTCGTCGACGTAAATGCGGGAATTTGATAATCTAGGAATCTTATGCTGACCTCCTAGCTTGCCTTTTTTCTTTAGCCATTCATAAAAAAGCCCCTTTCTAGAAAAATGAACCTTAGGTAAACGTAATGTAATATCATTTGCCCTTTTCGCTTCATAATCGCTATTTAAAGATTGCAACTGCTTATCTAAAGCTTTTGTGAAAACTAAATTATCTATTGGATTATTTTTAAATTCTACAATCCACTCGTGAGCTCCCTTATCTTTTCCTTCCATGAATATTGGAGCTACACTAAAATCTACAATCTCCAAATCCATCTGTACCGAAACTTCCCGAAGGGCTTGCTCTACATTTTCTATCATTAACTCTTCCCCAAAGACATTAATAAAATGGCGTGTACGACCACTGATTCTAATACGATATGGGTTTATCGATGTAAAGCGAACAGTATCTCCTATTTTATACCTCCAAAGACCTGCATTTGTAGTTATAATCACAGCGTAATTTCTCCCCATTTCAACTTCACTTAGTGGAATTACTTTTGGAGATGTTGTATGATATTCACTCATTTCTATAAACTCGTAAAAAATACCATAGTCGAGCATCAAAAGCAATTCATCACTATCATTTTGATCTTGAATAGCAAAGAACCCTTCGGAAGCATTATAAATTTCATAGAACTGGCAATGATCGGGTAAGATTTTCAGATACTGATCTCTGTATGGGGTAAAACTTACTCCTCCATGAAAATAAACCTCTAGATTTGGCCACACTTCTTCTAGACTTTCAACTCCTTTGGTTGCTAAAACTTCATTTAAAAGAACCAACATCCAACTAGGCACTCCTGCAAGACTGGTAACATTCTCTTCAATAGTTTCCTTTACAATAGCTCCCATTTTAGTTTCCCAATCTGCCATAAGAGAGATTTCACTAGATGGCGTAGAGCTCTTTTCTGCCCAAAAAGGCATATTATCAATCAGTATTGCTGATAGATCCCCGAAATAAGTCCCATTTTCTTCATAAAGCTCTTTACTTCCACCTAAACGGAGTCCTTTCCCTTTAAATAGTTCGGAATCTGGATTATTATTAAGATACATGCATAACAAGTCCTTACTTGCAGCATAATGACAATCGGTTAACGAATCTGTACTTACTGGAATAAACTTACTCTTGGCATTAGTAGTACCACTAGATTTTGCAAACCATTTGATTCCATTTGGCCAAAAAATATTCTTTTCCCCTCTCCTACTTCTCGTTATCAAAGGTTCTACAACTTCATAATTCACCACAGGAATTCTATCTGCGAACTCTCTGTACGAGGTAATACTTTTAAAATCGTACAGTTTCCCCAATTCTGTATTTTTCGCTTTATACAATAAATGAAATAGCAGCTCTTTTTGTACTTCATGAGGGTACTTTAAGAATAATTCTATCTTATGAATACGCTTTTTTAAAAACCAACTGGTAATAGAATTTACTAAAGGTAATGGCATAGTAATTAGCTATATTTACAGCCTAAAGCATATTGTAAATCATTTTACATGATGCTGCAAACTGTTTGAGTTTCGATTCTAAAATAATAAAATTCATTTAACAAA
Organism: uncultured Aquimarina sp.; assembly: GCA_947499005.1. Taxonomy (GTDB): domain Bacteria; phylum Bacteroidota; class Bacteroidia; order Flavobacteriales; family Flavobacteriaceae; genus Aquimarina. The sequence goes on from CANMML010000013.1 coordinate 32,717, forward strand.
TTATTTTATTTCACTATGTTGTACGAAGGTGTTCTGAAAAAAATGCGTACTGAAAACGCAAGTCCTATTAATTATTACTTGGTTTTCGAAAATGATTTTATTCATGTAAACCAATTATTGAATAAAAATATCTCTATTGAATTTGTTTCATATCAATGCTTAGGCTGTGGTCTAAATAAAAAGATTTTTCGACAAGGATACTGTTACGACGATTTTTACAAGACCCCTAATGCTGGCGATTGGATTATGAAACCTGAATTAAGTAAAGCCCATCTAGACATTGAAGATAGGGATTTGGAATTTGAAAAAAAAGCACAACTTCAACCTCATATTGTATATCTAGCGAATTCTAGTAATGTAAAGGTTGGAGTTACTAGAAAAGCACAAGTTCCTACACGTTGGATCGACCAAGGAGCTCATGAAGCTATTGAAATTCTAGAAGTCCCAAATCGTTATTTAGCTGGAATTACTGAAGTAGCATTAAAAGAGCATATTGCAGACAAAACGAACTGGCGAAAAATGCTTAAAAACGATATTGTTGACGAAAAACTAGAAGATGTTAAATCGCAATTAGCTCAATATATTCCTGAAGAGACTAAACCCTATTTTTTAGAAAATAGCAAAGAACTCCATTTAGAATTCCCAGTACATAAATACCCAGAAAAGGTAACTTCATTAAATCTTGAAAAAACACCTAATTATGAAGGCAAACTTGTAGGAATAAAAGGTCAATATCTAATCTTTGAAGATCAGACGGTTTTTAATGTTAGAAACCACGAAGGCTTTAAAGTAGCATTATCTATTCTATAGTATACTTCACTTACAAACTTAATTTAAACACAAAACCCTATCTAAAGAACATTCTATAAATAGGGTTTTGATTATTATACATGAAGAAACTCTTATTTCTCTACAAATTCCATTGCATTAGGTTTAAAATTACTCAATGGAGCATCGCAAACCGAACAACAGTAATCACTTGGTAAATCTTCATAAAAAGTACCTGCTTCAATATTTTGCTCTTCATCTCCTACTGAAGGATCGTAAATGGTAAAACAACTTTGGCATTGATATACTTCTAATACCACCTTCTCCTCTCCTAAATTCAAAGATCCTGGCTTAACAATATCTGTTTGATCTGATCCTAAATTCTTAAAATACTCTTTAGTCAACTCCATTAAAAGCCCTGGTAAATCCATTTTATCCACATCTTGAGCATATGAAACATAAGATCTTCCGTTAGGATTAAAGCTCTTTGCATACAATACATTAAATGTAGGCCTCACTACAAAGTCATCATTGACATTAGTTGGGATAGGATTTATCTCTATAACAATAGAAGTAAAATATCTTTTACGATTAAGATCTTGTGTAATAGCGAATGTAAGTCCATAAGTACTAATATCGTTTTGATCGAAATTCAATACCAAATTTTTCTTTAACGCTAATGAAAAATCATCATCTACTGGCAAATGCCAATTCAACTCTAAGGATGAATGCCTAACATTGATACCATATTGACCTAATAATTTTTCCAATTCTAGTTTAACCTCTTTTCTAATTCCTTTTACAATAAAAGATTTCCAAGGAGTTAAACATATCTTCCCTATTCGATTGTCTACACAAAAACGAGAAAGGGCTTTTAAGAAATCAATATTGTAGCGATTGTCTCTCCAATACAACCCTAACCAATACTGATTGGTAAACATTTTATTCATCCCTTCATAATAAGGGAATGGCTGAAAGTCTACTGTAAGTTTCTGTTTAATCGTTCTATGATTAAGGGTCGTCGATTTATTAATCTCTTCGAACAACTCTTGTACTGTACTTATCGCTTCATATTTATTTTCTATCAATTCACAAAGGTGTGCAATATCCCATGTATACACCAATACTGGAAAATATTCTTGATCGATATTAGGTAGCTTGCAATACAAATACCAATAATCTTCATGACTAGAGGCTATAAAATTAAGTTCTCCAGAATACAAAGGAACTAACTGTTGTTTAGGATCTACTATATTAATTTTAAGTGTAGGTGGAAATCTAAATTCCTCTAAGATATACAAATAGGTAGTCCCTCTTAACCAAGGTGTTGATGGGAAAATATCCATCGTCACATAAGAACTCATTATATTTTGATTATCAGGTTCTGCAAATATCGATAGGTCGAAGTTTTTGTGATCCTCTGTAGTTTCCTGATTATCGTTAATTTCTGGAAATAATATATCTTGTCTTGAACCAAAATGTAATGCGTCTAAACCTATAGATTCAGCCATTGCAATTACCTTTTGTAATTCCCCCGGAGAAATGATCCCTCCTTTAACATGAAATCGTTGTAAATACTTCTTCATTTTTTTTCAAGATTAAAAACAATACCCTTCATTATCATTCTAGGTGCTGTACTCATTGATATTTTTTTTAGATTAAGCATAGTCGAAATCAAGCCAGAACTAAGGTGTTCTCCATTATTTGTTTCACTTCACTCTTACAACTACCACATCCTAATCCAGCTCCTGTTTGTTCACATAATTTAGCAAAATCATGACAACCGCCTTCAATTGCTTTTATGAGGTTCCCTTCTCCCACTTGGCTACAAGAACACACTAGATTTCCTATAATAGGTTCATCTACTTTACTTGAACGTAACAATTCATCTCGTTTTTCAGAAAGTTCAATTCGCTCTTCGATTAAACGCTTAAACTCTGCAAATTCACTCTTATCCCCCATTAATATGGCTCCGATCAACCAATCATTGTAAACGATACATTTTTTATAGAAACGCTTCGCTACATCCATTAGGATAATTTCTTGATAAGCAGGATCGTCTTGCGGATAATCTAACTGACCTATACTACACAGATCGAGATCTTCGAACTTCAAAATGTTCATAAACACAGATCCTTTGTAGATCGCAGAATAATCTCCTAATAAATAGTGCGCTACAATATCTGCTTGTTGTTCGGCCGCTGCTGTAATCCCATATAGACTACCGTTAAAATCGGCTATCTCTCCTACTGCAAAAATTGAAGGGTCACTAGTTTGTAAATATTGATTGACAATAATACCTCGCTTGCATTGTAACCCTATTTCTCTGGCCAATTCTATATTTGGAATTGTACCAATAGAATATACCACCGCATTACAAGATAATTCTCTACCTGTTTTCAATGTAATAGATAGCTGATGATCTGCAACGTCGAAAACGGTATCTACTTCATTATCAAAATAAATTTGAATTCCTTTATCTCTAACATCATCTGCTAATAAACGACTGGCAACAACATCTAGTTGACGTTCCATCAATCTATTTCCTCGCTGGATGATCGTTACATTAATTTCTCTTGTTCGAAGTGCTGCTGCTAATTCTAACCCCAATAAACCTCCTCCAACAATAACTACATGTTGTTTATCTTCGGCTAGACCCGATGCATTTAAATAATTCTTTAAACTATCGGCATCACTTCTATTACGCATAGTAAAGCGACCTGGCAAGTGAATTGGAACTTCTTTTGGCACGAAAGCACGGCTTCCTGTTGCCATCAGTATAATATCAAACTCGTGTTTCTCTCCCTTACTATCAATTACATATTTATCTTGTCGATTGATTTCTGTAGCAGGATTACTGGTTTCTAAACGAATATTAAAACGTTCCAGCTCTCCTTCTCTTAATTTTTGTAATTGTTCCCAAGTAAGTTCTTCCGAAACATATTCTGGTAATAATACTCTATTATAAAATGGGTACGGCTCTTTACAGAATACCGTAATTTCATCTTCTTGATTATGCTCTCTATAGGTTTGAATAAATCTGAAAGCTGCTGTACCCGCACCAATAACGCAGATCTTTTGCTTTGGTTTCTCGAACTTCTCTATCTGTACTGCCGAAAACTTAAAATCTGGTTCTTTAGAAATGGGATCCACAATACTTGTCGTAAGGTTATTGACCCTGGCATAATCATTACCAAAAACTTTACCCCAGTGAATTGGCATAAAAACTACTCCTTTGCCAATCCCATCGGAAATCACGACTTTAACTTGAGTAGTACCACGTTTGCTTTTTACCGTTGCAATACTTCCTTCTTTTAATCCTCTTACAAATGCATCAACTTGATTCATTTCAATATAAGGATCCTCAATATGTGTTAACAATCGGTTTACCTTACCTGTTTTAGTTCTTGTATGCCATTGATCTCGAATACGCCCAGAAGTTAAAACTAGTGGGTAATTGTCCGATATTTTTTCTGAAGTCGGCATTGTAAATTTAGGCACCACAAACTTAGCTCGCCCATTATCTGTATAAAACTTATGGTCTGAAAATAAGCGCGGAGTTCCTGGATGACCTGCAACAGGTACTGGCCATTGGAATGTTCCTTCGGACTTTAGCCTTTCATAGCTAAGCCCTGTGATATCAATTGACGTACCTTCTGTCATTCGAACGTACTCTTCATATACTTCCGAAACATGCGTATAGTTAAAGCTTTCATACCCCATTTTTTGAGCAAACTTCCAGATAATTTCTACATCTGGCAATGCTTCACCTGGCGCATCAACTACTTTACTTAAATGAGAAATACGACGCTCACTATTCGTCATCGTTCCTTCTTTTTCTGCCCATCCTGCTGCTGGTAAAACAACATCTGCATATTCTAAAGTCTCAGAACGATCCGATATTTCTTGTACTACAACAAACTTAGCTTTCTTAAGTGCTGCTTCTACTTTATTTGAATTAGGAAGACTCACTAAAGGGTTCGTACATGCAACCCATATCGCTTTTAGTTCTCCCGATTCTAAAGCATCAATCATTTGAGTCGCAGTAAAACCAGGTTTTTCCTGTATTTCTTTTCCTCCCCAAAAATTAGCTACTTCTTTTCTGTGTTCTGCATTACCAAGGTCTTTATGAACGGCTAATAAGTTAGCCATCCCTCCTACTTCTCTACCTCCCATGGCATTAGGCTGCCCTGTTAAAGAAAAAGGTCCCGATCCTGGTTTTCCAATATGTCCTGTTAATAAGGATAAATTTAATAATGCATTATTTTTATTAACCCCAATAGAACTTTGATTAAGTCCCATAGCCCACATAGTGATAAAACCTTTGGCATCTGCAATTAATTCAGCTGCTTTTTTAATTTCATCAACTGTTACTCCACAAGTTTTAGCAGCAACTTTAATTGAAGTTTGCTTTACTAATGATTTAACGGCTTCGTAATTATCAGTATGTTTTTCTATAAAGGCTTTATCTATTTTCTTTTTTTCTATCAATCGTGCTGCTATAGCATTATACAACACAACATCTGTACCAGGTAATAATTGAAGGTGAAGATCCGCTAGATCGCAAGTTTGCGTTTTACGAGGATCTACGACAATAATCTTTACATTAGGGTTCTTTTCCTTGTGCGCCTCAACACGCCTCCATAGAATTGGATGACACCAAGCAGGGTTAGCTCCTGCTACCATAAATAAATCTGCTTCTTCGATATCTGCATATGCTACAGGCACGCTATCTTCCCCTAAGGCTTGCTTATATCCTACTACCGCAGAACTCATACAAAGCCTAGAATTCGTATCAATGTTATTCGTCCCTATAAACCCCTTGGTGATTTTATTAAAAAGATAGTACTCTTCTGTTAAGCACTGTCCAGAAACATAAAAACCTACACTATTAGGCCCATATTTCTCTATAATTGATTTAAAAACTGCAGCGGTACGATCTAGTGCATTATCCCAAGTAACGTCTTGTAATTCGTGGTTTTTACTCCAACGCATCTGAGGCTTCAATAAACGGTCTGTTTTATCTTGAACAACATGATGAAGGTTCATTCCTTTAGAACATAATTTTCCTTGATTCACAGGGTGATCTTTATCTCCTTCGATATTGATAACACCATTAGCATCTTTAGAAGCTACAATTCCACAACCTACACCACAATAAGAACAGGTAGTTTTGAATTTAGGGTTTATTGACATATTCACGCACTTGTTTGAAACACAAAACTACGTATAAATACGTAAAGTAACTAAGTAACATACTTAGTTTTAATAAAACTGTAACTAAAAGGCAACCTAATTGATTAGATCGCCTTAATTATCATTTTTTTTAATGAACTTTAAAAAAAATCTAAAACACAAAAAAGAAGCAACCACTAAAGATTGCTTCTTTTTGTAACTTCTTTAAAGAAATTTATACTATTTCTTAACTACCTTCTCTGTGATTACTCCTTTTTCTGTTGTTACCACAGCTATATATATTCCTGAAGTTAAACCAGAAACATTTGTCGAGTTAGCAACTAAAGCACCTGAAAGGTCAAATATTTCTACTGAAATAACCTCAACACCTCCTTTGATTACTAATTCATTTTCTACTACAGTTTCAATAAAAACTAATGTATCTAGACTAAAAGTTTCGTTACTTAATGTAGGACTATATTCTAGACTTAAAGTATTGGATACTTCATTATCATTCCCTGCAATATCAGTAGTACTACCAGCAGATATACTTGCCTCGACTAATCCACTTGACGAAGGAACTAGATTAAATACAAAAATAGTATTATCAACTGTTGAAAAATCTTGAACTGAACCATTAGATACAGTAATATCTGAAGCCTCAAAAACACCTACTTCTTGTGAAAAAGTTATTGTAACAGGAATAGGATTATCATCTGTAGGGTCACTTGAAGTAGTAGAAATCATTACCGTTGGATCTGTAGTGTCTACTGTTACCGATTGAGGAGCTGAATTTAAAGTAACTCCATTCAAAGAAGAAGTCGCAACAAATGAAGCTGTACCATCTGGTAACCCTCCTTGATTAATATATTCAAAAACACCAGCCGAATTTGTTACAGCGCTAGCAATAAACACAGGTATTGGATTACCATCTACTGCGAATGTAATTATCGAATTAGGCTCTGCTGTTCCGCTTACCGACAACGTATTATCATTAGTTACAAAATCCAAATTACTAACCCCTGTATCACTAGTGATACCCGTAATTACCACAGGTGTATTATTTACTTGATTAACCGTAATTATAAATGTTTGATCACCCGAAGTATTAACACCTCCATTAGCTGTCCCTCCATCATCAGAAAGACTTACTGTAACTGTTGCTGATCCAAAAGCATTTGCTGCTGGTGTATAAGTTAAACTCCCTGTTGATTCATCGATATCTGGCTGCACACTAAATAATGCATTGTCATCATTAGACACATTAAACGTCAATACTTGGACTGCTACATTATTGTCATCAATATTAGTAGCAAACATATTTACTGTTTGTGCTCCTGCATCTTCAAGAACTGTCTGGTTTGGAGACATTGGCAAATCAAAACTTGGCGCATTGTTAGATTCCGATATTGTTATGTTTGCCGTCGAAGAATTAGGACAATCACCTGTTGTAATATAGGTAACCATATACATCCCTGGTGTAGATTCAGAAACATCAATAACACCATTAGCAGCAATATCTAATCCCATCGAAGAGCTAAATGAACCACCTGTTAAGCCTGTAATCGTTGGTGATGGATCTGATCCTCCCGTAAAGAAAACACTTGTATTATAATTAAAACCTGCATCATCCAAAGCGAATATCTCTACATCATCAGTAGCTGATCCTCCACAACTATTAGTATCTGCAAATACATACGTAACTGTATGCGTACCAACCCCAGCTGCTACAGGATCAAAACTATACGTCATTCCATTGCCATCATCAGTAATACCAGGACCTGAATAAACTCCTCCTGTTGGCAAACCACCACCTTGACCTGTTTGAACTCCTGCATCAAAACATAAATCTGATAAGGCAGTAAAGCTAACCACTGGCAACCCAAACACCTCTACATCATCAGTAGCTGACCCTCCACAACTATTAGTATCTGTAAATGAATACGTAATTGTATGCGTGCCAATCCCAGCTGTTGCTGGATTAAAACTATATGTCATTCCATTGCCATCATCGGTGATACCAGGACCTGAATAAATCCCTCCTGTTGGCAAACCACCACCTTGACCTGTTTGAACTCCTGCATCAACACATAAATCTGATAAGGCAGTAAAGCTAACCATAGGTAATCCAAATACTTCTACATCATCAGTAGCTGGATCACTATTAACAGTATAAGTTATAGTAGTCGTTCCCCCTCCAGCTGTCGCTGGATTAAAACTATAGGTCATTCCATTACCCTCATCAGTAATACCTGTACCCGAATAAACACCTCCTGCCGGAGAACCTCCACCTAGTCCTGTTTGCTCTCCCGCATTTATACATAAATCAGCTAGTGCTGTAAATGTAGTTGCAGGTGTTGAAGCTACATCAAAAGTAAAAGCATCTAAAGCTAAATAATCGAATGTTCCTGTTGTAGAAATATTTAATTCATCAATATTTTCATTAGAAAAATCATTCATTGTTTCAGTTGCAAAATCTATCTCCGTAAAACCATTCTGACTCCCTGAAGGAGTATTGAAGTCAGCAGTCTTAGTAAAAGTGAAGACCTCATTATCATCCTTTTCTGCTTGTATTGTCAAATTCCCTGAACCTGTAGAAATCCCATTTAATTGAGCTAAATACACCCAAAAACTTTTAATTGTAAAATCTGATCCGTCACTAGTCACAATAGTAAGCTGTGTCCCATTGCTAGCACCTCCGGAACCATCGTGATCTAAGAATTGATTATCGGCAGCTGTTCCATCCCAACCTAATCCATTTAAAGCAGATATCCTATAGCCATCAGATGTACTACTATAATTGAAAGTTACTCCTCCTTCACTAAAGGAAACTCCTCCTGTGGTATCTCCATCAAAAGTTTCATTAGTTTGTGCTTGGAGTATTGAAATACCGAAGCAGCAAAACATTATTAGTTTAAAATAGTTGTGTTTCATTTTATTGTTTTTAAAAATTTAGAATACCTCGGCATTTAAATTGCCGAGGTATTGAAATTATATTATTGTTTAATGATCTTTAAAATTAAACTTTTTCCTTCTAAAAAAGTAATTCCAACCAAATAAACACCTGAATTAAAATCACTTATATCCACAGAATCTACATTTCTCACTTCAAATAACACCTTACCTGACAAATCAAATAATTGAAGTAACTCAATAGGGTTTGAAGAATCCACTTCAAAAATATCTTTAACCAAAGTATTGTAGCTAATTGATGATTTCAAATCAACTACATTATTAGATAAAGTAACAGTATCTTTTTCAAATGACTCACTAGCCTGTAAAGCATTATTCCCTGCAAGATCACTAACATCTGCAGTTACTGTTATATTCCCATCATCCAAACCACTAATATCTGCAGCTGAAGCTGTAAATGTATTTGAAGAAACTAGTCCTGTCACTTGAACTACTGGATTGTCACCATCATCAAAAGTGATTGTTACAGTTTGACCATCTTCTGCACCTGTCGTTTCACCGCTTATTACTAGGTCACTTTCTTCTGTTTCATCAACAATATCATCTCCTGAAATCGGTGTTGTAATAGATATTGTAGGAATTGCTGCATCTTTTGCTTCTGTATCTGTAGCAGCCAAACCTGTATTACTATTAACATCAGTAAGCGTAACACTCAATGTAATTGTACCATCTGCTAAACCACTTAAATCAATACCTGTAATTTGATCCGTAGCTGTAGCAACAATTCCCGAACCTGTTACAGAACCTGCTCCGCCATCTGATGTAAAACCATAATTGTAAGTAGCACCAACTTCCGCTCCAGAAAATGTAAAACTTACGGCATCATCATTTCCTCCATTAATCGACGATTGACCAATAGACACTGAATAACCTGTAGGCGCAACCGTTTCTTTCGTTTCTGTATCTGTAGCTGCTATACCAGTATTGCCATTTACATCAGTCAAGGTAACACTCAAGGTAATTGTACCATCTGCTAAACCACTTAAATTAATAACATCGATTTGACCTGTAGCCGCAGTAATGGTTCCTGAACCTGTAACAGAACCTACACCACCACTTGAAGTAAACGTATAGTTATACATCGAACCAACTTCGGCTCCACCAAACACAAAACTAACAGTAGCAGCATTACCACCATTTATTGGTGACTGTTCAATACTTACTGTATATCCACTTGGAGCTACCGTTTCTTTCGTTTCTGTATCTGTAGCTGCTATACCAGCATTGCCATTTACATCAGTCAAGGTAACACTCAATGTAATAGTACCATCAGCTAAACCACTTAAATCTATACCTGTAATTTGATCCGTAGCTGTAGCAATAACTCCTGAATTTGTAACTGAACCAGCGCCTCCGCTAGTCGTAAATGTATAATTATAGGTTGCACCAACTTCGGCTCCAGAAAATGTAAAACTTACCGCATCATCATTTCCTGCATTGATTGGAGATTGATCAACTACTACTGAATAACCACTAGGAGCTACTGTTTCTTTCGTTTCTGTATCTGTAGCTGCAGAACCAATATTACCATTTACATCGGTCAAAGTAACACTCAATGTAATAGTACCATCTGCTAAACCACTTAAATCAATGCCTGTAATTTGGTCAGTAGCTGTAGCAATAACTCCTGAATTTGTAACTGAACCAGCGCCTCCGCTAGTCGTAAATGTATAGTTATACATCGAACCAACTTCGGCTCCACCAAACACAAAACTAACAGTAGCAGCATTACCACCATTTATTGGTGACTGTTCAATACTTACTGTATATCCACTTGGAGCTACCGTTTCTTTCGTTTCTGTATCTGTAGCTGCTATACCAGCATTGCCATTTACATCAGTCAAGGTAACACTCAATGTAATAGTACCATCAGCTAAACCACTTAAATCTATACCTGTAATTTGATCCGTAGCTGTAGCAATAACTCCTGAATTAGTTACAGAACCTGCTCCTCCGCTTGTCGTAAATGTATAATTATAGGTTGCACCAACTTCGGCTCCAGAAAATGTAAAACTTACGGCATCATCATTACCTGCATTGATTGGAGATTGATCAACTACTACTGAATAACCACTAGGCGCTACTGTTTCTTTCGTTTCTGTATCTGTAGCTGCAAAACCAATATTACCATTTACATCTGTCAAAGTTACGCTAAGGGTAATAGTACCATCTGCTAAACCACTTAAATCAATGCCTGTAATTTGGTCAGTAGCTGTAGCAATAACTCCTGAATTAGTTACAGAACCTGCTCCTCCGCTTGTCGTAAATGTATAATTATATGTGGCGCCAACTTCGGCTCCAGAAAATGTAAAACTTACGGCATCATCATTACCTGCATTAATTGGAGATTGATCGATACTTACTGAATAGCCTGTTGGTGCTACCGTTTCTTTTTCTACCGTATCGATAGCATCGGTTCCCATATTACCACTAGTATCTGTCAAGTTTACAGTTAGAGTCAATGTTCCATCATTTCTATTCGTTACATCAATATCTGTAATTTGCTGATCTGTCGATGTAATCGTTCCTGTTCCAGTTGTTGAGTTTGGAAATCCATCGGTTCTTATACTGTATTCGTAAGAAGCACCTATTTCTGCCCCAGAAAAAGTAAAACTTACCGCATCATCATTTGAGCTATTCACTACAGATTGATCGATAGTGACAGTATATCCTGATGGCGCTGTACCATCTTGACAGAAATCGAAATTATCGACACCCAGATATACAAAATCAGTTGCAATAGTAATTTCCAATTCATCAATTAAATCTGCTGTAACATCATTTCCATCTAAAGAAGAAAAATCAACTACTAAGAAACCATTATTCCCTTCTGACGATGACGTTGGAAAAGTTGTATTTGATGTACTTAACGTAGCAGTAAACATCTCAACATCATTCTCTTTTCCTATAATCGTAACAGAACCGTCAGCTGTTGGACTTGAAGCTGCAGCAATAGAAGACAAATACAACGCTATAGTATTCATTGTAAAATCTGTACCATCTGTGGTAGCAATACTAAATGTTCCTACTCCAGTACCTTCATTATCTAAGAATTTATCTGAAGTTCCTGCTCCTGCTCCTGTACTTTCAAAAATATCTAAACCTCCTGTAACCTCGAACGAAAATCCATTACTAGAAAAAGTTGTTGCCCCTACTGCCTCAGACTCAAAAGTAGTTACGAAGCATTCCGATCGCGTGAATACGTCTCCTCCTGAAAAAGCCGCAGGAGGTGTATTTCCTAAAACATCTTCAATATCTGTAGTTGCTTTCAAATTTAATTTCAGTGTTCCTTCTCCAACAATATCCCTTATACCTATGGTATATTGGTTTCCACTACCTGGAACATCTGGATCAATACTTGCAGAAAGAGAACCTGTCGTTTCTAACTCAAAATCATCTGATGTAACATTATTTACATTTTCATTAAAAGTTACCGTATAGCTTAATGCAGTAGCTGTACTTAATGGAGTACCCGACAAAACTATACTATCTACCTCTGGTACAATAGTGTCTGCTTGACCATCTTCGCAATGTTCAAAATGATCAATAGCAATGTACGCAAATGAACCGCCTAGTACGATTTCAATCTCATCTACATCTATAAAACTAAAATCTGAAGTTCCTTCTGTAGCTATATTCAAATTAAAAAAACCATTATCTCCGTTAGTTGTAGATGTAGGGAAACCCGATGATTTAGTAATAGAATACACTTCTAAGTCAATCACTTTACCAATCAACGTTATTGTTCCATCATCAGTAGGAATACTTCCCCCCATATTCGATGAAAGAAATAAATCTATAGTACTTAATGTAAAAAACTCACCTCCAGTTGTTGCTATTGAAACTGTTGTAGCTGTACCAGAATTATCAATAAAAAAATCAGAATCTCCTGCTGCCGAGTTATTAATTGTTTCTACACTTAATCCAGTGGTTGTAAAATCTATCCCATTACTAGAAAAAGTGGTAGCACCCGCCATTAATCCTTCAAAAGACTCTTCAAAACAAGAAGAAACTATATGATTTTCACCGGATGTAAATGCAAGAACGTTTCCATTGGTTCCATTTCCATTTCCTGAAGCATCAATAATATCTGAATTCGCATTTAAATCTACACTTACTGTTCCTTCACCATCTATCCCTGTAATCGTTAATGTATACGTAATTCCTGAACCTGAAATATTATCGATAGTCCCTGTAGCAGTACCTGTTAAGTCAATAGTAAAATCATCTATTGATACATTCGTTGCATCCTCACTAAAAGTCACATCTAAATTTATAGTATCTGTTGTTGAACTAGGTATCCCTGCAACTTCAATACTTTCAACTGAAGGCGGAGCAATATCACTAGACAAAGCCGTCCAGTTAAAGGCATCTACTGCTAGGTAATCGAAACTACCTGTCGAAGTAATTATTAACTCATCGATATCCTCTATGGAATGATCTGTAGTATCATCATTCGCAAAATCTATAAATGTGAAACCGTTATTAGGGCCTACTGGAACAATACTGGTAAAGCCCGAAGTTCTTACAAACGTAAAAACAGATCCATCATCTTTCCTTCCTTCAAAGGATACCGTACCCATTCCGTTTCCAAAACCACTAGTAGCACAGAATAAGTACAGACTATTGAGACGAAAATCAGTCCCCATGTCTGCAGAAATCGTAATACTACTTCCGTTATTTTCTCCATTTTGACCATCCGCATTATCAATAAAACGATTATCAGGAGCACTTCCTGACCAACCTAACCCATTGGCGATAAGTATGTCAAAGGTTTCAGAAGTTGCACTAGAAATATTAAATATTTGTCCATTATCTGTAAAAGTAGAAGAACCCATTGCTTCGGATTCAAAGACTTCTGTAGTCTGCGCTATACTAACCCTAGAAAAGGCAAAAACTGTTAGCAATAGCAGTAAATAATTTGATTTCATAATCTATAAGTTAGTTAGATTGTTTAATATCTTGTTGTATTGTTATTTGTATTCAATTTGCCACATTGGGTCTTTGGTAATTTTATATTTGAGTTTGAATGACTTTTCTTCTTTTAAATTCATTAATGACCCAACACATAAAGGATTTGTAATATTTGATTCTGCCTTTAGTATTTTTTCCTGATCATACACTTTAAGTTCTGTATACAAGAAAATATTAGGGTCATGATATTTTGTATCTTCAAGATGTATCCAATTACTTTCGAAAAAGCAATCTTCTCTATTGGTAGAATAATTCATCTCTTTCTCTATTTTCATGAGTTCTTGTAGATCCAAATTAGGCTTATATGAAAGATCCCCTTTAATTGTATAAGCTTCGGGTCTACACTCTAAAACAGGTTCTTTATTGGAATCTGAATATCCTATATTTATGATAATTTCTTCTGGAATTAGAATTCCTTCTTTTTTAAGTTGCGGAATTAAATTTTGAGTAATTGCTACTTGGGGCTCCCTGGTTAGAGCACTGTACATCGTTTCAGTAACGATTAGATCTAACTTAGTAGAATGTTGATAAGTAATTGCATCATCCACCTTTATACTTTCAATATAATCATTCAATGAAAGAGTGTTTACAATACTTTTTAATACGCTAACGGATGATTGATTGATATCAATAAAGGTTACCTCTAATCGATCATCTCTTAACAAATTGAGTATTGGAATCAATAAAGGAGCATAAGGCCCGCACCCAGCATAAAGAATGCGAACTTTTTCTCCTTTATTAGATTCTAACAAATCATTTATAGCTTTATAAATGCCTTTTATAAAACTGTATGTTCTTTTATAATCTAAAATACAATCAGCTGCATACTGTTCACATAAAGCAAAGCCATGAGATAATTGTACGTCATTCGTATTATTTGACAATAAAGGAAATTGTTTATAAAAGTCAAAAAGACGTATCACAAAAGCCTTCGAAGCTTCTTTATTCGAATCGAGAATACTTTTTGTAATATTTATTAATGACTCCTTCATTTCCTATTTCTTTTTTAGATTATTAATTTCTTGAAGGGAAAGTCCCAAACATGCAAATGATATAATTAAGCACCAAATAAGGTTGCATAATATTGAATGCTTGACTACCTCCACTATTAAACACCGTTGTGGTAGCCGATGAAGCAGCCCCTCCATTCAACAGCACATTAGGAGCTTGATCGTTATAACCTAATGTTGGCGAAAAATTCCTTGAAACTGTAGCTCCTGGCGTTGCTAGTGTACTGCCATTGGTTGGACTACTAATGGTTGCATTACCATTATTTGCCCCAATCCCTACCGTTACTGTAGTCTGTGCTGCATGGCTATGCACAGGCATCTCCAAAATATTCAAAGTATGTGTCTGCGCACCAGATCTTTGACCTAAAGGCCTTGGTGATAAACCTGGACCTGTACCTTCCCCTATTGCAGCACGACCTCTTAGATCTGGTAAACCAAAAGAGGTTCTACCATCTCCACCGTAAGTAGTTCCTAATATTGAAAATAATGCTTGGTTTTGATTAATTGCTAATAATTGCCCTGCACAAAATGCCCAGTTACGTGGAGCAAAATTCCCTGCAAACATTGCCACAGAACCTATCATTGAATCTGATTGTGATGCCATAATATAAAATTTAAATTGGTTAGTTAATTATTTAATGTTTCTAATTTATTTCTTTTAAGCTTTGTAGTAAATCGCTGATTCAATTGCATTCCTAGATTAACATATTTGTCCCCAGATAGGACACCTGCGTCACTACTTATAGTTTTCAATCTTAATAATTGTCCATATTTGCATACTACATACAAGCCTTCTAACGGGTGGGCATGAACAATTTCTCCTGCTGTCCTCCCAAATAAAGGTTGCTGCCCTGAGACTTGAGAAACTTCTAATAATTTCAATTCACTTCCTTGATAATAAGTACTCGCTCCTCCATATCTTGGGTTACAAGCATTTACTAAAAACTCAATTTCATCTGAAGTTTGATTTTCCCAATCAATTGACAGAGCCTTTTTACTTGGTTTAGGGTTATAGATTACATTTTCTAATGACTGAATCTTGAACGAAGCCTCGTTGCCAATCCTTTGCAATATCTCATTTACCAATCCCTGTGTATTTAATATCAACTTTGAAGATAGCATACCGTGGGTTTCCCCTAGAATGACAGGTATTTTTCTTTCATATAGAATACTTCCTGTATCAAACTGATCGTCCATTTGATGAACTGTAATTGCCGTCTCCTTTTCTGCATTTCTTATCGTCCAAAAAATAGGGTCTGCACCTCTATTTTGGGGCAATTTCCCTGGGTGCACATTCAAGAAACCATATTTAGGTATGTTCAATATACTTTCGGGTATTCTATAACTCAACCCACTAACAATAACCAAATCAATATTATGATGTGTTAAAAACAAAGGCAATTGTGCTTCCATTACCTCAACCGAAGAGGAATAAACAGGACAATTTATATTTTCTTTTAAAAAGCCTTTGTAATTGCTATTGCTAATGAAGAGCCCTAGCATATTTGTTGTTTCATTCAATTCTTTAATAAGTATTGAACAAAGTGGCAAACTCCCTATTAGTACAGTATTTAGCATCTAAATATTATTAAACTTACCCTAATGTATAAAATACTATCTATTGATACTAAATTTATCTAGTAAACAGCATCAATCATCCAGTGAATACACTTTTCTTTTAAGGCTTTTTAAACTATTTTAAAAGTAGGTGTGAGATAAATAGATTGGGACTATTGTATCTAAATAAGTAAAAAGCTAAGAAATTGTAACTTTAGATTGTTTTCTAAATCCTGAGGTAATAGCAATGGTATTGCCATAGCTATTTTTAAAAGACCAGCGATGTGTTAATCCATTTTTAACTTCAATAATTCTAGTAGGCTCACATAATCTAGGCACATCAATGATATTATCCACATCATTTTCACCGACATTAGCCTGCAGTTGCTCTAAAAACTCATTGTAAGCTTTAACTTGCTTGTGATTTATTTCCTTCGCAAAATCATTTTTTTTATCAACTAATAAAAAAGAATTATGATCTCCTTTTAAAGGAAATAGACTGATGTCCTTTGAAAGTTCTACACCATCTGTAGGACTGTATTTTTCTATAATATTTTGAGAAAGTGTATTAGCATTAACCTTTTCGAAGTTCTGTCTCAACTTAGAAATTTCTTGATTTTGGGTATTGCTAAATGAATTAAGAACAATAGGTGTAGAAAGTACGCCAGATACTAAAGCTGTGGTACTTATGAATTTTCTTCGATCCATAACAGTGAATATTTAGTTAAGTTTGGTAGTCACAAAGCTATAGGTTTTTTCTTACAATACAAAAAATACCTATCAAAAACGTTTCAATAACGAGTCATTTAAGAAGAATCCAAACTAATTCCACAACAAATACTACAAGCTAGCTTCAAACAAATGGACTAGTTCCTCTACGGTTCTTCCGTCAGTAAGGATCGTATTGTCTGATAAGCTGTAATAATGACTTCTCTCGAAAAGGTGCTTTCCTATAAATTCGGAAAGCTCTTCTTTAGAATTGGTATGTGCTATTAATGGACGTTTTCCTCTTTCATCAAATAGTCTATCCACTAAAGTAGGAATGCCTGTTCTCAAATAAAATGAAGTACTATTCTCGTCTTTCAATACAATCTCCATATTATCTCCAAAACATGGAGTTCCTCCACCTAATGAAATTATGGTATTATTAGACGCTTCTAAACATTGTAATAAATACTCACGTTCTTTCTTTCTAAAGTAAATTTCCCCTCTTTCACTAAAGATTTCTGCAATGGTCTTTTTTTCCTTTGCCTCTATGTAGTCATCTAAATCCAAGAAAGATTTATTTAATCTTATTGATAATTGCTTACCAACAGTAGATTTTCCGCAACCCATATAACCGATAAGAACAATATTTGAGACCATAATCGAATAAGTAAAATGTAATGATTTTAAAAAAATCAAAAATATAGATTTTATTGTTTGCGGAATAGAATTAAGGTAGTATATTTGCACCCGCATTAGCGAATAAGCTTTTGCAATGACTAGGTAGCTCAGTTGGTAGAGCATCTCACTTTTAATGAGAGGGTCCTGGGTTCGAGCCCCAGCCTGGTCACAAAAATAGAAATATTTTTAGTGATCATTTATTAGAAATATTTCAATTAAGACTAGGTAGCTCAGTTGGTAGAGCATCTCACTTTTAATGAGAGGGTCCTGGGTTCGAGCCCCAGCCTGGTCACTATAACTATTCAATGGATTAGTTTTTTTTAGTTAGTAAAATAAAAGTATCGTAACTATATTGCGATACTTTTGTTTTTTATGCATCTTTCTCTACCCGGATGCTGGAATTGGTAGACAGGCACGGTTGAGGGCCGTGTGTTCGCATGAGCGTGTGGGTTCGACTCCCATTCCGGGTACTAATAAATTTTATAATACCAATAAAAATAAAGGTTTCGCTATAATAAAATTAATTTTATGGAACATTTATAGAACCAAACAAAAAATCACTTACCCCTCCCTACCCCTTTAGAATTTCTATTAAGCTTTTCCATCTCTTATATAATCAATTGATTTTCAATCAGTAATTACTCACTTTAGGGATCAACCACAATTGTTGTGTTTAAGCAATATTGGATCAAGTTGTGGATCAAGTTGTATTGTTGGGGACTAGTAAAAATTATGCATATAATTTAGTCAGCCTATATAGGAAGAATTTCAGATCTCTTAAGCCTCTAAACGGATCAAGTACACAATATAACAGTTATCAACCTTAACTCCTCTAAAACAACACGATAATACCCTTATTTCAACTCAAGATAAAACTTGAAGGCTAATTTATCTTTGAGTTTAAAATTATAGTTGTTGGGATATAGAATTAACCCGCTATTTTTTACCAAAAGATATGTTAGAATACTTTGATATAATAAATCATAAATCTACCTCAGATAAGACTCATTTCTATTTAGAGTTGAATAAATTTTGCATAACAATAACGACGCCTAATATGCCAATAAATATCTTTCCTTTTATAGGAAAATCCTGAATACTAATATCTATACGAGAATCATATGATACTGATATTTGAAAGCGTATTTTCTTATTCCCACTAGGGTTACTTGTCATATTCATGAAAGCAAGAATAAAGCTTCTCTTTTAGGTAACGAAAAGTCAATTCAAAATAAGAAATTAGAAATTCTGGTAGAAAAAGCTTCAATAAATCAATTTTCCCTACCCTTCCTTTTTTTAAAGAAAGATCTCACTAACATTAACCTACAACGTACTACGTACTATTTTAAGACTAACCCTTTAATTAATTTCAACACCCCTTAAAACACAAAAAGCCTGCTTAAAAATTAATCTAAGCAGACTTCAGGCGGTTTATAAATAGTAAGTAAGTGCTATTTAGCTTCTAATTTCCATGTACGTACCCAATCCACACGCATGGTATTAATCGAATCATCATTTAGATCTTCTCTTTCAGGTAGGCCACTAATATTACACATTTCATTAGACCATAAATCAAATAGAAGTTCTAAAGGGCGATTCATATCTTGACTTGTCGTTACTTGCCCTGCTTCTTCTCCGTTTAGATAAAATTGCACATTACGAGCATCTTTCCACCAAGCACCTACTATATGATAATCTTCATCCCAAGTCTTACCCTTATTAGGATTAGCATTTGACAAAGAATTAGTACTAAAATTACCATGACGATTTTCTGTTTGCCCATCCTTAGCAATAAAATACTGAGAATTCATTTGCGTAGGATACAAATGTGTATCCCATAAAAAACCAGGTTCAGTTTGAGCTGTATCTCTACATTCTTGAGTAGGATTAGAATTATTTTCAACAATATCAATTTCATCTCTATTGTTTATATCTCCATTATTCATCCAAAACGTATTGAATGCAGCAATATTAGCAGCTTTCATACTACATTCCGTATACATTGGATAAGTAATTTGCATTTTAGAATGAATTCTAGCTGATTGAAACCAACGACCTTCAGGATTTCTTTCATTTAAAGTAGCTTTTATCCACATTTTCCCATCGGCAACCCCTGAGTTTTGCGAACTACCAGACATAAATACAGGAACAGCATAGTGCCAAAAAGAATTAAACCACTTAGATCTATCAATCTCATCCCCATCAAATTCATCAGACATTTGATCTACTTTTACCCATTCCATAGTTTCTGGTGTTGTATCATCTACAGAAACGAAAGATGGCAAATTAGAGTCTAAATCAGACAACTCAAAAGGCTCTATTGGATCCGGTTCTGGTTCTGGTTCTGGTTGAGGCTCTGGATCTGGCTCAGATTGACCTGGTGTATCTGGGTTATCATTATTCCCAACATCATCATTAGTATCAGGAGAACACGCAAGGAACATGGCAAGCATACTCCACACTAAAAATCTATAAATTTTCATAATAAAGTGTTTTTTGTTATACAATTAAGACAGCCTTTATTTTTTTTACAAAAAGCTACCCATATTTTACTACATCGTTATAGTTTATATAAACTATAACGATTTTATTTTACAACACCCTTACCTTATGCAGGGCTAAATCTATTCCTTAATTCACAAATCACTATAAATCAAGCCTTAAAAGCTCTATTTTTCTAATACTTAGACCATGACTTTCTCCTTGCAAAGCAATATAACCTGATGTTAACTTCTTCGATATACCTCCTTCGATCAGCTTAGCCGTGTGAGCATCTTTTTCATCTAAAACAGCATTTGAATATTCTATAGCCAAATTACCATTAACAAAATGTTTGAACACTCCATTATTTACCTCAACCTCAATATTTACCCATTCTTCTCCATCAAAAGCCTGTGAATTGGATATTGTGCAGTGATCTGTAATTAATTCTTTATTAAACTCTATATGAGTTCCTGGAGTACAAACACTAGCTGTTGATCTACCTCTAAATCTTTCATCATTCGAATTTTTATCACTAGCTAGCAATTGCGCTTCAATCGAAGTAGGAAATGGTTGGTTCAAATCCATCGTTTGAGGAGATTCACTATGTAACATAATTCCACTATTCAAATACCCCCACCAAGGACCTCCTTCTTGTTGCTTACCTACAAACTTATACTCGAGCCTTAATCTGTAGTTTGTCAATTTTTCATTGTAGAAAATATGAGCAAACTTATTATCGAATTTGTCGTAATTATCATATGATACTTTCAGCATTCCATCTTCTACACGAAAAGTATTCTTATAATTATCTCCTACTTCGTGCCCTGAAATTTTGACAGTCCAATTCTTCAAGTTTTTCCCATTGAAAATAGGAATCCATTTATCTTTCTCCTTTTTAGCAAGTGACAGAATAAGAAATGATACTGTAGTCAAGAATAACAGAACAGTAGTTTTTCTCTTTTTCATTTTGGGGGCTCTTAATTTAATTCTTTGTTCGATTTACGAAACTAAATCGATTTCGTAAATCAAAAAAAAGTTTAACTATTTTTTTTACAAAATTAAACTTTTTTTTCAATTGAAAAATATTATACTAAAATTTAATCATTTTTATGATTTTCCCATTGTCGAGATTTAGACTCATTTATCGTTGGAAAATCTTTCGGAACTTCCTGAGTTACACTCCCTGTAGCAGCCCATTCTGCCCCACGCTGAAAAGTCGTCATAAACCCAATACATTCCATAGAATAATCGAAATGCCCAAGAGTACTATGAAAAACCCTACCCTTACCATAATTTACAGTTAATAACATCGGAACATTTTTACCTGTCCCCTTAATACTATGATCATACCAAGGATCATTCAACTCTACATCCGAATGCGCTGTAGCTAGAATTGTAGCATTATCAAATGGCCCTCTCATACGATCATAAAGTTCATCTTTAGTATGAAGCCATTCTCTAGGAAGCCCTTTTAAAATAGGATGTTCTGGCTGATGATGCGTAATAACAAATTCATATTCTTTACCATGAGACGCACACACTCTTGCTGAATGATCTTTCTTTATTTCACCATTATCTTCTACATAAACAAAAGGACCTGTAGCTGCATTTCTATCACCCCATGCTCCTAAACCTATCATCTTATTATACTCTTCCCAATCCCCCCAAGCATTATTGGCTGCATGCACAAGCACTAAACCACCTCCTTTTTTCATATACTTTTCAAACTTCCTTTTCATACACTTAGACCAATCAGGAGTAAAAGCCCCTAAATTCGAGACTATTAGATCATATTTTTCAAAATCAACTTTAAAATCAGTTGTCTTTAAAGCATCCTTTGTAATAGGTCTTTGAACGGAATCTAAAGGAAACTCATTAACAAAATAGTCATGAGCTTCTGGTCTCTCAGGGAAATATTTAAACCCTTTCCAAACAGTATCTAATCGAGAAATTGCAACCTCAAAAAGCCCTGTTTGCTCTAAATAATCCTTCATCATCATTGACGTTTTAGGCCATACATAATGATTGTTTGATCCATCTAAAATAAGCGCTTTCAAAGGTTTTGATTGTTCTTGCGAATAAACCGCACAAAACATGAATAATTGTATTAATACTAAAAATTTCACTTTAGTGTATTTCATTTTTATGATTTAGTTTATGACTTTATTGTAATTCTTTAAATGGAAGCATCTACTTCTTCTTCAACTCTTAAACGATATTTTTGAGGTGTAGTTTTCAGGTGCTTTTTAAAAACAGTTGTAAAATATTGACTTGTAGAAAAACCACATATATAAGCTACTTCGGAAGCACTTAATTCTGGTTTATCCCTAAGCATTTTGCAAGCCATCGCTAATCGTTTCTTAGTCAATACCTGCATTGGTGTTAAATTTGTAAGCTGCTTACAATGATGTGTAAACCTAGTCGTACCAAGACCCGAAGAACTAGCCATCTCTTCTATAGTCCATCTTCGCGAAGGATCATTACCCAACTCATCTAAGAATAATTTTGCAGAACGCAAACTATCTGTCAACGATTCATTAAGTATCAATTTCCCTCTATCAAACATTTCTAGAAGCAAAACAAGCAACTCATTAATATATACCCTCACTTTGGATGATGGATCTTCAAGATCATCATTTAATAGATTATTAATCTTCCTAAAACAATCCTTGATTTCTGGTGTGGCTTTCCAAACCGGCTGCTCATTTTGACGAATAGAAAGAGTCAATCTTTCTAAATCACTCTCGGAAAGCACTATCCAATCTGGCCATATCCATTTTTGATGTGGGCGCCGAACACCTACATCGAGTATAATCCAATAGAATTTCCCCATACCAATATCAGGGTTCCCCACCTTGTGTTGCTGCCATGGTCGAGTAATCGTAAAATCCCCCGCAGTTAACTCTGTTTCGTGGTTCTCTACAGCATAAGGCATGGTACCCGACTCTAAGAAATGAAACTCAACCCCTTCATTTCTATGCCAGTCCAACCCCCAGTCTTGTTTAAAACTAGCATCCCAATACCCAATAGTATTTAGCCCTTTAGTATCCTTTGTAAGCCTTTCTCCTGGATAAGTATGTCTAGCTAATGCTTTAAATTCAACCATCGATCGTTGGTGAGCATCAACAAGAGGAACACAAGTATCCGCATGAAAAACAGATCCGTTTTCTCCCTCGAAAGGAGTTATAGTATGTTTAATTTTATTCATTGTAAAATATTGAACACTCAAATCTACAAAAAAATATACATTTCGGCTTATTTCAATTAAATCTTTAAATTGTAACTTGAGAGAGGTTCTCTTACTCAATAAAATCAATGTTCAATTCCCATGACAGAAAAATCAACATTAAAATTATTTAGTGCAAGTTGTTTTGCTTTAGTTACCACAGCGATGACATTTGCCATCCGTGCTAAAATTGAAGAGGTGTTTATCTCTGATTTTCATCTTACCAACGAGCAAATTGGATTTGCTTTTGGCCCTGCATTCTGGGGGTTTACATTAGCAATGGTTATTGGTGGTCCTTTAGTAGATTATTTTGGGATGAAAAAAATTCTGAATATAGCATTTATTGGCCACCTATTAGGGATCATAATTACCCTTGCCGCTAGAGATTTTTGGACTCTTTTTGTAGGTACTTTATTTATTGGTATTGGAAATGGAATGGTGGAAGCTGCTTGTAATCCTTTGGTTGCTGCTCTGTTTCCTAATAATAAAACCAAAATGCTAAATAGATTCCATGTTTGGTTTCCTGGAGGTATTGTTATTGGTAGCGTACTAGGATATTTATTAATGGATGTACTAGGGCTAAATTGGATGTTCTTAGTTGGAACACTTTTTATTCCTTTAATAATATATGCTTACATGGTATATGGAAAAGAATTTCCTGCTACTGAAAGGGTAACGATGAAGGTGAGTAATAAAGATATGTTTAAAGCATGTTTATCCCCATTATTTATTTTCATGATACTTTGTATGTTTTTAACAGCTGCTACAGAACTAGGTACGGGACAACGCATCTCTTCTTTATTAGGAGAATCTGGAATCCCTCCATTATTGATACTGGCCTTTATTAATGGACTAATGGTAGTAGGGAGATATTTTGCTGGAGAAATTGTACATCGACTTAATATTTCTTTAATGTTATTTTTATCTGCGATATTTTCATTTACTGGATTAATATTATTGAGTTATACTTCTGGAGTATTAGTTTTTGTTTCTGCAGCTGTATTTGCCATTGGTATATGTTATTTTTGGCCAACAATGTTAAGCTTTGTTGCTGAAAAGATACCACAAAGTGGAGCTTTAGGGCTTTCCCTAATGGGAGGTGCAGGAATGCTATCTGTATCTGTAATTTTACCCATTATGGGAAGTTATATGGACACCAATACTAGTGGATCAGAAACATTGAGATTAATGGCAATATTACCAGCAATACTCATTGGTGCTTTTGGAGTACTTAATATTGTTTTAAAGAAAAAAGAAGCCTAGTACATAGATTTATAAATGGAAAGAAGAAAGTTAAGAATGGGAATGGTTGGCGGAGGCCAAGGTGCGTTTATAGGAGCCATTCACAGAATAGCAGCAAATTTAGATGGACAAATAGAACTTGTTTGTGGTGCATTTAGTAGTAATCCCGAAAAATGTATTGCAACTGGAGAAGAACTTTTTATCCCTTCCAATAGATGCTATGCTAGTTATCAAGATATGATAACTAAAGAGGCTGTCTTACCCGAAGGAGAACGAATGGATTTTGTTTCTATTGTCACTCCCAATCATTTGCATTTCGCCCCAGCTAAAGCTGCTTTAGATAATGGTTTCCCTGTAATTATTGACAAACCGATTTCTTTTACAACTCAAGAAGCTTTAGAACTTAAAGCTCTCGTTGACAAGACTACATTACCTTTTGCTTTAACCTACACTTATAGTGGGTACCCTATGATAAAGCAGGCTAAAGGAATGATTAAAAAAGGTGAACTAGGTAAGATTACAAAAATAACTGTAGAATACCCACAAGGTTGGCTTACAGACAAAATAGAAGATTCGGATCAAAAACAAGCTTCTTGGCGAACTGACCCTAAACGTAGTGGTAAAAGTGGGAGCTATGGAGACATCGGTACTCACGCTGCAAATTTAGCGGAATACGTTAGTGGTTTAAAAATCGATAAAGTATTATCTCAACTAAGTAAAGTAGTTGAAGGTCGTTTATTAGATGATGATGCGAATGTTCTTTTAGAATTTGAAGGCGGTGTTCCCGGAGTTCTAATGGCATCGCAAATTTCTGCTGGAGAAGAAAACGGACTAAAAATAAGAGTATACGGTAAAAAAGGAAGTATTGAATGGTCTCATGCAGACAACAATTCTTTACTTGTTAAATGGCTAGACAGGCCCAATCAGATTTTAAGAGCGGGTGTTGATAATGCTTATTTACTACCCGAAGCATTAGCTAACTTACGCACACCTAGTGGTCACCCAGAAGGCTACTTAGAAGCATTTGCTAATATTTACAGAAACTTCGGGACTGCAATTAGAGCACATAATACAGGCGAAAATATCGACCCTACCCTAGATTTCCCTACTGTTGATGATGGAGTACACGGCATGTTATTAATTGATGCTGTTGTAGAATCATCCGAAAAAGGAAATATTTGGGTGAAATTGATCACAAATAATTGATTTGCTAATTAATATCTCTTTAAAAATTTTAAACTTAGCAAATTATACAAGAAAAGAATTCATATAATGAATAAGATAAAAGGGCCTGGAATATTTTTAGCTCAAGTTTTAAGGGATGAAGCTCCATACAACGATCTAAAAAGTATTTGTGAGAAAGTAGCTGAACTAGGATATAAATCTGTACAACTCCCCACTTGGGATAGTAGAATTATTGATATTAAAAAAGCAGGAGAAAGCAAAGACTATTGTGACGAAATAAAAGGCATTGTAAACGATACAGGCTTGGAAATATCTGAACTTTCTACGCATCTTCAAGGCCAATTAGTCGCTGTACACCCAGCTTACGACATAATGTTTGATGGATTTGCACCTAAAAACATACAAGGAAACTATGAGGCTAGAACGGCATGGGCTGTAGAGCAAATAAAGTCTGCCGCTACCGCAAGTAAACACATGAATATTAGCCCACTCGCTACGTTTTCTGGCTCATTGATGTTCCACACAGTATACCCTTGGCCCCAACGCCCAGCGGGATTAGTAGATGAAGGCTTTAAAGAATTAGCGAACAGATGGCTTCCAATACTTGATCATTGTAAAGAAAATGGTGTTGAGTTATGCTACGAAATACACCCTGGCGAAGACCTGCATGATGGGGTTACTTTTGAACGTTTTTTAAAAGCAACCAATAATCATGATAGTGTAAAAATACTTTATGATCCTAGCCACTTTGTATTACAGCAACTCGATTATTTACAGTACATCGATTTTTATCATGAATACATTAAAATGTTTCATGTAAAAGATGCTGAATTTAATGCTACGGGTAAATCGGGAGTATATGGTGGTTATCAAGATTGGATTGACAGACCTGGAAGATTTCGTTCTTTGGGTGATGGACAAGTAGACTTTAAAAGTATTTTCAGTAAGCTTAGTCAATATGGATTTGAAGGATGGGCTGTACTCGAATGGGAGTGCTGTATAAAATCGTTAGAACAAGGTATTATTGAAGGAGCTCCTTTTATTGAAAGTCATATGATTGACGTCACAGAAAAAAGTTTCGATGATTTTGCTGGAGGTGAAGTAAACAAAGATCACCTACGTAAAATCTTAGGATTACAATAGAAAAACAAATATCTCAACAAAGCATCCGAAGAATAAAACCAAAAAAATGCTTTTGTTAGATTTCAGCACAAATCTTAAGGATTTTGCTTTATATAAGAATTAAAAAATGTAGTAATACTCAACCTTATTGAAAGTTTTTATCAATTAAATGATAAATGTTAGTAGTGTTTATGCTTTTTCGGCCTTAGGGTCGAAAAAGCTTTTTTTGTTTAACAGAAAACTTTTTAAGAGACAATCAAAGAAAACAATCACCTATCCTTAAATGAAGGAGATGCTTGTAAATTAAGTTCAAAAAATCCAAAACAGAATTCTAACCAACAAGGCAATTATTGCTAACAAAGCAATAACATCAACCAATTTTAGTTCAATGACAATTACCTCTTCTTCTATTGGTTTTCGAAGGATAATACGCTTTAGTAAGCGAAATAAGTTTCTCATGAAATTTTATAAATAAGGTAATTTCCAATTTCCTTCTGCTCGGTATCCAATCATTCCTTTTTCAACGTATAATGGACTTTCAAAATTATTGGTATATAAACTACCCGTTCCTAAGCCTTGCGGAAAAGGATTTGCTAAAGTATACGTAAATTGACTAATTGCATTTAAGCCTATATTACTCTCCAAGGCACTGGTAATCCACCAATCAATATTCGTGCTTTTTGCTACATCAATCCAATCTTTAGATCCTCTAAAGCCCCCTATTAAACTTGGCTTTAAAATAATATACTGAGGTTGTATTTGCTCTAATAATCTTTTCTTATCAGCAACATCAAATACCCCTATTAACTCTTCATCCAATGCAATAGGTAAAGGTGTTACATCGCAAAGTCTTGCCATTTCTAAAAACTGTCCCTGCCGAATAGGTTGTTCAATGCTATGCAATTCGTACTCAGATAATTTCTTTAGTTTTTCTAAAGCTGTATCGGGCTGAAACCCTCCATTAGCGTCCACTCGAATTTCTACCAATTCAGGAGAAAACTGACTTCTGATATACTTTAATAAATCTAACTCATCTTCAAAATCTATTGCCCCAATTTTTAATTTAATACAATCGAAACCTCTATCTAGAAGTTCGGAGATTTGAGTCTTCATAAATTGCTTCTCCCCCATCCATACTAACCCGTTGATTGGAATAGGAGCTCTACCCTGAGTAAAGGCAGAAGGAAATAACTCAAAAGGAGATGCTGACTCAAGAGACAAAAAGGCTTGTTCTAATCCAAACTGAATACTAGGAAATTCCCTCAACTCATCATAAAGCTTTTCTTTACCTAATTGAATATGATCACAAACCCACTTTAGTTTCTCTTCATATTCAGGAACATCATCGACACTTAGCGTTCTTAAAATACCACATTCACCTATTCCTTTTTTCTCTTTATCATTCAGCACGATAAACCAGGTCTCTTTCGTCTTTAGTACTCCCCTAGAAGTACCACTTGCCCGTTTGAATTCTAAAATATGTTTGTGATATGTTGCGTTCATTTTCTTCTTTAGTATACAGTAGCAAGTACAGAGTATTAAGTATTCAGTAGTAAGATTAATAAGGTTTAAATAAATTAGACACATCTTAATACTTAGTACTCTGTACTCGATACTCTTTACTATTATTACCAGAACAATAACCCTACCCCAAACAATAAAGCCATAAAAAAAGTACCCAGTGCTACTTTTTTTAATTCAGGATCGAAAGCTTTTTCTTCTTTATTCTCTCTAACAAATTTTAGATGTTTTAATAATGGCTTAAACGTAGGAAGGTAAATCCAATGTCCTATCTGGGCACCATTTAAAAGGGTAAAAACAACCATACTAATCATCGCTACCACAATCAAGGTTCTATGATATTTTTTTGCTTTTTCAATTCCCCATTTAACAACTAAAGTATTTTTATTGGATGCTTTGTCATTAATATGATCTCTCATATTATTTAAATTAAGAACCGTCGCACTCAAAAGCCCCATACTAATAGCAGGTAGCCATAAAGGCATGTAGATAGATTTTGTGTATAGGAAATAACTCCCCATAACACTTAACAATCCAAAAAACAAGAAAACGAAGACATCCCCAAAACCACTATAGCCATAAGCCGACTTTCCTACCGTATACTTTACCGCTGCTACAATTGATGCTACTCCCAACAACACGAACAACAACGCAAGCCCAAATTGATGATCTCCAAAAGCCGCATAAATCGTTAATAATGCAACGATAAAAGTTATGACACCCGTGAGCACCATAGCTATTTTCATCTGCTTTGGAGTAATAGCACCAGACTGAATCGCTCTTTGAGGCCCTACACGATCCTCGTTATCGGTACCTCTTATTCCATCTCCATAATCATTTGCAAAATTAGACAGTACTTGCAAACCAACGGTAGTAAATAAACATCCAACGAATACCCAAACATTAAATTGTTGTTGAAATGCTGCTACAACACTCCCTACTAATATTCCTGATATTGATAACGGCAGCGTACGCAATCTCGCTGCTTGAAGCCAAGGTTTTATCATATGTTTAGTTGTAAGCTGTAGGTATATGCTCGAATTATAAAATATTACTTAAAAGCGAAATATAACTTTCAATTCCTTCTTCGATTTCTTTAACATAAATGAATTCATCTGCCGAGTGCGACCTAGAACTATCTCCAGGACCCATTTTTAGCGAAGGGAAATTCATATTCGTCTGATCTGAAAGTGTCGGTGAACCATAGGTTTTTTTCCCCATTGCAATCCCTGCTTTCACTATAGGATGCTCTGGTGATATTGAAGAACTATTCAATCTAAAAGAACGCGCTTCGACAACTATTTTTTCTGAAGCTATATGCTCACAAATAATATCGTATACTTCTCTATTAGAATACTGATCTGTTACACGAACATCTACTACTAGCTTAAGCTCTCCTGGAACAACATTGTGCTGTTTTCCTGCATTTATTTGAGAAACGGTCATCTTTACTTTCCCTAATTGTTCAGATATTTTAGGAAATTGAAAATCCTTGAACCATTGTAAAACAGGCAATGCGTTAAAAATCGGTTGATCTTCATAGCAATGCGCTGCATGGCCTGCGGTACCTTTAATAACAATATCCAGTACCATTAGTCCTTTTTCTGCAATAGCTAAATCCAACAAGGTAGGCTCTCCAACTAAAGCAAATTCTATATTTTCAAAATGATGTAAAATACTCCTCACTCCTTCCAGTCCCGAATTTTCTTCTTGAGCCGTTGGAGCGATGATTAAATTATAGTTTAAATCTTCTTTTTCATAGAAATACACAAACGTAGACATCAAGGATACTAAACACCCTCCTGCATCATTACTCCCTAAACCAAATAACTTCCCTTCTTCGATAGAAGCATCGAAAGGATCACGTGTATAATTTTTATTAGGACGCACAGTATCATGATGCGAATTCAACAAAATAGTTGGCTTCGTATTATTGTAGTATTTGTTTTGCGCCCAAATATTATTTCCCTCTCGTTTAAAAGGGATTTCTTTAGCTTGAAACCAAGTCTCTAAAATAGCGGCTGTTTCTTCTTCTTCTTTAGAAAAAGATTGCGTTTGAATTAGTTTTTTTAAAAGCTCTATCGCTTCTTTCTTTAAAGCTTCTATCATAATGTTAAGGTAGTATGTAACGTATTCTGGTCATTTACAAATTCAGAATTAGCAATATGTACTTCTGCTACCTTCTTTTGCAAAGCGTCAAAACAATTTTCCATTTTCGGCAACATTCCATCAGCAATAATCCCTTGCTCCTTAAGAGATGCATATGTAGCACTATCGATATGCTCTATAACCGAATCTTTGTCTTTAATATCTGTAAGCACTCCTTTTAACTCAAAACAATAATATAAAGACACATCGTAATAGTTACTCATCGCTATAGCAATTTGCGAAGCAATAGTATCTGCATTAGTATTGAATAATTGTCCTTTTTCGTCGTGAGTTATAGCACAAAATACAGGTACTAATCCATTCGCTATAAATTGATGAATACGATCTTCATTAACACCTATTACATCTCCTACAAAACCAAAATCAATATCCTTTACTGGACGTTTCATTGCTTGTATCACATTAGCATCTGCCCCTGTAAACCCCAGCGCATTACAATCATGTTTTTGTAATTGAGCGACAATATTTTTATTAATTAATCCTGAATATAATTGTACCACTACATCCAAATTTTCTTTAGAAGTAATCCGTCTACCGTTAACCATCTCGGTTTTAACTCCTAATTTTTCGGCAACACGAGTAGCGATTTTCCCTCCTCCATGAATCAAAATTTTAGCTTGATCAATTGCTGCAAAATCATTCAAAAAGCGTTCTAATGCTTTTTCATTATCTACTATATTTCCGCCAATCTTGGCTACTAAAAGTGGTTCCATTTTTTTGTTGTCGATTGTCGGTTATCAGTTGTCAGTTGTAATTTCTCACAACGCTCAACTGTCAACCTTCAACTATTTTTCTATTGACTCTAAAATTTTCTTTAATGCTATTTGTGCTGCGTAGGTTCGGTTATTTGCTTGTTCGATAACTAATGAATTTTCACTATCGATAACAGCATCATCCACAATTACATTTCTACGTACTGGCAAACAATGCATAAATTTTCCATTATTTGTCAACGCCATTTTTTCCGCAGAAATACGCCATTTTTCATCGGTGTTCATTACCTGACCATAATGTTCGTCTGCATAAGGACTCCAGTTTTTCACATAAATAAAATCTGCATCTTTAAAAGCTTCTTCTTGATTATGAATCACCTTCGCATCTCCCACAAATTGAGGCGCTAATTCATAACCTTCAGGATGTGTAATTACAAAATCAAAATCAGAGGCATTGGCATACTGAGCAAAACTATTCGCTACAGCTTGCGGTAATGAACTTGGGTGTGGTGCCCAACTTAACACTACTCTCGGCTTGGCTTTGGTATTGTATTCTGAAATTGTAATCATATCTGTCAATGCCTGAAGCGGATGACCTATGGCACTTTCCATATTTAAAATCGGAGCAGAAGCGTACTTCATAAAAGCATTCAACACTTGCTCTTGATAGTCTTCTTCCTTATTTTCAAATTTTGCAAAAGCACGAATTCCAATAACATCGGCATATTGAGAAACTACCTGAGCTGCTTCAATAACGTGCTCGGACTTCCCTTGATCCATTACCTCTCCATCTCCATACTCCAATTGCCAACCTTCTTGACCAAAATTCATTACCATTACATTCATTCCCAAATTAAGCCCTGCTTTTTGGGTACTTAATCGGGTACGAAGGCTATTATTAAAAAATAAAAGCACTAGTGTTTTATCCTCCCCTAAAACTTTGTGTTTTAATGGATTTTTTTTCAATTCTTTAGCTTCTTCAATCCATTGTTGAAGATTGTCAATGTCATTTATATCGAAGTAGTTCATAAAATAGCTTTGAGCTTTAGACGGTAAGCATTATGCTTTGTCTAGAATATATTTCACCAAAAATAAGGCTTTCCTATTTCCTAAAGAAATGCTTACGAATTCACTTTATTTAAAAATAATACGCAACCTTTTAAAGAACTAAACATCTAGTAGTTAAATCAATTCATTTAAAACATGAAAACATTAAAACTCCTTTATTTATTAATACTAATATTTGCTTTTTGTAGTAGTTGTGAAAGCAACGACCCTGAGGTAGCACCTAATCCCGATCCAAATCCTACGGAAGAAGACACAACTTTAGTAGAAGGTAACGAATGGTACTACGAACCAGTAATCATAAAGCGGGAAGCATTCAATAACTCTATTACACTTGAAGCTCCTAGAGAAATGATAAAATCTGGGAAAATTTATGTAAAAGATCAGCTTCTTTTTATAAATGATGTTAATAAAGGGTTTCATATATACAACAATACAGATGCTTCTAACCCTCAAAAAGTAGGATTCCTTAAAGCTCCAGGAAGTAGTGATATGGCCATTAGAGGCACCACATTATATCTAAATCAATCTGTAGATCTAGTAAGTATTACTGTTGATATTGATAATATTAGCTTTGTTACTACGAAACGAATTCAGAATACATTCCCTATAAATCGTTTTGGCCCTAATGGATCTTATTATTATAAAGAATTATTAGATGATGAAATTATTGTCGACTGGGAACTTAAACAAAGACCAATACCCGAAAGAATTTGGGAAAGATGTCCAGAATGCTTGATAGATACCCCTGTTACTTTTGAAAATAGTGACAGCTCAAATGATGGACAAGGAGGTTCATTAGCGCGTTTTGCTCTTAAAGGCAAATATTTATACACAGTAGATGAAGAAGGACTAAATGTTTTTGATATTAAAACTACCTCTAACCCGATAAAAGTTAATGATATAGCTATTGGGTGGGCTATTGAAACCATTTATGGCTTTAAAGATTACTTGCATATAGGCTCTCAGTTTGGAATGTTTATTTATGGGTTGGAGAATCCTGAATTTCCAAATCAATTAGCTGAAGTAAATCATTTAACTGCTTGTGACCCTGTTATCGCTAATGATAATTATGCTTTTGTTACACTACACTCTAACCGTTTTTGTGGTAACAATGTAAACTTACTAGAAATATATGATGTTACTGATGTAACGAATCCTATTTTAGTAAGTGAGCGCGGACTTACAGCTCCTAAAGGAATTGGATTATATCACGATTATCTTATTGTCTGTGATGATGAAATAAAAATATTTGATGTTAGTGATCCTACAAATTCTTCTTTAGTAAACTCTTTCAATCGAGCTGCTTTTGATGTTATTATACGAGGAGATCAAATGATTGTTATTGGGGATCAACAAATTAATCAATTCTCACTTTCACTAGACAAAGAAAAAGGGATAAAACTCAAAGAACTATCTGAACTTCAGTTCTAATAGTCCTTAGTTTAGTTGTTGTTTGAAGGTGTTCAGTGTGTCAAAATACTGGACACTTTTCATATTAAACTCATAATTTTAGTAGATTGATTAGATTACTAAAATAACATCATGAAACCGCTAAAAGCATTAACATTACTTGTAACGTTATGTTGTTCTATAGGACTTCAAGCACAACACAATGAAACATTAACATTATTAGATTTTGAAAAAAACGTAGAACCTTCTCAAATACAAAATGGAGGAAATGGCATTTTTGAATTAAAAGAAAAAGATGGTAATCACCTCATAGAAGCAACTATGGGGTATTCGAATAAACAAACTGGCCTTAAAATTTTTAAAGGAGCAACTGATACTTGGAATCTTGAAGGCTGGTATCAAGTAAAAGTAGATGTAAAAAACACCTCTAAAAATGAAATTCAAGTAGAACTTTATGTAGGGGGCGACAACCTAGATCCTTTGACAAGTTGGTATTGTTCTAATTTTGTTGCTTTAAAACCTAATGAAACAAAAACACTAGCTGTTGAATTGACATGGTTTCCTTGGGTTTTCGAACCACAACCTGATATTGTTGCAATGCGAGGGGTTCCTGGTAAAAAGAAAACTGATTTATCCAAAATCGACCTTTTCACCTTTGGGTTAAGATACGGTCAAGAAGAAAGTACTTTTACCATTGACAACATCAGAGCCGAAAGAAGGCTAGAAGTTCGAAAGCTTCAACATTTCTTTCCATTTGTCGATCAATTTGGACAATACAAATACCGTGATTGGCTTGACAAAGTAGCTACAAAAGCTGATTTAAAAAAGCAAGCTAAGCAAGAAGCTAAAATCTTAGCCAAAGATTCTTTAACCGACAGAAATAAATATGGAGGATGGCTAAAAGGCCCTCAATTAAAGGCTACTGGTTTTTTTAGAACTGAAAAAATCGATGGACAATGGTGGATGGTCGACCCTGATGGTTACCTTTTCTGGACAAGTGGTGTTAATTGTGTAAGCACTAGCTCTTACAAAACAGGGATAGATTATCGAGAACATTATTTCGAGAAGCTCCCTGCAAAAGATTCCCCTTTTTATAGTTCTCAAAATTGGTCTACACATGGCTTTTACAAAGACAAACTCCCTTTTAAATCTTTTAACTTCTATGCTCAAAATTTGAGTTTTAAATATGGAAGTGATTGGCTCGATAAATTTAGAGAAACTACAATAAAACGCTTCAAAAGTTGGGGTCTAAACACCATCGGGTTTGTTTCAGATTCTGGACTTATTAAAAAGAAAAAAATTCCATATACAGGTTCTGTTTGGATAAGAAACACTCCCAAAATTGAAGGCTCGGAAGGATACTGGGGGCCTTTCCACGATGTCTTTGATCCTAATTTTAGAATTGCCGTTAGAAATTCTGTTCAACAACAGCAACTTGGTGCAAACGATCCTTGGTGCATTGGTTTCTTCGTAGATAATGAATTGTCTTGGGGAGACTCAGGTTCTTTGGCCATAGGTGCTCTAAAAAGTGAAGCTTCACAACCTGCTAAGATCAAATTCATTAACGATTTAAAAACGAAGTACATTTCTATTTCTACATTAAATAAATCATGGGAATCTAACTATGAAAATTGGAATGCTTTACTTCAAAGTAAAACTCCAAGCATCACAAATTCACATCCAGATGCCATCGCCTTTTATTCGGAACTTGCAGACACTTATTTTAGAACTATTAATGAGGAATTAAAAGCCATAGCACCCAACAATAATTACTTAGGGTGCCGTTTTGCTTGGGGTAATAATATTTACGTAATGTCTGCAGCAGCCAAATACATGGACATTATTAGTTTTAACAAATATGAATACAGCATACATCATGTAACCTTACCCGAAGGTATAGACAAGCCTATCATGATTGGAGAGTTCCATTATGGTAGTCTTGATAAAGGCAGCTTACATGTAGGTGTTCGAGCAGCAAAAGACCAAGCTGATCGGGGAGTTAAGTATCAAAACTATATTCGAAGTGGTCTTGAAAACCCATTAGTCGTTGGAGCGCATTGGTTTCAATATGTTGATCAACCCATCACTGGACGAGGAGATGGAGAGAATTATAATGTTGGATTAATTGATGTATGCGATCGACCTTTTACCGAGCTTACAGAAAAGATCAAAGAAACGAATACCAACCTGTACGAATATCGCTATAAGAAAATGCACCAGAAGTAAATTACGTTGGAGCAAGCCAACGAGGCATTTAGAAGAAATGAAATTCTCATTGAAAGACATCTAATATCAAAACAGACTCCTAAATAAATTTAACAGTGTTTATTATGTCAAAATACTAGACACTGTTAAATATACATCCTAGCATTTATGTAGCTTTAACCTGTTTTGAGCTTTTTAAGCAAATTAACTACAAATCGCCCCCTTTTAAACATGAGGTCAATACCTTTAATTATGACTAAATATTCCCCCAAACTTTTATGTATTCTTTTTATACTATCGATAATTTCCTGTCAACAGAAAACACCCGAAAGCAAAAAGGATATACTTATGCTATTTGATTTTGAACAAGCATTAGAAGACAACCAAATTATATCTCAGGATGGTTCTTATAAAATTAAAACAGAAGCATCTAATACTTATTTAGAAGTTACAAGTGGTTCTACAATCAAAGAACCTGGGGTAAAAATCTTTAATTCTAAAACAAATCCATGGGATCTAAGCGGGTATCATCAAATAAAAGCTGATGTTAAAAATACTAGTGAAAATGCAATACAAGTAGAATTATTTGTTGGAAATGATCCTGATGGGCTGATACGCTGGTATTGTTCTGATTATGTTGATTTGGCTCCAAACGAAAGTAAAACCATAAGTATAAATATGGCTTGGACACCTTGGGCTTTCGAACCCCAACTTGAAGTTTATGGGATGCGAGGAATTCCTGGCAAAATAAAGACAGACCAACAGAAAATAAATGAGTTCACGTTTAATGTTCGTTATGCCACAAAAGAAAACACATTTACGGTTGACAATATTAGAGCTGTAGGCAAACTAGAAATCAAGAACCCAGATGATTTTTTTCCTTTCATAGACAAATACGGACAATACAAACATAGAAATTGGGAAGGGAAAGCCCTTTCTGACGCTGACTTGCAAAAAGCAAAAGAGCTTGAAGCCAAAGCACTTTCTAGTACAACTATTAAAAATCGTAGTATTTATGGAGGGTGGAAAAATGGTCCTCAATTAAAAGCTACAGGTTTTTTTAGAACCGAAAAAATAGATAATCAATGGTGGATGGTCGACCCAGAAGGTTATATATTTTGGAGTAGTGGTGTCAACTGTGTTTCCTATAACTCATACAATACCGG
Source organism: uncultured Aquimarina sp. (assembly GCA_947499005.1). Classification (GTDB taxonomy): domain Bacteria; phylum Bacteroidota; class Bacteroidia; order Flavobacteriales; family Flavobacteriaceae; genus Aquimarina. The sequence continues at coordinate 70,071 of CANMML010000013.1, forward strand.
TATTGACCATAGAGAACATTATTTTGAAAAGCTACCTGCTTCTGGTACTACTTTTTTTGGTATTAGTAATTGGGCTAGTCACGGGTTTTATAAAGGAAAAACTCCTTATAAAACATTTAATTTCTATGCACAGAATTTATTCAATAAATATGGCGAAACTTGGAAAGAAGATTTCCAAGACATCACTGTAAAACGTTTTAAAAACTGGGGACTGAACACTATTGGATTCGTATCACAACAGGAACTGATCAAAAAGCAACAAGTACCCTATACTGGATCAATATGGATTCGAAATACTCCTAAAATCGAAGGATCTAAAGGTTTCTGGGGTAAATTCCATGATGTTTTCGATCCTAAATTTAGAGCTGCTGTACACCAATCTGTAGCCTATCAAAAACAAGGGACAAATGACCTTTGGTGTATCGGTTTCTTTGTTGATAATGAATTGTCATGGGGATTAAAAGGTTCCCTTGCACTAGGTGCCTTAAGAAGCCCTGCTTCTCAAGTAGCTAAGCAAGAATTTCTAAACGATTTAAAAACAAAATACACTACTATAGAAAAACTGAATACCTCATGGAATAGTCAATACGAAAATTGGGATGCTATTTTAAATAACACCACACCAACGGTAGATGCTTCCCACCCCGATGTATTGGATTTCTATGCTAAGATCGCTGATACTTATTTTAGAATTATAAATGAAGAATTAAAAGCTGTTGCCCCTAATAATAATTATTTGGGTTGCCGATTTGCTTGGGCTAATAATGATCTTGTACTGACTGCCGCAAGTAAGTATATGGATATCATGAGCTTTAACAAATATGAATTTGGCATTGAAAATGTCAGCTTACCCGAAGGAGTAGATAAACCTATTCTGATAGGGGAATTCCATTTTGGAAGTACCGATCGCGGCGGACTACACGAAGGTGTTAGAGGAGCTAAAAACCAATCAGATCGAGGTGTTAAATATCAAAACTATATTCAAAGTGGATTAAGAAATCCATTAGTAGTAGGAGCACATTGGTTTCAGTACCTAGATCAAGCAGCTACTGGACGTGGAGATGGTGAAAATTACAATATTGGTTTGGTCGATGTATGCGATCGTCCTTTTTACCCATTAACCAATAAGATCAAAGAAACGAATACAAATTTGTATGAGTATCGGTATGAGAAACTATATGGGGAATAGTTGTTTATAGTTTCTCTCATACTTCCTAGTTTTTAACTTCTAGTTAAAACAATTTTAATTGATCTTTAGAAAGAGCTCCTTCCAATTGAAGGAGCTTTTCTTTTGCAAGCAATCCGCCTGCATATCCCGTTAAACTTCCATCACTACCGATTACTCGGTGGCAGGGTATCATTATACTAATAGCATTAGCACCATTTGCAGAAGCGATCGCGCGTATCGCTAATGGATTATTTAGCTTTATTGAGAGCTCTTGATATGAAGATGTTTTTCCATAAGAAATCTCCTGTAATGCTTCCCAAACCGTCTTTTGAAAATCTGTACCTACCAATAGTAATGGAATGTCAAAACTTCTTCGCGATCCTTTAAAATATTCCTCTAATTGGTGCCGAGTATTATTAATTATTTCAGAATCTTTTTCGGTTACAAATGAAGCCTTCAAGTTTTTTTGAAGTCTTTGATCTACGGCATTTCTTTGCTTTCTAAACTTCCAATCACACAGACAAAGTTTACCTTCAAAAGCACCTAAAAGCAGCTCTCCGTATGGCGACTTGTATTCTGAAACTTCAATATGCATATTTCAACAACTAAGGGTTAGTAGACCATAAAGCTGACCTTGTAACCATAGCTCTTCTAGGCAATTTTAAATTAGAAACTATTAGTGTTGCAAAATCCTCTGGTTGTAGTACTTTTTCTGGATTTCCATCAGTAATTGCTAAATCTTTTGTTGTCATATCCGAAGCTATAGTACTTGGCGTAAGGGCACAGACACGAATATTATTTTTACGCACTTCTTTCATCAAGGAATCTGAAAAACCTATGACTCCAAATTTTGATGCCGAATATGCAGAAATTGACGCATTCCCTGTTAAACCAGCAGTAGATGAAACATTAAAGATATCTCCTTCATTCTTTTCAACTAAAATTGGTAATACTTCTTTTGTTACGTAATAACTACCAAGCAAATTCACTTTAATCATTGATTCCCATTGATCCACTGGCATATCCATAACAGACCCTATAGCTGCAATCCCAGCATTGTTAACTAAAATATCAACCGTACCAAAATCAGCTATTATTTGATTAATTCCATGCTGCACTTCGCTATAATTAGAAACATCAAAAACTGCATAAGTTGCTGCCACTCCTAAATCTTTAAGCTCTAAAACTACTGCTTTTAACTTCTCTTCATTTCTTCCTGTAATTGCTACATCGATTCCTTCCTTAGCAAAAGCTAATGCTGTTGCTTTCCCCAATCCTCTAGAACCTCCCGTGATAATTGCTTTCTTCCCTTTTAATTCACTCATAATTTTCCCTAAAATAGTTTTATAAATAAAAATAGAAAAATCGACTTTAGTTACTCTTAAATAAATCTAAAAGTAAAAGCCTTTGAGAAATATTTCTCAAAGGCTTTATAAAAAAAAATATTGTTAAGAATTCTATTTTCTATGCTCTTCTAAAGCCTTAACTCTAGTCAATAATTCTGAAAGCTGCTCCATAACTACTTTGTTATCTGTATTTTCTTTTTTCAAGCTCTCAATTTCTTTTTGTTGTTGTATCGTATAAAGTGTTAGCTCTTCAATCTTCTGTAACAACTTAGCATCCATTTGTCCTAAGAAGAAACCATCCTTTTCAACTTCTCTTGCACTTGGTACATTTTCCAAATGTCCTTTTTCTGAAATATGATTTTCAACATCTTTAAGAGTTGGAAGTTTATAATCATTTTCAAATACAAAATCTGGCCAGTTATTATGTTCTGCAACCTTAACTTCTGTTGCTGCTATTTTACCTAACACACCTAGTTCAAATCCTTTGGTATCTGAAGTTCCTATCCCTACTTTACCATCGCTATTTACATACATATGCTTAGAGCTAGGACTACCATTTCCTGAAAATCTTAATCCTCCAGATGTAGTATGTACAATTGCTGCATTAGTATGCCCTCCTCTATGAAAAGATAACACCACTTCTCCTGCATCTCCATTTTGCAATTCTAAATTATGATTTCCTGGTTTCCAATATGAATCTGTTGGTATTCCAATATTTCCTTCTATTGATGCCGTCCCACTTTTAACATGTAATCTCTCTTGCGGGCTTGTTGTACCTATGCCAACATTACCACTATCCGAAATAAACATTTTCGTATCACTAGAACCTATACCATTTGCCCTAAACTCTATTCCATTAGTACCAGAATCATATCTAATGTTAGCACCGTTTGGACTTACAGAATTTTTAAAAGTTAAGCCTACATCTGCACCTGTTGATTCCAAGGTCATCACATCATGATCTGATGTTTTAACATGTAATTGTGTATTTGGATTAGTAGTACCTATACCTACATTACCATCAGCTTTAACCAATAACCTATTTCCTCCAGAACCAACTTGAAAAACACCATCTGTCCTCATAGTTCCTGAATCATGATAAAAACTTTTCCCTCCGTAAGTACGTATCCAAGTATTATCCGCCATTCGGAATCCACCGCCATAATCTTGAAATAACAGCCCCCTCTTACCTGTTACTCTTAACCAGCCATCTATATAAGTTTCTCCGTTTACATTTAATTTTCCTTTAGGAGTTGTTGTTCCAATACCAACATTGCTCCCCTCAAAAATAAAACTCCCCTCACTGTTAACAGTATTTAAAACCTTAAAGTTTATATTGTTGTGAGATTGAATATGCATATCACCTGCATTACCATTACCTAAATTTTCAAAACCAGAGCGAACGAGTAGGGAGCCTTTTCCATCGGCAGATCCGTTTAATTGAATATTTGCTCCATAAGACGGAGGAAAACCTGGCACATTACCCGCTTTCAAATACAAAGTACCATCACTATTTGTATTTTCTAGAGTTACATCTTGACCTGATGTAGAGACTTGAGCGTTTATGCTGGCTGCTAAAATCCCGAACGTAATAAATAATGGAAGTTTTGTCATATCAACTTTGTTAAATAAATCTTACTATACTTCGAAAGTAATAAAAAATCATCTACTAACCCATTAACTATCCATAATTCTATATTATTCTTCTGTAAAATCTCCGCCGCTTGAATTTTCGAAGTCATCCCCCCCTGTCCCATGAGAAGACTTAACATCAGACACTTCCATCTTTAATTCTTCTAAATCCGTTACTTCTCGAATCGTTTCTGGAATTCCTTTTTTCATTGATTCTTATGTCTAAATACCATAAGTATTCGTAGCAATTACACATAAATCTACTTGAAGTAACGAAGCTGTAAGCGCGGCAAGTTTATCGTTATCCCCAAACTTAATCTCATCAGTAGCAACGGTATCATTTTCATTGATAATTGGAATGTACCCATTATCTAATAACACCGTAATGGTGTTTGATATATTTTGTTGCGTATCTTCATTGTCAAAATCGCATATGACAATAGGCATTGTGAAGTAAGTAACCCTTCTTTCGAAAAAACTTCATGAAACAAACGCATCAAGTAAAAAGAATCACATGACACTTCATTTACAGATTGCATTATATATTTCAAATCTCAATCAAAAAAAGAAAGGCTAATCAATTAATAATTGATCAGCCTTTTCTAAAAGATCGTATCTCTTTTTAAAGCAACTATTTCTTTAAATTCAAAATCAAAGATTTTAATTCATTAAGTTGCGTTTCCATCTTTTCTATTTTCTTCTCTTGCTGTATCGTATAAAGTGTTAACTCTTCAATCTTCTGTAACAACTTCGCATCCATTTGCCCTAAGAAGAAACCATCTTTTTCAACTTCTTTTGCACTTGGAATATCTTTTAAGTGCCCGTTTTCTGAAATATGGCTTTCTACTTCTTTTAGTGTAGGTAAATTGTAGTTATTCTCGAACACGAAATCTGACCACCCACTAGCTTGTACTTTAATTTCTCTTGCTCCAATAGATCCTTCTACTGCTAACTTATGAATTCCAGTAGTAGTTGTTCCTATACCTAAACTCCCCCCATGAGTTAATCGCATACTTTCATACATAGGACCACTTCCATCAGTACCTTTTGTAAAAAAAGCTAACCCTACAAAATCTGCATCAGTTCTTTCTCTAGTTGCCACTATAGAGGCTCTTCTTCTATTTACATCACCAGTCCTTGACGTCCAAGTAATTCCCCCAAAATATTTACCATTACCTGGATCATTTGAAGATAAAGTGATATGATCTTGAGCCTGTGCTTCAGCATTAGAATTAAAAGCATTTGAGTTGAAAACTTCTAATTTCTGAGAAGGACTGGTTGTACCTATGCCAACATTACCTCCTAGATCATTCAAAAACAAATTACCAGTTGTCCCACTTATTCTTGACCTAATAAAAAGGTTACCATCCACAGAGAAATTTTCTAAAACTATATGATTATTAGAATTATTTGATTGACGAATTTTGAATTTCTCCCCTAGTCTTATGCCATCTCCTGTACCTAAATTATCTATATGTAAGGATGACTGAGGGTTTTCTGTACCTATACCAAATTTTGTGTTAGAGATAGCACCAAACTGTGTTTCAACAAAAGAGAAATCACCGCCACCAACAGCATTTTCTATTTTTGCTTTATAATTACCATAAGAAAAAAAAGATATGTCACCACGGCCACTAGTGTTCCCATAATCAAAACCTGACTTAAAAGAAATAGCCCCACCTGCAGGAACACCATCAAGCACAATACTTGAAACATTACCACTATTTACTCCTTTTCCACTTGACAATGACCAATTTGAATTGTAACTACCTGTAGCCTCTGAAGAAGCTGCGGCTTGACTAAACATAATATGATTACTTATCATCAGAATTGGAAGTACAAAAAATATTTTCTTCATAATATCTCGGTAATTAAACAAATTTATTTCGGGCTAAAATAACAAAAAAAACAACATCTAACCCATTAACTAAATATAATTTTATCTCATCTTACTCATAGCTCTATATCTGTTTGTTATCAATCGAGCAGGAAGCAAAGATAGAATTAAGTTCTAACTTTGCTGTCCTCTCACACCACCCAGCATACGCCTTACATACTGGGCGGTTTCATTGATTTTGAACAGTAAAACGCATACATTTCGAATATACCTATGGAAGTGAACCATTCATTGTTCATTCCCTCATGTGCTTGTGGCGTGCAGGATTTATGATACCAGCTATAACCTCTGCTGACTTCTTGCTACCTCTCAATAACAAAATCTCCCTCGGTAAACTATTTCCTCTCCCTGTTAATACGCATGATTTACTACCCGTTGTTACGCTTGACTTTTGGAATTCTTGATCTATTGCTCAATCATCCTAACGGTAAGCCTTCTATCATGTTTCTGTTCGTCATATCAACAGTTTGCCTTGCACTTCCTTCAGATTCAATCTCACGGTGAACACCCTTGCGATCAGCTAACGATTCCCTGTCAAGTAGGCTCGCTCGGGACTTAAACCCTATCAGTAAATAGTATGCATGGCACACAAAAAAAGGCGAATCAAATTATTTGATCCGCCTTCTAAAAATACCATATATCACTTTCTCTAAGCAACTATTTCTTTAAATTCAAAATCAAAGATTTTAGCTCATTAAGCTGTGTTTCCATACCTTTAAATGAATCTAGCTTCTCTTCAAGCTTTTCTATTTTCTTTTCTTGTTGAATCGTATAAAGCGTTAATTCTTCGATCTTCTGTAGCAACTTAGCGTCCATTTGCCCTAAGAAGAAACCGTCTTTTTCAACTTCTTTTGCACTTGGAATATCTTTTAAGTGCCCGTTTTCTGATATATGATTTTCTACTTCTTTTAGTGTAGGTAAATTGTAGTTATTTTCGAATACAAAATCTGACCAACCTGTTGCTTGTACTTTTATTTCTCTTGCCCCAATAGACCCTTCTACAGCTAACTTATGAATTCCAGTAGTAGTTGTTCCTATACCTACTTTACCATCTGCTTCTTTTACTGAAAAAACACTATTATTATTTCTATCATAGATATTAAATCCTGGTATAGAACTAATCCCATTACTATTATCGTCCATCTTAAAAATAAACCCTCCAGATGCACTAAATTTCAAATCATCTCTTGCTTCGGTTCCTTCTAAAATACCATCTGTCATTTTTATTGATCCTAACCAGCCCCCACTTGTTTTTGATTGAACTTTAATTCCTAAATCACTTTTTACTTCCAATCCTGCGGTAGGAGATGGAGTTCCTATACCAACATTACCAGAATCTCTTTTAATAACCATTGCTAATTTAGACTCTTTATTTTCACCATCACCTTGTGTTCTAAAATATAGCGATCTTTCATCACTATGCGCATTAATTGTCCAATCATTGGCATTTTTACCATCTAATGTAAAACCTGCCCAATTATTATCTCCTACTATAACCCTAGACCCATTAACACGTAATTTATTTCCTTTGGTATCTGAAGTTCCTATTCCTATATTACCTTCTTTTCTTATTACTAGATCCAGTTCATTTCTCCCTCCTGTTCGAATTGCGATTCCTCCATTAGCATTTGTAGAATTAATATAAGAAAGATTATCTCTAGTGAAATTCAAATTGCTCCCATTAAGTTCTGATGAAATCGTACCATTTAATGGTGTTTTGAATCTTGCTGCTGATATGTTCCCTCTTACATCTAATTTATGCTGTGGACTTGAAGTACCTATACCAACATTTCCCGTAACATAAAAATTAGAAGAAAGTCCTCCAAATCGCCCTACATAAACATGTTTGGCTGTATCCCAATTTAAAAAAAGGTCTCCATTACTATTGCTTTGGTAATCTTTACCATTTACATGCCTTACAACTAAATTTTTACCAATATTGTTACCAACATAGACGTGTTCTGGAATAATTATAGACTGTCCTGAATTAGAAACTATTGGACTCCAATCTTGCGCAAATAATGTAAACGAACTACATAATAAAATAAATCCTATCAAAATTCTTCTCATATCACTCTTGTAAAATTATTTCTATTAGAGCACGAAAGTAACAAAAAATCACTTACTAACCCATTAACTATCCATAACTCTACATTATTTTTTTGTAAAATCTCGGCAGCTTGTATTTTAGAAGTCATCCCACCCGTTCCATGAGAAGACTTAGCATCAGACACTTCCATCTTTAATTCTTCCAAATCCGTTACTTCTTGAATAGTTTCTGGAATTCCTTTTTTCATTGATTCTTTGGTGTAAATACCATAAGTATTCGTAGCAATTACACATAAATCTACTTGAAGTAACGACGCCGTAAGAGCTGCCAGCTTATCATTATCTCCAAATTTAATTTCATCAGTAGCAACAGTATCATTCTCATTGATAATCGGAATGTATCCATTATCTAATAACACCGTAATAGTATTTGAAATGTTTTGCTGTGTATCTTCATTGTCAAAATCGGCATATGACAATAAACATTGCGAAGTGAGTAAGCCCTCTTTGGAAAAGGCTTCATGAAACAAACGCATCAAGTAAGGCTGACCTATACTGGCCAGCGCTTGCTTGACGACAATATTTGTTTCTGTATCTTGAAGTTTCACAAACTCTTTAGCCGCAGCTACAGCCCCTGAACTTACGATAATAAAATCATATTCCTCTTTCAGCTGAGCCACTTGCTTTGCAATATCTGCCAATTTCTCTCGAGAAATTGCATCTGATTCTTGCGTGAGTGTGTTACTCCCTACTTTTAACAGTAGTCTCTTTTTAGCGGATTTGTCCTTCGCCATGTACATACCATTTATTGGTTACCAAATGTTGCAATCCTATTGGACCTCTTTGGTGTAATTTATCTGTTCCAATGGCAAGCTCCCCTCCTAATCCAAATTCAAAACCATCTGTAAAACGAGTAGATGCATTATGATATACTGCTGCACAATCTACCGCTGCCATAAAAGCATCTGCAGCTTCTTGCTTAGTCGTAGCAATCGTTGCTGAATGCCCACCACTATATTTGTTGATCATTTCAATAGCAGCTTCCGTACCGGAAATATTTCCTATTGCAATTTTATAATCTAGAAATTCTTCACTCCAAACACTTTCGTTTTCGATCGCTTTACACTTATGATCTGCCACAAAACCTTCATCTCCTAGCACCTCAACATTAAATTCTCTCAAACGTTTCAACAATGCATTTTCGAAATCTGCTTTATTTGGTAATACTTTATCAATAAGCACTTTATCAACTGCATTACATGCCGAAATTTTTGCTGTTTTCGCATTCACAATAATATCTAATGCCATTTGTTGATCTGCATCAGGATGCACGTACACAAAATTATTTCCTCTTCCACTTACGATTACCGGGCATTCAGCATGCTCTTTTACAAAAGCAATTAAACGCTCCCCTCCGCGTGGTACGATTAAATCTATCCTTTGCGTTGGGTTTTGTAAAAAAGCCTGTGTTTCAGTACGATTGTAGTTTAAATATGCTACCCAATCTGTAGAAACACCATTAGCCTCTAAAGCTTTGTGCCATAAATCAACAATAGCAAGGTTCGAATTTAAACTCTCCTTACCTCCTTTTAATAAAATCTTATTTCCTGACTTAAACGCAATTCCTCCTGCTTCGATCGTTACATCTGGGCGAGATTCATAAATAATCATAATCGTTCCAAAAGAAGCGGTACGGTTATACACCTGCATTCCATTTTCATGTGTAAAACGAAAACGCTCTACTCCTACTGGATCTTCTAATGCTGCTAATTGATCCAATGAATCTATCATTCCTTGAATCTTAGCATCATCTACTTTTAGACGGTCACCCATGGCAAGATCTTCACCATTGTAACTGTCCATATCTATTTTATTTGCCGCTAGTATGGTCTCTGCTTTATCTGCAACTAATTGAGACATCGTTTTTAATACTGCGTTTCTTTTTTCTATGCTTAGTATCATTTTTCAAGAATTAAAGAAGGTAAAGAATTAGAGAAAGTAAAGAATCAGAAAAAGTAATAGATTGACTGTAATATCAACTATTTATATTCTCTTCTTCTTTTATTCTATCATTCTTTTATCCCCAAATATTCACTTAATTCACTTTCTCTGTAACCACCTCTTTTACCGCTTCAATAAAAGCATCTATTTGATCTTTTTGGATTGTTAGTGGAGGTAGAATTCTTAATAGGTTTTTATTCTTTGCTCCTCCTGTAAACATCTTCTTTTCATAGATCAGTTGCTTGCGCATCTCTCCTACAGGTTCTCCGAATTCGATTCCTAACATCAAACCTCTTCCTTTCAATTGTACAACTCCGGGGATTTCTCTAGCCTTTTCCATGAAGTACTCTCCTGTAATCGCTGCCTTTCCGATTAAAGACTCTTTCTCTAATACATCTAACACCGCAATACAAGCTGCACAAGCTAAATGATTTCCTCCAAAAGTAGTTCCTAACAAACCATATTTAGATTCGATATGTGGAGCAATTAAAATTCCTCCTATAGGAAATCCATTCCCCATACCTTTTGCCATAGAGATGATATCCGGCTGTATTCCATGATGCTGGAATCCAAAGAATTTCCCTGTTCTTCCAAAACCTGACTGTACCTCATCTAATATTAGGCAAGTATCATTCGCTTTGGTAAGCTTTTCTAATCCCTGGAAAAATTCAGTTTCGGCTTCATCTAATCCTCCTACTCCTTGTATTGGCTCGATGATCACCGCACAAACATCTCCTTTTTTCAATTCAGCCTCTACAAAATCTAAATCACCCATTGGTAAAATAGTTACTTCTTGCTGTGCATTTATCGGCGCAATAATTGCTTTGTTATCTGTTGCTGCTACTGCCGCAGAAGTACGCCCGTGAAACCCGTTTTGAAACGCAATTACTCTCTGCTTTCCATTATGAAAAGATGCTAGTTTCAATGCATTTTCATTGGCTTCGGCTCCAGAACTACACAAGAACAATTCATATGCATCACATCCAGAAAGTGCTCCTAATTTATCTGCCAATTCTTTCTGCAATGAATTTTGAACAGCATTACTATAGAAACCTATATTATCTAATTGTGACTTTAACTTGTGAACATAATGAGGGTGTGCATGACCAATAGAAATTACGGCATGTCCTCCATACAAGTCCAAATATTCCTTCCCTTCTTTATCCCAAACAGTACAATCCTCGGCCTTTACAGGTTCTACATTGTATAATGGGTATACGTCGAATAGTTTCATATTGTTCGCTTTTAGCGAACAGCTTCGAGCTTTGAGCTTCGAGCTGCCAGCTTATATTATCTATTAATATTGAAAGCCCGTAGCTCATAGCTCGGGGCTGGAAGCTACTTAAAAGCCTGAGCTTTTAAGTCCCAATCCTGTTTTCTCATCTAATCCGAACATTAAATTCATATTATGAATCGCTTGTCCTGAAGCTCCTTTTACTAAATTATCAATAACCGAGGTTACTAGAATCATTCCATCCTTAACATCTACATGTAGAATACATTTATTTGTATTGACTACTTGTTTTAATGCTATTGGACTACTTGAAATTACAGTAAACGTAGCATCTTGATAAAAATCTTGATATAATTTTACTGCTTGATCTACTGTTCCTTCAAACTTCGTATATACTGTTGCATAAATCCCTCGACTAAAATTCCCTCTATTAGGAATAAAGAAAACTGGTTGATCGTGATTTGATTGCAATTGCTTTGCACTTTGGTTGATCTCCCCTAAATGTTGATGCCCAAACACCTTATAGCTTGAAAAGTTATTGTCTCTCCAACTGAAGTGTGTTGTAGGTGACGGAGAAACTCCAGCCCCTGTACTTCCTGTAGTTGCATTTACATGTACTGCATCGTTTATCTTTCCTGCTCCTGCTAATGGTAATAATGCTAATTGGATTGCTGTTGCAAAACAACCTGGATTTGCAATATTTTTAGCTGCTACAATCTCTTCCTTATTCAATTCGGGTAATCCGTATACGAAATCTCTTCCTTGAAATTCCTTATCGGCTAACAAACGAAAATCGTTTCCTAAATCAATTACTTTTGTTGCTTCCGAAAAAGTATTCGCTTCTAAAAAAGCTCTAGAACGCCCATGACCTAAACATAAAAACAACACATCTACGTCTGGATTTATAGTATCTGTAAATAACACTTCCGAATCACCAATCAAATCTGCATGAGCAACATCTAGTGGTTTTCCTGCATTAGTAGTACTAAACACAAAATCAATTTCTGTATTCGGGTGGTGAATTACTAATCTTAATAACTCTCCTGCTGTATACCCCGAACCTCCTACGATTCCTATTTTTAATTTCTTCATAGTTTCTCAGCTTTGCTGAGAGCTGTCAGCTTTCGGCTATCAGCTATCAGTTTTAACAATCTTACATTTGATGAGATCCTGAAATAAATTCAGGATGACGCACTCTTCTATTATCTATTTTCTAACAGCGAAGTGGTCTAATATCTATTCAAACGTTTTATTCACATTATGGTAAATCTTGTTGGCATTACCATACAATTTGATGAATCCTTTAGCATCATCTGCTGACCATCCTTTATTTACCTCTCCATATTGACCAAAATCAGATTTCATTAAATCGAATTCAGATTCAATTCCAACTAAACTGAAATTGTATGGCTTTAACTCTACAATTACATCTCCTGTTACCGAGCCCTGAGAGCTTTCCATAAAAGCTTCTACATCTCTCATTACTGGGTCTAAATAATTCCCTTCATGTAACAACATTCCGTACCAGTTTGCTAACTGATCTCCCCAATATTGTTGCCACTTCGTTTGTGTATGCTTCTCTAATAAATGGTGCGCTTTTATGATCACCATCGGAGCTGCCGCTTCGAAACCTACACGACCTTTAATTCCTATAATCGTATCCCCAACATGAATATCACGCCCGATAGCGAATTGACTAGCTAACCCCTCTAACTTCTGAATATTCTTAACCGGTGAATCTTTTTCTCCATTCAATCCAACAAGCTCTCCTTTTTCGAAATTCAAAGTTACTTTTTCTGAATCTTCGCGTTGCAATTGACTTGGATACGCTTCACTAGGTAAAGCTTCATTAGATGTTAATGTTTCTTTTCCACCAACACTTGTTCCCCAAATTCCTTTATTGATTGAATATTGTGCTTTTTCCCAAGAATAATGAACACCATATTTCTCTAAATAGGCTACTTCTTCTTGACGTGTTAGACTTAAATCACGGATTGGAGTAATAATTTCAATACCTGGCGCTAAGGTTTGGAAAATCACATCAAAACGAATTTGATCGTTCCCTGCACCTGTACTACCGTGTGCAATGTATTTTGCTCCTACAGATTTTGCATATTCAATTACTTCAATCGCTTGAAAAATACGTTCTGCACTTACAGATAATGGGTATGTATTGTTTTTTAATACATTTCCATAAATTAAATATTTTACTGCCTTTTCGTAAAATTTATCTAGAATCGTAAGATTTGCATGAGATTTACTTCCGATCGCATATGCACGCTCTTCAGTCTCTTTCAATTCTTCGTCTGAAAATCCACCTGTATTTACCAATACGGTATGAACTTCCATGTTTTTCTCATGCATCAAATACTTTACGCAATAGGTAGTATCTAAACCACCACTGTAAGCAACTACTACTTTTTCCATCTTTCAGCTACGCTGAGGCTGTCAGCTATCGGCTATCAGCTATCAGCTTATTTTAATTATTCTAATATCTAAAATCTAACTTCTAACAGCGAAGCGATCTATTTCAACTCTCTAATATGTGATTCAAAATAAGGATTTACGTAATACTTATAATGCTCTTCATCTCTTAATTTCCCGATTTCTTCTAAGGTATCGACTAACACTTTTGACATTTGAGATAAGGTTACAAACTTCATCCCCAATAACTCATTATTATGATGTACAATAGTGGCTCTTGCAATCGATATCACAAAATCATTTTTATACAACTCAGTCAAATTATACATTAACAATAATCCTAGATTAAAGCTACGGTATTCTTTTTTCACCCATAGTGAAGCTCTCTCATAAACCGCATGATCATTGACCATATGCTTATGTGCAAAAATATGCCCGACTACTTCACTCCCTTTTTTTAATAAATAACAACCATTCTTTAAACGATCTTTAAGCATCTCTTTACTTGTAAAATACATTAAAGATTGCGCTTTAGATCTTTCAGAAATCGTATCTAACACCGACTCTGGTAATTCATAGACTAACCGAAGCACCAAACCTTGTTCTTCACAATACGTTTCTGCTTTTGCTATAATACTTTTAATATCCTTCTCCAATACCATCATTGTTAAGAGCACCAATAATTAACACTCTAAAAGTTCAATACAAACTTGTATTGACGATTCTTTTATTTTTATAATATAACTAACGAAAATGATGAAAGCGATTGCTTTCTCAAAAGATGAACACCCACTAGGGGCGTCGAACTGGAAAACGCACAACGATACCTTTAGTAAAAATTACTAAAGCTGAAGAGATAATTGATATGTGGTTTCCTGTTTTCACCGAAGTTTCCATACGTAATTATTAACTCTAAATCGTCGGCCGAAGCCCCTTTCGTTAATATTTAGAGCGCAAAAATAGTAATTAGTTGTTAGTTGTCGGTAATTAGTTGTTAGTTTTTTTTGCATTCTTCATCAAAAAAAGTATACCCCATGATACATTTTGCTATTTTAACTTTTAAGCAATTAAACTTTATGGTTCTGTAAAATAGCATCAGTTGTCGTCACCCTGAACTCGTTTCAGGGTCTCATAAATAGTTTAAAGTGAATAATACGCATGAGATACTGAAATAAATTCAGCATGACGCTACTCTGTCTTTCTAAATGCACAAAGGGTTATACATTATAACTTAACAGACATTTTTGCTGCTAGGTCTTTTGTTTTTTGTGTAACCGCTTTAAGATCTTCCCCTTTCTCATCATAGCACACTACTACGGCCATTCTTCGGTTTGGACGACTTGTCGGTTTTCCAAAGATTCTAAAATCAGTATTAACTTCTCCCGAAACCATCTCTGCCCCTATTACTTCTGGATTTTGAGAATGTCCTTTAGCTAAAACAACTGCCGAAGCACCAATACGTTCTTGTGTTATTTCTCCGATAGGCAAGCCTAAGATTGCTCGAAGATGCAATTCGAATTCATTTAAGTTCTGTGTATTCGCTAAAGTTACCATCCCCGTATCATGTGGTCTTGGCGATAATTCAGAAAAATAAACTCCATCATCTCCTATAAAAAACTCTACGCCCCATATACCCGATCCTGTTAAAGCTGCTGTTACTTGAGCTGCCATTTGCTGCGCTTCTTCTAAATGCGCACTTTGCATTGGCATAGGTTGCCAGCTTTGTTGATAATCGCCTCCTTCTTGCACATGACCAATTGGTGGACAGAATAAGGTCTCCCCATTATTTTGAGTAACCGTTAATAGTGTAATTTCATAATTAAAATTCACAAAAGCTTCTACGATTACTTCTGCTACATCTCCACGCGAACCCTCTTGAGAATAATCCCATGCTTTTTCGATGTCTGCTGCACTTTTTATAGTACTCTGCCCTTTCCCACTTGAAGACATCAATGGCTTTACCACACATGGGATACCAACTTCACTTACCGCTTTTTCTAATTCTTCTACTGAAGTTGCATAACGATAATCTGCCGTTTTTAACCCTAAATCTTTTGCCGCAAGATCACGAATCGCTTTTCTATTCATCGTGTAATTCGCAGCTTTAGCAGAAGGCACTACATTATACCCTTGTTCTTCATAAGCATAAAATCGTTCAGTACGAATGGCTTCTATTTCTGGAACGATAAAATCTGGCTTATGCTTTTCTACTACTGCATCAAGAGCTTCTCCATCTAGCATATTAATCACTTCGAAATCATGTGCCACTTGCATCGCTGGGGCTTTTTCATAACTATCAACAGCAATGACATGCTGCCCTATTCGCTGTGCTGCAATCACAAATTCTTTACCCAATTCACCTGATCCTAATAACAGTATTTTAGCCATAACAAAAGATTTAGATCACAAAAATAATTAATGATTTTACGAATTAGACTGCGCCTTTAAATTTCTTATTAACTACTTATCATGAATTTCGCTTCCACCTCCAGATCAACTCCTTTACCTTATTATAAATAATTATCTTTTTACGATTATAGCACAACGAAATCGTTTGAAACACTTATTTTGTAAGGATTATTACCATTTTTTATATATGATGCGAAAAAGCAGTACCCTAGGAGAATTTATAATTGAAAACCAATCTGACTTCCCATATGCTAACGGAGAATTATCAAGACTAATTAATTCGATAAGACTTGCAGCAAAAGTAGTAAGTCACAAAGTCAACAAAGCGGGTCTTGTTGATATTACAGGTGCAGCTGGTGACGTTAACATACAGGGAGAAAACCAACAGAAACTAGATGTTTTTGCAAATGAAACTTTCATAAACTCTCTTGTAAATCGAGAAATTGTATGCGGAATAGCTTCCGAAGAAAATGATAGTTTCATTACTATCAAAGGACAAAATAAAGATCATAAAAACAAATACATCTTATTGATGGACCCTCTAGATGGAAGCTCTAACATCGATGTAAATGCCTCAGTAGGGACTATTTTTTCGATATACAGAAGAGTTACCCCTGTAGGAACGCCTGTAACAATGGAAGACTTTCTGCAACCTGGCAACCTACAAGTTGCTGCTGGATATATTGTCTATGGGACTTCGACTATTTTAGTCTACTCTACAGGTAACGGAGTGAATGGTTTTACACTAAACCCTGCTTTAGGAACATACTATTTATCACATCCCGATATCAAAGTTCCTGAAAGCGGAACTATATATTCTGTAAATGAAGGTCATTACCGCCGATTTCCTCAAGGGATTAAAAACTACATTAAATATTGCCAAGAAGAAAAAGAAAATCGTCCTTACACTTCTCGCTACATTGGCTCTTTGGCCAACGACATACACAGAAATCTTTTAAAAGGAGGAATTTACATGTACCCAAGTTCTAACAAAGCCCCTAAAGGAAAACTGAGACTCTTATACGAGTGCAATCCTATTGCTTTCATTGTAGAACAAGCAGGAGGAAAAGCTATCGATGGCTATCAACGTATTCTAGACATAAAACCCACAGAGCTGCATGAGCGCATCCCTTTTGTTTGCGGAAGTAGCAATATGGTCGATAAGGTTGAAAAATTTATGAAGGAAGGAAATGAAAGTTAAGAAAAAACAATCCTTAAGACAGTAAGTTCGCAACTATGCCATTACACTTCAAAAAATAATGCTAAAGAGTCGATGTGATCAAAAAAACAGCTTAGTTTTGCAATCGATGAATTGTTTATTAACAGGAGCCACAGGAATTGTAGGAAGTCATATTTTATTTGAATGGCTTAAAAATTCTCTGATTGAAAAATCAGTAGATAAAATTTATACGGTTATTCGAGAAACTTCAATTTCTCCAAAAGAGCGTTTACTTCAAATTTTAAATGATGATGCGCGTCCCGAGTTTATGAACAATTTATCGATTGAAGATTGCTTATCGAAAATCGAAATCATTTCTAGTGATGTAAGTTCTCTATCTAAAGAAACCATAGCAAAATTACCTTGTGATACTGTGCTACACTGTGCAGGTAATACAAACTTACAACATACTGACATTACTGCAGAAGAAGTCAAAAAACAGAATTATAATGTAACTCAACATTTACTACAGATTCTGCCAAAATCTGTAAATCGCTTTTTATATGTAAGTACTGCTTTTTCATTCGGAATTCAAGAGAATGAAGTTTCAGATAATATTGATAATCACAAAGTCACTTCTTTTCGAAATCCTTATGAAGGCTCTAAGTATGAATCTGAAAAACTAGTTCGAGAATTCGGAGAAGCAAAATCTATTCATACTCAAATCTTAAGACCGAGTATTGTTTGTGGACGTTTATTGGAAGCTCCTTTTTTTACAACACCAAAATTTGATGTGTTTTATAGCTGGCCTTTATTCCTTCATCGCTACGCAAAAAAATACACAGACTCCTTTAGAATTTGGATTGATAAAACTAGCGGCCTAAATATTGTACCTGTTGACTTTGTTGCTAAAACCATTTTACACGCCTATTTAAATCCTGAACTTAGGGAGGTAAATATTGTAAACCCTAAACCTATTCTTCATCAAGAATATTTAAGTAAAGTATTAAAAGCATTTGGGATTGAAAACTTCGAATACGTTTCGGAAAAACCTTTAAACCTTAATCTTTTCGAAGAATTATACTACAAAACGATTGGACAAGTTTTCGAAAAGTATGTTAGCATTCCAGACCTACGTTATGAAGCTACTCAAATCAAACAATTGATCAAAGAATTTAACCTTGATCTTTCTTTAGGAGTTCATAAAAATTTCATGAATCTCATTGATCATTCTATTGAAAAGGAATTTAAAAAAAGCTACATCTAATACGATTAACTGATAAGAATTTCGTGTAACATCTTAAATTAGCAAGAATTAAAGCATCTGACACATGTCCAAAAAGAAAATTCTCATATTTGGCGGTAGTGGATTCCTTGGTAATGCTCTATACAAGGAGCTAAATTCTTTCTATAATACTTTTGCTACTTTTTGCATTGACGATACAGCGCTAGAAAAAAATCAAAAATTTTATCAATTTGATTTTGAACACGATCCTGTTTCTATTTTACTAGAAAGCATTCAACCTGATATTATTATATCTGCAGTCCGAGGAAATTTCACTTCTCAAATACATTTTCACAATGAACTTATATCATGGACTTATAGAAATGATAGCAGAATCATTTTTTTAAGTAGTGCCAATGTTTTTGATCGATTTACCAATTATCCTTCTTATGAATACGACAAAACATTAAGTGAAAGTATCTACGGCCATTTTAAAATAAAAATAGAGAATGCATTAATGCGTTTGCCGTTAAATAAATATGTGATTGCTCGATTGCCCATGATCTACGGTCATGGATCAGAACGAATTCAGGAAATAAAAACATTACACTATTTAAAATCGCCAATCGAAGTTTTTCCGAATGTAATTACCAATGCCACAACCGTATCTCGGTTTACACAGCAAATTCATTATTTAATCAATAGAAATAAAAAAGGAATCTTTCATTTAGGCAGCAAAGATCTTATACACCATAGTGACTTAGTTAAAGACATCTGCAAAACATTAGAACTTAAAGACCCTATTTTCAAAAAGGTTTTTGACAGTAATGATGATAGGTATCTTGCCCTGTTACCCAAGGATAATTTATTACCCAAAAACCTTCAATTTAATATTAGTGATGTTGTTCAAGAAAGTGTAAAACTATAGTTATTGGGTATCAGGTATCCAAAATATATTTCTATAATCTACCACATAAATATTAATATTACTTTACTATTAACTTACTGAAACCTGACACCTGAATGCCAACACCCTTAAAACAAAAATTTGCTTTCCCGTAGCCTTCTGCTTATGTTTGTATTCTTGTTAAAAAAGACATTCCATGGGAAGAGCGTTTGAGTTCAGAAAAGCTAGAAAAATGAAGCGTTGGTCTGCTATGGCAAAGACATTTACGCGTATAGGAAAAGATATTGTGATGGCCGTTAAAGAAGGTGGCCCAGATCCCGATGCTAATTCACGTTTACGTGCCGTAATACAAAATGCCAAGGCTGCTAACATGCCTAAAGACAATGTAGAGCGCGCTATTAAAAGAGCTTCTGACAAAGACCAAGGAGATTATAAAGAAGTTTTGTTTGAAGGATACGCACCACATGGTATTGCTATTCTAGTTGAAACAGCTAGCGATAACAACAACCGTACAGTAGCTAATGTTCGTGCACATTTTAATAAATGCAACGGAAATCTAGGTACTTCTGGTTCTGTAGAATTTATGTTTGATCATACTTGTAATTTCAAGATTAAAGGAGATGGTTTAGATCCTGAAGAATTAGAATTAGAATTTATTGATTTTGGTGCGGAAGAAATCTTTATAGACGAGGAAGATAATACGATTATGATCTATGGCCCTTTTGGAAGCTTTGGAGCTATTCAAAAAGAATTAGAGAATCGTGAGATAGAAATCGTATCTTCTGGTTTCGAACGCATTCCACAAGTGACAAAAGCATTAAGTGGTGATGCACTCGCTGAAGTCGAAAAATTGTTAGAAAGACTAGAAGAAGATGATGATGTACAAAATGTATATCACTCCATGGTTGAAGCAGAATAATAACTTAAATTTAAACACCCTTTTCTTACTTATATCAACTTATACTAATATTCAAATCTCACCTACTACATGGGAAAAATCATTGCTATTGCGAATCAAAAAGGAGGTGTTGGTAAAACAACAACTTCAGTAAATCTAGCAGCCTCTCTTGGTGTGTTAGAAAAAAAAGTGCTTTTAATTGATGCTGACCCTCAAGCCAATGCTACTTCTGGCCTAGGTGTAGATGTAGAAAGTGTTGAACTAGGATCATATCAATTACTAGAACATACTGCTTCTGCAAGCGACTGTGTCGTTGCAACTTCAGCACCAAATGTAGAATTGATTCCTGCTCATATTGATTTGGTTGCTATTGAAATTGAATTAGTGGATAAAGATCAACGTGAATATATGTTGAAAAAAGCGTTGGTGGATATTGAAAAGGATTACGATTACATCTTAATCGATTGTGCTCCTTCTCTTGGACTTTTAACATTGAATGCCTTAACAGCGGCAGACTCTGTTGTAATTCCGATTCAGTGCGAATATTTTGCCCTTGAAGGATTAGGTAAATTATTAAATACTATCAAAAGCGTTCAAAAAATTCACAATAAAGATCTTGATATAGAAGGTTTATTATTGACCATGTATGATGCTCGTTTACGCTTATCCAATCAGGTTGTTGAAGAAGTTACCAAGCATTTTAACGATATGGTCTTCAAAACAATTATCCAACGTAATGTTCGTTTAAGTGAAGCACCTAGTTTTGGAGAGAGTATCATTAACTTTGACGCAACTAGTAAAGGAGCTCAAAATTATTTGAGCTTGGCTAATGAAATTATAGAAAACAACAAGTAAGGATTTATGGCAAAGAAAGCTGCAAAAAAACAAGCTCTAGGAAGAGGTCTCTCTGCTTTATTAAAAGACCCAGAAAACGATATCCAATCTGCAAATGATAAAAATGCAGATAAGGTTGTTGGGAATATCATTGAATTAGAGCTTGGGGCAATCGATGTAAACCCTTTCCAGCCAAGAACACATTTTAATGAAGAAACATTAAATGAATTAGCTACCTCTATTCAAGAACTTGGTGTCATACAACCTATCACGGTTCGTAAATTAAGTTTCAATAAATACCAATTAATTTCTGGAGAGCGTCGTTATAGAGCTTCCAAAAAGCTAGGGTTAGAAACCATACCTGCTTACATACGTATTGCTAATGATAATGAATCATTGGAAATGGCTCTTGTTGAAAACATTCAACGTCATGACCTAGATCCTATTGAAATCGCAATATCGTACCAACGCTTAATGGATGAGATTCAACTAACACAAGAACAACTAAGTGATCGTGTTGGAAAGAAGCGTTCTACCATAGCAAATTACTTACGCCTTTTAAAATTAGACCCTATCATCCAAACAGGCATGAGAGATGGTTTTCTGGGAATGGGACATGGTAGAGCTTTAATTAACATAGAAGATAATAATGTACAGTTAGATGCTTACGAACAAATTATAGAAAAAGGACTATCGGTTCGTGCAACAGAGGAACTTGTTAGAAGTCTTACTAATAAGACAAGTTCTTCTAAAGCTAAAGTTTCTATTGTGCCCGATTATATCAATAAAGGAAGTGAGCAATTATCTGATTTTTTTGGTGCTAAAATCGAAGTAAAAGCTGCAGCTAATGGAAAAGGTAAAATTAGTATTCCTTTTTCTTCCAAAGAAGATTTTAACCGTATTCAGAAATTATTGAAGCTTGATTAAAGTCGCATTCATATTTATAATTACAACAATATTTGCAAGTAGTGTCTTCGCTCAAGATGACACTACTTTTATTATTGGCGTAGATTCTGTTCGCATTGAAAAGCGTGCCGTAAAGAAAAAAGAACGCATCGCTAAACGAGAAGCGAGACGCATTAAAAACATAAGACCTTATAATGCTTTAGCTCCTTCTAAAGCTGCTTTCTATTCTGCTGTCCTACCCGGTTTAGGTCAAGCTTATACTGGGAAATATTGGAAAATCCCTATCGTATATGGAGCTTTAGGTACAGGTGTTGGTATTGCTTTATGGAATCAAGATCGTCAAAATGAAATACGAGATATCTTCAAAGCACGACAAAGAGGAATTCGAACGGATCGATTTATAAATCAAGATACTGGTCAAGTACTTGTTTCTGATGATGGATTGGCTAGGGCTCAACGTAATTTTCAGCGCCAAAAAGAATTATCTATCGCCATATCTATTGGCCTTTACGTTTTACAAATTGTTGACGCCAATGTTACAGCACACCTCCAACAATACAATCTTAATGACAAACTTACTTTAGTACCTCAACTAGAGATAGATCACAACAATGCTAGTCCTAATTATGGAGTCGCATTGAAATACAATTTTTAGAAAAAAATAAAACTATATTCGCTAAAGAAAAGCACTTTAAATATGAAAATCGCACTTTTAGGATACGGAAGAATGGGAAAAGCAATTGAAAAAATTGCTATTGAAAGGGGACATGAAATTGTTTTTAGAGTGGATCTTAATACCAAAGAGTATGACATCACTGAAGCTGATATAGCTATTGACTTTAGCATACCAACAGCTGCAGTAGGGAATTTGACGACTTGTTTTACGAATGGAGTTCCTGTAGTTTCGGGTACTACTGGCTGGTTAGATCAATATGACAAAATGATCGAATTATGTAATTCTAATAACGGAAGTTTTATTTATGCTTCTAATTTTAGTCTAGGGGTAAATTTATTTTTTGAGATCAACAAAAAGGTAGCTCAAATTATGAATCCAATGTTAAATACTTATAGTGTGGCTAGTGAAGAATTACACCATACTAAAAAATTAGATGCTCCAAGTGGAACCGCTATCACCATTGCTGAAGGCGTAATTGAAAATACAGACCTTGAAGACTGGAAATTATACGAAGGAGATAAAAAAACGCTTCCTATAACAGCTCGCCGAATAGGCGATATCCCAGGAACGCATAGTGTTACTTACCATAGCGAGGTAGATGAAATCGAAATAAAGCATACGGCATATAACCGCCAAGGTTTTGCACTAGGTGCCGTAGTTGCTGCCGAATGGCTTGTAGACAAAAAAGGTATTTACGGAATGAAAGACGTACTTGGACTTTAATAGTTATCGGTTATCCGTTTTCTGTTGTCAGCAAAAATTAATTTAAATTTATAAAAACCAAATTAGTACTACATAAGAGTCTATCATCTAACCTCTATGTTCTATTTTCTTAATACAAAATTATGACACTCACACAATGGTTTATTTTCTTTTTAGTGATTCAGGCAATTCACTTTTTAGGGACTTGGAAATTATATGTAAAAGCAGGATATAAAGCTTGGGAAGCTGCCGTACCTGTTTATAATGCATACATATTGACCAAAATCATTAACCGACATTGGACTTGGGTTATATTACTTTTCATACCTATGGTTAACGTTATCATGCTGCCTATCATCTGGGTAGAAACATTACGCGCCTTTGGGAAAAATAAAGATATTGATACCGTACTAGGGGTCGTTACACTTGGGTTCTATATCTATTACGTTAACTATACACAAGATGTAACCTATATTGAAGATCGTAGCCTTCAACCTCGCACTAAATTGGGCGAATGGGTAAGCTCTATTCTATTTGCCGTTGTTGCTGCAACTTTGGTTCACACTTATGTGATGCAGCCCTACAACATTCCTACTTCATCATTAGAAAAAACATTGCTTGTAGGGGATTTCTTATTTGTTAGTAAGTTTCATTACGGAGCCCGTACTCCAATGACAGCTGTATCATTCCCTATGGTACATGATACTATACCTAAAACTAAATTAAAATCCTATTTTAGTAAACCACAATACCCTTATTTCAGGCTTCCTGGTTTTCAAAAAATCAAACGAGCAGATATTGTAGTTTTTAGTTGGCCAGTAGATACCGTAAACGCTTTTCATAGTGCTGGTGACGGCAAATACCACTACAAACCTATTGACAAGAAAAGTAACTATGTAAAACGCTGTGTTGGTATCCCTGGAGACAACCTTAGTATTGTAGATGGTAAAATCATTGCAAATGGAGAACCTTTGGCTCTTCCTAAAAAAGCAAAACCGCAATATTCTTACAACGTTACAGGAAAAGGAAAAGGGTTTAATTTAAAAGCGCTCTATAAATATTTTGACATAACCGACGCTATTCAAGTTGAATTTCAAGATAAAAACGGAAACCTAGTAAAAGGGGGGCTTAAATACAGTAAACTCAATCAAAGAAATAACTTCCAAAGCCCTACTGGTAAATATGTTTTTAGTGCTTTAACTGAAGCAGGAGCAGAAAAACTAAAAAAACACAAGAATGTAGTTTCTGTTGAGCGAATAATTTCTGAAGAGAAAAAAGGAGAACCTGGTATTTTCCCTAATGGTATAAAATACGGATGGAACAAAGACCAAATCCAAAACCTATATATTCCTGAAGAAGGGAAAACAGTTGACATCACTACTAATAACATAGATTTATACCAACGAATCATTGAGGTATATGAAGGGTCGGAAATGGGAATAGGAAACACTATAACTACTTCTGGAAATCAAGTGCTTTTAAATTCTCAACCTTTAACTCAATATACCTTTAAACAAAACTACTATTGGATGATGGGAGACAACCGTCACAATAGTGAAGATAGTCGCTATTGGGGATTCGTACCAGAAACACATATTGTAGGTAAACCCGTATTCTTATTTTTTAGTCTTGATCAAAACGCCAAAGGCTTGATGAATAAAATACGATGGGATCGTATTATGAGCACCGTTGGTGGAGATGGAAAACTTAAATCTCATAAGATTCTTGTTTTTGTTCTTATTGGACTTTACATCGTTGGCTCTTTTATCTGGGAACGAAAAAAGAAGCAAAAAGAGAAATAAAGAAGTCAAAGGAGTTAAAGAATTACAGAAGTTTACTTATTCCCTTTGATTCTTTAACTCCAAAACTCCCATAATCACAAAATTAATGAAAACCCTACTCCATCTATGCTATTTCGGGTCAATAGCGAATTATACAGCCATGATTAAGGCTGAAAAAGTCATTTTTGAAGTAAATGATAATTATCAAAAGCAAACACTCCGAAACAGAACTTATATTTATGGAGCTAACGGAAAGCTTTCCTTAAACCTATCTATTCTTCACACCAAAGATGGCCTAAAACAAGCTTACAGAGATATTAAGATTGAGCATCAATTCAATACACTAAAGACACACTGGAAGTCATTAGAATCTGCTTACAGAACTTCCCCTTATTTTGAATTTTACGAAGACGATTTGGCACCTCTTTTTGAAAAGAAACCTGAATTTTTGATGGACTTTAATTTTGAATGTCAAGAGGTACTCTTAGATTGCTTACAATTAGATTTGAACTCAAGTAAAACCGTTTCTTTTAATCTTGAAACTGATGATACTATTGACGATTACAGAAAATTCGTTAGTGCTAAAAATAATAGCATCGGCCAAGAGTTTTCGAAATACAATCAAGTTTTCGAAAACAAATATGGTTTTATTCACAACCTATCCATATTAGACCTTTTATTTAATGAAGGGCCTAATGCTACGACTTATCTTGAAGAGCAGGCTAATTTAATTTAAATAAGACCTGTTATATATTATACGATTTACTAACAAAAATTTCGCATATCTACCGTTTCTTTTTCACTATTCTTTCGTTAAAAAAAGCAACCGTAACTTAGGCTACGCTTGATTTTTTTGCCTTAGACTAGTAAAAAATAATTCAGCATATTAACACGAAATTCTTATCAGTAAATCGTATAATTCATAAGAAGACAATCAATACCATCAGTTGCCATATGCCATAGTAGACCTATTGCTATAATCCTGTACTTTTTAAAATAACATAGTACCGCGTAAAAAGGAATTATATAATACGAATGTAATGGATGAAAACCAATACTACACCGATTGGCTTGGAAAATAGGAGTTGCTAGTAAATGATCTAAATCTACCAACATGGTAGCCCACAAAATTAACGTCACTCGTAACCACTTTTCCCTATATACAATTAGCGCAAATACTAACGGAATTAAAAAGTGATTGGAATAATGGATAATTGTTTGCACGTATTCCATTACAACTTAATTTCGGCTATTATAGGATAATGATCTGACCACTCTTTAGTCTTTACAACTCGATGTGACAATACTTTTGTTGTTTCAGGGACAAAAATATAATCAATTCTAAGAGGGAAATACGAAAATTCATAAGTTGCCCCTAAGCCATTACCTGCTTCGACAAAAGTATCTTTAATCCCCAGTTTAGTTAACTGTTCATATGGATATGAATTAGACAAGCTATTAAAATCACCACTAACAATAACAGGGTAAGGACTATTTTTTATATGATTTGCTACTAAATTTATTTGTTCTTCATGAGTTTTAAAAACTTGCCCCAACCTTCTAAATAATTTTTTAGTTCCTTTTTTAACTAACCCATCAGAGCTTTTGGGATATTTATATGAGCTCAAATGAACATTATATACCCTAAGTGTATCTTTATCAACTAAAAGATCATAAAACACACTTCGATTCTTTTCTCCACCCCACTCTATTTTACGAACATTAATTATAGGATAATTACTATAAATACTGTTCCGACCATTTAAAGTAGAACTATAAAGAAATTCTTTTTTAATTGAATCTCCATGACCAACTGTCGCTCCCTCTTGTAATAACAACACGTCTAAAGGCTGTTTTTCTAAGAACTGTTTCTTAAATTCAGATTCAAAATACTTATTCCTATTTTCTCCTTTACGCCATAAATAATGGGCATTATATGAAGCTATTTTTAAAGTAGTCGTATTATCCTTTACATCGACCTTTGGTTTATTAAAAACAATAAAACACTTAACCCAACTTATAGCCAACAGCAACATCAGCATTGACATTAAGAATTTACGATCAACTTTTAACAACCAATAAAGTGCAAATGAAAAATTCAACAATAAAGTTATCGGCAAAAAAAGTGTAGCTCCTAACAGAAACGAATGTTTGCTTGGCGGCAAGTAATGCAATCCATAGATTACAATCGTCATACAGACCAATAAGATATTTAATAACCAAACTAGTCTTTTCATATACTATTGCTTCCCTGCTTTAAACAACAGCTCTTTCTCTTTCTTAGAAAGGCTGTCATAACCACTTTTACTTATTTTATCCAGAATACTATCAATTTGTTCTTGTGATGGTGAGTTTGAAGTACTTTTTACCACAGATTTAGAATTATTCTTTGATTTATAAACAGTCTTAAGTTTTGTCTTTTCTTTAGGCTTAAAAAGATTCAATATCCAATCGAAAGTATTCCCTATAAATTCGCCTATATCATTTCCCTTTTTCAGTTGGATCATATACAAATACCCCGCTAATGCACCTGCAAGATGCGCTACTTTACCTCCAAAATTACTATTCCAATCCAAAAGATTCAATGCCACTACACCAACAGTAATCCACCATAATTTAAATGTTACAGGAATAAACAAGAAGCGAATTGGCATATTAGGGCTTTGAACTGTAGCGGCTACCATAATTGCATATACTCCTGCTGATGCTCCTACCAAAACCGAATTTATACTGTAAAACGGAATATCGAATAAATTAAACGCGAATAAGTTCACCAAAGCTCCGAAAATAACTCCTAAAAAATATAAGTTTAAAAAACGCCTGCCATTATGAATATTCAGAAAAAACTGACCGAAAACATATAACCAAAGCATATTATAAAGAATATGCCTAAAACCTCCATGCAGAAATCCATAAGATATTATAGACCATGGCTGCTTTAAAAAAACAAACATATCTAAGGGTAATGCAAAAAATACTTTAAGATATCCTGCCGATACCTTTTGCAAAATGAAAAAGAATACATTTAGAATGATCAGCTTATTTAAAACCGATGCATTCAAAAAGTACTGCTGATATAGTTGTTTAATATTCATATTAATTCCACCTTCTATCGTTAAATGAATTCTTTTTCCAGTACCAAATCATTATAAAACCAATCAATGCTCCACCTAAATGTGCCCAATGAGCGATATTGGACATCCCTAAAAAACTTGTCCCCGTTAATGCTAAAAACAATTCAACCGCAACATAACCTCCTATAAGATATTTTGCTTTGATAGGAAACGGAATAGGTATTATCATCAATTTCATATCAGGAAATAGCATAGCAAAAGCTGCCGTTAATCCAAAAACAGCTCCTGATGCCCCTACCATATAACCAAATATATTGTGGCTAATTTGCATATAGACATCATAATTCTTAAAGAATTCAACATAATCAAATAACAAATGTAAACCTAGCCCACCTAAACCCGCAGAGAAGTAAAGAAAAAGAAAACGTTTTACGCCAAGATGTTGCTCTAAAATAGACCCAAATATGTATAAATTAAACATATTAAATAAAATATGCATAAAATCCTGATGCATAAACATATGTGATATAATTTGCCAAACACGGAAATTAGTATCAAGTGGAAACCACATTGCTAAATTAGCAAACAAAACCCCACTCTTATCAATTTTGTGAGTTAGAAAATATATAACAACATTAATTATTATTAAGGTCTTTACCGTATCGGTCATTCTTCCCATTCTAAAACTTTTTATCTAATTCGTTTGCGTCAATAGTGATAAATGTTGTCTTCCCGCTTGGACATAATGTCGGCGTCGAACAAGCAAATAATTGGTCTACTAAATGTTTTTGAATGTTTGCTTCTATCTTGGCTCCAGTCTTTATAGCAGCTTGTTTAGCTAGCAATTTACTGACCTTTTCATTTGGAGAAACCTTAGCGTTTGGCACTTCATTCTCTAAATCCACTACCAATTGCTCTAATATCCCCGAGATTTCATTTTCTGCTAAAACAGATGGCACTGCATCAATGGTTACTTTTTCTCCTTCTAATCTCACAAAAGAGAATCCTAACTGTTCTAACTTTTCCTTTTCCTGTTGTAAATAAACGAGCTGCATTGTGGAAAATGACAATTCTAGTGGAAATAACAATTGCTGACTTACTCCTTTTTGTTGCGCCAACTGCTTTAAGAAAGTCTCGTACAATACTCGTTGATGTGCTCTATTTTGATGTATGACCACCAATCCACTCTTTATGGAACTGATTAAGTATTTATTTTGCAATTGGTAAACTCCCGAAACGGAATGGTTGATATCCTTTTCTTCGAAAATTGGAGTTACCTTTTTACTAAAAGTACTTTCAATCTCAATAACTTCTTCTTTCTTTTTCGAAAAAGCACTTTCTACTGCAACAGTATCTTCTTTTAAACCAGAGTACAATCCTTCCCAGTTTGCCACTGGCTTTGATGTATGACTCATTTTAGAAGTAAATGTCTGCGAAGTTTCCCTTTTCGGAGAGGGAGTACTTGTTGAAAAAGACCTTGATGGTGTTGATGCTGATGATTCTTTTTTCTCTTGTTCAAAAGGGTTGAAATTACGGTCTACTGTAATTTTGGGTACCGAAATTCCTTTTTTGGTTTCGGCATATGGCAAATCGAAACTAGCATCCTTATTAAAATCTAAACTTGGTGCTACCGAAAATTGCCCTAAACTATGCTTTATCGTTGCTCTTAATATAGAATATAACGCTTGTTCGTTTTCAAATTTCACCTCTGTTTTGGTTGGATGAATATTGATATCAATCGCTTCTGGATCTAATTCCAAATACAAATAATAACTAGGGTGTGTTTTTGGAGGAAGCACTCCTTCAAAAGCAGAATTTACGGCATGGTTAAGATAAGGGCTTTTAATAAAGCGATCATTTACAAAGAAAAACTGCTCTCCCCTCGATTTCTTTGCAAATTCTGGTTTCCCAACAAAACCTTTTATGTTTACGATCTCAGTCTCTTCCCCAACTGGAACTAATTTTTCATTGGTCTTATTTCCAAAAATATGCACCAAACGCTGCTTCAAGTTCGTCGCTGGTAAACTAAAAACTTCATTTCCGTTGGAAATCATTTCAAATTTAATATCACAATGTACCATTGCTACACGATGAAACTCATCTAAAATATGGCGCAGTTCTACTTGATTAGATTTCAAGAAGTTTCTTCTCGCAGGAATGTTAAAAAATAAATTCTTAACTAAAGTAGAAGTTCCTTTAGGCAATGAGCAAGGCTCTTGACTTACAACCTTACTTCCTTCTATTTTAATCGCTGTTCCTAATTCTTCGTTTGCTTGTTTCGTTTTCAACTCAACATGGGCAACCGCAGCGATAGAAGCCATTGCTTCTCCTCGAAACCCTTTTGTCGTTAAGGCAAAAAGATCTTTAGCTTCTCTAATTTTCGAAGTCGCATGACGCTCAAAACACATTCGAGCATCAGTCGGAGACATTCCCACTCCATCATCCACTACTTGGATAAGGGTTTTCCCTGCCTCTTTTATAATTAGTGATATGTTTGTTGCTCCTGCATCTATAGCGTTTTCCAATAATTCTTTTACAACTGAGGCTGGTCTTTGAACCACTTCCCCTGCTGCAATTTGATTGGCCACATGATCGGGCAATAACTGTATAATGTCAGACATTAAAATCTAAGGTATAAATACACTGCCAAAGCTAGCAATACAAATATGTATAATGTTCTACGATTCGCATTATTTTTAGGATTTTTCCTTAGGTCTTCCCAAGCAGAAGAAAATTTTCCTTTTAGAGTATTTGATGTATTTATAGTAGTCCTATACTCATCAAATTTTTGACCTATTTTATAAGGGCTTCCTTCTTTACCATTTTGATAATAGCGAGGCTCGTAACTGAATGTTTTATTTTTTCTTTTAGATATAAATGGCATAATTAAAATTTTTAGAGGTTCCTATTGAAATCCCATTAAAAAAACGGTTGTTGGGAAGATTACAAATACCATTCCGCAAAACAATAATTTCCGAGTCTTGTATAAAGTTACCTAAAAATATAAATAGCCTATATTATATTTTAGCATCTTTTCTTAATTGTGCCATTTTAATAGCTGCTATAGCTGCTTCTGTCCCTTTATTACCATGTTTACCTCCAGAGCGATCTATCGATTGCTGCATGGTATTATCCGTAAGCACACAAAAGATTACGGGAATATCACTTTGGATATTTAAATCCTTAATACCTTGGGTTACGCCTTCACAAACAAAATCGAAATGCTTGGTTTCTCCTTGGATCACTGTACCGACTACAATAATAGCATCTAGCATATCGTAAGTTTGCTGCATTTTTTTTGCACCATAAATAAGCTCGAAGCTTCCTGGCACATTCCAACGCACGATATTTTCTTTTAACGCTCCACAATCAATAAAGGCATCGAAAGCCCCTTGAAATAGGTTATTGGTAATCGTATCATTCCATTCTGAAACAACAATCCCAAATCGAAAGTCTTTCGCATTTGGGATTGTTGTTTTATCGTAAACCGATAAATTTTTATTTTCTGTAGCCATATGTAAATTTACAAATTACAATGCAGCTTTAGCCATTGCTAATAAAGACTCAGCTTCTGTATTCTGTTTACTAGATGGATATTCATCTTTTAATTGCTCTAAATATTTTAAAGCATCTCCGCTTTTCCCTAAAGTAACTGCAATCTTAGCTGCTTTCAATAAGAATTTTGGAGTAGTAAATGAGTTTGCTTCCTCTTTTGCCGCTTTATCGTAGTATCCTAATGCTTCGTCAAACTTCTTTAATTGACTAAAAGCATCTCCTAAACCTCCATAAGCTAATGCTTGTAATACTGGATCTTTAGTTTTAAATGCATCTAAGTTATCAATAGCCTCTTTATACTTACCTGTTTTCAAATAAGCAAATCCAGCCATATATTTTGCATTTTTCCCGATTGGAGTACTACCATAGTCTTCAATAATTTGAAGCAATCCTGGTTGAACACCATCTCCATTTAATGCTAAACCATAAATAGAATCTTGTTGAGTTAAAGATGCTTCTTGTGCATCAGCAAAATATTTATGTGCTTGAAAAGACTCATTTGCAGCTTCAGAATTCTTTGGATCAACAACAAAACGCTGATAACCTACATAAAGAAGCGCTACAAGTGCAAGTGCACCTACCGCCATAAATATGT
Organism: uncultured Aquimarina sp.; assembly: GCA_947499005.1. Taxonomy (GTDB): domain Bacteria; phylum Bacteroidota; class Bacteroidia; order Flavobacteriales; family Flavobacteriaceae; genus Aquimarina. The sequence continues at coordinate 102,543 of CANMML010000013.1, forward strand.
ATTTTTGGTTTGCAGCAACCCACTCTTCTGTCTTATTTGCTGTCTCATCTAAAGTATTGAATACCTCCGCAGTGGTTGATTCCATCTCCTCTGCAGCAACTTCTATCTCTTGATCAACAGCTTCTTTAACTGCTTTTTGCTTGTATCCTCTCTTTTTGTACGTAGCCATTTATGCTTTTTTTGTGAGTGCAACAAAAATATGATTTTTCTTCAATTGGTAAAACCATTTTCAAATTCTTCGTTAAAATTAATTTAACATTTATATAACCTCCTATTTTTTGAGCTAAAATTCTAGCGAAAGTCTATTTTTGCAATGAGACTTAAAGCTAATGCATCTAAAGACACTTTCCTTATTAAATTACAAAAATATTGAGTCAAAAAAACTTGATTTTGATCCTCGTATCAATTGTTTTGTCGGAAATAATGGAGTGGGTAAAACAAATGTACTGGATGCTATATACCACCTCTCTTTTGGGAAAAGTTACTTTAATCCCATCACAAGTCAAAATATCAAACACGATTGTGATTTTTTCATGCTCGAAGGATTATATGAAAGAAATGAGCGTGATGAAAAAGTAGCTATTAGTGCCAAGAGAAGTACCAAAAAGAAGTTGAGTAAAAATGGTAAGGAGCTCGAAAAAATTAGTGAACATATTGGCTTTTTACCTCTTGTTATCATTTCTCCAGCAGATAATGACTTAATTAGTGAAGGTAGTCTCGTTAGAAGAAAGTTTGTTGATGGCGTACTTTCGCAAACAAACCCCGAATACCTACAAACACTTCTTAATTATAATAAGACTTTAAGTCAGCGTAACGCACTTTTAAAATATTTTGCGGCGAACCACACCTTTGACAAGGATAATCTAGAAATTTACAATGAGCAGTTGGTGGCTCTTGGAGAATATATACATGCCAAGCGAACCGCTTTTGTAGCTGTCTTTGCACCTCTTTTAGTCAAAAGATACAATTACCTTTCACAATCTAAAGAGTCGATTGATTTGTCATATAATTCTAAATTACATGAAAATTCATTGGCCGAATTACTAAAAGTACAGTTACCTAAAGATCGTGTACTACAGCATACAAGTGTGGGGGTACACAAAGACGACTTGCTTTTTACTATCGATGGGTATCCTATCAAAAAATTTGGAAGTCAAGGACAACAAAAGTCGTTTTTAATCGCTTTAAAATTAGCTCAATTTGATTTTTTACTTGACACCAATCAAACTGCTCCTATTATTTTATTAGATGACATTTTTGACAAACTTGATGAGCATCGAGTAACACAATTGATTCAATTGGTTGATGACGCTGCTTTTGGACAAATTTTTGTAAGTGACACCAATCAAGATCGTACCGAAAAAGTAGTTAAAACCATTTCGCAGTCTTATAAAATCTTTAATCTTAATCATGAATAAATTTTGGCTTTTATATCTATTCAGTTGTATTGCACTTAGTTGCTCTAAAACAGGTATTAACACTGACTATTTAAATGGATATTGGGAAATAGATCGAGTAGAGAAAGATGGGAAATTGTTAAAACAATATAACTTTAATGCTTTTATTGAGTACTTTCAAGTCGAAAACAATGAAGGATTCAGGATGAAACTAAAGCCTTCTTTTGTAGGCAAGTTTAGTGGAAACCTTCAAAAGACTTATTTCTCTTTAGAAAAAACAACTCCAGAAAACATAAAAATAGATTACAATAAAGCTGAATTGTTGGATGAAGAACTCCAAAAAGCTACCGCTACTGAAATTGTGATTTCGAACTCGGAAGGCCTTACTTATTATTATAAAAAGTACACACCTATTAGTTTACCTTAATTAAATATGAGCGAAAAGAAAAGACATACAGAAGAACAACCGCTAAGTGAGGTTTTAAAAAGCTTTATTAGGGTAAATCGTTTAGAGAAAGGAATCTCTCAAATTCAAGTAGAAGACGCATGGAAAAAAATGATGGGTCCTGCTGTTTCAAAATACACTCACAAAATCCAATTACAAAAGGACACTTTATACATTCAATTAACTTCTTCTGTTTTAACACAAGAATTGAGTTATGGCAAAACAAAGATCATTGACAATTTAAATCAAGAACTAGGAAGTCATTTAATTAAGAATTTGATTTTCAGATAAAACTGCAAAGAGTATTAAGCTGAAAACTTACGGGACATTGTGTTCATTTTACAGATCAATCCACGTCCCGATTGCTATGGGGATTGAAAAAATTGTAGTGGAGTCTCCTTCACTAGGAATAGCAAATCATTATTTTAAATTAAAAACATCATATTTAGTTGAGGAGATTTCCACCTCCGTGGAAATGACGATAACTGTTCCTGTCTAAAAATTTTCGGATTGACCTTTCTTTACTATATACTTTTTACACAAACAGCTCTCTTCTCGAAAAATGAAAGCTAGATTCTATCCTAGCATTATCATCGCTATCACTTCCATGTACAGCATTCCTACTTTTTGAATCTGCATACAATTTTCTTAACGTACCTTCAGCCGCTGCTGCTGGATCTGTTGCTCCTACAAGAGAACGAAAGTCTTCAACAGCATTATCTTTTTCTAAAACCGCTGCTACGATAGGCCCACTACTCATAAATGTATATAAATCCTCATAGAATGATTTTCCTTCGTGTACATCATAGAACTTCTTTGCGTCATCGACTGTAAGCTGTGTCATTTTAAGAGCTACAATTCTAAATCCAGAGGCTGCAATTTTTTCTAATATCGCTCCCACTAATCCTTTTTGAACAGCATTTGGTTTAATCATTGTTAATGTTCTATTTGTAGCCATAAATTTCACTTTGTTAATTATTGTATTTATCTAATTCTACATTAGAAAATCTATTCCGTCTGTGATCTCCTTCAAATACTACCGTAAACTGTATTTTTCAATCCGATAGCTATCGGATTAACCATAACAATGCTATGCTGAAATTAAGAAAACACTAGTATTTATTGTATATCACAAACTCATAACGAAATTCTAATGCACAATTAGGGTTAAAAGTACATAATTCCTCATATAAATAGAGGCTCTATTTGGTTCACTTTATAGTACAATGTTGTCAAAAGTTACATTTACTACTATCTTCGCCAATATGATTAGTATTGATTACACCAAATTAAAGGAAGAATTAAGTAGTCCTAAAAAGATTGTTCTTATTCCTCATAAGAATCCAGATGGAGATGCCATGGGAAGCACTCAAGGTTTATGTAGGTTTCTTACAAAGATGGGACATGAAGCCATTGTAATCTCCCCTAATGATTACCCATCCTTTTTAAAATGGTTACCCGAAACCGAGAACGTCCTTATATATGAGCGTTCAAAAAAAATGGCTCAAGCTAAAATAGACAACGCCGATTTTATTTTCACATTAGACTTCAATCATTTCAGTCGATGTGGGGAACTCGAAACCCCATTAGCCAATGCTAAGTCGACATTTGTTATGATAGATCATCATCAGCAACCAGACACCTATGCCAAATACACCTACAGCGATGTAGAAATGTGTTCGACTTGTGAAATGGTATATCATTTCATTGAAAACATGAATGGCTTGGAATTATTAGATGCCGAGATTTCAACTTGCCTGTATACTGGAATCATGACAGATACTGGATCATTTCGATACCGCTCTACATCTAGCACTACACATAGAGTTATTGCTCAACTTATCGATACTGGAGCAGATAATACCAATATTCATGAAAGTATCTATGACACCAATACCTACAGCAAATTACAACTGAAAGGTGTTGCCTTAAAAAACTTAAAATTATTACCCGAATATCGCACAGCATATATTTCAATGTCTCAAAAGGAATTGGACGATCATAACTTTAAAAAAGGAGATACCGAAGGTTTTGTAAACATTGGATTATCAATGCAGGGATATGTTTTTGCCATTATTTTTATAGAAAACAAACAGGAAGGAATCATTAAAATGTCTTTCCGCTCTAAAGGAGAATTTTCTGTAAATGAATTTGCTCGCCAACATTATAGTGGTGGTGGACACAATAATGCTGCTGGAGGTAGAAGTGAAATTTCTTTAGATGCAACAATCAAAGAATTCTTAAGTATATTACCCCAGTACAAAGAAGCTTTGTTAAATTCATAATATGCGATTTCAACTCTTTTTCTTGTTGAGTTTAATGTTTATGGGCTGTCAAAAAACGGTTCCAAGGAAACCTATTATCGTAAAATCTGGGACTCAGATAAAGCGCTCTATTGCCATTAATCAACAGATAAAAGCACTTGAAGAAAGACAAATTCTTGAACTTATAAAAAAAGATACTTTACACCAATATTTAAATTCGGGTAATGGTTTCTGGTATTTTTACACAAAAAAAGATAGTTCAAATAATAAAACACCAAAAAAAGGAGATCTAGTTAATTTTTCCTATAATCTAAAAATGCTCGACGGGAGAACGATCTATTCTAAAGCGACTTTAAAAGATAAAAACTACCGTATTGACAAGGAAGAACTCATTTTTGGACTACGGGAAGGACTTAAACTTTTAAGAGAAAAAGAGAGCGCTACTTTTATTTTTCCTTCTCATTTAGCTTACGGTTTTTATGGAGATTTAGAAAAAATTGGCAGGAATACTCCTATTATTTCAGAAGTAACCTTAAATTCGATCCGAGAAAATAACGAAAACTAAATTATATAATTAAGCATTGACAATGAAGACAATCAAATTTTTATTCTTAGCAGCAGCTGCTATGATGTTTGCAAATTGCAACGACAAATATCCAAATTTAGGAGATGGAGTTTTTGCTGAAATAGTAACTAACAAAGGAACAGCAGTTGCTAAACTAAACTTTAAAGAAACGCCTATGACTGTAGGTAACTTCGTAGCATTAGCAGAAGGAACACATACGGAAGTAGACAGCGTTTACAAAGGAAAAAAATTCTATAATGGATTAACATTCCACAGAATTGTAAAAGATTTTGTAATCCAAGGAGGAGACCCTCAAGGAACAGGAATGGGTGGTCCTGGATATAAATTTGCTGATGAGATCGTAGATTCTTTAACGCACAGCAAGAAAGGTATTCTTTCTATGGCGAACTCTGGACCAGCAACTAACGGAAGTCAATTCTTCGTTACTTTGAAGGAAACACCATGGTTAAATGGTAAGCATACTGTTTTTGGAGAAATCGTAGAAGGACAAGAAGTAATAGATAGTATTGGTACTTTAGAAACTGAAGCTCAAGGTAAGCCTAAAGGAGATAGCATAGTTATTAAAGAAATGAACATCATCCGAAATGGATCAGATGCAAAATCTTTTGACGGAGCTGCTGCTTTCAAAGTAGGACTTGATAAAATTGAAGCGGTAAAAGCAGAGCAAGAAAAGAAAATGCAAGCTGCTGCCGAAAAGAAGAAAGCTACTTTTGAAACACTAAAAGCAGAGTCTGAAAAATTTGAAAGTGGTTTATTATTCAAATCACTTACAAAAGGAACAGGTGCTTCTCCTGCTCAAGGAGATCAAATTAAAATGAACTATGCAGGTTATTTTATTGACGGTCGTTTATTTGACTCTAACTTACCAGAAGTTGAAAAAGAATACGGAAAATACAACGCTACTTTAGCTCAAAGAGGAAAGTATGAGCCTATTCAAGTCCCTTATTCTGCAGACGCTCGTTTGATCCCTGGATTTAAAGAAGGTCTTTTAGCATTGAAAAACGTAGGTGATAAAGCATTTATCTATATTCCTTCTCACTTAGCTTACGGTGATAAAGGAGCTGGAAGAACAATTCCACCTAATACAGATCTTATTTTTGAATTAGAATTAGCAGAAGTTGTAAAAGCTCCAGCTAAAAAGTAAATAAAACTCCACTCGATAGGATCATTGAATCTTATAAAGTAACAAAGCAGCCTAAACTTTTAGGCTGCTTTTTTTTATAAAAAATCACAATAAAAAAACATTTAAAACGCTAAAAATCAACACTTAATAATTTAATAAAAACATTTGTCTTGCGATTTAACTCTTTTGTTATTGTAAATACTGGTTGTAGACATTAGGTTTGCAATCGTTTTCAATTCACAAACGCTATATGCTACATTCTATAAAAGTATTGACATTTGCTATTTGCCTAGTTGTTTTTTCTAACACTACCCTAGCACAAGGCATCAACAAGACCATAAGCCCTACACAACCGATTGAAATAGCTTATACAGATACTTCGGACACTCTTAAAAAAGTAACATTATCTATAGATTCCAAAGCTTCTTACGCACACCTTAGCCTTTATGCAAATGATATCCTCGTAATCGATAACTTTGATATTTATCAATCGGGGAAACAAGAAATTAATGCCGTAGTCAGACTTCCCAAACAGACTTCTAGTTTAATCTTAAAAGCTTCTCAAGGAAAGGTTTTTATAGAGAAAATACAGATTACAGACATCACAGATACAAGCCTTCCTATATTCAAGGATATCACTTTTAAAGCAGGTATAGATCAGTTCAACTCTTTAAAATATGGAGGCCCATCAGTTTCCGATATCGATAATGATGGAGACTATGACTTTATTGCTATCAACCATAATGATATCACAAATAAATTGTATTGGAACAACGGAGATGGTACAGTTACCAAGCATCACAAAGATCTTTCTCAATGGTATATGCAAGATCTGCATGGCGCTTCATGTGCCGACTATGACAATGACGGAGATCTGGATGTAGTTTTATCTGTTGGAGGAGGTAATGGTAAAAATCCATCTACTATTAATTTCCTGAAAAACCAAAATGGCAAATTGGTACTCATGACCGAAGATGTTGGCATTTTTAATGGTGCCCGTGGACGAGGTGTACGCTGGAGTGATATGGACAAAGATGGTGATCTCGACCTTATGATCTTAAACGAAAGAAGTTTAGATCCTGAAGAATTACCTCAACATCTATTTTATAAAAATAATGGAGATGGAACATTTTCAAGTATTAGGGTTGATGGCATCGAAAATGCACATGGACCAAGAGCACTTTTAACCGACCTCAACAATGATTTCATTGATGATCTTGTACTTTTTCACCCCTTAAGTGTTTGGCAAGGAAATGGCGATTTTACATTTACGAACATTACTTCTCAATTCCCTAAATCATTATCTGAAGACAAATTAATTACGGCTGCTACGGATATCGATATCGATAATGATGGAGATCAAGATATTTATTTAAGTAGAGGGTACGAGTTCGGAACAGGAGAAACTACACCATCTGTAGATTTTCACCCAAATAAAAAAAGATTGGATGTAAAATTAAGAGCAAACAAAGGAGAAAGTGTTTTTGAATTTGAAGCTGACAATGAAATTACTTTTAAAGACCTTCATTTTACTAGACGAAATTTCAAAGACGATTACCCTATCTATCTTGGAGCATCGAAAACGCCATATATTTTAAATACAAGCATCGATGAAAAGTTAAGTATTACCACATCTAGTGCTAAAGGTTGGCCTGAGAATATTAATAAAAATGGAGTTTACATTGGACATTTAGAAGGAAATACATGGAAAGCTTCAATTTACAGAGAAGCAAATATCTTTTGGTCTTATGAATTTAGCCTTGAAGGCTTACAAAGTTTCAACTCACAGTTTGAACCACTTAATAGAATTGTACCTGATCTCCTACTCATAAATAATAATGGTACTTTCAAAGATGTAACTAAAAGCTGGGGAATTCCTGCTATTGGAAATCATCTTGGAGTTAATGCTGGAGATTTTAACAATGATGGTTTACAAGATCTCTTTTTACATCGTTGGGGTTTTATAAAATCTAAACCCGCAGATTATTTATTACTAAACACTGGGACTTCTTTCGAAGTTACGACACAGCACTACGCTAATGACCCTAATGATGAAGGGCATGGTGATATGGGACAAGCTTTCGATTTTGACCTAGATGGAGATATCGATTTATTAAACGGTAGTGAATCTAAAGGGAAATGGTATCTGTATGAAAATGATAGTAACAAGAAAGGGAATTACGCCTTAGTTCGTGTTGACTATTCACCTATTCACCATATGGATCCATTAGGAGCTGAAGTCGTTATTAAAACAGCTTCAAATAGCTTCAAAAAGCGAGTGTATTCTTCAGGCGAAATATTTTCCCAAAGCCTTTTGAATATTGTTCATTTTGGATTGAAAAACGAACAAGATATCGAGGAGGTTAAAATAACCTGGAGAAATGGAGAAACGGTAAGTTTTAAAGACAAAAAAGCAAATCAATTATTCCACACAAATAATCTTGACCCTAAAAAAGTATGTATTACTACTCCTACTAAAAAATTAAGAGTAGGTACTTCGATAGCATTGAGCGCTATTTTCACTCCTAGTAATTCTAATAAAAATATTGAGTGGATTTCGAGTAACCCAGAAGCTATTAGTGTAAATCAAGATGGAATTGCTACAGCTCATGTAGCAAATCAAAAAGTGACTATTACGGCAAAAAGCGCCTCTAAAGTTGCTAACCTGAAATTAAAATCTATTCCTTTTGAAAAAATTCCTTTGACGGATATTCAATTAGACAACAAGTCCATTACCATGACTGAAGGTGGTATTTATGAGTTAAAAATCACAAAATCCCCTGAGCTTGCTGATGAAAATGAATTTGAATGGAAAAGCACTAACAATAGTATTGCAACTGTAGATCACTTAGGAAAAATCACAGCACTAAAGGAAGGAACAGCGACTATTAGTGCTTATTCTAAAAATAATGCTAAAATTGAGTCTAGCTGTTCTGTAGAAGTAAATGCTTTCATTGAACCTCATGTAACGTTGACAAATGGCTCTTTTTTAGAAAAGCCTATATCGAAGTCTAAAGACCTAGAATTAAAAATAAAGTATCATGCCGGAACGAATCGCAAAGTAATTTCGGCAAAAAGTGGCGGAATAAAATATTGGCTACGCTTATTTGACAAAAACTGGAAAATACAAAAGGATATTATTCGCACTGACAAAACAGCCGTTGGAACCGCTTTTGGTACTTCATCTATGACGATCCCAATGAAAGATGTGGCACCTACGTCTCAGTTGCCTGAAGGTCATTTTTATTATGTTGCAGTATCATTTATGAATAGTGATGGAGAAGATGTAAAAGTAGCTAAACATCCAGTGGTCATTGTAGAGTAATATATATAATTTTAAACACATGAAACTCAGAGCTTATTCAATCTCTAGGTTTCTTTTACATAATAACAAAATTGGCTAGCTTTTTTGATATATACTAACTCTAATCAATGTTTTCATGTAGCTTTAACAAAATTTATAATCTTATCCTTATTCCTCTTTAGGCTTTAATATAAAAACTCAATGAAGGAATAAATATATTGGTAATAGAGTGACTAAAAAGTCTTTCTTAAATATTAATAGCGAACATAAAACAAGTTTGATAAAAAGAACACAACACTATCAACCATTATTTACTTTATAAACAACTTGGTTTTTAGCAACGTATTTAGACATTTCTTTATCTAGTTTCATTTTTGGTAAATCAAATTTAGCCATATCAACTTTAAATTCTTTAACATCAATTAAGTCCATTGTTATAGTCATCATTCCTGATACTTTTTTCACTATTCTAAGGGGTAAAGATCTTGACACTTGTAAAAATTCAAACCACATATCATATTTGTGATTTTTGTATAAATCTGAATCCATTTTCAAAAAACCAGAATTATAATAATATTCATAAGTCCCCGTTTTCCATGTTACTATAACTTTGTCACATTTTTTATCTAAAATTATTACATCTGTTTCTTTTTTTTCAATTTTTGGAGATGTTCCAAACATTTGATTCTCCAAATCAATACTAGCGTCGATTGCTATTATTAAATCATCGTCTTTCTCTCTTGTATAAATTGTATTTTCTTCTCCTATATATTTAGTTTCAGTTCCATTATCTAACATTTGCATTAAATAATTACTCCCTTTATATGTATATTTAATTTGATCTGAAAAAGAATTCTCTTCCTTCATTTTTTTCATTATGATTTCTTTGGTTAACCCCATTTCTTTCATTTTTTGAGAAAGCTCTATATCCGTTTTATATGTTAAGACTCCTTCAAAACTTTGCCCTAATAAAACGATGTTAATTAGAAACATTAAGATAAATGCTATTTTTTTCATTTTTTTTCTAATTCAATTATTAATTTCAGAATTTTCTCTCGATTCTTACCAGATTTCATCCAACCAGGAAGTTTTTCTACCATCGTCCAATGCGTTCTCCCATTTTTCTCTCTTAATTCTGCCGAAATATATTTTTTTAAATACTCTAAATGATCATAATTAAAAGCCCAAAAAAATTCACCTCTAAAATTATCCGTAAGCCATAAGGGCAATCCAAAGTAACTTTCAGAAGGTTTCCCTGTGCTTTTATATTTCCATTCTTGGATCACGTTCCTCGGCGAATAGTTTTCAGTTTGTCCACAATTAGGACATTTAACAGCAATTGTTTCTTTTTTTTCATTCACATTGGATATCATAACTTCTAATTCCGAAGCACAATATGAACAATGACATTTTAATTGAATCGTATAAGATTCCTTCCTGCCTTTTTGAGAGTGAAAACAACTGGGACATTTTAACGTCCTTTTAGAAAAAGAAGATTTTGGATTGTCTTTAGTTACAATTGCCCTTTTTTCACATTTAGGACATTCAACGAATATTTCATCCTCAAAATGGTAAACATTTACGTTTTTATCTTGAAATCTAATCATAGGTAAAACCGAAACAATGGTATATATACTATTAAGTGTCATAATTCAATTCGCAGAACAAAACACATATGCTATTTGTATTCGTCATTACGAATACACCCGTTTATAATAATTATACAACACAAACAATTACAAGATTGTAAATAACATTTTTTTATTCAATTAATTACATCCAAGCATTAATTCTTATTTATTTTCAAATCAACAAGCCTCTTGAATGAAAATTGCATCGTGTATTTTTAATATTTAATTCTTAGGAATATTCTCCAAGGTTTTCAATACCAACTTCCAATATTTCTGCACCGAACTAATAGATACTCTTTCATCTGGAGAGTGCGCACCTTTAATCGTAGGGCCAAAGGATACCATATCCATATTTGGGTAATGTTGTCCAATGATTCCACATTCTAAACCAGCATGTACCGCCATCACATGTGGCTTTTCTCCGTGTAAGCTTTCATAAGCATTGGCTACCACGGTTACAATTTCAGAATCTGATTTAGGTTCCCACCCTGGATACTCCCCTCCTGTAGATACTTCACAACCGGACAATTCGAAAGCACTTCGCAAAGCAGCTACTAATGAGTCTTTAGAAGAATCTACACTACTTCGAGTAAGACAATCGACTTTTAATGTTCCATTACCGATGACAATTTTTGCGATGTTATTGGAAGCCTCCACAAGCTCTGGAATCTCTGGTGACATGCGATAGACTCCGTTATGTGCTGCATAAATAGATTTTAACACTCCTATTTGCACTCCTAAATCCATTACTTTTTTAGGTGCCTGTATTTCTTCAAACAGCACTTCTAAATTTGGATCGGTGCGTTTCTGTTCATTCTTTATAAGCGCCACTAAAAGGTTTATCTCTGCCAAGAAAGTTTCACGATGAATTTCCTCTATCGCAATTTCAGCCTCACTTTCTCTAGGGATTGCATTTCGCAAACTCCCTCCTATTACTGAAGCTACTCGAAGACCAAAATTCTCATACCCTTCAAAAAGCAAGCGATTCATGATTTTATTGGCGTTCCCTAATCCTTTACTGATATCCATTCCAGAATGCCCTCCTTCTAATCCTTTCACCGTAACACGAAACCCTATATTTCCTTCCTCAAGAATAATTTCTTTATACGTTCTTTCTGCTGTAAAATCTACTCCACCGGCACAGCCAATACACAATTCGTCATCTTCCTCGGTATCTAAGTTTAACAGAATTTCTCCCGTTAGTAAATCTTCTCCCAAACTCAAAGCTCCTGTCATCCCCGTTTCCTCATCGATAGTAAACAACGCTTCAATTTTTGGATGCTTTATTTCTGTAGATGACAAAATTGCCATAATCGTTGCCACTCCTAACCCATTATCAGCGCCTAGTGTAGTCCCTTCTGCTTTTACCCAATCTTCAACGATTTTCATTTGAATTCCCTGAGTGTAGAAATCAAAAACGGTATCATTATTTTTTTGATGTACCATGTCTAAATGCGATTGCATCACAATGGTTTTACGATCTTCCATTCCAACAGTAGCTGGCTTTACGATCACTACATTACCAACAGCATCTTGTTTTGTTTCTAAGCCTAGCTTGTTTCCAAAATCAAGCATAAATTCGATCACACGCTCTTCTTTTTTGGAAGGTCTTGGTACTGCATTAAGATCTGCAAAGTGATTCCAAAGAGAGTTAGGTGTTAGGTTTCTTATATCGTTGTTCATGGCTTCTTTTTATTAGTACAAAGTACTAAGTACAGAGTACAAAGACAAGGGTTAAATTAGATTGGTGATTAAATTATCTCGGAGCAAGCTCAGGAGGTGTTTATAAGAGATGAATCATTATGGACTGGAAGATCAATAATTTTAGTTGTGACTAAAAGTCTTTTTCTTTTTTCTTGCTTAATGCTTAATGCCAATAGCCGTAGATAAAATTTTAATTTCAAAGCAAACTTAGGGATATTGCACCTTTGGCAGTGCCAATAAAATACTACTTACTCTTTACTGAATACTTTGTACTTTTAATCCATGCTAAAAAAATGGTGGATCCCTCTTACGCTTCCCTTACAATTCTTTTTTGTACAATGGGCAAAAAGAAACCCAGACTGGGTAGAAACAAATTATAGCCAATATTTATATCCTAAGATAGGAGCTGCTTTTCGTAGTCTTTTAGGATGGATTCCGTTTTCAATCGGAGATATTTTCTATAGTGTTGTTGTAATATCTTTACTTTCATTTCTTTGGAGAAAAGTTAGGAAAGGAAAAGTGACATGGAAAGAAATCATATTCAAATCATTCAAGGTCTCCGCTGTGATCTATTTCTTCTTTCATCTTTTGTGGGGGTTAAATTATTATCGCCAACCATTGCATAAAGTACTTGAGCTAAATCATAAATACACCACAGTCGAATTAGAAAAAGTAGTTGATTTACTTACCAAAAAATCAAATACACACCATAGTTTAATTGCCCTACATGATTCTTTAAAAGTGGATGTTCCCTATTCTAATTCAGAAATTTTTAATCGTACCCCTCCCGCTTACCAACAACTACGAAAGGTATTCCCTACATTAGACTATCGCCCTAAAAGCATTAAAGCCTCTTTGTTTAGTACCACTCTTGTTTATATGGGGTTTAGTGGTTATTTCAATCCCATAACCAGTGAGGCTCAAGTTAGCAGACTTGTAATTCCTTATAAAATGCCAACCACTAGTTGCCATGAGGAAGCACATCAATTGGGGTTTGCAAAAGAAAATGAAGCTAATTTTATAGGCAGCATGGCCTGCATGCATAGTACTGACCCTTATTTTCAATATTCGGGTTATAGTTTTGCCTTACGTTATTGTGTAAACGATCTCTACCGTCGTGATGAAGAGAAAGGCAAGTGTGCTTTAGAAAGGATTAATCCTGGAATTTTAAAAAACTGGAAAGAAAACCGTGAGTTTTGGCAGCAATATGAAAATCCTTTAGAACCCCTTTTCAAAGTCTTTTATGGTCAGTTTTTAAAAGCAAATAACCAATCCAAAGGAATACAAACCTACAGTTATGTAGTGGCTTTATTTGTAAATTATTTTCAAGAAGAAGCTACATTATTGACTGAAACTAACGAATGATCATGAAATATTGCTCTCTATTACTTATCGTGATTTTATGTTGTCGGTGTGCTTTACCTACAAAAAAGGCTACTAGTTTACCTCCTCCGAATATTGTTTGGATCATTTCTGAAGACAATTCGAAACACTACTTAAAACTTTTTGATGAGAACGGAGTATCAACGCCCAATATTGAAAAACTTGCAAGTAACGGGCTAATATTCAACAACACATTTTCAAATGCTCCTGTTTGTAGTGTCGCTAGATCTACTTTAATTTCGGGATGTTATAGCCCTAGAATTGGAGCTCAATATCACCGAAAGCAAGAACTATTAACCCGACGGCAATAAATAGAGATTTTTTATGCTGCGTATTTTATATCCTTATGGTTAAAATATTTAGCCA
>CANMML010000014.1 GCA_947499005.1 uncultured Aquimarina sp.
CCGTATTGTAAGTATTGCTAAAAACTACATCAGACCTATTATAAGGGGAAAAGAAGTAAAGCCAATTGAATGGGGAGTAAAAGTCAATAAACTACAAATCGATGGAATTAGCTTTATCGAGCATCTAAGTTTTGATAATTTTAATGAAGGTACTCGTTTAAAAAGTACTATTTACAAAGCGCAACAGCTCACTAAAACAAAAGTCAAAGTGGTTGGAGCTGATGCTATTTATGCTACCAATGCCAATCGAAAGTTCATTACTCAAAATAATATTAAAACGGACTTCAAGCGAAAAGGCAGATTACCTGTAGGATACAAAGATGAAAAGTTGCTCAAAAAGCAAATCACTAAAGAAAGAGCCACTAGATTAGAAGGAAGCTTCGGGAAAGAAAAGCAATACTATCATCTCAAAAAGGTAAAAGCCAAAACCAAAAAGAATGAAATGCTCTGGATCTTCTTTGGAATCCATACCGCCAATGCCCTAGAAATTGGAAGAAGAATGTTCAAATACAATATTGAAATAGCAGCCTAATTTTTTTAAAGTCTAAAATTTAGTGGGATAGCTATGCCTTGATCTGACTGAAAAATATAAATCTTTCTAAAAAAGCACTAGAAAAAAGAAATCCGAGAGATGGATCTAATCAAATCTCGGATTTTTATATCGGCAATTTTCGAAAATGTTCTATTTTCTGAATGCGCCTAAGTAAGGTAGTAATTTTAAGTTGCTGCCTTACTTCTCTTATAGCTTATTTTGCTGATGCATTTGATTAGGTTTAAGCATTGAATTTGATAAATGTGGTCTTATTCCTACCTGTTTTGGTCTAATAAACACAACATTTCTAATTTGATTTTATATTTTCTAAATTTATGATGTGAGTCCGTAGTTACATGATAACTCCTTTTAGGTTGAATCAATAAATTATTAGCTTTTAGTATTCTAAATAGTTTGTCGCGACCAACTCCAAGCACTTTTAACTTTGATTCTAGTAAATAATATAGTTTTCTTGTTCCTAATCTGGGCATAGATACACGAATAGAAAGTACTAAATCAATCACTTTTCTACTAAGTTCTAATTTATCTTTAGATGAACGAATAGCTCTATAATAAACCTGTCTATTCACCCCGAGTAAATCACAGGTAGCTGTTATGCTTTCTTGTTCTTCTTGACTAAATCTTTTGATAACTCGGGTACGTGCTTTTTTCGAATAGGAATATTAAATTCCTCTTCAGCAATATCAATCATCATATCAAAGAGAATCGCTTTTTTATCTGCACGTTCTGCTAAAAATTCAGCCCTAGCTTTTTGTTTTTCTAGGAGTTTAACTTGTTGTTCTAATTCTAATATGCGTTGCTCTGGTGTTTTTGACATGGATTGATTTATACTAAAGTCATAATCAAATTTACCATATTTCTTTAACCAAGTGCGAATCGTGGATCTTGCTTGAATACCATATGTATCCAAAGCTTGGGTTCTTGTTAAAAGACCTTGCTCGATTTCTTGAACAACTTGTAGTTTGAAGGACAGACTATAATCCTTTTGAGTACGCTTTACGTAATTTGAATGTGTTGATTCCATAAATAACATTTGATTGTAACGCTATTTTAGGACGGGACATTTTTTATAATAAAGCCTCTCGTAATTATTTATACGGGGCTTTTTAATTTATATCAATATCATAATTTAAGCTTTTGCGATCCGCGTTAATTTGATCAGCTTTTTTGAAAACATTACTCAACAAGTTTTTTGACCAATTTATTCGTTTAGTATATTTTTCGAAACTTTCATTTTCCCAATCGAAATCGTCTCTCCAAAAATGTTTAGGAGAAATATAGCAAAAGGTGTAATTATAGATTAAACCAGATGTAGAATACAATTCATTATTAGATTTTGAAACTGTTTCAGGAGCTAACAGTGAAATTTTATTTTTTATACACAAGCTTTTGATTTCTGATAAGACTTTAGGGTAAGTGTTTTCAATAGGAGTTAGATCAAGGTTTTGATAAGTCGTATTCCCCATTGATTTTATTGGCCTTATTTGAAGAATGTCAAAACTTTCTCCATTAAAATACTTGAAAAGGTCAGTTAACTCGAAAAAATTATTCTGATTAAAAGTATAGTTAATTCTAACTTTAAAATCATATTTCTTCTTAAACTTTGCAAAGCTATTAAAGACTTTTACAAAAGTGTCATAATTTCCTTTTTCCATAAAATCCTCGTAAGAAGATTTTGTTACACCATGTAAGGAAATAGTAAATTCATTTAATCCAGCACTTAGTAATTCTTCAATCTTTTGATCATTTAAAAGATTTGCATTTGTAGTTAATGAAATATAAGGGATATTAAATTTTTTGCCTAGAGAAACTAAATAAGGTAAGTCTTTGTAAAGTGTAGGTTCTGTGCCACACCCTATTTGTAACTTTAGAGCCCTCTTGAAAATCCTATTAGCAACCTTGTCTAAATCTCCATTTTTGAAAATACCTTTTAGTTTTTTTACATAGTCCTTATCTGTAAAGTAACACATTTTGCATCTTAAATTGCATGCCAATACAGGATCAAGATTGATAGCTAAATATCTTCTTTTGAAGATATGTAAAAAATAGAGAGCTAGAAATTTAACACGATGGTTTTTAATCCTATTATTTATTCTTAAAAGGCGATATATATCCATAGTTGAAAAGTAATGTTATTTCTTAAACTTCAAGACTTCGGACCTTCCTTTTTTGAAGATCTTATTACTATTTGCTTTCCCCTTTCTAAGAGCTTTTTGTTCTTCAAAAGGTAAAGCATTTATTTCTTTACAATCGTTAGAACAACAATTGTCCATTGCATTTTTGCAATTTTCACATTGGATAAATAATAAATGACAAGCTTCGTTGGCGCAATTTGTATGAGTATCACAAGGAGCTCCACATTGATGGCAATTAGCAATTACTTCTTCTGAAATACGTTCACCTCGGCGATGATCAAAAACAAAGTTTTTTCCTAAAAACTTGTTTTCAAGACCTTTCTCCTTTATTTGACGATCGTATTCGATAATACCTCCTTCTAGTTGATATACCTGTTTGAATCCTTTGTGTTTATAGTACGCACTTGCCTTTTCACAACGAATACCACCAGTACAATACATTACAAGTTTTTTGTCTTCTTTGTGATCACGTAAATCTTCTTCAATAAGATCTAAAGAATCACGAAAAGTATCTACGTCGGGTGTAATCGCATTTTTAAAATGACCGATTTCACTTTCATAATGATTTCGCATGTCTACCAAAACAGTATCTGGATCTTCAATTAAATTATTGAAGGCTTCGGCATCTACGTGAATTCCTTTATTGGTAACATCAAAAGTATTATCATTTAAACCATCAGCTACAATTTTCTCACGAATTTTAACCTTTAGTTTTAAGAAAGACATGTTGTCTTGTTCACGAGCTATATTTAATCGAATATCTTTTAAGAAAGAAATACTATCCAGTTGTTCTTTAAATTGATGAAAATTTGGAGCTGGTACTGACAGCTGGGCATTAATACCTTCTTTTGCAACATAAATTCGCCCAAGAACATCTAAAGCATTCCAAGTTAGGAATAAGTGATCTCGTAATACCTGTGGGTTTCCAATATTGTGGTATTGATAAAAGGAAATAGTGATGCGCTCTGTGCCGGCCTCTTCAATTAGGGTAGCACGTTCTTTAGCGCTTAATTTATTGTACAGTTGCATGCTATACTAATTTATTAAGGTTAAACAAGCTTCAAAATTACAATTTTTATCATTAGTGTCCGCTAAAAATTAGAATCGATCCTATTTTGCCTTTCAGGTATTGTCTTTACTAGCTTTTTATTGAATATTTCAATAGCATGGTCTATGTGAATAAATCAAGTTGTATTTCAGGAGGCTTTGTTGCCACTTCATTCCAACTTCGATTAGGGTTATTAAGGAATTTAAAAACATCTATGTAGCTCATAAGGTGTAATCGAATCATTGATGCCATGTTAGAGAATGCCCATTTCTTACTTATTCTTCTCTGGACAACAAGCATTAATAATTGAATAATTAGGCCACACCATATCTGAATTTCAATAGCATTTTGGCTGTCACCAAGAAAATATTTTAAAGGAAAGTTTTGTTTAAGTCGTTTAAACATAGTTTCTATTTGCCATCTACGTTTATAAATATCACATATTTTGATTGGACTGATAAGGAAGTTGTTAGATAGGAATACATAGGTTTCTTTTTCTCATTATCCCAATAGGCTAAGCGTCTCAAACTGATGATTTGCTCGTTTTTTTTAATTTCAATAATCTCGTCTCTTAGAACATTATCATCAATATGGTCTTCAATATCTAATTCATCTATATGTTCATAGTGAGCATTATCTTTTTGCCTTGTTACAAAATAGATATCTTGTTCAATCCATTGTAGGTACTGTGTATAATCATTATAAGCCTTATCGAATACAACAAAAGAGCCTTTTTGTAAGTTTAACTCTTTCAAAAAAGTATGATCGTGTGTTGCTGCACTGCTAAATCTAATAAGACAAGGAACGTCTTGTAAAGCATTTATCATAGTATGCATTTTGATACCTCCTTTCTTTTTTCCATTGATAGGGTTACGGCCAACTCCTTTTAGAATATCACAGAAAAGACTGATTGTTGATGAATCAACGATGTTTAGATGTTTAACAGGAGAACCTTTAATGTCGCTGTCCGATAAAAAAGAACCATATTGGTTTAAAAGGCCATAATAAATATCAGCAAATACATTACTATTACGCTTCATATTGGCATCTGAAAGTGTACTTCGTTTTGGAAATGAAGACAGCTCTAAGTGACTTAATTTCCCTTCGCAAGCAAGCATTACTGTAGAAAGTTCTCTTAGTGAGCTTACTCCACTTAAAGTCGCATAAAGCATACAAACCATATGCTCATAAGTTTTAAAACTCTTATAATAACGATTACTATCATGTGCTTCTGCTGTCCGGCGAACTAATCCCTTAGGTATTAAATTTAGCAGTTGCTTAATAATTGGATGTCCGCTAAAGTGTGTACTTTTATTCATGTCTTGTTTGTTGTGGCAAACTACAAGATAATGAAAGCGGGAAATCCTTAATTGGAAATCCCGCTTCTAAAAAGTTTTATCGGACAGTAATGAATTTTTATAGTATTAAAAAAGAGGTTACTTAAAAGCAACCTCTTTCGTCATCAAAGTAGTAATTTGAATTGGGGGATATTCGTAAATACTATATTATTGTATGGTTGGGATACTTAATGTGCTAGTAACCGTTTTTCCATTAGGACAAACTGTTGGAGATGTAACAAATACTTCGATGGTATGTGTACCACTTCCTAATCTAAAGTTTGAAGAATGAAAATCTCCAGAATCGATAGGGGTAAATAACACGCCTCCATCAGTTAAATCTTGTCTTTCTTGAGCTGTAAGTGTTTGTCCATTTACTGTCCAAGTATAGTTGGCATCTTCAATTCTTGTTACTTTAAAGAAAGCTCTTCCTCTATTAAAGATCTGTCCATTAATGTCGTTTTGCAACACTCCGCCTTCGATAGTGATATCATCACAACTAAGTTGTTTAGCTGGGGCTTCAGGAGCCTTTTCTTCATCAATAATTGGGTTGTCAGGGTTTTGATTCTTGATTTCATCTTCCTTTTCGTCTTCTTTGGCATCATCAATGCTAGGCATGTCAAAACCAATTGTTATACCCAAATTAGGATTAATAGTAATGATGAATGTAAAGCGATCCTGATTGTTACATAGGTCACTTTCGATAATAGCTAATAATCTATTAGTATTACCACCATTAATTTCTGATAATAATTCTGCAATACTTTTATTACTAGAAGATGCTATGATGTTTTTGATAGCATCTATTGAAATGGGTTCACCATTTAAGACCAGGGAAACTTCTGCTATATCAGTAACTTGTTCTAAAATTGAAGCAAGAAGTTCGTCATCTATTTCTGGTAAATCATCAATAATCGCATTATTGATAGTATCTAATAATGAAACAATAGATTGGCAATCTTCATTCATTTCTATTGAGTCAACTTTAATAACAGTACAAATAGGTTCTGCGATACAATTAGACCCTTCTTCTAGAACAGGAGTCATACAAACATCAAAAGTTCCGTTGTTTGTTAATGTTAAATTCAATAAAGAAGAAGGTGCCTTCTCATCACTTACCGCTTGCCCATTAACAGTCCATGTATATTCTAAGTCAGTAAATTCAGCATTGTTAGGAGTTAGGTTGTAAGTGACTATCGTTTTGTCATCATTTTCTACTTCAGTCACTGCAATTTCTAATTCAGATAATCGAGAACATTCGTCTTTAATAATTTCATCATCTTCGCAAGAAAGCATCGCAAATGTGACGAATAGAATTAGGCTAATAAGTTTCATAGGATTTCTCATAGTTTTTTGTTTAAATCATTCCCCATTTAAACGGGAATGTTTCAATTAGCCCCACCCCTCTAGCGTAAACAAACTTTAACTTTTGTGTAAGTTTCGATAATTCAGTAGTTAAGAGATATAATTTTTTTTACAGGGAAAGGTCTTCATCTAAATTTGTATTTTAGCCTTATTCAAAAAAATATTTCAAAGGAATAGTATGAGTGCTGATAAAGAGAAAGATGCCAAATTAAAAGCGTTAGAGTTAACACTTGCAAAGCTAGATAAAGCCTACGGGAAAGGTGCTGTAATGAAGATGAGTGATCAGGCAGTACAAGAAGTAGATGTTATTTCTACTGGTTCTTTAGGGCTAGACTTGGCATTGGGAGTAGGAGGATTGCCTCGTGGTAGAGTTGTTGAGATTTTTGGTCCAGAATCTTCGGGTAAAACGACCTTAACATTACATGCAATAGCTGAAGCCCAAAAGGTTGGGGGGATCGCTGCATTTATCGATGCAGAACATGCTTTCGATCGTTTTTATGCAGAAAAATTAGGAGTTGACATCGAAAACTTAGTGATTTCGCAACCAGATAATGGGGAGCAAGCATTAGAAATTACAGATAACTTAATTCGTTCAGGAGCAATTGATATTGTAGTTATTGATTCGGTAGCTGCTTTGACTCCTAAAAGTGAAATTGAAGGAGAGATGGGAGATTCTAAAATGGGTCTTCATGCGCGTTTAATGTCTCAAGCATTGAGAAAGTTAACTTCGACGATCAATAAAACAAATTGTACGGTAATATTCATTAATCAGTTACGAGAAAAGATTGGTGTAATGTTTGGAAACCCAGAAACTACAACAGGTGGTAATGCACTAAAATTTTATGCTTCTGTACGTTTAGATATTCGTCGTTCTACCCAAATTAAAGATAATCAGGGAGATGTTAGTGGTAATAAAACAAGAGTTAAAGTAGTTAAGAATAAGGTGGCGCCTCCATTTCGTACTGCAGAATTTGATATCATGTACGGGGAAGGAATTTCGAAAGTAGGTGAGATTATAGATATCGGTGTAGACTATGAAATCATAAAGAAAAGTGGTTCGTGGTTTAGTTACATGGATTCTAAATTAGGGCAAGGGCGTGATGCTGTTAAGCGTTTGCTTTTAGACAATCCAGATTTGATGGAAGAATTAGAAGCAAAGATTATTGAAGCAATAAAAATTGCTAAAGAGAATTAATCAATATTTTTTGAAAGAAATACAAAGCTGTACGACCAAAGACGTACAGCTTTTTTTATAAAAGACTATGAAGAAAAAAATAAAAGGAAATATTTTTCTGATCATATTTCTTGTTTTGTTTTTAATTCCGAAGACAAGAATGTTTATGCAAAGTCAAGTTCAGAAAATAATAGGGTATTTTAACCAGCCAAGTATTGGGGAGACAATAGATACAATTGAATACTACGGCGGCTTGAAAGGTTTTAATGCACCTAATATTGACGTATCTCGTTTAAAAGGAAAAGTCGTTATTATTAATTATTGGGCTACTTGGTGTCCTCCTTGTGTGGCAGAAATGCCAAGCTTTCAAGCGTTATATGAAGAATATAAAGATCAAGATGAGGTGGTTTTTCTTTTTTTAACAAATGATACTCCAGAAAAATTAACCGCTTTTTTAAACAGAAAGCAATATACGCTGCCTGTATATATAGAGAATAATACAGTTTTTTCAAATTTGAATCCAACTAGTATTCCAACCACGTATATCGCAAATAAAACAGGAGAGATAAAAGTAAAAAAAACAGGAGCGGTTCAATGGAATAGTGAAAAAGTTCATAATATTATAGCGCAATTGTTAACAGAATGATTGTTTTTAGAAACAATTATTTTTTATTTAGTGTAGAATTCTACAATTGAGAATGGATATATTTAATGTTAATGTTCAGACTTTTTGTAAGGAAGCTAACACTTTTTCGAACCATTAAAAAAAGAAGATTTTGAGTGATTACTACGACCCAGCTGATTTAAGGAAATTTGGTAAAATCACCGATTGGAGTGAAGATTTAGGAAAGAAATTTTTCGATTATTATGGAAGTGTCTTTCAGGAAGGGGCATTAACAGCAAGAGAAAAATCATTGATAGCCTTAGCCGTATCACATGTGGTGAAATGCCCATATTGTATAGATGCATATACCAAAGATGGTTTGCAGAGAGGGATTACGAAAGAAGAAATGATGGAAGCTGTACATGCAGGGGCAGCTATAGAAGCAGGAGCATCATTGGTTCATGGAGTACAGATGATGAAAAAATATGATAAACTATCCATGTAATTGGATAGATTTTAGAATATAGATTATAGATAAATGAGTAGGAGAATTTAAGAGTAGATAATAGGTGAAAAATCTATGTTTTATCTTCTAAATTCTAGTTTCTAAAACGAAGAGATGCAAAAATCTTTATTACGAAGAGAGAGCGAATTAGCAAAAGCAGAAAAGCAATTGGAGATTTTAGGTAATGGCATTTTTGCCAATGGAGAGTTACCTACATTTAAAGATAAAATCACTGAAATAGGTGAATTCCCTTTGAAGCCTAGTGCTTTAGAGATCCTGCAAATCAATGTAGGATACATGTGTAACCAAGTGTGTGAACACTGTCATGTAGATGCTGGTCCCGACCGTAAAGAAATTATGACTAGGGATACCATGCAGCAATGTTTGGAAGTGATTAAAACTACAGGGGCACATACTTTAGATTTGACCGGAGGAGCACCAGAGATGAATCCCGATTTTAGATGGTTTGTAGAAGAAGCCGCTAAAGCCGGAATTAAAGATTTCATTGTACGTTCTAATCTTACAATAATTCGTGCAAATCCAAAATATCACGATCTTCCAGAGTTTTTTAAAAAGCATAACATTCATGTAGTGTCTTCTATGCCACATTGGACTAGAGGAAAAACGGATAAGCAGAGAGGAGAAGGTGTGTTTGATCAATCGATTCAAGCACTAAAAGATTTGAATGCTGTGGGGTATGGGATGCCCGAGAGTTCCTTGAGATTAGATTTAGTTTATAATCCATCAGGAGCTTTTTTGCCTGGAGATCAGGTTGGGATGGAGCGTGATTTTAAGAATGCCTTACTCGAAGACTTTAACATTCAATTCCATAGTCTTTTTGCTATTACGAATCTTCCTATTTCTAGGTTTTTAGATTACTTGATTGCCTCGGGTAATTATGAAGATTATATGTATGCTCTTGTAGAAGCTTATAATCCAATGGCTGTCTCGAATGTCATGTGTAAGAATACGTTGTCAATAAGCTGGGATGGTTATTTGTATGATTGTGACTTCAATCAAATGTTAGGCTTGGGAGTTGCTTCAAAAATCAAGCATATCAGTGAATACAATGAAGAAATATTGAATAATCGAAATATTGTAATATCCCAACATTGCTATGGCTGTACAGCAGGTGCAGGAAGTAGTTGTCAAGGAACAGTAGTTTAATTTATAGAGAAGAGAGAAAAGAAAATAGATAAAGTTTGTAAATCTATTATCTATGTTCTCTTTTCTAACAGCGAAGCGGTCTATTATATGAAAAACCTCCTCCTTATATTTACAAGAAATCCCGAATTGGGAAAAGTAAAAACAAGATTAGCCAAAGATGTAGGTGATCAAAATGCATTAACGATATATGAAATGCTATTGAATCATACTCATCAAATATCTGAGCCAGCAAATGCTACAAAACAAGTATGGTATTCCGAAAATATACAGGAAGAAGATATTTGGAGTGAAGGAAACTTTCAAAAGCATTTGCAGGTAGGTAAAGATTTAGGGGCTCGAATGCAATTGGCCTTTCAGAAAGGATTTCAATCGGGGTATCAAAATATCATTATCATTGGGAGTGATCTTTATGATATTGAAACAAGGGATATTGATTTAGCATTTCAAAAATTAGAAGATCATGGTACGGTAGTCGGTCCAGCTGAAGATGGAGGATATTATTTGTTAGGATTAACAGAAATGATTCCTGCTCTATTCGAAGATAAGCCTTGGGGTACAGATACGGTATTACAAAAAACACTTCAAGATTTGAAAAATATACAATATGAGCTTCTTGAAGAGAAAAATGATGTAGACTATTGGAGTGATGTCGAAGATATTCCTATTTTTCAGGAAGTTTTAAAACAAGTAAAAACGCATGATTAAATTCATAAACGAAACTGCTGAATACCTTCAGAGTAAAGGGTTTCATAATCCAGAAGTAGGGATTGTACTAGGGACAGGTTTAGGACAATTAGTCGACCATATTGAAGATGCTATAGAAATTAGCTACAATCATATTCCTCATTTCCCAACAGCAACCGTAGAATTCCATAAAGGAAAACTAATCTATGGAACTATAGAAGGAAAGAAAGTGGTAGTCATGCAAGGACGTTTTCATTTGTATGAAGGCTATACATTGCAAGATGTAACTTACCCAGTTCGTATTATGAAAGCTTTAGGGATTAATACTCTTTTAGTATCTAATGCTTCTGGCGCAATTAATTTAGATTTCAATAAAGGTGAAATCATGTTAATTGATGATCATATTAACTTACAAGGAGGCTCTCCGTTAGCTTTTAAAGGTGTAGAACAACTAGGGGAGCGTTTTGTAGATATGAGTGAGCCCTACAGTAAGGAATTGAATGTAAAGTTGACCAATATTGCCAAAAGACACAATATTAAGCTTCATGAAGGGGTTTATGTTTCTGTGGTTGGCCCTCAGTTAGAAACTCGTGCAGAATATCGCTTTTTGAAAATAATTGGCGCAGATGCAGTAGGAATGAGTACTGTACCCGAAGTAATTGTAGGGAATCACCTAGGATTAAAAGTAGCAGCAGTCTCTGTATTAACCGATGAGTGTGATCCAGATAATTTGGCGAAAGTGGATATTTCTGAAATCATTGCAATGGCAAATAAAGCAGAGCCTAATATGATTACATTGTTTAAAGAATTGCTAAAAGGAATATAATTTAAGGGAATTATCTCTTTTCAAAAATAGCTTTCTATGCAGTAGTTTGCTTTAATAGAAAGATATATAAAGATTTTGTTCGTTCTTAATTATAATAAAAATAGGAAGCCCCTAATTTGAACTTAAGTTAGAAAAGAATTTATGAGTTATTTAGATACAACTTACGATGTTTATAAAGAAGCAGCCATCACCCCCGATGTTGGTCTGTGTTGTACAACAAACCCTATTTGGGAACTTCCAGGATTGAAGATTCCTAAAATCATGCAAGAAATGAATTATGGCTGTGGAAGCACTGTTCATGCACGAGATTTATCGAACAATCCTAAAATGTTATACGTTGGTGTAGGTGGAGGGATGGAATTACTGCAATTCTCATATTTTAACCGCCAAAAAGGAGGTGTTGTAGGAGTAGATGTTGTTGATGAAATGTTAGAAGCATCACGCAAAAATTTTATTGAAGCGGAAAAAGAGAATCCTTGGTTTAAGAGTGATTTTGTTGACCTGAAAAAAGGAGATGCTCTAAACCTTCCTGTAGAAGATAATACCATTGATGTGGCAGCTCAAAATTGCTTGTTCAATATCTTTAAAGAAGAAGATTTAAAGCGTGCTATAGAAGAAATGTATCGTGTGTTAAAGCCACATGGTCGCTTAGTAATGAGTGATCCAACTTGCGAGCAGCCAATGAACGAAACACTTAGAAACGACGAACGTTTGCGTGCATTATGCCTTAGCGGAAGTTTGCCAATAGCAGACTATGTTAAAGCATTAACAGATGTTGGTTTTGGAACGATTGAAATTAGAGCAAGAAAGCCTTATCGAATTTTAGATCCTAAAAATTACCCTACAGACGAATTAATTTATATTGAATCTATAGAAGTTGCAGCAATAAAAGACCCTATGCCAGAAGATGGTCCTTGCATTTTTACAGGAAAAGCAGCTATCTATTTTGGAGGTGAAGATTATTTGGATGATGGTAAAGGTCATATCTTACTAAAGAATCAGCCTTTAGCAGTATGCGATAAAACAGCAGCTGCGTTGAGTAGTTTAGGTCGCGATGATATTTATATTAGTGAATCTACTTACCATTACGATGGTGGAGGATGTTGTTAATTTTGTCGATGAATTAAAATCGTTTATGTAGAAATTACGGACTTATTGATAGCTTTAAAAGATATTCGCTTAATATTAACTCGGGGTCTTTTAAAGCTTTTTTGTTAAATTGCATTGAATGGCTCGATTTATGCATCATGAATAATTAATTACCCAAAATATATTTACTATGAAAAAATTATTACTATCATTTTTATTACTATTTGCGTTTGTAGGGAACGCTTCAAGTCCTCAAAAGATTTCTGAAGATGCTCCCCGAATGAATTACACATTATGGAAACAAGTATTGGATAAATATGTAGATGAATCTGGGCTTGTCAATTATGCAGGGATAAAGAAAAACCCTAAAGAATTTAATGCTTTTGTAAAGAAATTAGAAGGTTGGCATTTAACAAATTCTACAGCACAACAAGAATTAATGTCTTTTTGGATTAATGTGTACAATGTTTTTGCAATCAAACTAGTCTTAGACAATTATCCATTAGATTCGATTAAAGATGTTTCGAAGCCATGGGATACCAAATTTTTTACCATTATGGGTAGAGAAATGAGTTTAGGAATGGTAGAACATGAAATTCTTAGAAATTTTGGTGATGCACGTATTCATTTCGCAATCAATTGTGCTTCTAAATCTTGTCCTCCTATTGCCAAGATACCTTATACCGCTAGAAATCTAGATATGCTTTTGGATAAGCAAACTAAGAAATACATTAATAATTCAAATAATAATATCATTAATAAAAATGAGTATAAATTATCTCAACTTTTTAAATGGTTTAAAAAGGATTTTGTTGCTCATTCTGGTTCTGTGAAGGAGTTTGTTAACCAGTACAGTAAAGTGAAAATAAGTAGTCAGTCAAGCTCTGGATTTATAAGATATAATTGGGATTTGAACAAACAATAATTATATAGCACTATTTTTTTATAATTAAAATAGAATTTAAATTTTTTTTAAGCCTTCCTCGTGAAGGCTTATTTTTTATAGTGCTCCCGAGCTTTTTGTAAGCTTTTTATAGAGTGTTTTTATGTGGTTTAGATAGTTTTTGTTAGAAAATATAGTAATGAAATTAGATATCATTCGACTATCAAAGTGTAACAATCAAAAACAAGAATCATGAAAAATTTCACATATATAATTGCGTTAGTAGCTCTTTTTGGTGGTTTGAAAAGAAATGAAGCTTATGCTCAAGTAGCATTTAATAACTCAAATAATTCTACTAAAATATATGCAGTAGATCCAGCTAAAAAAGCAAGAAAAAACCTTTATCAAGAAAAAGTAAATTATTACGGATGGAAAGATCTGCTTCAAAAAAATGTGACAGTAAAAGGTAAAGTAGATTATGCTGGATTTAGAAGAGATATTAAAGGTTTAAATGAATTTTTAAGAGAATTAGCAAGTACGAAGATTACACCAGCTTGGTCTAAAAAAGATAAAATGGCGTATTGGATTAATGTATATAATGCTTACACAGTAAAACTAGTTGTCGATCATTTTCCATTAGAAAGTATCAAACAATTGGAGAGCCCTTGGGATAAAAAGTTTTTTACAATTAATGGAAAGTTAATGAGTTTAGGAGAAGTAGAACACAAAATCCTTAGAAATTTTGGGGATCCACGTATTCATTTTGCAATCAATTGTGCATCTGCATCATGTCCTAGACTTATACAAATTCCATATACAGCAGAGAATTTAGATCGCTTGTTAGAAAGACAAACAGAGGAGTTTATCAATAATCCTTTTTACAATACGATTTCGGGTTATACCGTTAATGTTTCAAAGTTATTTGATTGGTATAAGAAAGACTTTAAGTCTACAGACGGATCAGTAGTTAATTTTATCAATAAGTATAGTAAGACCCCAATATCTACACAAAAAGAGAAAGGTTATAAAACTTATGATTGGACAATTAATGCGAAATAGTTAACATTGTATTAAATATCCCCCTACTTGAAATTATCTATAATTATACCTATATATAACGAAGCAGCTCATATAAATGAGTTGCTTTTTTATATAAGAACCCACCTTAAACAGCCTGAGGAATGTGAAATAATTCTAGTGGATGGTGGTAGTACAGATAACACATTAGCAACTTTAGAAAAGGAAGAAAATATTGTTTTAATTAAATCCTCCAAAGGACGAGGTAGGCAAATGAATGTTGGTAGTAAGGAGGCAAAAGGAAATGTTCTTTATTTTTTGCATGCCGATTCCTTCCCCCCAAAACATTTTGATGAAATGATTTTAGAAGAAATTTCTAAAGGGAATTATGCAGGGTGTTTCAAAATGAAGTTTCGAAGTAATCATTGGTGGTTATGGTTAGCAGGCTGGTTCACTCAATTTAATGTAAAGTTTTTTAGAGGAGGGGATCAATCCTTATTTATTATAAAGCAATGGTTTCAAGAGTTAGGAACATATCCAGAAGAAGTTCCTATTATGGAAGATTGTATTTTTATTCGATCGATTTACGAAAAGAAGAAATTTAAGGTCATCCAGCATTCGATTTCAACTTCAGCTAGACGTTACAGAGACAATGGGGTAGGACGTTTACAATTTCATTATTGGATGATTTATATTAAAAGATGGTTTGGAGCGACACCAAGTGATCTTTTTAAGTATTATAAAACTCACGTTAAATAGAATTTTTAGGATTCTTAAAGTCTCAAAATAACTTTTAGAAAATTCTTAGGACTTTATTGAAGAGATAATTTCATTGTAAAAAACGGAAGCCGAGCATATATGTGCTCGGCTTCCGTTTTTTAAGAATAATAAAAGGACTTTTATTATTTTATTTAGAACTACGATCTCTCTTGTAATAAGCCACTAACGTAGCTTGTGCTAGCGAATTTGCTTTAATCATATAATTTACCTGGGCAGCAGGAATATTTGATGTAAAATTTAACTTTTCTTTCTTTAACGCATATATCGTGAATTCATATTTGTGATAACCATGCCCTCTAGGAGGACAAGCGCCACCAAAACCAGCTTTTCCAAAATCTGTTCGTGTTTGTATGGTTTCTTTAGGGGCAATACCGCTGGCTGGGTCACCCGCATTTGATTTAAGTTCATTTACGTTAGCTGGAATATTTAAAATTACCCAGTGCCACCATCCACTACCCGTAGGAGCGTCAGGGTCATAAACCGTCACAGCAAAACTCTTGGTTCCTTCAGGGGCATTTTCCCAAGAAAGTTGAGGGGAAATGTTTTCTCCGGAACATCCAAAACCATTAAATACTTGTTTTTCAGTAAGCTGTCCTTTAAGGTCGCTGCTTTTAAGAGTGAAGTTTTGGGCAAATATTAAGCTCGATGACAATAAAGCTAAGATGTAGATGAACTTTTTCATGATGATATTTTTGTTGAAATTAAAAAAAGCGTTTAGAAATGGAACGCTTAATGACAAAAAAATATTGAATTTTTAAGCCTTGATACTTTTTAATTCTTGCAGAGAGGCAATAATATCATTAGGATCAAGCCTTTTGGTATAATCTTCTTTTACGAATGAAAGTATAATTTTTCCATGAACATCAATAACAAATGTAGCTGGCATTGGTAATTCATAACTCTTATTTTCATTGTGTTTATCTACATGAAGTCCAAACTGGTGATATAGGGCAATCAAATCTTCAGGCATTTCAAATACTAAACCAAGACTTTTAGCATAAATGTTATTAATATCACTTAATACTTCAAACTCCAATTCATTTTTCTCTTTCGTTGTTAATGAATTATCAGGTGTTTCGGGAGTGATAGCAATAAGTTCAGCTCCTAATTCTTTGAAATTAGAAAGCGAATTTTGCAATGCTTTTAATTCTATATTACAATACGGACACCATCCGCCACGATAAAATGAAATCACCAGTGGTTTCGTTCCTATAAAAGAGGAGATATTTACCTTTTCTCCTTTGGTGTTTGTTAACTCCCCTATTGGTAATTCACTTCCATTAGATATTACACTTTTGGAAAGGCTTTGTTGTAATAAATCCCCAGTTGCTTTGTCCATAATAGCTAAAGCTTCAGCTGGTATTTTTTCTCTACTGGCATTATTTGCTTCAAGTAACTGTTTCGTTAACGACATTATATTTTGTTTTGAAATTTGTATAACCATTGGTCGTTTCGATTTTTTAGTCCTTTTCTTAAGAGGAGTTAAAGTCAAGTTAATTTGAAAATGACACCAAAACCCCTTTACGTTAAGTGATTAAACTAAGATTATATGAGGGGCTTTTATACTAAATTTACTTAAATCTATTTCCTAATATGGGAATATCCTTTTTGTAAAACCAAGATATAATAGCACTTAAAACGAAAACTAGAACAGCCGTGAAAAATAGTGCACCACCATCTCCTTTTACATCTATTCCTATTTTTGTAAGATGCATCATGATAGCACCACCTATTATACCTAAAGTTAATAAAGCTCCTGTAGCTATTGCTTTAGGATTAGGGAGTAATAATAAGATTCCGGCAATAAGTTCTAAAACACCAATACCAATTCTACCAAAAGGCTCCAAGCCTGCTTTTGAAAAAATGTAGACACTATCTGGGTGTGCTGTAAATTTGAATCGTAAAGTTTGAATAAGTATAATTGCTACGATTACACGTAAAGCTAACTTTAGATATTTTAATGTAGATGTTTGAGATTTCATATTTATTTTTTTGAGATTACTTGCTGTGTTGGTCGAAAGTTTTTTTCGTCATTACTCTGTAGTACATTTTTTAAATGACAAAGGCATCTCATATGAGATGCCTTTGTTAATATATTATATTGTAATCATTATAGTTCTGCACTGTAATGTACTTCACTTTGTTTACGGATATTATTTGCAGCTTGTTCAGCAGTAATATCACGTTGCGGATTAGCAAACATTTCATATCCAACCATAAATTTCTTAACCGTCGCAGAACGTAATAATGGAGGGTAAAAACTCATGTGCATATGCCATTCTGGATGATCTTGCCCATCTGTAGGTGCTTGGTGAATACCAGCCGAATATGGGAAAGAAGTTTTAAAAACATTATCCATCTTAATTGTCAATGCTTTTAAGATAGCAGCATATGCTTCTTTCTCTTCAGGAGAAAAAGTAGAAATATTAGCATGCTTTTTACGAGGAATAATCATCGTCTCATATGGCCATACAGCCCAGTAAGGAACTAAAGCTACGAAGTACTCGTTCTCTACTAAAATTCGCTCTTTTTCTTCTAATTCTTGCTCTAAATAAGCTTCTAGTAAAGACTTCTTATTGTCGTTCCAGTAGCTTAAAAATTGTGTGCTTTTCTTTTTAATTTCTTCTGGAATTGAGCGTTGAGACCAAATTTGTCCATGTGGATGAGGGTTACTACATCCCATTATTGATCCTTTATTTTCAAAGATTTGTACGTAGTTAATATCTTCTTTAGCTCCTAATTCGTCAAATTCTTTTTGCCATAAGTTAATTACCTTAACGATATCTTTTTCTTCCATTAAAGGTAAAGTCAAAGAGTGATTTGGAGAAAAACAAATAACACGACAAATACCAGTTTCAGTCTCAGCTTTTAATAAGCCTTTTTCATAGGTGTCACTAGGTACTCCTTGTAATAAAGCAGCAAAGTCATTCGTAAAAGCCCATGCTTCAGTATAATCTGCGTTAATGGCTCCGCCAGCACGCTCGTTACCTGGACATAGGTAACAATTTTCGTCGTACGTAACTGTAGAAAGTGCAGCTGGTTCTTCATTTTTACCTTGCCATGGACGCTTCGTTCTATGAGGGGAAACTAATACCCATTCTCCAGTTAATATATTTAATCTCCTATGTGGATTCTCGTTAAAATCAATGTTACTCATCGGTGTACTGTTTTATATTGTTACGATTGCTGTCCCTTCACTAGGTTTAGCAAAAAATGAAGTTAAGTCTATATTGAATTTCTCTTTATATGCTTTAGAGGCAGCTTCAACAAATCCATCAATAGCATCTTGGTGGATGAGGTTAATAGTACAACCACCGAAACCTCCTCCCATCATACGAGATCCAAGGATCGAATCGTAATCTTTAGAGAAAGCAACTAAGAAATCCAATTCGTCACAACTAACTTCATACTTATTTTGAAGGCCATCATGAGAGCCATACATCATTTCTCCGAAAGTTGTTAAGTCATTTGATTTAAGTGCAGCAACGGCTTTTTCAACACGAATATTTTCTTCGATAACATAGCTTGCTCTTTGGTAAGCTATAGGTTCAAGTTTTTCTTTATATTCATTAAGAAGCTCAAGGCTTACGTCACGTAATGATGTTACATTTTCATGATCTACTGCGATTGTTTTGACAACCGAACCACATTCGGCAACACGCGTATTGTATGCACTATCAGCTAAATTATGAGAAACATTAGTATTCATTAAAAGTACCTTGTATTCTCCAAAATCAGCAGGAATATATTGGTGTTCTATAGATTGGCAATCTAATTGAATCACATGTCCGCTTTTGCTCATTACAGAAGCATACTGATCCATGATACCACATTGAGTTCCAACATAAGTGTGTTCTGCTTTTTGTCCTATTTTAACGATTTCCAATTTGTCTAGTCCTAATCCAAATAGTTCGTTTAAGCCATAAGCTAAACCACATTCTAAAGCAGCAGAAGAACTAATTCCAGACCCCATAGGTAAGTAGCTATCAATAATACAATCAAAAGCACCAACTGTTTTTCCTCTTTCTTGAATTTGATTAATTACACCAAGCACATAGTTTTCCCATTCCTTTTCACTAGGCTTCACTTCATTAATATTAAAAGAGAGCATGGTGTCGAAAGTAGCACTGTATACATTACAAATATCACCTTCGGTCTTTTGAAATTGAAATACAATATGTTTATCGATGGCTGTAGGAAGTACAAAACCATTGTTGTAATCGGTGTGTTCACCAATCAAATTTATCCTCCCAGGAGAATTTATTTTTAGTGTAGGTTTGAAATTGGCTACAAAATTACTGTAGTTATCATTTTTTGTCGCTGTCATAGTCGGGACCTATTTCTTCTGTTTAGCCGACAAATATAGTAATTGTAGTGAAGAATTATAGGTGTATATACTCATCTAAAGTAGTAGATAAGGTGTTTTTTTTTGCAGATAATTACTTTATTATGAAGTTTATAAAGGTAAAATGAAATGAATATTAAGTTTTCTCGTTATTAAGAATACGTAAAACTATTACGTATTCGTGTTTCAATTGTGTAATTTTTTGTCATATTAATTGCAAAACGGGTAAAATATTAGATACTTGAAAATAATGCCTTTATTGTAAAAAAATGAACAGACAAACCATTGTATTTTTTTATTTTTGAAGCGCCTTATAAAGGCATTAATTAAGCTTTGTGGTTGCCTTGAGCAAGCAATCACATTATAGAGTTTAGTTTTTTGATTAGTTGTTATTCCAGGCAGGAGACTGCCTGGATTTTTTTTGCGCTTAAAGTAAGGATAAAGAAAACTCCTACTTTTTTATGATCTTTCTCTAAAAATCATAAAATTTGGCATTTGATTTTATAGCCTATTGTTAACTCGTTTAGTTTTGTATTTCAATTTTGTTTCATTGCAACTATTTGTTTTTTAGGTTATTGTATATTAGTTTTTTTATAATAATAAATTATGATATCATCAAGTGAATTAGGAAGACTCGCAAATGGAGAAGTTGTAGAGAAATTTGTGTTGAAGAATGAAAATGGGATTGAGATACATATACTTAGTTTTGGGTTGTATATTCAAAAGATCATTTATCCAGATGGAACAGACATTGTTTTGGGATACGATAGTCTAGAAGAATATGTTTCGGATGTTTATTATCTGGGGTGTCTTGTGGGAAGAAACGCGAATCGTATTTCGAATGCTTCCGTAATTATTAATGGAAAAGAAGTCAAATTATCAGAAAATGAATCGCCAAAGCAGTTACATGGAGGCTTTGAAGGTTTCAACAAAAAGTGTTGGACTGGCGAGGTCATCGATGATGTTTTGGAAATGAAATATGTTAGTAAAGATGGAGAAGAAGGATATCCTGGGAATTTAGAAGTTACATGTAGATTTCAATTAACGGAGGACAATCGACTCTTAATGAATTACGATGCAAAAAGTAATAAAGACACGGTAATAAATTTGACAAGACATGATTATTTTAATCTTTCTGGGTATAAAGAGAAAGATGTCAAGAGTCATAATGTCAAGATAAATTCGGGTTACTACACCAAAAATGATGATAATAGTCTGCCAACGGGTGAAATAAAAAGCACGAAAGGAGGAGTATTAGATTTTTCTGAAGAAAAAATGATTGGGAAACAATTGAATCACTTCTTAGGAGAGCTGCCAATGGGTTATGATCATAATTTTATAATTGACAAGCCTCTAGATAACTTAGCTGTTGCTGCAAGAGTAACTTTTGAAAATAAGGTCTTAGAAATTGAGACAACACAACCAGGGGTGCAATTGTATACGGCGGCTTATGTTGAAAATTTGAAAGGAAAAGATAATGCTCTGTACCAGCCATATGCAGGTTTATGTTTAGAAACGCAACATTTTCCCGATGCTACTAAGCACAATCATTTTCCGAGTACTATTTTGAAGGAAAATGATACCTATAAACATCAATTAATTTATAAATTTGTGATTTCGTAACAACAAAACAATAGTAATCAGTATTAAGATTACTAAAACTTATTGAAAGCATGAAAGTACTAGTAACAGGAGGACTTGGTTTTATTGGATCACACACCGTAGTAGAACTTCAAAATGAGGGCTACGAAGTAGTGATTATTGATAATTGCTCGAACTCATCTGAAGAAGTATTGGATGGAATCACTAAAATTACAGGAAAGACTCCTATTTTCGAAAAAATTGATTTGAGGGATAAACCTAAAGTAATTGATTTTTTTGAAAGACATCAAGACGTTAAAGGAGTTATCCACTTTGCCGCTTCAAAAGCAGTTGGAGAAAGTGTACAAATTCCTCTAACATACTATGAAAATAACATAGGTACATTAGTATACTTGTTACAAGAATTACAGAAGAAAGACGATGCTAGTTTCATTTTTAGTTCTTCATGTACAGTTTATGGACAGGCTGATGAGTTGCCAATTACAGAAAGCGCCCCAGTAAAGCCAGCAGAATCTCCATATGGTAATACAAAACAAATAGGAGAGGAAATAATAAGAGATACTTGTAAAGTAGTTCCACAATTAAAGGCGATTGCTTTGCGTTACTTTAATCCTATCGGAGCTCATGAAAGTACGGAAATAGGTGAATTGCCATTAGGAGTTCCTCAAAACTTAGTGCCTTTTATTACTCAAACAGCTATAGGTTTACGTGAACAATTATCAGTTTTTGGAGCAGATTATCCTACGCAAGATGGAACTTGTGTACGGGATTATATTCATGTAGTTGATTTAGCAAAGGCTCACGTTATAGCCTTAGGTCGTTTGATGGAAAATAAAAACAAAGAGAATTACGAAGTTTTCAATATTGGAACAGGTACAGGAAGTTCTGTGCTAGAAGTAATCAATTCATTTGAAAAAGTTTCTGGAGAAAAATTGAATTATAAAATGGCTGAGCGTCGTGAAGGTGATGTAACAGCTGCTTATGCAGATACAAATCTTGCCAATAACGAACTTGGTTGGAAAGCAACTTCTTCTTTAGATAAAGCAATGTCTACTGCATGGAAATGGGAGAAAAAAGTACGTTCTTAAGCATAAGAACAACTTTCATCCTTTTTTTGATGTTATAATGTAATAAAAGCCTGTGTTTTTGAATGTAAAAACGCAGGCTTTTTATATTTTCGTTAATAATTTTTGTTGCTCACCGAAAACGTTTGAATCCCTATTTTACCTTTTTTAATTCTTATGAAAAAAATAATCCTTAGTTGTGCCATTTTAGTTGGGCTATTTTCATGCCAACCAAAAGAGGCTACCAGTTCAAGCTCTATCGAGCGTGAAGCCGATTTTAACTTCGATTGGAAGTTTACAGAAGTTAAAGACACTTTGAAACCAGCTGTCGTTCCATTGAATGATGCAACCTGGAGAGACATTCGCTTACCTCATGATTGGAGTGTAGAACATTCCTTTGATGAAAAATTGGATGGAGCTACAGGATACCTTCCTGGAGGTGTAGGGATCTACCAAAAGCATTTTGCTACAGAAAACGAAGCTTCAGAAAAAAGTACTTATGTCCTATTTGATGGGGTTTACAATAATGCTACTTTTTGGTTAAATGGGAAAAAGCTAGGAGAAAATCCTTATGGTTACTCTCCTGTATATTTTGATGTTACTGGATTTTTAAAAGAAAAAGGGCAAGAGAATATATTAACGGTACACGTAGATCGTTCTCGTTATGTGGATGGACGTTGGTATCCCGGAAGTGGAATTTATAGAAAAGTAAAATTAGTTACATTAGATAAATTGCATATTCCTATCTGGGGAACATTTATTAAAACTCCAGAAGTTTCTAAAGAAAAAGCAACGATTGATCTAGATATTACAGTAGAAAATCAATTCGCAGAAGCGAGTAATTTTACGTTAGATACTAAAATTGTCGATGCTAATGGAAATGAGGTAGCAGTGCAGTCTAGTGAAGTAAGTGTTGCTGCGGGTAAAATACAAGAATTCAATCAAGATTTTACGGTAGAGCAGCCTAAGCTTTGGGGTGTTGAAGAACCGAACATGTATAAAGCAATTACTACAATTATCAATAATGGTAAAAAAGTAGATGAATATGTAACTCCTTTCGGAATCCGAAAAGTTGAATTTATTGCAGGAAAAGGGTTTTTCTTGAATGGAGAAAATACATTAATTAAAGGAGTGTGTATCCATCATGATGGAGGATTAGTTGGGGCAGCAGTGCCTAAAGGTGTTTGGAGACGAAGACTGCAGAAATTAAGAGATGCAGGAGTGAATGGTATTCGTCCGTCTCATAATCCTTTTTCTAGAGAGTTTTTAGATCTATGTGATGAAATGGGATTCTTGGTACAAGATGAAATTTTTGATGAGTGGGATTATGCAAAAGATAAGCGCTTAAACTTCCATGAAAGAAAACCAGAGTATGTTACTAGTGGATATGTAAAACATTTTCAAAAATGGTGGAAGAGTGATTTAACTAGATCGGTACTTAGAGATCGTAATCACCCATCAGTAATTCAGTGGAGTATTGGTAATGAGATAGAATGGACGTATTTACACTATCGCTATATTACGGGATATTGGCCAGATCCTAATGATCCACAAAAATATGATGGATATTGGGGAGGGGAACCATTATTTACTCCAGAAGTAATGAAGGCTCGTTATGATGCTTCTCCAAAGGGTGAATATATTTTAGTGGAAACTGCTAAAAAAATAAATGATGCGGTAAAAGAATTAGACCCTTCGAGAACCACAGCAGCTAACTTTATTATTCCTCAAGTAAGTATGGTAAGTGGATTTGCTGATATCGTGGATATAGCAGGATTTAGTTACCGTAATTCTGATATTGATTGGGCACAAAAAAACTTCCCAAATAAACAAGTAACTATTACAGAATGTCCAGGGAATTATAACGATTGGAAAGCAGTATTAGAAAATCCAGGAGTATATAGTATGTACATGTGGACAGGTATTGGGTATTTAGGAGAAAAGCATAATGGATGGCCAAATAAAAGTGGATGGGGAGATATGTTAAACATTGGTGGATTCAAAGCTCAGGGGTGGAATTACTTCAAAAGTATTTGGGTAGACGAACCACATCTGTCTTTTGGAACAGTACCATTGGCACAATCTGGATTTAAAGTAAAGAATGCAGCGCAAGACTTACCCGAAAACTCTAGTGCTTATAACTGGAGAAATACAGGAATGCATTGGAATTACAAGACAGGAGAGGATATAATGGTTGAGGTAGCAACAAATCTATCTAAAGTTGAATTGTTTTTAGATGGGAAATCTTTAGGATTTAGAGAATTAGAAAAAACACCAGATAGAATTCTTCGTTGGACAGTGCCTTTCAAAGCAGGTACACTTACGGCTAAAGGAGTATATGATGGGAAAGAATATACAGAAACACTAGAAACAACTACAGAAATCACAGGGTTTACTGTAGACGTAGATAAGACTTCTTTAAAAGCAGATGCTTATGATGTAGCTCATATAGTAGTGCAGTTAGTAGATAAAAAAGGAAACCCTGTTATCGTTGAAGATAAGAGAGTGACTTTTGAAATCGAAGGAGAAGCTAAACTATTGGGAGTAGATACTGGTGAACCAGAGAATATTCAAGACTTTCAGTCGAATAGTCTAGTGACAGGTAGAGGTCATGCTTTAGCGATTATTCAATCTAAAAAAGTAGCTGGGCCAGTTAATATAACGGTAAAGGTTGATGGATTAGAAGCTAAGACGGTTACAGTTAATATTAA
Organism: uncultured Aquimarina sp.; assembly: GCA_947499005.1. Lineage (GTDB taxonomy): Bacteria > Bacteroidota > Bacteroidia > Flavobacteriales > Flavobacteriaceae > Aquimarina. The sequence continues at coordinate 24,890 of CANMML010000014.1, forward strand.
ATAATTGTATAATACTTTTTGAGTAAAACTTTGTTCCGTTTTAATAAGATGTTATTTGAATTTGGAGTAAAGTAGAAGAGAGATATTATATGTGCTAAAACGAAAAACCGATGTTCTTTTGGATCATCGGTTTTTCTATTTGCAACAACTAACTAAAAAATTATTTTAAGATTGAACTTAAAATCTATTTTAAAGATACTCTAGTGTACAAGTATTCTTTTTGAGTTGTATAATTCTTTGACGTTGTTTTTTATAATTTGGACAGTTTTTAAAGGTGTTTTTTAACCCCTCCTGTAATCCCCCATTCACAAGACCCACGTTGTAACCAAATTACTTTAGAATCCTTGTCAAGAAGAAGAAATGTAGGTCCCATATTGATACCATATTTTTCAGCAAGATCTTTACCTCCTCTTAGCACTTGAAATTTAGCATCAGTTTCAGAATGATATTTTTTTAAGCTTTCTAAGCTTGAATTTTGAAAATCAATACTTAGTATTTCTAATTTGTCCTTATAAGTCTCTTTTAAAGTATTTAGTTCTGGTACTGCTTGTACGCAATATCCGCAGTCTGCAAACATAAATTGTAGTAAAGTAAATTTACCTTTTAAGTCATTTTGAGAAATTTGTTGGTTTTGGATTGAGACTAATGACCAATCGTCCATTTTACTATTTAGCAAAGCCTTGGTTTTGTAATATCCGTTATTATAATATTCTTCATAATCATATAATTTATAATTGCTAGGAAAGTTTTTAATATCTAGTTCTTTGTCGTTAAGTTTTTTAGAAACGCTGAAATTGCTATAATTATAAATAGACATAATTTTATTATTGGAATATTTAATAAATGAAGACGGTAATAATGTTTTTTTATCTAAGTATAATTGATACTTTGTTATATAGGTGTTTTCAGGAGTTTGTGGGATAGATTTGATTGTACTACCATAAATGTGTCCATTTGCAAGTTGAATATCAAATCTATAACTGTCGATACCATTTATTAAAGTATCGTTGTTTTTAACGATTCTATGAAAAGGGTTGTTTATAATTTTTGGCAATACTTTACAGAATCCAGCAATAGAGTTTTGTATACCCCACGAAGTGTTTATGATTTGTTTATTTAAATTCTTTAATAGAAGAACCTCTTTATTATAAGGTCTAACTACAAAATATTCATCTCCGTTGAAAATTGTTATTTCTTCACGTTTGTAATGTTTTGATTGAAAAGTGTGAAAGTCACGGTATTTTGAGCCTAAGAAAGTATCATTACTTGTCATGTCACAATACACTTTGCTTTTGTACAGAAAAAAATCATTTTCTGGGTGACATAAAATTTCTATATCAGTATCTACTGTAAAATATTCCAACGCATTCATCTTTTCTACGGATTTTTCTAAAATCGATAGATCTGTACTTTGCGAAAATCCAATGCTTGTAATGAATGAAGCTATGGGAAATAGAATCTTTAAAAATTGCTTCATAGTGTTTGTGAAATTTCCTGATCTGTTTTTTGAGTACAGCTATATAGTAAAGCAGGGCCAATTAGGGTGAGAATACTTTTTTCATTGTGTCATATAATTTTGTCTTTAAGTTAAGGGTTGATTTTGTTGTTTGTACTTTGTGTCTAAAAATTTTACATTAAAATGGCATTTTCATCAGAGAATTTCTTGTGACTCAGATAGACAGCACCAACGGAGAGACCAATTAAAGAAGTAAAGATTACACTATACATCCCCATGTGTATCGTACCCGCCATAATTTCTTTAATACTAAGCCCAATATTAAAGACCGGAATAAAAGCAGTAGTCCAATTTAACGTAAAGCTAGGAGTCATTGCTAATACTAAAGGAATGATCAAAAGCATTATAATTGGTGTTGCCTTACTTTGCGCTTCCTTAAAAGTATTTGCAGAAGTAATTAAGGAAATAATACTACCTCCTAAAAAGATGGAGAAAGGGATTAGTAATAGAAATGTCAATAATATAGATTTGAAATTCAAAATACTTCCGATAGCATCTTTAAGGAAAACAGGAATATCAGGGATGAACTGAATACTTCCTAGTAAACCAATTAGGCTTAGTACAGCAGGCACAAAACCAAGTGTTGCTACTACCATTGTTTTTCCAATTAATATTTTGAATTTTGAAATAGGTAAGAGCATCGTGGTTTCTATAGTTTTTCGTTCTTTTTCTCCAACCACTAAGTCTACAGCTGATAGAAGACACCCACCCCACATGGTAAGAATAAACATATATGGAATAAACCCTCCGAACTGTTTTCCGAAAATTTCTCGTTGCTCTCCTTTTTCAATATAGTTCGTTGTAAAAGGGGTAATCTTATCGACAGAAATGCCCAATTGCTGTAAACGTTGATCCTTTAGTTTTTGTTGGTATTGCTCTATTAAATGATGAAGCCTTTTGTTGACCGCATCATTAGAACTATTCTTATGAATATCCACTTGATTAGGCTTTAAATTGGCTAAATGTTTTTCCCATTGATTCGGAAAGATTAATGCCGCTTGAATGGTGTTTTCCTGAAATAAAATATCGAAATCTTGTGCTGATTCTAAAGGAATGAAAGTATTCAATTTGTTTTCAGCACCTAAAGCTAAAAAATCTTGAGGGGCATTAATCACTCCTATAGAAACATGCTGCTCTTGTTGTTTTTTATCTATTAATTGAGTCACTTTTATCATTACAATGATAAGTACAGGGCCTATTAGAGTTGGTAATATCAATGAGTTGAATACCGTTTTACGTTCTCGTAATAACTCGGTAAGTTCTTTTTTGACGATGGTGAATATCATTTTCATACCTAAGCTTCTTTTACACGGTTAATAAATTCTTGAGTTAAACTGTCTGCATTCATTTCTTGTTTGAAGTCAGCATAAGTTCCATTGTATATGATTTCCCCTTTATTTATAATGGCCAAGTCATCACATAATAGGTCGACTTCACTCATGGTGTGTGAAGAGAAAATAACAGTTTTATTATTTTCTTTAGCACTTCGAATCAAATCAATGATACTGGCAGCTGTTATTACGTCTAAACCAGAAGTAGGTTCATCGAAGATGAGTACATCGGGATCATGTAATAAAGTCCTAGCAATAGATACTTTTTGCTTCATCCCAGTACTTAATTGTCCAATCAACTTCTTTTTAAATTCATGAATGCCTAAAAGCTCAAATAAATCATTCATTCTTTTCTGAATTAAATCAGGAGTTAATCCATATACTTTTCCTAAGAATTGCATAGTCTCTACTGGATTTAGCCGTTCATATAAACCCGTCGAACCCGTTAAGTATCCTATCTTCTTTTGAACTTCAAATTGATTATCCGTGGTATTTAAGTTACAAATCAATGCTTCACCCGATGAAGGTTTAATAATCCCAGCAATCATCCTTAGCGTTGTCGTCTTTCCAGCACCATTAGGCCCCAATAACGAGAATACCCTGCCAGGTTCGCAGCGAAAAGAAACTTGGTTTACGGCATTGATATCCGAAGATTCTTTAGCTCCTCGTTTCTTTTTGGGAATACGGAATGTTTTGGTTAAATGTTCTACTTGTATCATAGTTAGTAGTATTATTTAGTTTGAGCTAGAAGCCAATTCGATATTTCTTCTAAAGCAATTGGAGAGAAGGATTGTTCAATAATGTTATACTCACTGATATCCCCAGTTTCACACTCTTGAAAAAGATGATTCATCCCCTTTAATTCTTTTATAGTAGCATTTTTATTACCTCCTTTTTCTAATGCATTTTTAATGATGTCTAAATTTTCTTTAGGAGGTACTTGAAAGTCTTTTTCCCCATTGATAGCCAATACTGGACAGTTTGTTTTTTCTAAGGCATGAAATGGATTGTAATTAACAAAATATTGCATCCAGGGTGTCGCTAGAAAAGTTATTTGATCTTTTATAAAGGCTTCTTTGTTTCCTCCAGCGGGAATAAGCACTTCCGGATTATGCTCTAATACATCTGAAAGATAAGTTCTTAATTCGCCTTTTAGCTGTGGAATATTTGAAGTGCCTTTTATGATTTCAAAGGCTTTTTTTGAAATATTAGATTGAGTTGTTATTTGCTTTTCTGTAACACCTTTTAATTTCATTAAGCAACTTTGTTGCAGTACTAAAAGTTCATCTCCGGGCATTCCAGGCCCTGCTAATAAAACGATATGTGCTACATCATCATTTCTACTTGCCACCATAGGAGCGATAAGCCCACCTTCGCTATGTCCTATGAGTCCAATGTTATTTAGCTGTACTTCTTTTCTTGTTTTAAGATAATTAATAGCAGCTTCAGTATCTGTGGATAAATCATAACTAGTAGCCGTTTCAAAGGTTCCAGTTGAAGCTCCAAATCCACGATCATCATAGCGCAACACCCCAATTCCTTTTCTTGTTAAATGATCTGAGAGTACTAAAAATGGTTTATGCCCGAACACCTCTTCATTTCGATCTTGTGGTCCACTACCACTGATCAAAATAACTACAGGGAATTTCCCTTCTTTTTGTGGTAGTGTTAGTGTTCCAGCTAATTTGATCTTTGCCTTTTTATTTTCAAAAATGACTTCTTCAGTGTGGTATGGATAAGGCTTTTTGGGTTCTTGAGGTCTCTTTCTAACGACTTTTTGTACTTCTTTTTTTGAAAGATGTAGAGGGAAAACTTGACCTGCTTGCTTGAAATTTCCTGAGATTTCATCTTCCGAATTCAATGTGCCTTCATATACAGCGCCTATAGCATCCATATTGATTTTTAGATCTTTATCAGTAAATGAAACCATGCTCAAAGGGATACCAAATGCTCCTTGATCGGGGCTGTCCAGCGTTCCATTATATTGCTGCCCTTCTTTCTGAATATGAAAAGTAAGTTTCAGTTGAGTGCCGTGCGCATTCAAAACACTATTCCATGTTCCTGTGATATCTTGTGCCGATATTGAAAAAGACAGCAGCGAGACAATTACTATTATAAGTGAAGATTTTATAAATTTCATGATTCAATTTGTTGAGGTTATTTTCGAACAGTTATACCTGTGACGGATTTTGATATATAAGAATAACGCATTCCTAATGTCAGACTTTGACTGCACTTGTAATGTCAGACTGAGCGCAGTCGAAGTCTAAAGCTGCTCAAACTGATATCCTTGTTTTTCTAACTGAGGGATCAAGCCTTTTTCCCCATATAAATGTCCTGCACCAACCAATACAAAAGTCGTATCCTCTTTATCAAATAGTGTTGGAAGTTGTTCTAACCAATTAGCATTGCGTTTTAGAATGAGGTTTTCATATAATTTAGGGAAATCACTTTGCCAATCATTCGAGATTTCATCTATACTTTTTATATCTCCAGATTTCCATGCAGATACTAGATTGTTCATATAAGAATTAAAGAGGCCAAGTTCTTTTATTTGTTTATTGATTAGATCGTCAGCGTAGTCTAGATCAAAATCCAATAAATAATTGATCTGTTCATCGATTGTTTCAAGGTATCCAGTTTGTGTATTATTAGCAGTTGCTTTACCAAAATAGACTTGATCTACACCTTTAGTAGCATCATATCCCGATTGATACAATTTCTGAAATGTGATTGCTAAAATTCCCATCATTGGTTTCATCCTAGAAATTTGTGCTGTAGGAATTCCGTTTTCTTGACATACTTTATCAAATTTTTGATAAGTCTCATCAGAGACAAAGTCTTTCAAGGTTTTTCCCTCTGGTAATGCGGCATTCATCATTATTTTTTGAGAAAATTCAGGTTTCTGAGTAGCAGCAATGTCTGTTTCAAAGACAATCGATTTAGCATTGTCAAAAGCTGTGTTGTAAGCTTCGGGTATTGGCAAGTCAGAAGCTTTTAATGCATGAATACTTCCTCCTAAATAATGCGTTTTACCTGCTTTGGTCACTTTCCAAACGTGTCCTTTTAAGGTGTTTTCTTGTGCTTGTGTTGATACTCCTAAACCTAGAGTAGCGATTAATGAGATGATTAATTTTTTCATGATTTTATGTTTTTAGTACACAGTATTAAGTACTGAGTACAGAGATTTATATTTTTTGTTTTAAAAACGTATTCAATGGTATGCTTTACCTTGAGTTTAGGCAATCAGAATCTTGGCACTTATCGCATGGCGAAAGGCAATTATATATCTTATACTGACTACTAAATACTATGTACTACTAAGGTATATGAGCTTCGTTAAACCCTTCTCTATCAATTTTAGAATCTTCTGAAGCCTTCAGATTATGTTTTTTAGTAAATAAGTTTTTTAAAGCCAGATTAGAATGGTTGTCAATATTAGCTGTGATACTATCTGTATATGTGGAAGGTCCAAAATTGAAATTAGCAAGACTTTTATCTAGTGTTATATCTAAGTAACCAACTTTAGAGCCATGTAGACAAAACCAGCTATTTTTTTCAGCATTCACTTTCAAGCTTTTTAATTCATTTGCCAAAACATAAGTCCTGTTTTTTGAAATACGAATAGAGGCTATCGTATCGTAGAATATAGCTACATTATTTAAATTATTTGCCCCTACATTAAAAATGGATTTCTGATTGAGGCTCATAGATTCTTTATAGTCAATAAATAGAGTGTCATTTTTAACCCTTGCAATAAACTGGTCTTTCATGGAATCATTATAACGTATTGAGCGAGATTTCATCCCTTGAAAAAATTTGGTAATCCCTGCGTCGTTTCCAGTAACAACTACATGTTTAAAAGGAGGTAATGATTGTTGCAAATGATAACCTCCAAAACGATCATTTTTATCTATTTGTGAAACCTGTTTTTTTAAGACTACCTTTTCTAATACAATAAATCCGATTAAGAAAGCAATAAATGCTACAGTAAGTATTTTATGAATTTTCATGACGTTTTTCCTTTTAAAAATTTCTGATACTTTGTCAATACCTCTTCTGGGGTAATTTGCAATAATTGTAAAGACTTAAAAAAGTCTGGTAACACCTCGTTTATTAATTGTTCTTTTTTTGTTTGTTTTACTTTTTCCATAGCTCCAGAGTTTACAAAATAACCTCGACCTCTTTTGGTATAAATGATTTCTTGTTGTTGTAGCCATTCATAGGCGCGTTGAACAGTATTTGGATTAACTTCCATTGTAATAGCTGTTTCTCGAATACTCGAAATTTTTCCATCTTCCTCAAGCGTTCCCTGCAAAATGCGTTCACAAATGGTGTCGGCTATCTGCTCATAAATCGCTTGCTGTTTTTTAAACCCTCCACTCATATTTCGAATTCTTTAATTTTGAAAAAGTGTATTGCCCAGATGAATATGATACAGGGAATTAAGAAATAGATACTTATGTCATCTAAAGCCCAAGGGCTTGTAATACCATAATTTTCATGCTTTTCGAAAGAGTTAGGGATGTTAAGTCCTTGAAGGGGCATACGAGTGAATGGGTTTTGAGCATTATAGGTATTTCCAAAGAAAAGGTAGTCTAACAACCAACTAATAGGAAATAGAATGAAAAAGGTAATACCTCCTACCGCTTGCCATTTCCATTTTTTAGAGTCATTTTTCATAAAGTCTACTACTTGTAGACTAAGACCAATAGTCATAATAAGTATAGTTGCTAAAAGTGTCTTTGAATCCTGAAAAATAACGCCTATACTATCATTGTCTGCATATTGAGAAAAAGAATATGTTACTCCTTTACTTATAAGATACATTAACCCAAGATTGGTCAAAGTAAAGCCTAAGACAATAACGAAAATATCAAATAACCATTTTTCAAAAGCACTAGAAGGTGTTAGGAAATAGCTAATAGTAATATTGGTATTGTGATACCTTCTTTTTAAAATGTGCTGTAATACAGCATATAATGTTACCCAGGAGATAATTACAACCATGAAGTCCATCGCATAAAAAAATGCAGGAGGAAGTGCTGTTGTTTGTTCAGGTAAGGCTATACCAGATGCTACTCCTGCTATAAATGTATATACTAATATTAACCCAATAGTGTACAAACCAAAGTAGGCTAATAGCGTTTTTATGTTTTGAGTAAAAAATAAGTACCCCTGATTTACAAAACGTTTCATACTAAATTTCATAGGTGTTCTTTTAGTGGGTTAATATTTCTTTAATTTCAATAGGTTTTTCAATACAGGTATGAATAAAAAACTCAATAGGGAAATCGGTAAAATCGTTATCAATATTTTTTTCTAAGACTTCAACACCCTTTAGACTTGTTTTGTAGTTTAAAACCAGAGATTTGTTTATGTCATCTATATTTTCATAGGTACTGTATTTTATTTTTTTCGAAAGTTCATTTAGTCCTTGGTTGACGAGTATATGTTCATCATGGAGCACTAGTACATGATCTATGATTTGATCTAAATCTCGGGCTTGATGTGTCGAGATAATTACAATTTTATCGTCTTTCATAGATTGTAGCATCAATTTTCTAAACTGATCCTTAGATGGAATATCTAAACCATTGGTGGGCTCGTCTAACAATAAAACTTTAGTGTTACAAGCCATAGCAAAAGCCAAATGAAACTTTTTTTGTTGCCCGAAAGACATATCACCCAACTTCTGTAATAGGTCGATATTGAAAATGTTTAAATAGTTTCTTAATTCTTTTTCAGAAAAAGAAGGGTAGTATACCGAGTAGATGTTCACAAAACGCTCTAATCGCATTTTGGGTAACTCCACAGCATCTGGAACAAAAAATAACTGTTGCAAGAAATTTGAGGTTCGTTGTTTTGGTTGATATTCATTTACAGTAATGCTTCCTTCTTTAGGGAAATTCATACCGCACAGAGCATGAAGTAGAGTAGTCTTACCACTTCCATTAATTCCGAAAAGGCCATATATTTTACCTTGTTCTAGTGAGAAATCTAGATTAGATAGAATGGGCTTTTTCTTTTTATAGTAAAAACTAAGATTATTGATTTGTATCATAATTTAGTGTATTAGTTATCTAGTACACTACAAATGTATAAATGTTTTTGACTTAAAAACAAGTGTTTAAGAAAATTCTTACAAGAAAAATTATGAAATTTTAATTCAAAATAAATGAAATGCTAGTGTTTATATAGGTTGAGGTGAGCTTGGTGTTTTTTAAATTTTATTTTTTAGTCTGTAAAATTTTTTGACATAATTGACTAAAAGTAATGTTGTAATTGCTCTTTTTAATGAGAATTTGTACTAATTAGCATCAAGAAACGATTGCTTTGTGGTGTTAGAGAGGACTTTATGTATTAAAATTAATTGCAAGAATTGTCTTCTAGGGTAATGTTTACAGCGCCACTACTGTTATCTTTAATACACACTAGGTTTGTCCCACTCACTTCAATAGTGTTTTCAGAAATTAATAAGTTGTTACACCCGGCGTCTATTCGAATACCATTAGCAACAGTCGAAGTAATATTATTTCCTGTAAAATTTGCCCTTTCAACTTCTGATAAGCGGATTCCTCCTTCTTGTATTGTGTTATTTGAAGCATCAAACCCATGTGAATTAGCAAACGTGCATGTTGAGGTAGAATTAATTGTATTGTAATTAATCATTAATTTAAAATCAGTTTGATCTGCTGCTATATTGACATTCACAAATTTTAAAGGAGTTCTGGTTACTTCGACTAAGTTTCCTTTGTTTTCTAAGCCTACAGTGACACCATCCATGTATTCTATCGTTGGGTGACTAACTATACCGTCGCTATTTTCACGATTACTTTTTATGGTATTGTTGTAAATTTTTGAATTTCTAAGCGTAGCAATATTAATACCTACTTTACAATCTACAATTTGATTATCGTAGGCTTCTAGGTCTTTATTGGTTAAAACCATCCCAATAGCATAATCTTTAATCGTGTTTCCATATACTCTCCCGTCATAATTTTTGTCATATAGGTCACTTCTTCCAGCGGTAATAGCAATACCTAGTTCAGTGTTTTTTTCTGTTATACCTGTAATTTCATTATTTCTAATAATGGTTCCGATAGAGGTAGAATAAGAGATGTTGTTTTCAAAAATATTATTTTCAATAGTCACGCGATCACCAGTATGAACGGTTACAGCGCCTAAACGACCTCCTTTTTCTGTATTATTTTTAATGGTAATGTCTTCAGCGATTTCCGAAATTCCTCTTGGATTTCCATGCCTAACAGCTTCTACATCTATAGCAAACCCTGGTGCAACTCCTCTAGAATTATCGGTATGGATACTCGCATCTATAAATTGATTGCTGTCTACTATAATGTTTCTTCCATCTGTGATAGAAATATGATTTCTTCGATTTCTTATAAAAGTGTTATTTTCAATAGTGACATTATCACAGAAAGTATAAAAAGGATCAAAAGAATGGCCAATAGCATGCACATCAATACCATCTCCTGTGGCATCCATGAAAGTCATATTTCTAAACACAGAATTTTTAGTTCCTGAAATTCTAAGTAAATGTCCCCATTCATGAGTACTACTGATTGTATTGTAGTCATGCTCATCTCGATCTCCATGTAATATTCCACCATCAATAACAATGTTTTCACCTAAATGTGTAGCTAAAAGTGTGGGCCTAATAGCAGCATTTGGTTGCATTCTAAGATGAGTATTGTCACTCATTTTTAATGTAAAGTTCGAAGGAACATTAATTGCAGCGATTGATGGGCGTAGCGTTTCTGGCTCATCAACATTAAAAAAAGCATCCATTTTGTCTGTCATAAATGTTTTAGCCCCCATGTTTTTGGTAAAGATCATGGCATTTTCTAAAATGTCGCGATTTTCTCGAGCAATTAGATCGTCAACAATACCTTCTGTAATGTTCCATTTTTTAGGAGAAAATTCAAAAGTATCTTTGGATAAGGTGACTTCACCAGATATCGTTAAGGTATGATGTAATAATTCTCCATCGATAATATTATTTCCATTAAACTCTAATGTCCCATTTATGATAGTTCCTTCTTTATATTGAATTGTAACCCCTTTAGGTATTTGGATTTTTTCATTATTCAAATCATAGGTGCAATCTATAATTACAACTTCATTTTCAGTGATCATACTCCAATCGAAACTGCAGGGTGTTATTTCAGGAACTTCTTCAACAGGGATTGCTGTAGTTGGGTTTTCTGTAACTACATCATCATTTAGTTTAAGATCTGAATTTTCAACATCTGAACATGAAAAAACAGTTGTAAGTAGTAATAGGCAAATGATATTATAAGAGAAATAGAAATTTCTATGATTTTGCATTTTAGTTTAGTTCGTTAGTTGTTTGAGAACTAAGTACGTTAATTTTTTTTGTATAAAATGGTGTTGTTAAGAAAGATATAACATTTCATTTATAGCTAAAGTAAATGCAGTAGGCTTATAGTAATTGGAGATTGCTGTAAAAATAGTTGCTATTGATCGTATTGCGAAGAATGAAAAGGACAAGTCGATAAAAATAAAAACTTGTCCTGTCTCGCAGAAGAGAAGGGATTCGAACCCTCGATACGTTTCCGTAAACACGCTTTCCAGGCGTGCGCCATAAACCACTCGGCCACTCTTCTATTATTTGGAGGACAAAAATATAAAAAGTTACGAGGTATCAACGATAAGATTGAAACTTTAAACAGGTAGGTTCATTCATTTTAATTTCTTGCTCTGTTTTTGTGAGTAAACCTGTAGTTTGATCGCGTTTAAAGAATACAATATTATTTGTATTTCTATTGGCTACTAATAAAAAATTACCAGAAGGGTCAATGACAAAATTCCTTGGGTGGTCTCCATGTGTAGATTGATGCCCTACTAATTCTAGGTTTCCATTCTTCGAATCTATTTTAAAAATAGCAATGGTATTCTCATTTTCCCAACGATTAGAAGTGTAAAGAAATTTACCATCAGGAGAAATATGAATGTCAGCCGATCCATAACTGTCTTGCTTTTTAGAATATGAAAAATCTGTATCAATTTCTTTTAATCGTCCTTTTTTATAGCAGTAACTAGATACCGTTCCATTTAATTCGTTAATTGTGTAAGCAAATTTTCCGTTAGGGTGAAACGTAAAGTGGCGAGGGCCTGCACCTTCAGTTGTTTTTAAGGAATACTTTTTTGATACTTCAGGTTCATTTTTAGTCAGGCATATAGCATGAATTTTATCGAGACCCAAATCTTGGAGATACAGCAATTTACTATCGGGACTAAAATTAGCAGAGTGCACATGAGAAGCTTCTTGTCTGCTTTTCATGATACTATTTCCTTCAAATTTAAATACCGTAGGTTGTTCTTTTAGATTTCCATTGGAAAGAATATTAAAAACAGCACCACTAGATTGCGTATAATTCGAGATTGCCAATTTTTGATTTTTTCCATCAATAGCCACGTGACAAGGATTGTGTCCTTCGCTATTAAGTTGCTGTTTCAAATCAAAAGAGAGTGTTTGCGAATTAAAAGCGTATACACTTACTTTCCCTTCTTTTTCCCAGCCAAGATCATTACAAGTATATAAATAGGTTCCTTCCGAATTTAATTCAAAATACCCAGCATTTACAATATCGTCAATAGATGAAACTTTCGAAACATGACCATTTTCAGTATCAAATTCAAATACTTGGATCCCTTCTCCTTTTTGATCTTTAGTATAGCCACCTGCAAATAAATAGGTCTTTTGTGCGTGCATGGTTATTGAAAGTAAAAAGCTGATAGCAGAAAGAAACGAATAATACTTCATTGGTAATGGTTAAATGAATATGTAAGATATCAATATTTCTAGAAACCATTTAGAAATTATGATTGGGAAATTATAGTACATCGAACGATACCGAAATGTACTATACTTAATTAGTATTTTTAGACACTCAAAATGAATGTATACTCTAAAAAATAGTGTCTTTTACATCTTCGTAATATGTATTACTTATTGGTAATACAGTAGCATCCCCTAGGTGTAAATTTTTTCCTTTTAAAGCTGTTGCAAATTGAGTGTTAATGATGTAAGAACGGTGTATACGCATAAACTGCTCTTTGGGGAGTCTTGTCAGCAATTCTTTTAAAGACTGATTGCTCATGATTTTTTTATCTCCAGTATGATAAATTACATATTCACTATCACTTTCAATATAAATGATGGATGAAAATGATACTTTGTATAGGTCATAACCAGACTTTATTGTGATATGATTGTCACCTTCGATTTCTTGTGAAGGAGCACTCGTTAATTTTAATTTTTGAGTGGACTGTAAAAAACGATCAAACGTAATTGGTTTTAGCAAATAATCCACTGCATTTAGGTCAAACCCTTCCAAAGCATATTCCGAATATGCTGTTGTAAATATTACTTGAATTTTATTTCCTAATAATCTAGCAAAATCCGTTCCTTTGATTTCGGGCATTTGAATGTCTAAAAAAATGACATCTATACTGCTCGATTTTATTAAGGGAATGGCTTCAATTGGATTTTCAAAATCATTTATAGCTTCTAAAAAATCTACTTTTTCGATATGGCTAAGTATCAATTGCCTTGCCAATTCTTCATCATCGATGACTACACATTTAAGCTTTTGCATGTCCTGTAAGTTCTAAGGTTACTTCATAAATACCCATAGCATCATTAATAATTAATTGATGCCTGTTGGGATACAAAATACTCAATCTTTTTTGGACATTCACATTACCAACACCACCTTGTTTATCAGTTTCCATTTTTTGTTGCGGAATACTATTTTTTACTTGAAAAACAATACGGTCTTTTTTTGAAATCAGTTGAATATCAATGAAATTTATCGGTTTCTCAATATTACTATGTTTAAAAGCATTTTCGATAAAAGGAATAAGAAGCATAGGGGCAATGAAGGTTTCTTCATTTTCTATGTCTTCACTAAAAGTAATATTGTACGGTTTACTACTTTTTAAAGAAAATAGTTTGATGTAATTCTGAATATATAAAATCTCTTTTCTAATAGGGACTTCAATATGCTCGCATTCATATATAACATAGCGTAACATATCGGAGAGATAACTAATGCTTTTTTGTGTCTTTTCAGTATCTATAGCCGAAAGTGCATAGATGTTATTTAATGTATTGAATAAGAAATGAGGATTAATTTGAGAGCGCAGTAGTTTTAGCTCGGTTTTTAAATTTTCCCCTAGAATCTTATTTTTTTCTTCTTCCCGTTTTTGTGCTAGAATAAAAATTTCAATAGCCGTTGCTAAAATGATAGAAAGCGAAATGAATAAGACATTAATGATTTCTCTAGTAACGGGACGATCTACATTAAATGGAGATGGTATATGATTAGGATCTAAATGTGGAGGCGGAGGAGGATGTGGAGTTCTATGATGTGGTTCACCCATTCTTGGTTTATCACTATTAGGTGGCCCCATAGGTTTGGGAATTAAACTCGCAGTAATAAATATTAATAACACCGAGTAGATTGCATATAAGACAAACTTTTTCTGTTGCAAAAGTTTGGGAGCTAATAAGAAAATGATAGTAGCAAGGCAACCAATTTGAGCAATCCATGTCAATAGATTGATAATTATAAAATGTTTATAGAGCCCTCGAGTCAATGTTAATAATGACCATAACATTAACCATAATACTACTTGAATACTAAATCTCCAGATTGCTTTCATATAAAAAGGTAGGTATAGAGAAATACCAGATTTCAAAATTAGAGCTTTAAGAAATATGACTCATTTTTTTTTACTTATTAGTTAAAACGTTTTACTGAAAAGTATAAGTGGTTCACTCAATTCTAAATTTCGCTTTTAAAGTTTTATGTAAATATGCCTAGATTTTAGTTACCAACCTACCCAAGACTATGTTAGCATTTTTTTTAAAGAAAAAGACTTCAATTGCTACGGCTAATACTCACTCTACTGAAAGAATTGAAATACTTCAAGGTGTAGTAGAACAGCTAAGAGCACTTTATTTTGTTTCCAACTTCGATGATCAAGAACGCTCTTTGGAAACATTAGTGATCATTTCAACAGAGTTAAAAAAGAAACCACATAAAATAGATTTCGCTTTTATTGAGAAAAAGGTGAATTACTTGTAACCTAATCTAGCTTAATCATTATACGATATTAAGTATGAACTAGTAGTCCTCGAAGACCTGTTTCTGTTTTTTTGAGATTTATCAGATTAAACTTCACTGAATAATTGTTGTCGTTGGCTGAATTTAAATGTTAATTTACTGAATTACAGGTATTTGAATTAAACTATTTAATACATTGATCGTCATATAATTGTAAGAAAGCTGTAATAACCTGTTTTACATTATCATTAACCTTAAATCTATATTCAAATGACAAATTATATTAAAATATGGGGGACTTTTTGTTTGACGGCTGCTATTTTAACAAGCTGCCTTTCTTGTTCTTCAGATGATGGGAGCGACGAGCCGACAGTTGTAGCAGGACCAGAAGAAGTTGATGATACCGCAGAGGGAACAGTAACAGAGGAGACATCATCCATGTTGGAACAATATTTTGGAAGTCATATTGACCTAGAAGCGCTTTCCAATTATGCGAATCAATCTAAACCTAGTTATATCGTAAAAGATAATACAGGGAGTAATGAGATTACGAATGCAAAGGCTACTCTAGGACGCGTGCTTTTTTATGATAAACAGCTTTCTGTAGATAATACAGTCTCTTGTTCTAGCTGTCACCAGCAATCAACAGCTTTTAGTGATATGGATTTAGTAAGCCAAGGAGTCAATGGAACTACGGGACGTCATAGTATGCGTTTGGTGAATAGTCGTTTTTCGGATGAGGTTCGTTTCTTTTGGGATGAGCGTGCCAATACATTGGAAGATCAAACAACCATGCCTATTCAAGATCATTTAGAGATGGGATTTAGTGGAGAAGATGGAGCCCCTTCTATTAAAGATTTAACTGAAAAGTTAGCCGATTTAGATTATTATCAAGAACTGTTTTCATTTGCATATGGTGATACTGCTATTACAGAAAATAGAATGCAGGAAGCGTTAGCTAATTTTATTAGAAGTATTCAATCTTTTGATTCGAAATATGATGTGGGTAGAAATAATGCAGGAAACGATGGGCAAGATTTTGCAAATTTCACCGCAGAAGAGAATCGAGGTAAGCAATTGTTTTTATTGCCTCCAGATAGAGGAGGAGTGGGTTGTGCAGGATGTCACCGAGCACCTGAGTTTGATATCGATCCAGAATCTCTAAACAATGGAGTTATAGGAATATTTGCTTCTAACGATATCGACCTCACCATTACTCGTTCTCCTAGTTTAAGAGATGTATTTAATAGTAATGGAGTGTTGAATGGAGCATTAATGCATGATGCAAGTAAAACAACTTTTAGGCAAGTATTGGAGCATTATAATGATATCGATGCTACAGGTAATAACAATTTGGATAGAAGGTTAAGGGGAGGTCCAGGGCAAAATGGACAACAATTAAATATGTCGGAAGGTGATATGTTGGCTTTAGAAGCATTTATAAAAACGCTTTCGGGATCTGATATGTATACAAATCCAAAATGGAGTGATCCATTTATTCAGTAGTTTTTAATTAAAAGATATAGTCAGATTGAGCGCCGTCGAAATCTATTGAACATATAGGAATTTCGACAGGCTTAATAGATTTCGACTGCGCTCAATCTGACTTATAATTAAGAGTTAATGTTTGTGTAGGTTACCAATTTTTTAGACGTGTTTCTTCTTTGGGCATTTTAGCACCAACTAAAATGATCCATAGTACAAATACCATCTCTCCAAGATTTAAGGTTTCAAATTTAGACCAAAGGCTGTAGTGATCTGGAGAAAGAATATTACCTGTTCCATAAATCGTATATCCAATTCCTCCAATGATAAGTGCTATTCCTACGATTTTAGGAAACAGTTCAGATTTATAAACTAAATACCCTAAAGGAAATAACCATAAGCCCCAAAAAATTTCTGCAATCCAAATACCTTGACTACTTAGTTTAAGGTAAAGCATCATTTGATCAGGGTCGCTTACACTTAAAAGTGCTGCGGTATCATTAAAAGTATTTACCATCGCTATAGGCACTGCAATTAAAGACAGCACTACCATGTAAAGAGAAACCTCTTGATTTATAGATTTTAAAAGTTTATTTAATTGTAAAACAACAGGGATAAATAATAATTGGGTAATAAACCTACCGAGTATTCCTGCTCTGTAAAGGAATTCATTATTGACTAGATTATTTGTTGTAGCGTTGACATCTTCCCAATTGATTAATTTATTGGGGACATACATGATAGAAAAAATACCAATGCCCATCCATAAAAGGTAAAGTACCCTTAAGGTATTCGATGTTTGCTTGAGTGTCGAGTTCGTTTGCATATAAAAGTTGTTGGTTAGTTGTTTTTCATTTTGAGAGAAAAACGAGCAAGGCTCCTTGCCCCAAATTAGGAGCCTGCTCGTAGGTAACTTAATTGTGAACTATGAAAAATGTAGAGGCTTATTTCTGTAAAGAGTTCTAGTCCGTATTTCCATCAATTTGTATCCCATTTTCATCGATGTTTAATTTAAAATCTTCGTTATTATCTTTTCCTTCTATGTGAATACCGCTTTCGTCAATCTTCAAATGGAATTTTTCATTGTTATCTCCTGTGAAGTTTAGATTAATGCCATTATCATTGATGTAATTCTCCTTATGATCATGATGCATAGTTTCGGAAGTATTGCAAGAAGTACAAATTAGCTTTTGATTTTCCATGGTCACATATTTTCCTTCCTTATGGTTTAAAGAAGTAGATTCATCCCATGCATTACGATTCATTTGTGTCGTACTTTGATTCCCAATTACAGTCATGCCTTCTGGGATAAATAGATTGATATATAAGTGCTGGTTTTTCCATTCATTTTGAAAAGCCGTAATTGCATCTTTTGATAATATCAGTTTGTTGCCCTCTATTTTATAATCATAAGATATGGCTTCGGCATTTGCTTTGGCACTATCAAAGTTTTTTCCTCTTCCCAGCTTACTAATTTTTATGTATGCTTTCTCGTCCGAAGAAGGCTTTACATAAAGATGTGTTTTGTGGAGTAGTATTCTTTTTTCTCCAGCATCATAGTTTACAGAAAAACTATTATTTTCAAAGCCACTTCTTGATAAATTTGTTTCCTGAGTATCGGAAAGGTTCGTAAGAGCAGATATAGTTAAGGTATCTTTTGCAGTAAAAGGAAGCTCGGTAGTATCATGAATAAATGCTTGTTGGCTTCGCTCATTCACTTCTTTATAGATGAATACTCCAACAATAATTCCACTTAAAAACCATAATCCAATAAGACTGAAAATGATAGGTTTGTTGATGGCTTTTGACCTTTTTAGTAATAGGCGCATTCCTAAAAAACCTAGGAAAAACATTGGTATAGCAACAAGTAAGAAAATAGGGAGTCCCATTAATTGGTATGGGATACCAATATTAGCTGCACTTAAGAAATCGTACCAATAATTTTCTCCTGCTTTAAAGATGAAAATACTTGTAACCGTGATTAAACTTCCTATAATAACAACTGAAGCTATAAAGACAAGATATGCACCGAAGAATTTAATTAAAAATGTAAGGAGTTTTTTTAGTATTTCTCCGGCATTCTCAAAAAAAGTAGCAGACTTTCTTTGAATATTGTCACTGCCATCTCGTATTGACTGCCCAATATTATTAAGATTAACGGCTTGACCTTTCATTTCTAATTGCTCGGCAGTAGTGTTCGCTCTGGGTACAAAAAACCAGAATCCTAAATAGATCAAGATGAAACTTCCACTAGTAAAAATGGTTAGTAAAACCCATGCTAAACGAATCCAAAAAGGCTCGATATTAAAATAGTGCCCTAACCCCGAAGATACCCCACCTGCATAAGCGTCATTTGCATCTCTATACAGTTTCTTCGCAGGATTACTTTCAGTATTAGTCTCAGCACTTTTTTCATTTATTGGAGCTTCTGTATCATCAATTTCATAATCTTCAGGTTCTCCCATGATAGCAATCACTTCCTCTACCATACCTGTGTTAATTACTTGATTTTGGAAAGCTTGTTTGTCAAAAAATAATTCGGCAATGCGCGCTTCAATATCAGACATGATCTCACTTTTACCAGGATCATTTTTAAGAGACGCTTCTACGGCGTTTAAATATTGTTTTAGTCTGGCATAGGCTTCTTCATCAATATGGAAGAGAAACCCAGCTAAATTTATATCTACAGTTTTATTCATGATTTTTTAGTTTTTGTTTAAGTTGGTAATGTGTTGTACAGCGTTGGATAAGTCAGACCAAGTAGTGTGTAATTCTTCTAGAAATTGATCTCCTTTTGGGGTGATCGAATAATATTTTCTTGGTGGTCCCGAAGTCGATTCTTCCCATCGGTAACTCAGTAATTCGGCATTCTTTAGTCTAGTCATTAACGGATATACAGTTCCTTCAACAACTAACATTTTCGATTCTTTTAACGTAGATAATATTTCTGCGACATAAGCATCTCCTTGTTTTAAAATAGAAAGGATGCAATATTCGAGTACGCCTTTTCGCATTTGAGCTTTGGTGTTTTCAATTTTCATTGGCTGCTTTTTTAGAATATTTATAAAGGCTCATAGTCACAATTGTTCTCATCTGAGGTGTTTGTCTATGCAAATATATATCTTTAAAAAGGTATTATGTAATACATAGTACTAAATTTTAATATTTTAAAAACTAATTTCAACAGATCTTTGTGAGAGATAATCTGCTATGTATGTTGATTTTATTGGAGTTTTTGTGAATTTTAATAGAATTAGTGAAGACAAAAAATATTTTAATACTCTGTAAAATATTTTTACAGATTTCATTTCAGTAGGAATAATAAAGACAACAAAAATTGTGAAAAGAGCATTCTGGAGTTCATTTTTAGCTAATATTTATGTGAATTTTCAAAGGATTGTATTTGATTTTAATAAGAGGAATTATGATTACGTACTTAAGTGTTTGTAATAGGATCGTCGATTTCTTACTTTAGAGTAAATAAATGATTATGATTAGAATAGCGTTATTATTCCTGTTTGTTTTTTGTTTTAGTGGGCTTAGTGCACAAACTATAGAAGGAGCATGGGAAACGTATGACGATACATCAGGTAAGAAACGTTCTATAGTTTCGATTTATAAAAGAGGAGACTTATTTTATGGGAAGATTGTCAAGAAATTTGAAGGAACAGCCCCAGATTTATGTACTTCTTGCCAAGGGGATAAGCATAACAAACCTATTTTGGGAATGGAAATTATAGAGGGCTTAACGCTTAAAGGAGCTCAATATGGCGGAGGCACAATTACGGATCCCGAATCAGGAAATGTATACAAGTGTTATGTTGAATTGGAAAACGATAATAAGTTAAAAGTTAGAGGTTTTATTGGGTTTTCTTTATTAGGAAGGACACAGTATTGGTTACGGAAAAAATAAGAGGCTACTTAAAAAAGTAACCTCTATGAGCTCAAAAATAAATAAGCACAATTATGAAAAAAAACTATTCTTTGTTTTTTGTGTTAACTACATTACTTTAAAATTTATTCCCCTAAAGACCAGATAGCAAAACTATTGGCAGGAGCTTTAATAGTTGTTACTCCGTTAGCATCAGTATTTAATACTTCATTTACATTACCCGAATAGTCTAATAATTGAGCATTTTTCCATTTTGAAGTAACTTCAAAACTGTTAGCTCTTCTATCAATATTCATGTATAGAATGAGTCCTGGATTAGTCGTTGTGCCTTCACGTTGCATGATGTATTCTTTCTCGGAGACTTTTAATGTTTTAATAGCACCTGTAGCTAAGCCATTATAAATGGCAATAAGGTTTTGCAACTTCTTATTTAAAACAGTATTGTCATAGTCACTAATAAAAATACAAGGGTAACCATCATGTGTTAAGATGTATGCATATGCTAATAATTTATTCGCCAAACTAATACGGTTATTAGGATTTTCATCTTTTTCTGTATCGTGATTTGCTGTAAAAGTGACAGCCTGTTCAGGATAAATTTTACGTAACATATCACGATCTAAAAAAGTTAAATCTTGATGACGATCTAAGGCTTCATCTAATTTGTAAAAGCACGCAAAATCAAAGGCAGGAGAGCCAGAGTCTTCTACCCATTTTTTTAGCACTTGACCATTACCATCAAAATTTTCACCCACTGAAAAGCCCCCAACTTTATCATTCCAAGCCTTTACATATTTAGGATTAAAACTTTTAACATAATCGAATCGCCATCCATCAAAACCAAAATCTTTTAAAAATTCGGCAAAAGAATCGTTTCTTTCCCATAACCACTCTCTAACATAAGGTTGGTCGTGACATAAATCTGTTTCGGCAAAAAAGAGGGCTTCTTCATCATTATCATGGATGTCATTTGGGTGAAAATGTTCGTTCGTTCTATTGAATTTTCCAGAAGCATTACCATTCATTTCATTAAATAAAGTATACACTTCTTCTCCACCTCTAAAAGGATTTTCTTGCTTTCCTCCTCCAGAATTATGTCCCATAACAATATCTGCAATCACTTCAATATTATTTTGATGTGATAAATCAATTAGGCTTTTTAATTCTGCTTTAGATCCAAAGCGAGTTTCGATAGTTCCGTGTTGTTCAAATTCACCTAAATCAAAATAGTCAGAAGGATCATATCCCATAGAATTGAATCCCGATTGACCCTTTGAGGGAGGTGGCAACCAAATTCGATTGATACCATTAGATTTCCAATCTTCAATTTTAGAGCTAATGATATTATACCATTCTCCTTTAGGCTCTACGTCCCAATAGAAAGCCTGCATCATAACACCATCATTAGCATTTAGTTGGCTGAGGTTAAGTCTAGAAACTCCACCGGGTGTATTGGGCGATTCTTGATCGTTTTGAGGGCTACTGTCGCCATCTCCGCCTTCCGAACAAGAGAAAGCGAAGATTGCTAAACAGCATAACCAAACAAAATTTATTTTTTTAGATTTTAAAAGCATTTTCATGTCTTAGTTTTGTGTAATTCCAGTGGTAGCCTTACCATCGATACCTATTCCTAGGGAGATCGTATAGTTCCCTGCTGAAACGGCAAAGTTTCCATCACCTGTATCGGCAGCTACAGCTTCATCACCAGAATCACCTACATTAAATTTCCAGTCTTCATCAGCTCCAAAGATGGCATTACTAGTGTTTTTACTACGAAGTTTCATTTCTCCATCTACAAGAGTAGTAGTAATAGTGTATTGATTTGCATCAAAATCATAAGTCATTGCGGTTTCACCATCCCATCCAAGCGGAGTTGCAGCACCTATGATTCCCCAATCCATTCGTATAATTTGGTAAGCTAGATTATCAATATCTACTTGAACATAGTACAAGCCAGCGACACCTGGTTTTACATCACTACTACCACCATCATTAGTGATATTACCATCTTGTGCACCATCAATAGTTCCGTAATTTCCGTCTAGAGTTCCCCAATCTGCTGCTGCACTTATAAATTTGAATCCATCATCAGCTCCAAGTTTGATATACCCTTCAAAAATTTGTGTACTTCCATCTCCAATGTAATTCATTTGGAAAGCCTCAGTTGGCGTCCATGCATTTCTTCCATAATAAGCTTGAAATGCTCCTACTAAGAATAATTCTGGAGCTTTATTCGTATAAGGTGTAGCAAAGTATGTGATCGCATCACTAAACTGAGCGATACTTCCTGTAGATCCGATAGCTGAAATAACGCGCGCTTCAACAGCTCCTTCAATACCAGGTTCTAAACCTGCCTGAATTACTGCGGCATTGAATTCTTCAACAGTCCATGTAACGAATGTTTCTGTGGTAGAGGCAGCATTAAAAGGAGTCGCAAATTCAGTTCCTGCAGCTGCTAATTCTACCGTGTATGTAATTGGTGTTGGAGAGTCAATTTCTGCTTTTTCCCACACAAGAGTTAAAGCTTTAGTTCCTTCCAAATCCTTATTTAATGTGATGCTTTCTGATCCCGTTAAAATAGTAGGAGCAGTACCTCCATTTTCAGTAAATTGAATGTCATCGCTTTCTTCGCAACCTATACATAGGATGGTAAAAGCTAATAAAATATATGCAAATAATTGTTTCATGATTTCTACAATTTTGATTAGATATTATTTTGTTAGTAAATCGTATAAGTAATTTAGAGTGTGTTTTTCTCGTTGAGTTTAGGCAAGGGATACCCGTTACTTGTTTTGTTAGGAGTATTCTAGGAATAACGTACTAAACAAAACAAGTTGGGTATAGTGCTAAAAACACTACTACTATTTATTATTAATATTCGTCTGAGTTTTGTCTTAAATTAGGATTCAATGCTAGTTGAGTAGCAGGAATTGGCATTAAGTTTCTAAAAGTATCAGTGGTCTGTCCTTCGGGAATATTTTCTCCTCCTTTAAATGGCCATATACCATTTTCGGTAAATTGTCTATTGCGAATTAAATCTGTTCTGCGATGTGCCTCCCAATATAATTCTCTCGCACGTTCGTCCAATACAAAGTCTTCCGTAAGGTCGCTTGCAGCAATATTAAAAGAACTAGAACCTTCATGAGCTCGTTCTCTTAATTGATTAATATAACCAACCGCAGTACCTATATCACCAGAAGTTCCTTTTAAAGTAGCTTCAGCATACATTAAGTAAACATCAGCTAGGCGGAACATTGGGAAATCTGTATCGGGATGATTATCAGGATCCGAACCTACTTGTCCTGTGCTGCTGATGTTCGTATACTTACTAATCGCATATCCATCATTGAAAGCACCTATATTTTCGATTTCTAGATTTTGACCAGGTGTATGAGCAATTAAACGTTTATCATTCCAAATTTCTTGGAAACCTAGTGATATAGGATTACCATCTTCACCTAATACAATGTTCCCAGTATCATCGCGTTGAAATACTTCTTCTTGATTGACTGGCGTTCCAAATTGATTGATCAAAGCACTCGTAGTTCGAAGGCCAAACCATCCACCATTGATTCCAAAATCGGCTCTTGGGTTCATATTCCCACCAACAGCGGCATGTACAATAAAAGTAGTACCTCCAAAAGATTGCGTATTGATTCCATCAAAAGGAATCGTGAAAATTACTTCTTCTTCAGCTCCATTAGTGTCATTATCAGCGATAAATAAATAGCTATAGGGTACAGCAGGAATCGAATATCCTGCATTAATGATATTGTTACAATAGGTAATACAATCATTGTAGCGATTTCCAGCTCCGTATACTTCAGCATTTAAATATAATTTTGCCAATAACATCCATACAGCTCCTCTATCTGCTCTTCCATATTCGTTACTTCTAGCCCCTGCGATATCATCTTCAATATCCAATAATTCCGACTCGATATAAGCAAATAAATCAGCTTGATTTGTTTGAGGAGGTAAAAAACCAGCCGTAGGATCATTCTCAGTTACAAAAGTTGGAGTTCCATATAAATCCAACGCATGCCAGTAACTCAATGCTCGTAAAAAACGCGCTTCAGCTCTAAATTCGGCAATAGTTTCAGCATCAGCTCCACTAATTCCTTTTCCACTAACGACACCTGGATCTGCTTCTCTTAAAAAGGCATTAATACTTGCGATTTGAAAAAAGATACGGTCATACATGGTACGAATAAATTCGTTACCTGCTGTCCAGTTTTGGGAATGTAGATCACGTAAAGTACCGTCATTCCAAGCAATAACTGCTTCGTCGGTAGTTAACTCTTGCATTTTCCAATACAAACGCAGATAGTTAGAAAATCCTTCATCTAAGCCTTGTAAATCGGGTAAGCCAGAAGGGCCACGTTGTCCACTTAATGAAATGCCAGCATAAAGCTTGGCCACACCACTTTGATAACCATCTAGGTTAATAAATACTCTTTCACTTGTAATCCTTTCATCTTCAGGAGTCAAGTTTAAATCATCTTCACATGAAACTAAGGTTAAGCTAACACCTAGTACAATGCTTACGTATTTTATTAATTTAAAAAACATAACTCGTCTTTTTTAAAATTTCATATTAACTCCAAGAACCAAGGAAGTTTGTCTTGGGTAAAACTTATCATCAATTCCTTCTCGCGCTCCACCAACAGCATCGGTAACGAAAAGTTCTGGGTCAATTCCACTATAATCCGTTATAGTAAACAAGTTATTTGCTGTCAACGTAAAACGCCATCTTAATTTTTCCTTTTGCAAATTATATCCTAAGGTGATATTGTCTAATCGAACAAAATCTGCTTTTTCTAAATAGTAATCAGAAAAGAACTGAGCGGCTTGGAAATTAGAGTTTCTAATGTCTGTTGTAGTATTTTCAATAAAGTCACCACTAGTGATCAGCGCATTAGAAACATTTCCTAAGAAGGATTGCACATTATTATAATTATAGGCACCGAAATTCCCTCGTAATGTGAAATTTAGATCTACATTTTTGTACTCAAACGTTGATGTAAATCCTGCTAAGAAATCAGGAGTAGCATCTTTTGAGGCTATACGATCTGCTTCAGAAATTTGATTATCACCATTTACATCTACATAGGCTCCTTCTATAGGTCTTCCATTGTCATCATAAATTTGACGGAAAGTAAAGAAGGTCGTCGGATCAAATCCTGGTTGGAATATTTGTATTGTATTACCAGTCCCACCAGCTATTCCTCCTTGGGGAATAAAGAAATCGTCATCATCTGATAAATTTAGTTTTGTGATTTCACGATCTTGATATGTTAAATTGAAACCAGCATTCCATTTGAAGTTTTCGTTTCTAATAATATCAGCATTGATTCCGAATTCAACACCTTCACTCTTGGTACTCGCAGCATTTACAATCAAGAAATCTGATGTCGTTGTTCCAGCCGGGGCAGGTAATAATGATAATAAATCATCAGTTTCTTTCTTGTAGTATTCAACACTACCCGTAATTCGATTGTCAAATAAACCAAAGTCTAAACCATAATTGATGGTTTCTGTTTCTTCCCACTTTAAATCTCTATTGGTTGCCTCAATACGTGCTGTTGGCACAAAATTATTTCCAAATTGAACTGAAGCACCAGGCTCAGAGTTTACAATAAGAGGTAGAAAAGGTAAATCGTTACTAAAAACATCACGAGTCAATTCTTGTTGCCCAGTAATACCCCAACCAGCACGAAGCTTTAATTGAGAAATTACTTTTGAATCTTTAAGAAACTTTTCATTGTGTAATTTCCAACCTAGAGAGGCACCAGGAAAAATACCCACACGATTGTCTTCACTAAATCTTGAGGATAAATCACGTCTTACAGAACCAGAGATCAAATACTTGCTAGCAATATTAAAGCTTGCTCTTCCCAAATATCCTATAAGTCTATTCCTTCTGATAATAGGAGCTTCGTCTACCAATTCGCCATTATTAGTACGTGTCGTAAAATTAGATTCAAAAAAATCCTGATAGGAATAACCAGCAGTTACATCCATTACTGTGTTGATTGGATTGATTTTCTTCTTATAGTTAAAGAAGAAATCCAATAATTGGTTACGGTTGATACCATTGTAAAATCTAAGATTGTCAAAGTTGTTTTTAAATAATCCCGAATTCCCAGGTTGGAACTGCCTTCCATCTTTTGCTTCTGCATAATCAAAACCTGTATTTAAGGTGAAGCGAAGTCCAGGGACATAAGGGATTTTATAATCTATGTTCAAGTTGGTGATGCTTCGAATACCTTCTACTCTGTTGTCATCTAGTTGTAGAATTCCAAGAGGATTACCAGGGGCGTTTACTTCAATATTTCCATCCGAATCTCTTTCTTCGAAAAAGTTTCCGTTAGCATCAAAAACAGGATTCGTAGGGTTGAATCTTAAAGCAGATGATATTGCATCGTTGTTTGCAAATCGATTTCTAGAGAAACTGTTTTTAGAAGTTAAGGTTAACTTCAAATCATTGTTTAATAAGAATTGGTTTACTGCGAGGTTCCAAGCACTACGTTTGTATTCATCATTTAACAAAGCTCCACGTTGGATATTGGTATTTGAATTCAAACGAAATGTAGTATTCTTCCACCCTTTAGATACTGTAGCATCATAAATAACACCTCTACTATTTTGAAAGATTTCATCTTGCCAGTTGGTGTTAGCTCCTCTTAAAAATTGTTCTGGATTTCCACCTGCCGACGCTGCGAATTCATTTACAAATTGAGTATAGGCATTTCCATCTAACACATCAATTTCGTTAGTATTCAATCCATAAGACCCTTTTACATCTACATCCAATTTCCATCCCGTATTTCGGTCTGCCTTTTTGGTAGTAATTAAAATTACCCCATTAGAACCACGAGATCCATAAATAGCTGTTGCTGCAGCGTCTTTAAGAATTACAAAATCCTGAATCTCCCTAGGATTAATCGCATTCAAGGGATTTCTAGAACCTTGAAGATTACGATCTTGCTCTAAAGGGATTCCATCGACTACAATTAATGGATCACTACTCGCATTTAAAGAAGACCCTTGTCGAATGCGAATTTGTGACCCCGCACCAGGTGCACCACCAGCTGAGGTTACTCTAACCCCAGGTGTTTTAGCAGCAATCAGTTGCTCGGGAGAAGTAATAGCTCCTTGGTTAAAATCTTTTTCTGATACTTTAGCTACAGCAGCGGTAACATCTTCTTTGGTGGCAGAACCATACCCAATCAGTACGACTTCTTGTAGAGAAGAATCATCTACCTCCATGGCAATACTAAGATTAGGTTGCCCAATATACTCGATTTCTTGTGTGCGATATCCGATATATGAAAACGTAAGAATGTCGTCTAGCTCAACTTTTTCTAGAATAAAGTTTCCATCAAAATCGGTTACAGTACCCAATCCCTTTTTTTCAACAGTGATGTTGACACCGGGTAGAGACTCATTTGATTGAGAATCTATGACAGTACCTTTAACGCTACTTTGACCCAAGGCTAGAATTGGTATAAAGCACAAAAGATATTTTAGTTGTTTAAATAGTTGCATGATAAGTAATATTAAATCATTAGAAAGAATATTCGAAATATCCTTTTATCAATTAATAGAGGAGACTTTTAATTGATTAATAACAAAAGAGAATCTTTGAGCTTATACTTTTACTTTCTGATCCCAAAATTATACAAAAAGGTTTTCGCTACCAACCTGTGTATTGATAAAAATGTAACGAAAACGATTGAATGTTGATAAGAAATATTAATTTGATTAAAAAACCAATGATTTTAATAGGAATATGGTAGAATTTTAAGAAATTGTATCAGGTATCAGGTAGGAAGATGATTTGGATAAGATAGAAATCTTACAAAGTATTAGATGCTTCTATTTTACGTCACACCCGAGAAATAGGGTGTCTCCTAAAGTGAGCCCTAAAGCGTCAATGTATTATAATCAACTTTAAATACAGATAACGGACAACTGTCAACCAACAACTAAAAAAAGAATGAAACAAAAAATAACTTTAAAACATATTGCTCGAGAATTAGATATTTCGGTCTCTACAGTGTCAAAAGCGTTGAAAGGGAATAAAGAGATCAGTGAAGATACTCGGTTGAAAGTTAGAGCATTTGCAAAGCTACATAACTATAAACCTAACAATATTGCTTTAAGTCTAAAGAATCGAAAGACCAAAACGATCGCTGTCATTATTCCAGAAATTTTACATCATTTCTTTGCGAAAGTAATTAAAGGAATTGAGCGTATTGCTAATGATAGTGGGTATCAAGTGATTATTTGTTCTTCTAACAATTCGTTTGATAAGGAAGTCATTAATCTTGAAATGCTAGCCAGTGGTAGTGCCGATGGATTCATTTTATCTGTAGCCAAAGAAACCCTTCAAAATCAAGATTATCATCATATTACCGAAACCATAGACCAAGGGATGCCTGTAGTACTATTTGACCGCGTTGCCGATGGAATTTTCTGTGATAAAATTATCGTAGATGATATTCGAGGAGGGCAAGAAGCAGTTACCCATTTATTATCTATTGGATGTAGAAAAATTGCGCTCATTACTACTGTAGATTATATAAGTGTAGGTAAGCTAAGGACCATGGGATATGAAAGAGCTTTAAGGGCTTATGACCTAAACATAGATCCTGATTTAGTTTTAAAAATAGAAGATATAGAACATTGCGAAGAACAAATACTAGAGTTTCTAAAAGATAAAGACTATGACGGAATTTTTGCAGTGAATGAACTTTTTGCAGTACTTTCAACTAAAGCGGTTCATTTAAAAGGATTAACCATTCCTAAAGATGTAGCCATTGTTAGCTTTTCTGACGGGGTATTATCCAAGCATAGTATTCCTAGTTTAACGACCATAAGTCAACATGGAGAACAGATGGGGGTTAAAGCCGCCGAATTGTTGATTCATAAATTAGAAAATCAATTGGAAGGTCACGAGGAATACAAAACGATTGTTATCGATACAGAGTTGATACAACGAGAGTCTACTAGGAGGTAGGATTAGTTTTGTGTTTGATTGTTAGTCTATTGTGTATATTTGGTTGTTATGTATAATTAAATCCAAACCAATATGATGGAATCTGAAAAACAAGAATTAGACTCTAGAAAAGAGGAATATCAGAAGAAACGTTACAAAGAGAATTTGAATATTCGAATTGAAATGATAATTTGGATTCTAATTGCTGGTATTGTAGGTTGGAAATTATATTATAATGCAGTTAAACAAGAATATTTTAATCAAAATGATTTAATCAACATAATTCTGGTCAGTTCAATGGTAATAATATTACCTATTTTATCGAGAACTATATTCGGAGTTCTACCTCTTCAATTCTTAAGGAAATTATCAGAACCAGAAACAAAAAGTTTTTCTGATAACCTTAATGACCACAAAATCAAATCTCTTGACAATTCTGATAGTAAAATTAAAGAAGATGAGTATAAGTACTTTAATCCTGAAGAATATTTAATTAGTTTAAGTGTTTCATCAGATAAATTATCGAAAAAATTATTCACTAGGTCTTCTTCATATTTATTTATAGGTAGCATTATTGCAATAATCGGAATCGTTTATTTTTCATATCAATCAATAGAAATCGTACAATTATCTAAACCAAACTGGGAAATGTTAATACAATTTCTACCTAGGTTTGGGGCTTTATTCTTTATTGAATTTGTTGCTTTCTTTTTTTTGAAACAATACAGAATAACAATGGACGACTTTAAATATTATGAATCAATTAAACGTCAAAGAGAATCCAATTTAGTCATATTAAAACTACAAACTGATTCTGAATATAATAAAGACAAAGTAAAGTCAGACTTACTGATTAAAAATTTAGATTTATTCAGTAATCCAACTTTACTTAAAGAAAATGAAAGTACTGAATTTATTGAAAATAGAAAGTTTTCTAATGAAGAGTTGAATATTCTGAATAATATAATTGAACAAATAAGTAAAGTAAAAAAATAACGATGCGCAGCATAAGCTTTGGACTCAAAAAGTACAAGACTTACATAATCTTCGTAATAGTATTCATAATCATAAAACTAATAATGAGAAACATCAGATGAAAAACACAAATTATGCTTCATTATAAACTCAAAGATATTATTTTTGATACTATCAAATGATACTATCATCGTGAAACCACCTTATACAATTACTCCGGAAATCTTAAAATTGATAAGTGATATTTCTGAGAAATTAGGAGAAATAAATGCTAATTTTCTAGATAAGCCATCTCCTACCCTTCGAAAACAAAATAAGATTAGGACTATTCATTCTTCTTTAAAAATCGAAGGAAATACTTTATCTGAGGAACAAATAACGGCACTATTAGAAAACAAAAGAGTTTTAGGTCCAGAAAAAGATATTAAAGAAGTTTTAAATGCTATAAATACTTATGAATTCATCCAAAACTACGATGCTACTAAAGAAAGTTCCTTCCTAGAAGCTCATAAGAATCTGATAGGTGATTTAATAATTGACCCTGGGAAATACAGAAAACAAGGAGTTGGAATAGTTAAAGGTTCCAAAGTAGAGCACTTAGCCCCTCCTTATGAGAATGTGCCTTTTTTGATGAAGGACTTATTTAAATACTTAAAAAGTGATGAAATTGCATTAATCAAAAGTTGTGTATTTCATTATGAAATGGAATTTATACATCCATTCCTTGATGGTAATGGAAGAATGGGGAGATTATGGCAAACGTTAATCCTAATGACCAAGTATCCTGTTTTTGAATATATTCCCTTCGAAACTTTAATAAGTAAAGATCAAGACAAATATTATAAAGCTTTAGCAGCCTGTGACAAAGCTGGGAAGTCTACAATATTTATTGAATATATGCTTGATGTTATCAATAAGTCTTTATCTGAATTACTTAGTTTTAATAATCGAAATTGGAATACAGAACAAAGACTTAATTACTTCATTTCTTTAAATATAAAAGAGTTTACTCGCAAAGTATATATGAATACTTTCAAAGATATATCTTCATCAACAGCAAGTAGAGATCTAAAGAAAGGGATAGAATTAAATATTTTGATAAAAGAAGGAGAAAAAAATAAAACTACATATAAAATTATAGAGCTTTAAAGATTAATCTAAAAGCCTGTGTTATTTGCATCGTTACCAACTATAAAATTTGGTACGAAAATCACTTAAATTTGATTAGGATTCATAACATAAAACGAATAATAAACGGATTGATACAAACTGGTATATCTATATACTGTGTTTTTCAATTTCTCAGACTCTATTACGAATATCATTTTACTACCCTACTTTTTACTTTTATGTTTCCTGATTGGGTTTTGATTTTATTCATTTTAATGGGATTTGTAGGAATATATATAGGTATTTCAGTTCTGTTAAGTAAAAAAAATGCATTAAAAGGGTACACATTGTTATCAGTATTTCTAATAATAGGGATATTGATAAGCACAATTATTATAGGGTGAAAAACGTACTACAAAACTATATCGTTATGTTAAGTGTGGTTATTTAAGGGATGTATTTTTTTGCTATTCCACGCATGCAATTTTGATTTATTACATGATAAATTAAACTAGCAATAAACAAAGGGTATATGCTCTTGTAATTAATTTAACTTGATAGAAATACCTAAAATTGGTACCTTTGGTTTTAAAGAATACTAATTATGGGTAAAAATACTTCAATAACCCTTGGTAATCACTTTGATGATTTTATAAAAAATAGTGTTACTAATGGAAGATATAAGAACGCAAGTGAAGTTGTAAGGGCAGGATTAAGGCTGCTTGAAAATGAGGAAAGTAAAATTTTGATTCTTAGAAAAGCAATAAATGAAGGAATTGAAAGTGGCATAAACGAAGCTTTTGATCCAACTCTTCACTTAAAAGATCTAAAAAAGAAAAGGGGGCTTTAGTCTATGGTTAAATATAAATTAACCAATAAGGCTACGGAAGATTTAAGCCAAATTTGGAATTATACTTTTGAGGTTTGGTCAGAAAGACAAGCTGATAAATATTACAACGAATTGATATCTTCTTTTGATGAAATAGCCTTAAACCCTAAAATTGGTAGCGTTTATTCGCAAGTCAAAGACAATCTTTTAGGATTAAAATCGGGTAGACACATAATTTTCTATGAGATAATAAAATCTGATTTAATTTTGATTAATAGAGTATTACATCAAAGAATGGATTTAAAAAGTCGAATACTTGACTAAACCAAACTATCACAATACTATAAAAAACATATAGCTTTAAAGATTAACCCCAAAGCCTGTGCTCATTCGCATAGCCGCCAATTACAAAATTTGATTTTTACAAAAAAAGAGCTAAAAGACCATGCTTTATCTGAAGCTTTCGAAACTAATAAAAAAGAAGACTTCAAAACACATTTCTCTCTTCCCCAACCAAATACCTGTTAACACTTTCTTAAAATTCAACAACTTACAAACATTCAAACGTTTGATAAAATTTATTAACATTTTCTAATTATTTCGATACATAAATTGCGTTTCATATAAATTTTTAACAA
This sequence comes from uncultured Aquimarina sp., assembly GCA_947499005.1. Lineage (GTDB taxonomy): Bacteria > Bacteroidota > Bacteroidia > Flavobacteriales > Flavobacteriaceae > Aquimarina. Next base: position 57,789 of record CANMML010000014.1, read on the forward strand.
TTAATTGATTTAATTATGAAACTCAATGTTTTTTATTTTAAAAAGTTATGTAGTGTATTTTTAATATGCGCTACATTAATGACTTCAGTAGTAAGTCATGCTCAAGACGAAGATGTTATGTTCCAGGGATTTGACTGGAATATCTTTAACAACCTACCCAATGGAACCTCGTGGTACGATGTTATTTCACAAAACAGTCAAACGCTCTCCGATGCAGGGTTCGATATGGTTTGGTTACCGCCATCAAGTGATTCTGCAGCACCCCAAGGGTACTTGCCACGCGAATTGTACAATTTCAGTAGTGCCTACGGTACCGAGGCAGAATTAAGGTCATTAATAAATGCCTTGCATCAAAAGGATATTCGGGCAATTGCAGATATTGTCATTAACCATCGTGTAGGGACTACTGATGCGGTGACATTTACCAACCCCGATTGGCCTACTTTTTTCATTACGGCCGATGATGAGGGACGAAACTTTGTTAATGGGCCAGTAGAATTCAGCATCAATGGGGATTATTTTCCAGGAGCATTAAAAGCCGATGGTTCTAATGGAACCTTCGCTGCTGCTAGAGACTTAGATCATTTTAATCCAGCGGTACGTCAAGAAATCATTACATGGATGCAATTCTTAAGAAATGATTTGGGGTATGACGGATGGCGATATGATTTTGTCCATGGTTATGATCCGATTTTCAACAAAGAGTATAACGATGCGACCCAACCTTATTTTGCCGTAGGTGAATTATTAGAAAGTGGACGTTTTCAAACAGAGCTTTGGGTTGATTTAACGCAGCAATCATCTTCGGCATTTGATTTTAATACAAAAGTGGCATTACAGGGTGCTGTGAGATTCAATAACTATTCCTTTTTAAGAGATGGAAATGGCAATGCATCTGGGATGATCGGAAATAAACCTTTTAAATCAGTTACTTTTTTAGACAATCACGATACCGGAGAAGCACAACAATGCTGTGGGTCTAATTTTATTTTTCCAGGAGGCGAAGCTAATTTGAGAAAAGGTTATGCTTACATTCTAACTCATCCAGGAGTGCCGATGGTATTTTGGCCACATTATTTTGATAATGGAGCAGGAGTGAGAGAAGCCATTAATGATTTAATCTCTATTAGAAAAGATATACGTATACATTCAGGAACATCTATGAATATCGAAGAGGCTAGAAATGATCTGTATGCAGCATACATTGACGGTCGCAATGGAACTATTGCGATGAAATTAGGGCCAGCAGATTGGGCTCCATTTGGTGATGGATGGACATTACGAACTTCAGGTGTCGATTATGCAGTATGGACTCAGGGAGGAAGTAATAATGATGATGATGATACAGATAACGACGATGACAATAATACAGGTCAACCATTCACTGTATTTGCAAAAGACTTTAGTACAGTATATACTTGGGAAAATAACCAAGCAACTTCGGGGCAATGGCCAGGAGCAGCAATGCAGCCTATCGGGAATGGATGGTTCGAAGCAGAAGTACCTGGAGATTGCACCAATATCATATTTAACAATAATGGTAGTGGGCAAACGAATGATTTGAATACCTGTAGTGCAACTCCTTATTTTTCTAATGGGCAATTTGTAGCAAATCCTCCAAGTGATTTTCCAAATGCAAATGGAACAGATACGATTACGGTGTATGCAAAAGATTTTACGACAGTATATACTTGGGAAAATAATCAGGCAACTTCAGGACAATGGCCAGGGACTGCAATGGAAGCGGTTGGAAACAATTGGTATAGAGCCGAAGTGCCTGGTTCATGTACCAATATCATATTTAGCTTCAATGGAAATGGGCAAACACCAGATTTAAATGTATGTGATGGGGCTCCTTTCTTTGTAAATGGACAATTTGTGGCAAATCGTCCTAATGATCTTCCTGCAGGAGCTAAAAGTATTAATGATTCCAATGATTTAGTGCTTAATATTTATCCGAATCCCTTTACTACAACGTTTGAAGTAGGTGGTTTCAATGGAATTGAAGGTGATGTAACTTTAGCGATTTTTAATCTAAATGGGCAATTACTGCATCAACAGGCTATAAATTCAAATAATTTGAGAACTGTTGACCCTCAACTGACGGTTTCGGGAGTTTACTTGTACCAATTATCAAGTGAAAAAGGGAATATATCGACAGGGAAACTGATGAAACTGTAATTTTTTTAAAGAAATTTTTGACCGTGCTTCAATCGGTTGAAATATAAAGATGTTGTTGTTTTTAACATGATAAGGCCTTGTAAATGTTGAGTTCATGAGGTTTTGAGTTTGGAAATTAACAACATCTTTTTATAACTTGCAGTCGAGAAATCAAAGCTTATATACTTTTCACTTTCTATTAATTATTTAAGTTTTGATCGGCATCATTTATAAGAAACGGTTTAAGGAGAAAACAAGTTGTTATAAATGTAGCTTATCATTAGTAATGCCAGTTTATGTTTAATGCATTGTTGAGTATCTTTAAAAGGTAGCAAGTTGGTTTTTGTTTTATCTTGAATTTGTTTAAGAATCTCTTCAACGTGTTAAGGGTAAATGGTGATAAAAAATTTACTAAATGAACAAGCGTAAATTAGGTTTCTGGGAAATCTGGAATATGAGTTTCGGATTCTTAGGTATTCAAATGGGATTCGCCTTGCAGAATGCCAATGCTTCTCGAATATTACAAATATTCGGAGCAGATGTGCATCATTTGTCTTGGTTTTGGTTGGTAGCTCCAATTACAGGTTTTATTGTACAACCTATTATTGGATATTACAGTGATCGAACTTGGACAAAGTTAGGTAGAAGAAGACCATTCTTTTTGGCAGGTGCTATTTTAGCTTCTTTAGGGTTATTACTATTACCACAAGCCAATTTATTTATAGCTGTTTTACCAGCTTTGTGGATTGGTGCGGGGATGTTGACCTTAATGGATGTCTCTTTTAATATTGCGATGGAGCCTTTTAGGGCTTTGGTAGCCGATAATTTACCAACCGAACAGCGTACATTAGGTTTTAGTGTGCAGACTGTTTTGATTGGATTGGGAGCCGTAATTGGCTCGTGGTTACCGTATGTATTGAGTAATTATTTCGATGTTAGTAAAACAGCTACAGTAGGAGTGGTTCCATTACATCTATTACTTTCATTTATAATTGGAGCAGTAGCCTTAGTCATCAGTATTTTGGTAACTGTTTTTACAACAAAAGAGTATTCACCAGAAGAATTAGCTGCCTTCGAAGCAGCAACAGAACCTAAAACGACAGAAGGGCAAGGATCTTTACTAAGTATTATTAGTGACTTTAAGACGATGCCTCATACGATGCGACAGCTAAGTTGGGTGCAATTCTTTTCTTGGTTTGCTTTATTTGGAATGTGGGTTTTTTCCACACCAGCAATTGCACATCATGTTTACGGGTTATCCTTAGAAGATTCGAATAGTGAAACATATCAAGAAGCGGCAGATTGGGTAGGTGTAATTTTTGGAGTATATAATGCTGTCTCAGCAATTATAGCTTTGTCATTGCCTATGATTGCAAAGAAAATAGGAAGAAAACAAACCCATGCTTTAGCATTAGCCATTTCAGGGGTTGGATTAATTTCAATTTACTTTGTGCCAAATCCACAATGGTTAATCCTCTCTATGGTAGGTGTGGGTATAGGTTGGGCTAGTATATTAGCAATGCCTTATGCAATACTTGCAGGTGCCATTCCCCCAAAAAAGATGGGAGTTTACATGGGGATCTTCAATATGTTTATCGTTATTCCGCAAATCATCAATGGAATTATTGGTGGTCCTTTAGTCAAATACCTTTACCAAGGAAATCCAATTTATGCGCTTGTCATAAGTGGTCTTTCATTATTGATAGCTGCTGCGTTAGCAGTTCGCGTTGATGATGAGGACGACGTAGTAAACTGATTTTATTTAGGAAAAATTTTCTGAGAGTTATTACTTCCTCCTTTGAAGGAAGATTGAGGAGGATGTTTATAAAAAACACCCATCTATCCAAGCATCAGCTCGACCATCACTTTTTCGAGATGTCGTTCTCAAAGGGAAGAACTGTTACTGGTAACTACATTCAAGAAAATAGATTCCAATAAAGTCATGTTCGCTAACAAATTCTATTAGAAAAAATGACAGATAGAGGATTTATTTTCGATCTCGACGGAGTCGTGGTCGATACTGCCAAGTACCATTATTTGGCCTGGAATAAACTAGCACAACAGTTAGGTTTCGAGTTTACAGAAAAACACAATGAACTTTTAAAAGGCGTTTCGCGACGTACTTCTTTGGATATCCTTTTGGATATAGGAGGTGTTGATACGGATGAAGCAGAGAAAGAAGTTTGGATGGAGACTAAAAATACAGACTATTTAGGGTACATCCGAAAGATGACTCCCGAAGAAATTCTACCAAAGGCACAACAAGTGATACAAGAAATAAAAGACTTGGGATACAAAGTTGCTTTGGGGTCTGCTAGTAAGAACGCATCAGAGATTTTAAATCGAATAGGACTATTCGATGACTTCGATGTTATTGTAGACGGAACTCATGTAAGCAAGGCAAAACCAGATCCAGAAGTGTTTCTAAAGGCAGCTGCCCAAATGGGAGTTCAACCCCAAAATTGTTTAGTATTCGAAGACGCTGTAGCGGGTATCGAAGCTGCCAAAAATGCAGGGATGATCGCTATAGGTATTGGTGATCAAAAAACATTATCACAAGCAGATGTCGTGTTTAAGGATTTTACGGAAATGCCGAATGGATTCTTAAATGAAATATTTAGCAAAATGTCAATTACGAAATAAAAAGCTCGATACATCCCCATTACTTCCTTCAAAGGAGTATAAATGAGAATTCCTTGTCTTGAGAATAACATCATGTTAGTGATGGGAAAGCTGAAGTTAGGGAAGAGATGGATGTCCTCAAGCTAATGGCTCGTTGCTGGAAGCTCGTAGCCTTAAAAAAACAAACAAAATGCATCAAGATTATATACAACCAAATGAATGGTCGATCGTAGAAGAAGGGTTCGATAAACAACGTGTAAAATCATCGGAAAGTCTTTTTAGTATTGGTAATGGTGCCATGGGGCAACGTGCTAATTTCGAAGAAGATTATTCTGGCGCTACATTTCAAGGGAGCTATATCGCCGGGGTGTACTACCCAGATAAAACAAGAGTAGGATGGTGGAAAAATGGCTATCCCGAATATTTTGCAAAAGTATTGAATGCTCCTAATTGGATTGGCATACATGTAGAGGTCAACGGAGCAATACTCGACTTAAATACTTGCGAAGTACATGATTTTCGTCGTGAATTGAATATGAAAGAAGGTTGGTATCAACGTACTTTTAGAGCAATATTACCCAATGGTATTGAAGTGAAAATTTCTAGCACACGATTGTTAAGCTTACGTTTTGATGAGGTTGGAGCAATACAATATGATATTACTCCAATGTCTTCAGAGGTATTATTGACAGTTACTCCTTACGTGGATGCTGGAATCACAAATGAAGATACCAATTGGGATGATACTTTCTGGGAAGTATTACAGGTACAGCGTAATGGAGATCAGGCTTCTGTAACCACACGAACCATGAAAACAGATTTTTATGTCTGTACTGGAATGACAAATTCCTTTTACGTAAATGGAGTACACCAGGAATTGGAAGCAGAAGTACATCAACGAGAAGATTGTATAGGTTTAAAATATACGATGGAAGTTGCCCAAGGAGATACGTTTCGTGTTGAAAAATTTGGAGGGTATACCGTTTCTTTAAATCATACAAAAGACCAAGTTGCTAAAAGAAGTAGAGAGTTGTTATTGAAAATTTCCGAGATAGGTTTCTCTGAATTATTGGATATTCAAAAAGAAGAATGGGCTGCTGTCTGGGAAATGGCAGACATCACTATTGATGGAGATGTAAAGGCACAACAAGGAATACGATTTAATATTTTTCAATTAAATCAAACGTATTTAGGGAAAGATGCTCGTTTGAATATTGGTCCCAAAGGTTTCACTGGCGAAAAATATGGAGGAAGTACGTATTGGGATACAGAAGCATATTGCTTACCATTTTATATGGCTACAAAAGATCATAAAGTAGCACGTAATTTATTGACGTATCGCTACCATCATTTAGAAAAAGCCATTGAAAATGCAGCGAAATTAGGGTTTACTAATGGCGCCGCTTTATACCCTATGGTTACAATGAATGGGGAAGAGTGTCATAACGAATGGGAAATTACTTTTGAAGAGATCCATCGTAATGGAGCCATGGTTTTCGCAATTTATAACTATGTACGCTATACTGGAGACTATAGTTATATTCCTGAAAAAGGGCTTGAAGTGATGATTGCCATCGCTAGGTTTTGGCATCAAAGAGCTACATTTTCAGAAGAGAAAGAAAAATATGTAATACTAGGAGTTACAGGACCTAATGAATATGAAAACAATATCAATAATAACCATTACACGAATTATTTAGCTAAATGGTGTATCGAATATTGTTTGGAAAGTATTGAGCGTGTTCGAAAAGAACATCCACAAGATTCGGATCGTATTTGGAAGAAAACAGGAATTACCATTGACGAATTATCAGAATGGTCTGATGTTGCAGGAAAAATGTTCTTCCCTTATTCAGAAAAATATCAAGTGTATTTGCAACAAGATGGTTTTTTAGATAAAGAATTAAAAACGGTAGATCAATTACCTTTCGAACAGCGACCAATAAATCAACAGTGGAGCTGGGATCGTATTTTGCGTTCCCCTTATATCAAGCAAGCAGATACTTTACAGGGAATGTATATGTTCGAAGATCAATATACCCGAGACGAATTGGAAAGACATTTTGATTTCTACGAACCTTATACCGTTCATGAATCTTCATTATCTCCATGTGTACATAGCATCCTTGCTTCAAAATTGAATAGAATTACTCAAGCATATACTTTTTATTTAAGGACATCTCGTTTAGATTTAGATGATTATAATAAAGAGGTAGAAGAAGGGTGTCATATTACGAGTATGGCAGGTACTTGGATGAGTATTGTAGAGGGATTTGCAGGAATGCGAGTAGCGAAAGATAAGTTGTCTTTTTATCCTAGAATTCCAGAGCAATGGAAAGGGTATTCTTTTAAGGTGAATTTTAGAGGAACCATTTTGAAAGTTTCTGTAAATCATGAAAAAACAACATTCAACATCGAAAAAGGCGAACCTTTGACTGTGATCTTGAAAAATCAAGAAATAAATGTGGCAGAAGGAGAGAAATCATTTGTGTAAATAGGAATAGTTTTAAACCCGAATTATGCATTAGAACTTCGTCATGAGGCTGTGATATACAATAAATACTAGTGTTTTCTTGATTTCAGCATAGCATCGTTATGGTTAAATCAAAAAACACAGTTTACGATAGTATTTGAAGTAGACCGCAGACGTAATAGATTTTCTAATGCATAATGCGGGTTAAAGCATATTTTTTCACTAAAAACGTCATTCCCGCGTAGGCGGGAATCCCCTCAATAGGAAAGTAAACACAACAACATATATGACCCAAACAAGAAAATATCTACAATCTATTTTAGGATCAATTTTTTTGATTTTAATAGGGGTATCCACCATTTGTGCTCAATCTTTACAACGATCTTTTGTTGGATTCAAGAGTGTAAAGAATGGAGTTGATATTAAAGTTTCTGATGGTCATTATGAGCTCAGGTTTTTGAGTGAGCACATATTGCAAAATGAGTTTTTTCAAGAGAATGACACGAAAATATATCCTTCACATATTGAAAAGTCCAAACCTTTAGAAGTAGATTTTGAATTAGAAGAGAGCGAACAATTATTGAGGATCAAGTCCAATGGGATATCAGCGAGAATTGAAAAGAAACCATTTCAAATTAGTTATTGGAGAGGGGATGATTTGCTGCTGATTGAAGAGAAAGGATTTCATAATAGCGATATTGGTCAAGAGGCTTCTTTTAAAATTGATACTAAAGAAGTGTTCTATGGAACTGGAGCCAGAGCGTTGCCGATGAATCGACGAGGCCATCGATTGGAGTTATACAATAAAGCACATTATGGTTATGAAACACATAGTGAATTATTGAATTTTACCATGCCTTTAGTGCTTTCATCTAAAAAGTACATGCTTCATTTTGATAATCCTCAACGAGGTTGGATAGATCTGGATAGTAAACAAAATAATACGATAAAATTTGAAGTCATTGGAGGGGCTAAACGGTACCAAGTAATTTCAGCCGATACTTGGCCGCAACTATTAGGTGAGTATACCCGTTTTAGTGGAGTACAGCCTTTGCCCCCTCGATGGGCTTTAGGAAATTTTGCCAGTCGTTTTGGATATCATTCTCAACGAGAAGTCGAACAAGTAATAGCTCGCTTTGAAGAAGACCAGATTCCATTAGACGCAATAGTTTTGGATATTTTTTGGTTCGGGAAAGATGTAAAAGGTCATATGGGGAATTTGTCTTTTGACAAGGATTCATTTCCAAGTCCGTTTAAAATGATTTCAGATCTTAAAGAAAAAGAAATTAAGACAGTACTGATTACCGAACCATTTGTATTGACGACTTCGAAGCGTTGGAATGAAGCAATTACTGAAGATGTATTGGCAAAAGATACCTTAGGGAATGCATACAAATACGATTTCTATTTCGGGAATACAGGTTTGATAGATGTTTTTAAGCCACAAGCCAAAGATTGGTTTTGGAATATTTATGAAGGGTTCAATAAAAAAGGAGTAGCTGGTTGGTGGTGCGATTTAGGAGAACCCGAAGTGCATCCTTCAGATTTGAAACATGTAAATGGTTCTGCCGATGAAGTACATAATATTTATGGGCAAGAATGGGCAAAAATGCTAGCAGAAGGATATCAAAAAGACCGTCCTAATCAACGTCCTTTTTTGTTGATGCGATCGGGATATTCGGGAGCTCAAAAATATGGAATGATTCCATGGTCGGGAGATGTCAATCGTAGTTGGGAAGGCTTGCAAGCGCAGCCTAAAATTGCTTTGCAAATGGGATTACAAGGAATGGGATATATGCATTCTGATCTTGGAGGTTTTGCTGGAGGGGAACGATTTGATGCAGAACTCTATACCCGTTGGTTACAATACGGAGTTTTTCAACCTGTTTTTAGACCTCACGGACAAGAACACATTCCTGCGGAACCTATATTTCATGATCGTAAGACAAAACAATTAGCAAAAGAGAGTATCGCATTGCGTTACCGATTGTTGCCTTATAATTATAGTCTAGCTTTTGAAAATTCAAGTACAGGAATGCCCTTAATGCGACCTTTGTTTTTTGAAGATATTAATGACTTTTCGAACACTTATCACGAAGGTTATTTTTGGGGAAATGACTTTTGGATTCATCCAGTATTATCCCCCAATCAAAAGAGAGCTGCAATTTATTTTCCTAAAGGGGATGAATGGGTAGATTTTTACAATGGAAAATTTTATGAAGGAGGAAAAAGAATTCAAGTACCGATTAAGGAAGAACATATTCCAACATATGTAAAGTCAGGAAGTATAATTCCCATGATTTCTCATTTAAATCGCACGGAGGATTACGATTTTTCATGTCTAGAATTACATTATTTTAAAGGGATTCATGCCAAAGATCATAAAGGAGTATTGTATTTTGATGATGGTATTACGCCTCAAGCATATGAAAAAGGAGCCTATGAGCAACTTCTTTATCGTACAGAGCATTCTAAAGACCAATTGAAGATTTTCTTAACTAGAAGAAAAGGTGCTGATTATACATTGTCAGCAGTTACAGCTCAATTGAATTTAAAATTAAACCCCAAAAGAGTTCTATTGAATGGCAATGAAACCCCGTTCAGTATGAATGGTGATCAAGCTCAAATTAATTTAGAATTAAAGGAAGCAATAAAAACAACAATCATAGAAATAAAATATAACGATGAATCATAAATTAATATACATTCTTGGAATATTGCTACTGCTTCAGACAAGTTGTAAGAAAAAAGAACTCATTTCCGATGGGGTTTCATTGCCTGAAAAAGTTCCGTTTAGTTGGAAATCAGCTACAGTGTATTTTCTGTTGACAGATCGTTTTTATAATGCAGATACTACGAATGATGTACATTTTAATAGGACAAAACCAACAGCAACCTTAAGAGGTTTTGAAGGAGGTGACCTCAAAGGAATTACTCAAAAAATAAATGAAGGATATTTTACCGATTTAGGAATTGATGCGATATGGATTAATCCTGTGGTAGAGCAAAATCACGGATTAGTAGACGAAGGCACTGGAGCGACTTATGGTTTTCATGGGTATTGGATACAAGATTGGACAGCAGTTGATCCTAATTATGGTATCCGAGCAGATTTAAAAGAAATGGTAGCAGCAGCGCATGCAAAAGGAATTCGAGTATTGCTAGATGCCGTAATCAATCATACGGGACCAGTAACAGTAAAAGATCCAATTTGGAAAGGCTGGGTGCGTGAAGATAAAGTGTGTGATTTTAAAGACTACGCAGGGAATACTTCTTGTGATTTGGTAAAGAACCTTCCAGATATTATTACCGATAGTAACGAGGCGGTAGAATTACCAAAGCAGCTAGTTGAAAAGTGGAAAAAAGAAGGGCGTTATGAGCAAGAAATAAAAGAATTGAATGCTTTTTTTGAAGCGACAGGATACCCCAAAGCTCCTCGTTTTTATATTATGAAATGGCTAGCAGATTATATCGAGGATTATGGTATAGATGGGTATCGTTGTGATACGGTAAAACATACCGAACCAGAAGTGTGGGGAGAATTTAAGAAAGTTTGTGATCGAGCTTTTAGCAACTGGAAATCTAAAAACCCAGAGAAAGTATTAGATGACGCTAAGTTTTATTTGGTTGGAGAGGTGTATCATTATTATGCTAACAATGGTATTGCTTATGACTACGGAGATAAAAAAGTAGATTATTCAAAACATGGTTTTGATGCTTTGATCAATTTTGACTTAAAAAATCAGAGAGCAACTTCTTATCAAGAAACTTTCGAGCGTTATCAAAAATTATTTGAGGAGGATTTTAAAAATTTTGGGTTGTTGAATTACTTAAGTTCTCATGATGACCAACAGCCTTTCGATATGAAAAGAGAAAAATCGTTCGAAACAGCTAATAAATTATTATTGACAAAAGGTGCTGCTCAAATCTATTATGGAGATGAAATAGCAAGACCTTTAATTATTGAAGGTACTGTAGGTGATGCAACCCTACGTTCCAATATGGATTGGAGTGTAGAAGGAAATACGGATAGAAAAGCATTAATTAAGCATTGGAGCGCACTAGGAAAGTTTAGGAGGAATCACCCAGCCATTGGAAGAGGAGATCATAAAACTATAACGGCAGAACCGTTTGTGTTTAGTAGAACTTTCGAAGAGAGTGGCTTTTCAGATCAAGTAATTGTTGGGATGAATTTACCTAGAGGGAAAAAAGAAATTCCTGTAGCAACCATTTTTAAAGAAGGAGAAAAAGTGTTGGATACCTACTCAGGGATTGGAGTCTTGGTAAAAGGAGGTAAAGCAATATTCGATACTCCTTTCAATATGGTTTTGTTGGAAAAGAAATAGTAGGCGCCAAGTCACCCTGAGCGCAGTCGAAGGGAATCTCCAGCATCAGATGTTTGATCGGACAAAAAGTAATCTTTAAAAAACAAATAAAAATTTCCTCCCTTGAGGGAGGATTAAGGAGGGTGTATTAAACTATTTGAGAACACTCGTCCTTATTTCCCTACTTCAGCTCGCTCATCACTAACGTGATGTCGTCCTCTAGAGAAGGTATAACATAATCTTTTACACGAATGAAAACAATAATAGTTAATATCATACTAAGTGCACTTTTTTTAGCAAGCTGCACACCCCCCCAACCTCAAACCGCTGAGATAATTCCTATTAAAAAAGCAGAAAAAAGCATTGATATTTCTAGTGCTGTGATTTATGAAGCGAATATTCGCCAATACTCACCCGAAGGTACTTTTGCTGCATTTACTAAAGATATTCCTGCATTGGCAGAAGAGTTAGGAGTGAAAGTGTTGTGGTTAATGCCTGTATATCCTATTTCAACTACGAAAAGCAAAGGGAGTTTGGGAAGTTATTATGCAGTTTCAAATTACAAAGCAGTGAATCCTGAATTTGGTAATGAAGAGGATTTAAAAGATTTAATAAAAGTAGCTCATGAAAATGGAATGTATGTGATTCTAGATTGGGTAGCTAATCACACCGGTTGGGATCATCATTGGATAAAAGAACATCCCGATTATTATACTAAAGATACGAATGGAAATATTACGCATACCGTAGGTACAGATTGGACAGATGTGGCTGATTTGAATTATGATAATAAAAACATGCGCCAGGAAATGTATGCCTCTATGCAATATTGGTTGAAAGATTTTAATGTAGATGGATTTCGATGTGATGTTGCAGGAATGGTGCCTACCGATTTTTGGAAAAAGACCATTGCTAGGCTTCGAGAAGAAAAAGACATTTTTATGTTAGCCGAAGCTTGGGAGCCCGAATTGCAGGAAGCAGGTTTCGATATGGGATATGGTTGGGATACGCATCATATCATGAATGCAATTGTTAAGGGAGAAAAAACGGCCAAAGATTTACAACAGCATCTGATAAAAATAGATACTTTATATAAAGGAGATCATATTCTTATGAATTTTGTAACCAATCATGATGAAAATTCTTGGAATGGAACAATAAAAGAGAGAATGGGAGATGCTTCGGAAGCTTTTCAAGCCTTATCGTATTTTTTAGACGGAATGCCATTAATCTACAGCGGTCAAGAATTCGGACTAGAAAAGAGATTACGTTTTTTTGAAAAAGATACCATTCCACATAAAAAAGGAGCTGCTTGGGATCAGTTAAAGGAACTTTCAAAGTTGAAAAAGCATAAAGCTTTAAATATTAATAAAAGTGTATCAAATTATACTTTCTTAACAACGAGTAATCCAGAACATATTTTTATTCTAAAACGAACATTACAAGATCAAGAATTGATTTTTGTAGCGAACCTTTCATCTAAAAAGCGAAAATTCCGTCCTTATTTTTATGGGGAATATGAGATTTGGAAGAAGTCGGAGTCTTTAAATTTTGTTACCGATACGAAGATAATATTAGAGCCTTGGGAATATAGAGTGTATACCAAATAGGAATTGATTTGTTGAATAAAAGAAAGCAAAAGAATGACTTAATCATACTTCTGTTTCTCTCAGCCTTTGGTGTCGTTTCGAACCCTGAGCGAAGCCGAAGGGTGATCATTAAAGTCAAAGTATACTCTTCTTTTATTCTCTTATTCTTTTATGTAACAGCGAAGCGGTCTAAAGCGTATATTTGCACTCGTTTTACGAATTAATTCAAATCGATAATGAAAGCAGGTATTGTAGGATTACCTAATGTAGGGAAATCAACTCTTTTCAATTGTTTGTCTAATGCAAAAGCACAGAGTGCCAATTTCCCATTCTGTACTATTGAACCTAATATAGGAGTGGTAAATGTACCAGATCCAAGATTAGAAAAATTGGAGTCTTTGGTAAATCCAGAGCGTGTTGTTCCTGCTACAGTTGAAATTGTTGATATAGCTGGTTTAGTACGTGGTGCAAGTAAAGGAGAAGGATTAGGAAATCAGTTTTTAGGAAATATTCGTGAGACAGATGCGATTATCCATGTATTACGTTGTTTCGATAATGATAATATTGTACATGTCGATGGTTCTGTAGATCCGATAAGAGATAAAGAAACGATTGATATCGAGCTGCAATTGAAAGATCTGGAGACGGTAGAAAAGAAATTAGATAAAGTAAAGCGTGCTTCTCGTACAGGGAATAAAGAAGCGCAGGCTGAAGAAGCGATACTTATTCAATTAAAAGAACATTTAGAGGCTGGTAAATCGGTTCGTGCATTAGAGTTCGAAGAAGATGCTGATGCTGAGTTTGTAAAACCGTTACAATTAATTACGGATAAGCGTGTATTATATGTTTGTAATGTAGATGAAGCTTCTGCGGCTTCTGGGAATGATTATGTAACGAAGGTAAAAGCAGAGGTTGCTAATGAAAAAGCCGAAGTAATCGTTTTGGCTGTCGGTATGGAAGCAGATATCAACGAATTAGATGATTACGAAGAAAGACAAATGTTTTTAGCTGATATGGGATTAGACGAGCCTGGTGCGGCAGTATTAATTCGTGCGGCTTATAAATTATTAAATCAACAAACGTATTTTACTGCAGGAGAAAAAGAAGTGCGTGCTTGGACGATCAATGTAGGGTCGACAGCGCCACAAGCTGCTGGGGTTATTCATACTGATTTCGAAAAAGGGTTTATCCGAGCAGAGGTAATTTCGTATAACGATTATGTCGAATTAGGAAGTGAAGCTAAGGCTAGAGAGACTGGGAAATTAAAAGTAGAAGGTAAAGGATATGTAGTAAGTGATGGAGATGTAATGCATTTCTTATTTAACGTCTAGCGACGTTTAAGCTACAAGCCGCGAGCTACCAGCTACGAGCAAATGCTTGAAGCTGGTAGCTCGCGGCTCGAAGCAGCGATTTTTCGCTTAACAACAACCAGATCCAGGAGTACAAGCATTCGTAACCTGTTGTTGAGGTTCTGCAACACCGCATTTGTCTTTGGCTAAACAATCCGTCTTTGTGTTGGTCAATAAGAAATTAGTTCCGTCAAAATCCAATCCATATTTACCAATAGTTTCATCTTGATATTCTACTTCAATATCAGTGTCTTTTAGATTCAATACTTTTTCGGATAGCTCTATAATCCCTAGTAATTTTTGAGGGTGTAATCTATGGTCGTAGTCATCGGCTTCCCATAATTGAAAGTTTACCACTTCTTCTTTTCTTAAAACACCACCACAATCAATAAAGTTTTTAGTGATTTTCCCAACTTCGGTAACGTGAAAATGTCTAGGGACTAATTCACCATTAGGTAGTTGAAAAGCGATTTGATTTAGTGATTCTAGGTGTTTTTTTATTTCTGATAAAATCATTTCTAATAGAATTAAGATCACTACACTGGTAACTCAGATTCGCGATCCAATTTCATCCAAAGTTAATAAATCGTATGTAAAAAAAATGTTATTAAGCGTAAGGCAAAAGCGTTTTTTGGATTTTATCAGTTATCAGTTATCAGTTATCAGTTATCAGTTATCAGTTATCAGTTATCAGTTATCAGTTATCAGTTATCAGCTACACCAGCTACCAACTGGAAAGTACTTTTCGCATCGCAGCAGCTTTAACTAAGCATTCTTCATACTCAGCATTTAAATCAGATAGCGCAGTGATAGCACTTCCTACAGAAAAGGAAACAAACTTTTTAGTAGCATTATAAAGTATAGAACGAATGACGACGTTAAAGTCAAAGTCACCTTCAGGAGTGAAATAGCCAATTGCTCCACTATACAATCCTCGTTTGGAAGCTTCATTTTCTTCAATGATTTCCATAGCACTAATTTTGGGAGCCCCTGTCATGCTTCCCATAGGGAAAGTGCTTTTTATAGCAGTTACAGGAGAAATGCCTTCTTTCAATTCGCTGGTAATCGTAGAAATTAATTGGTGTACTTGTTTAAAAGTATATAGTTGGTATAATTCGGTCACCTTTACGCTTCCTTTAGTAGCCGTTTTAGAAAGATCGTTTCTTACTAAATCTACAATCATTACATTTTCTGCGCGTTCTTTTTCGCTAAGTAATAAATTACTTGCCGCATCCGAGTCTTCACAGCTTTGCTGATGTCTTTTCGCAGTTCCTTTAATGGGTTGAGAGATCAACACATTCCCCTCTTTCTTCAAGTAGCGTTCTGGAGAGGCACAACAAGCAAATAAGTTTTCTAATTTTAAATATGCTGCAAAAGGTGGTTTGGAGATATTGTTAAGAGCTTTATAGATAGCTAAAGGTGCTATAGAAGCGTCTTTAGCGTAAAACTCTTGACAAAAATTAGCTTCATAAATATCTCCTTTATGAATATGATTTAGGAATTGTTGTCCTCTCTGCAAATATTCGTTTTTGCTAAGGCGACTCTGGATTTTTAAAGGTGGGGTAGGTTGCTCAGAATGACTTGGTTTACTTAATTTAATATCATTAAAATCACTTTCGATTTCATGATCATGCTCTTTTAAGTAATGAAATACGATCTCTTTTTTTGAGACTGTAATTACCTTTTTTGGTCTAAAGAAATAGAGGTCTGGAAAGTCAAGTCCATCTAAGTTTTCTGAAACTAAAGATTCAGTGTCATTTTTTAGGTCATATCCCAAATATCCAAAAGACCAATCATTATGTTTTTTTTGAAAACGCTCTAATTGATCGAATGCATTTAGGTGATTTGTCTTTATTGTTTCTATAGCATCTACAGCCAGAATGATTTCGGCATTAGAGTGTCGTTGTGGGTAGAGATTAGAGTCTAACCAAACTATATGTTCGAATTGTTGGCTCCAATCTAACAATTGATTTTTAAGAAAATTTAAATCCTCAACAGGAAATTCTTTAGCTATACGCACTCTTCATTCTTTAGGAAACGAAATTACAAAAACCAAGCCATCGTTAGCAAACTTAAAAATTGCTTAAAAGTGATTGCTTAAAGCTCGAAGCATATTTAATTTGTAATTTTACTAGACGCAATTGGACAAACGGTACATGACATCATCGATCGAATTTAAAAAGACAGGTTATTTCTCTCAATTAATCTGTGATTATATAGACAAAGAATCTAAGTTAGAGTGTTTTTATAATAGATTTCCATCGGAAGACAACCTAAAGATTCAAGCAGAAGAAAAATCCAATCAATATTCTCAAGAGCATCGTGAAGTTTTAGTACAAGCATTACAAAGACAATATGTAGATGTAGAAATATCTCAAGAAGTTTCAGATAATATAGACTTGTTAAGTAAGCAAAATACAGTAACAATTACTACGGGGCATCAGTTAAATTTATTTTCGGGCCCCTTGTATTTCGTATACAAGATATTTTCGGTGATCAATCTTTGTGAAAGGTTAAATAAAGCACAAGGAAGTTTTCATTATGTTCCGGTATACTGGATGGCTACTGAGGATCATGATTTTTTAGAGATTAATCATTTTAATTTCAAAGGGAAAAAAATACAATGGAATTATGAAGCGGGTTTAGAAAATGATAATGGTTATGTAGGAGAATATCCAACCGAAGGTTTGTCGGAAGTTTTTGATTCCTTTAAAAAAGAATTAGGAATAGGTGATAATGCAAATGCATTGAAAGACTTGTTTTCGAATGCCTATTTGAAACACGAAAATTTAGCAGATGCTACTCGATATTTTGTCAATGAATTATTTAAAGAGTATGGTTTAATTATCATCGATGGTAATGATAGAGCACTAAAGCAACTGTATGTGCCAAATATGTTGAGAGAACTTGAAGAACAGATTTCATTTACAGCGGTAACCAAAACAGCTCAAAAAATTTCTGACCATGGATATAAAGTTCAAGTAAACCCAAGAACGATTAATTTGTTTTATGGAACAAAAGGAGTTAGAAATAGGGTAGAGCAGTTATCAGACGGAAAATTTGGAGTAGTGGATAAAGATGTTGTTTGGGAGAACATTGCATCTTTAAAAGAAGAAGTTATAAAGTATCCAGAACGATTTAGTCCTAATGTGCTTTTAAGGCCGTTATACCAGGAAGTGATATTGCCAAATATTGCTTATGTAGGAGGAGGAGGCGAATTAGCATATTGGTTTCAATTAAAAGAAATGTTCGAAGCGCATAATGTGATTTTTCCAATTTTGATGCTTCGAGATTCAGTTCTATTGGTAGGTGCTAAACCAAGAAAAAAGTTAGAACGATTAGATGTTTCTGTTTCAAAGCTTTTTAAGAAGCAAAATGATTTAATCAATTGGAGGGTGCGGAAAATATCGAATATAGCAATTGATTTTTCAGAGCAAAAAGAAGTTTTGGAACTACAGTTTGAAAAGCTAAAAGAATTAGCCGAACAAACAGATAAGAGTTTTATTGGAGCGGTAAAAGCGCAAGAAGTAAAACAATTAAAAGGATTGCAAAATTTAGAGAAACGTTTGTTAAAAGCACAAAGAATAAAACTAAAAGATGAAGTAGCGCGCGTTGTAGTACTTCAAAATGAATTGTTCCCTCAACAGAGTTTACAGGAAAGGAAATCGAATTTTGCAGAGTTCTATTTAGAATATGGGAGGATTTTCTTCGATGTTGTCAAAGAAAATTTAGATCCTTTAAAGATGGAATTTAAAGTGATTTCACTAGGGTAGTACTTTTAAGATGAGAGTTAGTATATTTGCTAAAAAATTATCGAGATGGAAGAAATACAATATTTGCCAGTGAGTACACTGACACCAGAAAAGCGACTTGCTTTTTATAAAAAAACATATACTCACGTTGCTTTAGCTGTACTACTTTTCATAATTGTAGAATGGGTGTTGTTTCAAAGTGAACCTATTGTGAAATTTGCATTGTCTTTAACTCAAGGCTGGAAATGGTTGTTGATGTTGGGAGGATTTATGTTAGCAACAAATTATGCAGATAAGGTAGTGCATACGAATCATGAAAGAGGACAGCAATATGCAGGCTTGCTTTTATATGTAGTAGCACAAGCTTTCATTTTTATTCCGTTAATTTTTATTGCTACTAGTATAGCAGCTCAAGGAGGAGGGAATATTATCAATCAAGCTGCAATTCTATCGTTGTCATTATTTACAGGGCTTTCGGCAGTTGTATTATTAACTAAAAAAGACTTTTCATATTTGCGTTCGGCATTAACTATGGGAGGATTTATTGCTTTAGGCTTAATAGTTGCAGGGATGATATTTGGTTTTAATCTTGGATTATGGTTTAGTGTAGGAATGGTAGTTTTAGCATCAGGTTCTATTTTATACCAAACATCGAATATGGCTAATAGTTATACCGAAGATCAGTATGTAGGCGCTAGTTTAGGTCTGTTTGCTTCATTAATGTTATTGTTTTGGTACATTTTAAGTATTCTTTCTAGAGATTAATTCTAAGAAATAGATATAAATCAAAACCGCAGTTCTATTAAGAACTGCGGTTTTTTTTCGTTGATTTTACAAAGGGAAACATAAACATCAATCACAAAAAAACTAATTATGTAAAATCAACAACACTAACCAACTAACTAAACTATTTTTCTAAATGAATAGACGTATTTTTATCCGTTAGGTTACATTCTTTTGACAATTTTAACATTTAATTAGAAGTAGAGAGTGCACAGTATTAAGTATTAAGATTTTTTGTCTAAGATCATACTTGAGTCTTTGTACTTTATACTTAATACTTTGTACTCTATTAAGTATCTTCGAATCATGGAATTCTCTTCAAAATTATTGGAGCGCGCGGTAGCAGAAGTTTCACAGTTACCAGGTATAGGAAAACGCACAGCCTTACGGCTAGTTTTGCATTTATTGCGTCAACCATCTCAACAAACAGAATATTTAGCAGAAGCTCTAAAAGATTGTCGTTTAGAAATTAAAAAATGTAAAGAGTGTTACAATATAAGTGATGTAGAGGTTTGCGAAATATGTGCTAGTCATAATAGAGATCGATCAATAGTATGTGTGGTAGAAGATATTCGAGATGTGATGGCGATTGAAAACACAAGTCAATTTAGAGGTTTGTATCATGTATTGGGAGGGAAAATAAGTCCCATGGAAGGAATAGGCCCTCATGATTTGACCATAGAACAATTGGTAGATCGTGTAAAAAAAGGCGAAATAAAAGAATTGATTTTTGCATTGAGTGCGACAATGGAAGGAGATACCACAAATTTTTATATATACAAGCAAATAAAGGGGCTAGAGGTAACTACTTCTACAATTGCAAGAGGTATTGGAGTGAATGATGAAATAGAGTTTGCAGACGAAATAACCTTAGGGCGAAGTATTATGAATAGAATTCCATTTGAAAAAGCCTTGAAATTATAGTAATGAGTATAAAGCTTAGTGTCATTGTTCTTAATTATAATGTAGCACATTTCTTAGAATTGTGTCTACATAGTGTTAAAAAAGCTATTGAAGGATTAGAAGCAGAAGTTATTGTTGTGGATAACAATTCGCCTGATGATAGTGTGGCTATGGTAAGAACATATTTTCCAGAAATGCATTTAATAGCAAATAAGGAAAACTTAGGTTTTTCTAAAGCGTATAACCAAGCAGTAGATAAAGCAAAGGGAACGTATATATGTGTTTTGAATCCTGATACGGTGGTGCAAGAAAATACTTTTAAAAATACACTCTTAAAAGCGGAAAGCCTTTCTAATTTGGGGATAATGGGAGTGCAATTAATTGATGGACGAGGTGTTTTTCTTCCAGAAAGTAAACGAAATTTACCGACAGCTTGGGTGTCTTTTTTTAAAGTCTTTGGAAAGCGATTTTCTAAGATCGCACCATATTATGCCGATCATTTAAAAAAAGGCGATGAGGGACAGGTAGAAATTTTAGTAGGAGCTTTCATGCTCGTCAAAAAATCAGTCTACCAAGAAGCAAAAGGGTTCGATGAACGTTATTTTATGTATGGAGAGGATATTGATTTTTCTTATTCGGTACAGCAATTAGGATATGAAAATTATTATTTAGGTTCCGAAAAAGTAATACATTTTAAAGGGGAAAGTACAACTAAAGATAAAGTATACAGAGAACGCTTTTATGGGGCGATGAAACTGTTTTATAAAAAGTATTTTAAGTATACTTGGGGTACCGATTTTATTATTGCGGGAGGGATCCAAGTGTCTTCTTTTTTAGGGAGTATTAAAAAAGACAAAAAAGATCCAATAATTAAGACGTATTCGTACATAGGTCAATCTAACGAGGTAAGGGCTAAGTTAGAATTAAAGTATGGTCAATTCGTTAATAGAGAGTCTATTGATAGTAATGGGGGAGGGGCGTTATTAAGTTTTTTAGATACTCGTACAGTAACCTATACAAGCATCTTGAGTGACCTTCATGCAAACCCTAATCAATACTTTAGATTTATATTACCATATACTGATAAATGTATCGGTAGTGATACGAGTTCAGGACGAGGAGAGGTAGTATCTTTTTAGTAAATTTGTACAAGAAAAATTCTTTTATGGCAAAGCACGAGTTAAAGCTTCCAAAAATGGGGGAAAGTGTAGCAGAAGCAACGGTAACTACTTGGTTAAAAAATGTTGGCGATACAATCGAAGCAGATGATGTGTTATTGGAGATTGCTACAGATAAAGTAGATTCGGATGTTCCTTGCGAAGTTACTGGAATATTGAGAGAACGCCTTTTTGAAGAAGGAGATGTAGTTAAAGTAGGAGAAGTAGTTGCGGTTATAGATATTGAAGGAAAAGAGGAAAGCGATGTTGAGGCAGGTCAACCTCAGGTAAAGGAATCTGTTCAGGCTATCGAAGAAGAAATAGAAAGGGTAGCTGCGCAAAATCAGATTTTAACTCCAGCGATTAATACTGCGGGTAGATTTTATTCTCCGTTAGTTAGAAATATAGCTCAAGCAGAAGGTATAACGAATACAGAGTTAGATACGATAAAAGGAACTGGAGCAGGGGAACGAGTAACAAAAAGTGATATTTTAGACTTTATTGCTCAAAAGAAACCTGTGGCTACTATTACTTCTTCATCACCCAATGCAGAGGTCGCACAAACGATCACTAAAATTGAAATTCCTGAAGTCAATGTACCAAAACAGAAAGCGGTAGCGCCATCTCCAATCATTTCAGGAGAAGATGAGATTATTGAAATGTCACGTATGGGGAAATTGATTTCCGATCACATGATAGCTTCTTTATCGACTTCAGCGCACGTTCAATCTTTTATCGAAGCAGATGTAACTAATATTTGGAATTGGAGAGAGAAAATAAAGAATGATTTTCAAAAACGACAAGGAGAAAAGCTAACGTTTACTCCAATCTTTATGGAGGTGATAGCACAAGCTTTACGAGAATATCCACTCATGAATATTTCGGTAAACGGAAATACCATTGTAAAGAAGAAAGATATAAATCTAGGGATGGCAACAGCCTTACCAGATGGAAATTTAATCGTACCTGTAATTAAAAATGCAGACCAGTTAAATTTAGTAGGGCTAGCTCAAAAAGTGAATGATTTAGCAAATCGTGCAAGAAATAATAATTTGAAACCCGATGATGTTAAAGATGGAACCTATACAGTAACCAATATTGGGAGCTTTGGTACCATTATGGGAACTCCAATTATTAACCAACCTCAAGTAGGTATTTTGGCTTTAGGAGCCATTAGAAAAGTGCCTGCTGTCATAGAAACTCCTGAGGGGGATTTTATAGGAATCCGAAAGCGTATGTTTTTATCACATTCTTATGATCATAGAGTTGTTAATGGAGCTTTAGGGGGAATGTTTGTACAACGTGTTAAGGAGTTGTTAGAATCTTGGGATATCAATAGAGTAGTGTAATTTTGCAAAATAGGTAGAAGGAGAAGGTAGAAGATATATACTTCAGCCCTTACCCTCGACCTCAGAAAAAGAATTTTTTTGGAGTTATGGATGCAGTAGCAGTAGAAACGGAGAATGATAGAGTGAAAAAACCTAAATGGCTACGGGTTAAATTACCAACAGGTAAAAAATATACAGAGCTTAGAGGTTTGGTGGATAAATATGATTTACACACCATTTGTACATCTGGTAGTTGTCCTAATATGGGCGAATGTTGGAGTGAAGGTACTGCCACCTTTATGATCTTAGGTAATATTTGCACACGATCTTGTGGGTTTTGTGGGGTAAAAACGGGGCGTCCTGAAACAGTAGATTGGGCTGAGCCAGAAAAGGTAGCTCGCTCTATAAAGTTAATGAAAATTAAACATGCGGTAATTACTTCCGTAGATAGAGACGATCTAGCTGATGGAGGATCTATAATTTGGGCAGAAACCATAAAAGCAATCCGTCGTATGAATCCCGAAACGACTTTGGAGACTTTGATTCCAGATTTTATGGGGAAAAAGCATAATATAGATCGAATTCTTGAAGTAGCTCCAGAAGTAGTTTCGCATAATATGGAAACAGTACGTCGTTTGACAAGAGAAGTGCGTATTCAAGCAAAATATGATCAAAGTTTAGAAGTACTTCGATACCTAAAAGCGGAAGGAATCCATAGAACAAAGAGTGGAATCATGTTAGGTCTTGGGGAGACAGAAGATGAGGTATTGCAAACGATGGAAGATCTTAGAGGGGTAAACCTAGATGTGCTTACCATTGGACAATACTTAGCTCCTACGAAAAAGCATCTTCCTGTTAAGCAATTTATTACTCCAGATCAATTTCAAAAATTCGAAAAAATTGGTTACGAAATGGGCTTTCGTCATGTAGAAAGTAGTGCGTTAGTGCGCTCTTCTTACAAAGCGCAAAAGCATCTTACATAGTTTGTTTATAGATGTAAATTGGTAAGCAATAGCTATTTGAGTATTGATTGTCATTTAATATAGATGGTATTCTACGATTTATATCTTGTATATAATTACTATATTTAAGAGCTAGTAATTAAAGAGAAATGGGGTATAAAAAATGGCTTCTCTTTTTGTCATTCTTCACAATTGGAATGTTTGGTGCATACAATTATGGATTTGTAACATCTCAAGAGGTACAAGAAGTTGTAAATGTTAGTTTGATTGACGACGACGATCAGCAACGTTATTTTAAATTGAATAAGATAGCTTCGGTGCTTACCGTAGCAATAGTTATTATTTTGTGTATACTGTCTCTTGTGTTGTACGCGAATAATAGACTAAGAAGAAAAGCGAATAAATTACTTCAGCACAAAAATATAGAATTAATCGAAGAAAAAGAGAAAGCAGAAAAAGCCAATAGGGCAAAGGCTGAGTTTCTCTCAACAATTACGCATGAGTTGCGGACTCCTCTATATGCAGTTACAGGATTAACGCATTTACTTATAGAAGAAAACCCTAGTGAGACCCAACGAGAACATTTAGATTCTCTTAAATTTTCAGGTGAATATCTACTATCACTGGTAAATAATATTTTAGATTTCAATAAACTCGAGAAAGGAAATGTAGAAGTAGATAGCGTTGTTTTTAGCCCTCTACGTCGTTTAACAGATGTTGTGGAAGCTTTGAGGTCTAGATCTAGTGAAAGAGGAAATAAATTGAATTTAAGTGTAGGGCCTAACGTGCCAGAAAAGGTGAAAGGCGACGCGCTTAAAATCTCTCAGATTGTTATTAATCTAGTAGGAAATGCAATTAAGTTTACCGAAAACGGAACTATTAATGTCTATGTAAATAAGGTGAAAGACCTTGAGGGTGGTCAGGTGTTATTGTATTTTGAAATTGAAGATTCTGGATTAGGAATTTCGAAGGCGAAACAAGAGAATCTCTTTAAAGGCTTCAAGAGTGAAAGTTTACAAATTAATTCTAAATATGGGGGAAGCGGCTTAGGATTATCAATTGTCAAGCGCTTATTAAATTTGTTGGGAACTGATATATCTGTTAAAAGTGAATTGGGTAAAGGTTCAAAATTTTTCTTTGAATTGCCTTTGGAGATTTACAATGAAGAGTCGGCAAGCGTAAAAGTGAATACAATGAGTCAAATTGACTTCGGAATTATGAAGGGGGCTAAAGTGCTTATTGTTGAGGATAATAAGATTAACCAATTGATCACTAAAAAAATACTCCAAAAGCAAGGTGTAGAATGTAGTATAGCAGATAATGGAGAGGCTGCAATTAGAGAAGCTAAAAACTTTGATTTTGACCTAATCTTGATGGATATTCATATGCCAGGGATTACAGGTTTAGAGGCAACAAAAGAGATTAGGAAATTTGATATGCGAACACCAATTATAGCATTAACGGCAGTTACGCTAAAGGATAATTTAAAGGAGTTTTATGCTTGTGGTATGACAGATGTAATACCGAAACCCTATAAGACAGAAGAATTCTTTAAAAAGTTAGAAATAGCTCTTAAAGGACAGTATATTTAATAAGTTGTAAAGGGTTCCTGTTAGGGTTTATTTAAAGAAAGAGTCTACAAATTCAAATTTATTGAATACCTGTAGGTCTTCAATACCTTCACCCACACCAATATATTTTACAGGAATTTGAAATTGATCACTAATTCCTATCACAACACCACCTTTAGCTGTACCATCTAATTTGGTGATTGCTAATCCTGTTACGTCGGTAGCGGCAGTAAATTGTTTAGCTTGTTCGAAAGCATTTTGCCCAGTAGATCCATCTAGTACTAATAGTACTTCGTGTGGAGCATCGGGAATGACTTTTTGCATTACCTTTTTAACTTTAGTCAATTCATTCATTAAATTGACCTTGTTGTGTAAACGTCCTGCGGTATCTATAATGATTACATCTGCATTTCTAGAAACACCAGATTGTAAAGTATCGTATGCTACGGAAGCGGGATCACTACCCATTTCTTGTTTTACGATAGGCACATCTACACGATCTGCCCAAACTTGTAGTTGGTCAATGGCAGCAGCTCTAAAAGTATCTGCAGCTCCTAAAATGACATTTAACCCTTTTTGTTTTAATTGATGACTTAATTTACCAATAGTAGTTGTTTTTCCAGCGCCATTAACGCCAACAACCATAATCACATGAGGTACATCTTTTTTAGGAATATCAAAATCGCTAGCAATACCATGATCCGACTCGGAAAGTAGTCCAGCAATTTCTTCTCTTAAAATAGTGTTTAGTTCTTCTGTACCAAGGTATTTATCTTTTGATACGCGTTCTTCAATACGTTCGATGATTTTTACGGTAGTTTTAATACCTACATCACTAGTCACCAAAACCTCTTCTAATTCGTCAAGTACATCATCATCAACTTTAGATTTCCCAGCGACAGCCTTGCTAAGTTTAGAAAAGAAACTGCTTTTAGATTTCTCTAATCCTTTGTCTAAAGTTTCTTTTTTGTCTGATGAAAATATTCTTTTGAAAAAGCTCATTGAGGAATATTAATTGGGTTAGCGTCTAAAAATATAAAAAAAGCCATTCAACTAAAAGTAGAATGGCTTTATGATCGTATATTGAAAATTATTTTTTCAAGAAGTCGTTAACTGCGTCTGGTGCCATAATAGCTTCAACGAAAGTATATGCACCTGTTTTTGGAGATTTCACCATTTTGATGGCTTTCGTTAATCTCTTTGAACCTGTTTGTAATGTTGCTACTGATTTCTTTGCCATGTCTTATTATTTTATCTCTTTATGAACCGTCATACGCTTCAAGATTGGGTTGAATTTTTTTAACTCAATTCTATCTGGTGTATTCTTTTTGTTCTTAGTAGTTATATATCTAGATGTTCCTGGTTGACTTGAAGCTTTGTGCTCAGTACATTCCAAAATTACTTGTATTCTATTTCCTTTCTTTGCCATGGTGACTCGATTTTCTTATTTCAGGAATTATTTTTTGTATATACCTTTTTCTCTAGCTTCTTTTAATGCAGCAGCAATACCAATTTTATTGATAGTCTTCAATGCAGAAGTAGATATTTTTAAAGTGATCCATTGATCTTCTTCAGGAATATAAAAGCGTTTTTTGATTAAGTTAGCATTAAATTTACGCTTAGTTTTATTCATCGCATGAGAAACATTGTTTCCCACCATCGCTTTTTTTCCAGTTAACTCACAAACTCTTGACATGGTTCTTTTGTTTTATTTCTATAACAGGGGTGCAAATTAACGTATTTTTTTAGCGACACGCAAATACTTTCTTGTTAATTTTTTATTCCTTTTGAAACATTAGATTTCAGGCGCTAAATTACTCAATTATATTAGTTGTAAAGGTATTGGATATTTATTCGACTTATATTATATGAAGTTAATATTTGTCTATAATGCTAAGGGCGGTTTTTGGAGTAAGAAAATAGGAGCAATTCATAAAATAGTTAGTCCTTCTTCATACGGTTGTGATTTATGTAAGTTAACGCATGGATCGTTTGTAGAGAAAGATGCCTGGAAAGTGTTTCGAGAAACATCCGCAATAGATATGGAATTTTATTACAAGGAGGGTTTCATTGAAAAATTCCCTGAAATGAAAGAAATTGAATTGCCTTCTGTTATTTTTGAATGCATTTCGGAGTCTTCTGAAGAAATGCTAACCGCAGATGACTTAAAAGAGATAGGAGCAGTTAGTGAGCTGATTAAGGTGATAGAAACACGTTTGCAAAAGATGTAGTGCTCTTTTGTTGCTTTCTTTGTCTTTGACATAAAAGAGCTATAACTTTTAACTTGAAGTAAATTTAGAAAAGCTTGTTTAAGCGATCTATTTCAGATAACACTTCTTCGCACCCATTTTTGTCAGCTGAAGATGTAATGAAGTAAGGAGGCATTTCCTCCCAAGTCTCTAACATCTTAGTTTTATAATTTTCTATGTGAACAGGAAGTGTATTTTTGGTGAGTTTGTCACTCTTGGTGAAAATAATAGAGAAAGGGATTCCGTTAAGCCCTAGCCATTCCATAAATTCGAGGTCAATTTTTTGTGGTTCATGACGGCAATCGACCAAAACAAATCCGCAAATTAATTGTTCTCTTAAAGCAAAATAATCTGTTATGAATTTTTGAAAAGTCTTTTTGCTAGATTTAGAAACCCTAGCATATCCATAACCAGGTAAATCTACAAGATGCCACTCGTTGTTGATTTTAAAATGATTAATAAGTTGAGTCTTTCCTGGTTTTCCAGAAGTTTTAGCTAAGCTTTTTCTGTTGGTAAGTGCATTTATAAGTGAAGACTTTCCAACATTAGAGCGTCCTATAAATGCATATTCAGGAATTTTAGTCTTAGGACATTTAGTAACATCGCTGTTACTCATTACAAAGTCAGCACTCTTAATCTTCATGGTATTTTGGTTGTAGGTAGAAAAGTAAGTATTCGTTACTTATAGCATCAAACAGTCAATTAAGATCACTACAGTTCTTCCTGTTTCATCCAATCATGTAAAAGTTGATTGAATTTTTCAGGATGTTCCATCATAGCAGCATGTCCACAGTTGTCAATCCAATATAAGCTAGAATTGGGTAGTAATCTATGGAAATCATCGGCCACATCTGGTGGTGTTACAATATCATTCTTCCCCCATATGATACAAGCAGGAATAGTGATGTTTGTAATATCCTTAGCCATGTTGTGTCTAATGGCGCTTTTAGCAATGGCTAATGTTCTAACAAGTCTATTTCTGTCATTAACAGTGTTGTAAACTTCATCTACCATTTCTTTGCTAGCTACTTTAGGATCGAAAAATACATCTTCAGCTTTCTTCTTGATGTATTCGTAATCCCCTCTTTTGGGATAGCTTTCTCCCATTCCACTTTCGTATAAACCAGAACTTCCGGTTAGTACTAGAGCTTTTACGTTTTCGGGGAACATCTTAGTAAAAACCAATCCGATGTGTCCGCCAAGAGAATTACCGATTAGAATAACTTCTTGTTCGTCGATGTGATCTATGAACTCTTTTAAAAACTTAGCTAGGTTACCAACATTAGTTTTTATTAGGGGTAGATCATATATAGGTAATTCAGGGATAACTACTTTATATCCGTGCTTAGGAAAGTAGTCGAACAAAGCTTCGAAATTGCTGAGTCCTCCCATTAAACCGTGCAACACGACCAACGTAGTTCCTTCTCCTGCACTTATGTAATTAAACTTTCCTTCTTTTGTCAATTCTTTACTCATTGAGACTTTCAAGTAACAGCCGCAAATATAGATTTTAACAAACAGTAATCCTAATTTTTTTAATTCACTAGCAGCAATGCTTCAAATGTGTATCAAAAGTGATTTTGACATAATTTGTGTGAGATTTTAAGCTTTCTTTTAATGGATTTTGATATTTAACCCTTCGAAGTAACTGTAAAATAAAGGGGTTAGCGAGTTATTCACAAAGTGGAGTAAAGTGGTAAAATGTGGTTTTAAATGTAGTATCTTTGATTAATTCTATTGAAAAGTGATACATCTAATCGGAACATATGAGTGTAAAGTAGACGCGAAAGGGCGTCTAACGCTTCCTTCTGCTTACAAAAAGCAGTTGGAATCGATTTTACAAGATGGTTTTGTATTAAAACGTTCCGTGTTTCAGCCTTGTTTAGAATTGTATCCCATGGCCGAGTGGAATAAGCTGATGCAAAAGATGAATAAGCTAAATCGCTTCAAT
Organism: uncultured Aquimarina sp.; assembly: GCA_947499005.1. GTDB lineage: Bacteria > Bacteroidota > Bacteroidia > Flavobacteriales > Flavobacteriaceae > Aquimarina. The sequence continues at coordinate 86,963 of CANMML010000014.1, forward strand.
AAACGTAACAATGATTTTATTCGTCGCTTTACAGCGGGTGTCAAAATGGTAGAAGTTGATGCTAATGGAAGATTATTGATTTCAAAAGATCTTATTGCATTTGCCGATATAGAAAAAGAGCTGGTGTTATCATCAGCAATTAATATCGTGGAGATTTGGGATAAGAATAAATATGAAACAGTTGTCGATGAATCTGTAGATGATTTTGCAGCATTGGCAGAAGAGGTAATGAATTTTGAAGATGAGTGAGGAAGTATATCATATTCCAGTTTTATTAAAGGAGACCGTCGATGGATTGAATATCCGACCTGATGGAGTCTATGTTGATGTCACTTTTGGTGGAGGAGGGCATTCAAAAGAAATATTGTCGCGCCTTGGAGAAAAGGGGAAATTATATGCTTTTGATCAGGATAAGGATGCGCATGAGAATGCATTAGATGATCCGAGATTTCAATTGATTCCTCATAATTTTAGATATGTAAAACGCTATTTGCGTTTTTATAATGTAAAAAGAGTAGATGGAATCTTAGGGGATTTTGGAGTGTCGTCACATCAATTCGATGTGGCCGAACGTGGGTTTTCAACACGTTTTGATGCAGATCTAGATATGCGTATGGATCAGTCGGCAGTATTATCTGCGAAAGAGGTGGTTAATACTTATGAGGAAATTGACTTACGTAGGATGTTGTCTCAATATGGAGAATTAAGAAGTGCTCCAAAAATGGCTCGTTTGATTGTTGCTGCTCGTGTTGAGGAACCAATTGAAACGACAGGAAGGTTAAAAGAGGTAATTGCACCTTGTTTGGAAAGAAGGAAGGAACATAAAATTTTAGCTCAAGTATATCAAGCAATACGTATCGAAGTTAATCAGGAGATTCAAGTATTAAAAGAATTTTTAGAACAGACAGAAGAAGTATTAACTGAAGGGGGACGTTTGAGTTTGATTTCGTATCACTCTTTAGAAGATCGATTAGTGAAAAGGTATATCCGTAATGGATTATTTGAAGGAGAGCCAGAAAAAGATATGTTCGGGAATGTAGAAGTTCCTTTTAAAAAAGTAGGAGGTTTAGTGATTCCTAATGAAGAAGAAATCCAACGTAATAGTAGAGCAAGAAGTGCAAAACTAAGAGTAGCGGAAAGATTAAAATAGTGAAGAAGCATATATATGACATATTAAAAGGGAAAGTGCTTTTAGATGAAGGAGCAGAAAAGAATTGGGGAATGTTACTCTTTCTTTCGTTTTTGGCCTTGGTAATGATTGCAACTTCTCATAGTGCCGAAAGAAAAGTATATCAGTTAGCTTCAAAAAAACAAGAATTAAAAAAGTATAGATCTGAGTTTGCAATGGGAAGGTCCCATCTCATGAAATTGAAAATGGAATCTTATGTGAAGTCGCAAGTAGCTGAAATGCAAATTGCACCACCATCAGAACCGCCAATAAAACTAGTAGTCAAAAAATAAATTGAGCACATCAGTAAAAAATATAGCTTATAGATTTTACCTGATTATCATCCTTATGGTGATATTTTCAGGTTTTTTGGCTTTTAAACTAGTGGACATTCAATTGTTTAATGGAGAACAATACCGTCAGAAAGCACAAAAGATGGTGTTCAAGACAGAAATTGTTCCTGCAAATAGAGGAAGTCTCTATGATGTCAATCATAACTTACTTGCAATCTCTGTGACGAAGTATGATATCCGAATGGATACAAAAGTTCCGAAAGACGAGCTGTTTAAAGAAGAAGTAAATGCATTAGCAAAAGCGCTAGCAGATACCTTTGGGAAATCTACAAGTTATTACTTGTCTAGATTAGAAATAGGAAGAAGAAAAAAGAATCGTTACCTATTATTATGTAGGAATATTGATTATGATACTTATAAGAAGGTCAAAGAATTTCCGATTTTAAAAAAAGGAGCGTTTAGAGGAGGGTTAATTGTAGAACAAAGAACTGTTCGAGAATACCCAATGGGGCAAATAGCAAAGCGAACGGTTGGATATGAACGCCAAGATACTTTAGGTAATTATAAAGGAGTAGGTCTAGAAAGTGCCTACGGTTCGTATTTGCGAGGACATCATGGTAAACGAGTAGTACAAAGTATAGGTAAAGGTAAGTGGAAGCCAGTTCGAAGTAACAATGAAGAAGAGCCAAAAGATGGGTATGATTTAGTATCAACCATTGATGTTAATATGCAAGATGTAGCACATCATGCATTGATGAAACAATTGAAAAAATTTGATGCACATCATGGGTGTGCTATTGTAATGGAGGTTGAAACCGGTGAGGTAAAAGCAGTAGCAAATCTTACTAGGCAAAAAAGTGGGACGTATTTAGAAGATTACAATTATGCCGTAGGGGAATCTCATGAACCAGGTTCTACTTTCAAATTATTATCAACATTGGCATTGTTGGAAAAGAATAAAGCAGATACAACAGATATTGTAGATACAGAAAAAGGGCGTGTTAAATTCTATGATCGTGTTGTGCCAGATTCACATAGAGGAGGGTATGGGAAAATATCATTAGCAAAAGCGTTTGAAGTTTCTTCAAATACAGCTTATGCAAAATTAATTAATGAAGCATTCAAAAAAGATCCTGAAGACCTTTTAGATTATTACGACGACATTAAACTTAATGAGAAATTAGGGGTGAGTATTAGTGGAGAGAAAGCTCCAATATTACCAAGGCCAGACACAAAACGTTGGTATGGTACAACATTACCTTGGATGGCATTTGGATATGGGGTTTCAATGACTCCTTTGCAAACATTAGCTTATTACAATGCCGTAGCGAATAATGGAATATTAGTAAAACCTCAATTTATAAAAGAGTTCCAAAATTGGAACACCGTAGAGCAAGAACAAGAAAAGAAGGAAACTATAGTAAGAATTTGTTCGAAAGAGAATGCGGACAAGATGCAAATGTTAATGCAAAAAACTGTTGAGCGAGGTACTGCTAAAAATATTTATAGTGCGCAACTTTCAATGGCAGGGAAGACAGGAACATGTCAAAAATACTATTATGTAAAAGGAAAAGAATTAGAGTATATCGCATCTTTTGCAGGTTTCTTTCCTGCTGAGAACCCGAAATATTCTTGTGTAGTGGTAATTCATGAACCCGATAAGAAAAAAGGGTATTACGGAAGTACAGTAGCAGCGCCAGTATTTAAGGAGATCGCTTCAAAAATTCATGTAACGAATCACAAAGCCAAATACATTCCGCTGGAGAAATCGGAAAATATAGGGCTATCTCAATATGAAAAATACGAGAAGTTTAGTGATAAATATAAAACGATCATGCCCAATGTAAAGGGGATGGAATTGATGGATGTGTTGCCTTTATTAGAAAATTTAGGCTTAAAAGTAAAAGTGTCGGGAAGCGGTAAGGTGGTCAACCAATCGATTAGCCCTGGAGAAAAATTAGGAAGTAGAACTCAAGTAACAGTAGAATTGTCGTGATAGCATTAAATGACATATTATATAAGGTACACATTGAAGCTGTAAAGGGGAATCCTACAGTGGCAATCACCGACTTACATTTCGACTCAAGAAAAATAGCATTGAATGATGTTTTTATTGCGATCAAAGGAGTTCAAGTTGATGGTCATGATTATATCAAGAAAGCTGTAGATCAAGGGGCTATAGCAGTTGTATGCGAAACATTTCCAGAGCTTACAGTGAATGGAGTTACTTATGTGCAAGTAAAGGATTCGCAACAGGCGTTGGCTGTGATGGCTGCTAATTATTATGACAACCCTTCAGAAAAATTAAAACTGGTAGGAGTTACTGGGACTAATGGTAAGACAACAATTACTTCATTATTGTATCAGTTGTTTAAAAGTGCAGGTTACGAGACTGGATTGATTTCTACAGTTAAAGTATGTATTGGAGGAACGGTTATTCCTGCAACGCATACGACACCAAATCCTTTAGCATTACAAGCGCATTTAGCACAAATGATAGATGCAGGTGTCGATTATTGTTTTATGGAGGTGAGTTCTCATGGAATTCATCAAAAGCGTATAGAAGGATTACAGTTTACGGGAGGAGTGTTTACTAATTTGACTCATGATCATTTAGATTATCACAATACTTTCGCAGAATATAGGGATGTTAAGAAGTCCTTTTTTGATGGACTTTCCAAACGAGCTTTTGCGTTAACAAATGCAGATGATAAGAATGGAGTGATAATGCTTCAAAATACAAAAGCAAGAAAACTTAATTATGCCTTAAAGTCCTATGCCGATTATCGAGCTAATATTTTAGAAAATAGCTTTCAAGGCATGTTACTCCGTTTGAATGATAATGAAATTTGGACAAAACTCTTGGGGCAATTCAATGCTTCTAATTTGTTAGCAGTCTATGCTGTAGCTATAGAGTTAGGATTAGAAGAGGAAGAAGTACTTCGGTTGATTAGTTCTTTAGAAAGTGTTGATGGTCGTTTTGAATACTTTGTTTCAGAAAATAATATCAATGTTATTATTGATTTTGCACATACCCCTGATGCCCTTAAAAATGTGTTGGAGACTATAAATGGAATCCGAACCCATAACGAAAGCCTAATAACCGTTGTGGGTTGCGGAGGAGATCGAGATCGAGAGAAACGTCCAAAAATGGGCAACATAGCTTCTCAAATGAGTGGTCAGGTCATTTTTACATCAGATAACCCAAGATCCGAAGATCCAGATAAGATTATTAACGAGATGGAATCTGGAGTAAGTGCAGAGAATTATAAGAAAACCTTGGTAATTATAGATAGAAAACAAGCCATTAAAACGGCTATTAAAATGGCAAGACCCAATGATATCATTTTAGTAGCAGGAAAAGGGCACGAAGATTATCAAGAGGTAAAAGGAGAAAAGTTGCCTTTCAATGATTTGAAAATAATACAAGAACTATTTAAAAAACTAAGTTAATGCTCTATTATTTATTTGAATTTTTAGAAAAACAATATGAGTTCCCAGGAGCAAGTGCTTTTGGTTTCTTGTCATTTCGAGCAGGGTTAGCCATTTTAGTTTCCCTATTGATTTCTATTGTATTTGGAAAATCGATTATTCGAAAATTGCAACGAAATCAAATGGGTGAAAGTATCCGTGATTTAGGGTTAGAAGGACAAATGGAAAAAGCGGGAACGCCAACCATGGGAGGAATCATTATCATCATGGCAACTTTAATTCCAGTATTATTATTTGCCAAGTTGGAAAATATCTACATCGTCCTGCTTATTATAACTACTGTTTGGATGGGAATCATTGGGTTTACCGATGATTATTTAAAAGTTAAAAAGAAAAATAAGGCTGGACTGGCAGGAAAGTTTAAAGTAGTCGGACAAGTTGGTTTAGGAATTATTGTAGGGACGGTAATGTATTTCCACCCAGGAATTACAATCAAGGAAGAAATTAAAAGTGAAACCCAAACCGAGAAAAGAGTTTTTACTAAGCCTATAAAATCTACAAAAACTACGATCCCATTTTTAAAGAATAACGAATTGGATTATTCGCAAGTGCTTACTTTTTTTAATGAAGGTTGGAAAAAGTATACTTGGTTAATTTTTATTCCAGTAGTCATTTTTATCGTAACAGCCATTTCAAATGGGGCTAATTTAACAGATGGAATTGATGGATTGGCAGCGGGCTCGTCCGCAATTATGATTTTTACCCTAGCTATTTTTGCATGGGTATCGGGAAATATTATCTTCTCCGATTACCTAAATGTTATGTACATCCCCAATTTTGGAGAGGTCACCATATTTATAGCCGCTTTTGCAGGGAGCTTAGTAGGTTTCTTATGGTACAATACATATCCTGCTCAAGTATTTATGGGGGATACAGGAAGTTTAACAATTGGAGGAATCATCGCTGTAATTGCAGTCATGGCACGTAAAGAATTGTTGTTGCCAATACTGTGTGGGATTTTCGTAGCTGAAAATGCATCGGTAGTATTGCAAGTAGCTTACTTCAAATACACCAAGAAGAAATATGGAGAAGGAAGGCGTATTTTCCTAATGTCTCCTTTGCATCATCATTATCAGAAAAAAGGATTTCATGAAAGTAAGATTGTAGCAAGATTTTGGATTGTCGGAATCTTACTAGCAGTAGTAACGATAGTGACATTGAAATTAAGGTAAATATCACACAAAGTGCTCCCGATAGCTATTGTGATGAGTGCTTTTGAGTGTAATCAAGTATCACGTTGAGCGCAGTCGAGTGTCACACTGAGCGCAGTCGAAGTGTAGACAAATAGAAATAATGAAAAAAGAAGAATCAAATACAAAAAAACTAGTCATCCTCGGAGCAGGTGAAAGTGGTGTGGGTACAGCACTTTTAGGGAAAGCGAAAGGCTATGAAGTATTTGTGTCTGATTTTGGAAAGATTAAACAGGGGTATGCAGAGCAGTTAACGCAAGCTAATATTCCTTTTGAGAGTGAAAAACATACGGAAAAGGAAATATTATCAGCAAGTGTTGTTGTGAAGAGTCCAGGTATTCCAGAAAAGGTTTCTATAGTTCAAAAGATAATGAACGAAGGAATTCCTGTGATTTCAGAGATAGAGTTTGCTTCTGAATATACCAATGCAACCATTATAGGTATCACAGGAAGTAATGGAAAGACAACAACAACATTATTGACAGGTCACTTGCTGCAAAATGAAATAGAAAACCTTGGTGTTGCAGGGAATATTGGAGACAGTTTTGCAAAGTCGGTGTTAGAGCAAGAATGTTCGCATTACGTATTAGAGCTAAGTAGCTTTCAATTGGATGGAGTGTTTCAGTTTACTCCGCACATTGCAGTACTAACTAATATTACTCCCGATCACTTAGATCGATATGAGTACAAATTTGAAAATTACGTGGCTTCAAAGTTTCGCATCACAATGAATCAGTCTTCAGAGGACTTTTTTATTTATGATGCAGATGATGAAATCATAACAAGATATTTAGAAAATAATAAAACAAAAGCACAATGTATTCCTTTTTCAATTCAGAGAGAATTAGAGCAAGGAGTGTATTTAAAAAACAAAGCAATTATGATGAGATTTAACGAGAATGAAGAAAAAATAGCTCAAGTATCCGACTTGGCTGTTTCTGGAAAACATAATACTAAAAATGCGATGGCAGCAGCTACGGTAGCAAAGCTAGTAGGTATTCGTAAGCAGACGATTCGTGAGAGTTTATCTTCATTTAAGAATGTATCACATCGTTTGGAAGAAGTGTTGAAGATTAAGAATGTACATTATATCAATGATTCTAAAGCAACAAATATTAACGCAACATATTATGCATTAGAAGCTGTTAAAAAACCTATCGTTTGGATTGTTGGAGGTGTAGATAAAGGAAATGATTATTCAGAATTGCTAGGGTTGGTAAATGAGAAAGTGAAAGGCATCGTTTGTTTAGGAGTTGATAATTCTAAAATAATTAAAGCTTTTCAGGGTTCAGTAGAGCATATCACAGAAACACAATCTATGCAAGAAGCTGTTAGAATGGCGTATCAAATTTCAGAAAGAGGAGATACAGTATTATTGTCGCCAGCTTGTGCAAGTTTCGATTTATTTAAAAGCTATGAAGATAGAGGAGATCAATTTAAAGAGGCAGTCCGTAATCTGTAATTAGTAGATAGTCAATAGTATTTAGTCGTTAGAAAGAAAAAAAGCGATAAGAGATAAAATAGTACTCCGATCAAAGAGGAGGCCTCCCTATTGGAGGAATAATTATAAAGTTTAAAGAGTATAAAGCAGGTAGCTGAAAGCTGATAGCCGAAAGCTCTTGGTGAAGCCAAGAAATGAAATCACTATTAAATAACATAAAAGGAGATAAAGTACTGTGGGCAATCATAGCAGTATTGGCATTGTTTTCATTTATGCCAGTATATAGTGCTAGTAGTAATTTGGCTTATGCAGGAGGAAGTGGGAATACACTAAAGTTTTTAGTGAAGCACGGGGTTCATTTATTGTTAGGTTTTTCAATATTATATGGAGTACATAGAATACCGTATCGTTATTTTAAAGGGCTATCTTATATCGGTTTGCCAATAGTCATAGTATTGTTATTGGTTACATTGCTGCAAGGGAATACAATAGGCGGAGCAAATGCTAGTCGTTGGATTCGAATTCCAGTAGTAGGAATGACCTTTCAAACATCCGCATTAGCCTCAGTAGTACTGCTCACTTTTGTCGCAGGATACCTAGCTAGAGTGCTTGAAAAAAAATATAGCTTCAAGGATTCAATTTTACCATTATGGTTACCTGTTGCATTGGTATTAATGCTAATTTTGCCAGCCAATTTTTCGACAGCAGCAATCATTTTTGTGATGGTCGCCACATTGGTATTTGTAGGAGGGTATCCTTTAAAATATTTATCTGTGATCATCCTGTCAGGCATTGTCGCATTGGCATTATTTGTTTTGGTAAATAAAGCTTTTCCCGATTTAATGTCCAATCGTATAGACACTTGGATTAGTCGTATTGAAAGCTTTATGGATAAAGATGCAGAAGGAAATAAAACAGAGAAGTATCAAATAGAGAGAGCAAAGATTGCAATTGCTACAGGAGGAATTATTGGAAAAGGGCCAGGGAAGAGTGAACAACGTAATTTATTACCGCAGTCATCTTCCGATTTTATTTATGCGATAGTTGTAGAAGAATTTGGTTTAATAGGAGCTTTTTTAATTCTCTTTGCATATTTAATGATGCTAGGAAGGATTTTAATTATTTCCCACCAAGCAACAGATGTATATGGAAAGTTGTTAGTGATCGGAGTAGGATTGCCGATCATATTTCAAGCGTTCATTAATATGGCTGTTGCAGTAGAATTATTTCCTGTTACAGGGCAAACATTACCATTAATCAGTAGTGGAGGTTCATCTATTTGGATGACCTGTCTCGCATTAGGAATTATAATTAGTGTAAGCGCAAAACAGGAACCAAAAATAAAAGAAGACGAGGAGTTAAATCCATTGGATATATTGAGTGAAACTATATGAGTAAAACATTTATCATATCAGGAGGAGGAACTGGAGGACATATTTATCCTGCGATTGCGATTGCAGATGAATTAAAGATGGAGTATCCTGATGCTAAGATTGTTTTTGTAGGGGCAGAAGATCGTATGGAAATGCAAAAAGTACCACAAGCTGGATATCCAATTGAAGGATTATGGATTAGTGGTTTGCAACGAAAGCTAGACCCCAAAAACTTCTTATTGCCATTTAAAGTATTAAGTAGTCTTTGGAAGTCTTATAAAATATTGAAAAAATACAAGCCTCAAGTCGCTATTGGTACGGGAGGTTATGCAAGTGCAGCTTTATTGAAAGTCGCAGGTAGTATCGGAATTCCTACATTGATTCAAGAACAGAATTCTTATCCAGGGATTACTAACAAAATATTGTCAAAAACAGCAAAAAGGATTTGTGTAGCTTATGCTGGCTTGGATCGATATTTTCCAGCGAAGAAGATTTTAGTAACAGGGAATCCAATTCGTGAAGATATCTTGAAGGTGCATGCTAGTAGTATAGATCAACAGCAAGCAAAAGCATATTTCGGACTGGAAAATGCGGATAAAGTATTGTTGGTAATTGGAGGAAGTCTAGGAGCTCGAACTATCAATGAGACCATTGCGGAAAAGCGAAAGTATTTCGAGGATGCAAATATCTCGATATTATGGCAATGTGGTAAGTATTATTTTGAAACGTATACATCTCATGATAGTGATCAAATAAAAGTATTAGCGTACATAGATCGTATGGATATGGCTTATGGTGCTGCCGATTATATTATTTCAAGAGCAGGTGCAAGCTCTGTTTCAGAGCTAGCATTGGTGGGGAAGCCTACAATGTTTATACCATCTCCAAATGTAGCAGAAGATCATCAAACTAAAAATGCAGAGGCGATTGTATCAAAAAAAGCTGCTGTTTTAGTGAAAGAGAAATACATCCCAACAGATTTTGAAAGGCAGTTTGATAAATTTTTAAACAGTCCTTCTTTATGTGTAGAAATGGGGCAAAATTATAAAGCACTGGCAAAGCCCAATGCTACAAAGGAAATAGTAGACGAAATCAAGGAATTGATAAAAGAATAATGCAAGAGTTAAGTAACATAGAGCGTGTATATTTTATAGGGATAGGAGGTATTGGTATGAGTGCCTTAGCTCGCTATTATGTAAGTATAGGGGTTTCTGTTGCGGGATATGATAAAACGGCTACAGAAATTACAGCAGCTTTAAATGATTTAGGAGTACAGATTACTTTTGAAACAACAGTAGGTCAAATTCCTAAAGCGTATCTAGCGAGAGAAACTACTCTTGTCGTTTATACGCCAGCGGTTCCGAAATCACATGAGCAATTGTGTTATTTTCAAGAGCAAGGTTTTACTGTGTTAAAGCGAGCTCAAGTATTAGGGGTAATTACTAAAGATGTTTTCACATTAGCAGTAGCTGGGACACATGGGAAAACAACAACCTCGACGATTTTGGCTCATTTATTATACGAGTCAGGGGTAAAGGTTACAGCTTTTTTAGGTGGAATTAGTGAAAACTATAATAGCAATTATCTCAGCAGTGGAAATGATGTTATCGTTGTAGAGGCAGATGAGTTCGATCGTTCTTTTCTGAATTTACACCCAAATATTTCTGCAATTACTTCCATGGATGCAGATCATTTAGATATTTATGGAAATGCAGATGCATTAACACAATCTTTCGAAGATTTTGCAGTATTAAATAAGAATCAATTATTAGTAATCAATGGATTGCCGATAGATGGAATTACTATTGGGTTGGATGACAATTCAACCTATGCAGCTCTGGATATTACTATAGTTAACGGGAGTTACTTCTTTAATTTGAAAACTCCAGATGGAGTTATAGAAAATGTAGAAGTTAGTCTGCCAGGTCATCATAATTTAAAAAATGTGATAACAGCTATGGCAATGGCCTTAGAGTATGGGGTAGAGGTACCTAAATTAGTAAAAGCGTTGAAGTCTTTTAAAGGCATTCAAAGAAGATTTAGTTATCAGATAAAAACAAACGATTTAGTTTTTATAGATGATTATGCACATCATCCGACAGAGATCAATGCCTTGCATCAAGCGGTGAGAGAGATGCATCAAGAAAAAAAAGTATTAGGCATATTTCAACCGCATCTATTTAGTAGGACTAAAGATTTTGTTAAAGACTTTGCAAAAAGTTTATCACAATTTGATGAAATATGGTTGTTAGATATTTATCCAGCTAGAGAATTACCCATCGAAGGAGTTACCTCGGAATGGTTATTGTCTATGATAAAAAACGATAATAAAAAGTTGATTTCTAAAGAGGAAATGTTACGTGAAATTTCAGCCACAAATGCAGAGGTAATTGTCACGATTGGAGCAGGCGACATTGGCGCAGAAGTCAAAGAAATTAAAAAAGAATTGGAAGGTGCAACGATTTAAATATAACATAGGGATTTTGTTTGCATTTGTTTGTTTAATAGGGTTATACGCTTTTTCGGGCAAGAGAAATGAAAGACGTGAATTTGAGCAGCAAAATGTGCGTTTTGTCGATCAGCAGAATAGATTCCTAAGTGCAGCTACCGTTAATAAATTGTTGATACAAAAAGGAGAGGTGTCAGCTAACGAGCAGAAAGAAATTTTAGCTTTGAAAGAAGCTGAACAAGAAGTACAATCTTTAGCACATGTAAAGGCAGTAGAAGTTTATCATTCAGTAAACCACAAGGTTGATGTGGTAATTGAAGAGCACGAGCCTATAGCTCGATTGTTTTCTAGTAAACCAAAATATTTAAGTGCTACAGGAGATCTGATGCCTTTGTCATCGAACATTGCTGTTAGGGTGCCAATAATTTATGGTTTTGCCAAAGAGAATAAAAAAGAAATAGTAAAGCTACTAGAGGTTATTGATCAAGATAATTTTTTAAAGCAAAATGTAGTAGGGATTACATGTTTGCAGCATAAAGATTTTTCATTAGATCTCCGAAATATTGACGCTAATGTAGTGTTAGGAGGTCTTAATGATTTAAAGACTAAAGTGAAAAACTTAAAAGTTTTTTTTGTTAAAGCACAAAAAGATGGGTTGTTGAAAAATTATAAACAACTCAACTTGAAAGTAAAAAACCAAGTGATATGTACGAAAAAGTAACATCAAATCAAGGGGTAGAAACTGCAACAAATTTACAGTCGATTAAAGGTCGGCCAGAATATGCAGTTGGATTAGACATTGGTACTACCAAGATCGTTGCTATGATTGGTCGCTACAACGACTATGGAAAGGTGGAAGTACTTGGGGTTGGGAAATCGAAAAGTTTAGGAGTACATCGTGGTGTAGTGAATAATATCACTAAGACGATCGAATCTATTCAGAAAGCCATTTTTGAAGCACAAGTAGCTTCGGGGATAGAAATAACTGAAGTAACAGTAGGGATAGCAGGTCAACATATTCGAAGTACACAAGAAAGTGATTATATCATACGTCAAGATGCCGAGCGTGTTATAGATAGTGCCGATATAGATCAACTATGTGGACAAATGCACAAATTAGCAGTGTTACCAGGCGAAGAAATTTTACACGTATTGCCACAAGAATATAAAGTAGACGGTCAAACTGAAATTACAGAACCAATAGGGATGTATGGAGGAAGACTAGAAGCTAACTTTCATGTAGTAGTAGGGCAAATAACTTCCATTAAAAACATAGGACGTTGTGTAAAGAGTGCTGGTTTAGATCTGTCAAATATTACATTAGAACCAATTGCTTCTTCTAAAGCAGTATTAAGTCAAGAAGAAAAAGAGGCGGGTGTGGCATTGATTGATATAGGAGGTGGTACTACCGATTTGGCAATTTTCAAAGATGGAATAATTAGACATACAGCTGTGATCCCGTTTGGAGGAAATGTAATTACAGAGGATATCAAAGAAGGTTGTGCGATTATCGAGCGACAAGCAGAAATGTTGAAAGTGAAATTTGGTTCGGCAGTTCCTTTTGATAGTCAAAAGAAAGAATTTATCAGTATTCCTGGTTTAAGAGGGCGAGAGCCCAAAGAGATTTCAAAATTAAACCTATCTAAAATGATCTATGCACGTGTGGTAGAGATTGTAGAGATGGTATATCAAGAAATCAAAAACTATGGTCACGAATATAATAGTAGAAAATTAATTGCAGGAATAGTATTAACTGGAGGAGGAGCTCAGTTAAAGAACTTGAAGCAGTTAGTAGAATTAGTAACAGGAATGGATACTCGTATAGGATATCCTAATGAGCATCTTTCGGGCACAAGCAAAAAAGAAATTACTTGTCCAATGTACGCTACGGCTGTTGGTTTGGTAATGGAAGGCTTGGAAGCCAATCAGCATACGAATGAAGATGAAATTAGAGAACAGATTTCAAGTGAGAATGAATTACTAGATCAGCAGCAAGAAATAGCTGCTGCAGATTCTAAAACGGATGAGGGGCAAGTTTCAGGTGTTGATGATGAAATTAAAGTAGAGTCTGAGTATAAAATGCACGAAGACCGCACGAAAGTGATGACTGATAAGAAAAACTTTTTTGAACGTTGGGGAGATAAGTTCAAAGAGTTTTTAGATAACGTAGAATAAGAGAGTACCCAAAATATAACACAACACAAATCATGGAGAATAATTTTTCAGGAATTGCATTCGATATGCCAAAGAATAGATCAAATGTGATCAAGGTTATCGGTGTAGGAGGAGGAGGTAGCAATGCTATCAATTACATGTTCCAGCAAGGGATCAATGGTGTGGATTTTGTGATTTGTAATACCGATTCGCAAGCATTGGAAAATAGTCCAATCCCTAATAAGATACAATTGGGTGTATCATTAACGGAAGGATTAGGAGCTGGTGCAAATCCAGAAGTAGGAGAAAAAGCAGCTATCGAAAGTTACGAAGAAATAACTTCTATGCTAGAAACCAATACCAAGATGGTATTTATTACTGCAGGTATGGGTGGAGGTACAGGTACAGGTGCCGCTCCAGTAATAGCAAAGATGGCTCGCGAATTAGAAATTTTAACAGTTGGGATCGTAACAATTCCTTTTGGGTTCGAAGGAAAAATGCGTAACGAGCAAGCGCAAATAGGTGTTGAAAAATTGCGTGCTAATGTCGATTCTCTTATTGTAATCAATAATAATAAACTCCGTGACGTATATGGAAACCTTGGATTCAAAGCAGGTTTCTCGAAAGCAGATGAAGTATTAGCAACAGCATCACGCGGAATAGCAGAAGTAATAACACATCACTATACGCAAAACATTGATTTACGCGATGCAAAAACAGTATTAAGTAATAGTGGTACAGCTATTATGGGATCAGCAAATGCTGCGGGTGATCAAAGAGCAAACCTTGCTATATCTAAAGCCTTAGATTCTCCATTGTTAAATGATAACAAAATCAAAGGAGCTAAAAATGTGTTGTTGTTAATTGTTTCAGGAAGAGACGAAATTACGATTGATGAAATAGGAGAAATCAATGATTACATACAGCAAGAAGCAGGTTATGGGGCTAATATCATTATGGGTGTTGGTGATGATGAAAGATTAGACGATGCTATTGCAGTAACGGTAATCGCTACTGGTTTTAATGTAGATCAACAGAACGAATTCGTTTCAGGGGAAACCAAAAAAATTATCCATAATTTAAATGATGACCAAAAAGCAGAGCAAAATCTATCTGTAAAAAATACAGGTCATGTTAATATTCCTAAAATAGATGCTTCGCCAATTGAAAAAGTTGATATAGAGAAAGCAGAAGAACGTATTGTTTTGACTTTGGAAGATGAGCCAGAAGTTGTAGAGGAGCCAGTAGTAAATGTAAAAGATATCGAGGTAGTAGATTTCGAATATGTAGAAGCTCCAATAGAACAAGTTGAAACACGTTCAGAAATACTAGAAGCACAACCAGAAGATGATTTTGTAATCATCGATGTAGAATCAATTAAAGATATTGAAGTTGTAGGAGAGCAAGTAGTAGTTCCAGAAACTCCAGAGGAGCAGATGGCATTAACTTTCGATTTTCCTATAAGTGAATCTATCAAAAGTGCAGAGGTTATTGATGAAGAAATTGTAGTAGCAGAGACACAGCCTATATCAACGTATGAAGGAGAAGATGTAGTGCGTTACACTTTAGAAGATCAGGAAGAAGAAAGTTTTGGAATGGGGTTCGAACCAGAGGCGCCTAAAGATGAATTAGCTGTTTTTCAAACTAGAGTACAAGGAGAAGTAGAAACTCCAGTAGCAGAAGCAAAAGAAAATACTACTGAAAATATACCTTTATCAAGTCCAATTTCCGAATTGTTGAAGGCACGTGCAGAGAAGCGCAAGATGAACATGAAAGAATTTAATTATAAATTCCGTAATGGTGCTGCGACTAATATAGACGAAATGGAAAAAGAACCAGCTTACAAGCGTCAAGGTTTAAATTTCGAAGAAGGTGATTTTGAATCTAAAATTTCAAGGACAACTTTAAGTACAGATGGCAATGATGAATTGCAACTAAGAAAAAATAATTCGTTTTTACACGATAATGTAGATTAATAGTTTTGCAATAGGCAATAGGTGCTTTGGGTTAAAAATTATAAAAGTCTGAATTCTTAATACTTATAATAAAGAAATGAGTTTATCAAAAAATATAATGACTGCTATGAAAGTAGCTATGAAAGCTAAAGATCAAGATGCTTTAGCGGCACTTCGAGCAGTAAAGTCAGCAATTCTTTTAGCACAAACAGAATCTGGAGCTAAAGAAGAATTGACAGAAGAGCAAGAAGTTAAATTGCTTCAAAAGTTAGTGAAACAGCGAAAAGATAGTGCTGCAATCTATAAAGAGCAGGGAAGAGAAGATCTTGTAGGTCCAGAAGTTGTTCAGGCAGAAGTAATTTCCAAATTTCTTCCAGCTCAGTTAAGCGAAGAGGAAGTTGCAAAAGTAGTAGAAGATGTTATTACAGCAGTAGGAGCAGATAGTATGAAGGATATGGGTAAAGTCATGGGGCAAGTTTCGGCAAAATTAGCAGGACAAGCAGATGGAAAGACGATCTCTAATATTGTAAAAGCAAAGCTTTCTAATTAAAAAATATTGATATTTTAGTCAGACTGAGTGCTCCCGATACTTGTCGGGACGAAGTCTAAAACAAAATTGGCCTTGTAGCTCAACTGGATAGAGCACTGGATTTCGGCTCCAGCGGTTGGGGGTTCGACTCCCTTCAAGGTCACGATATTGAAAACTAATATTTAGAAGCGAAATTTACCGTGTTTTAGTTTTTAATTTAAATTATATCCATATTTGGTTGTTAGCCTTCTGATTGTATCAGGAGGTTTTTTGTTTTTAAGATAATCACTCTAACTAAATTTTAATTTTTTAAATTACAGAAGTATTTTAATTTATATGAATCCAGGAGGTTTAGAGTTTAGAAAGTTAACCCATCTCGATTGGGAAGATATATCATCTATATATAAAGAAGGCTTAAGTACTGGTATTGCCAGTTTCGAGACAGGAGTTCCTTCATGGAAGCAATGGGATAAAGCTCATGATGATCAATGTAGATTAGTTGTTGAGCTTAATGGTCAAATTATCGCTTATTCCGCCTTAAGAAAAGTATCTAGTAGACCACAGTTTTCAGGAGTTGCAGAAATGCGTATTTATGTATCGGCAGCATATCGAGGAGTTGGAATAGGAGCAAAACTATTAGCACAAACAATTCGCATTAGTGAAAGCTTAGGATATTGGACGTTACAAGTTTCTATCTTTCGAGAGAATAAAGTAGCGATTGGCTTACATACGAAAGTAGGCTTCAAGGAAATTGGAATTTGCGAAAAAATAGCAAAGCGCGGAGACGAATGGCATGATATCGTTTTTTTAGAGCGTCGCAGTATTGTAATTGGAGTTGATTAATTATGGCGTGTCCTCTCCTTTAGGGTCGAGGTCGGGCTATCCGCTATATCTTTTATTGGCTTGATGCCTTGAGCGTAGTCGAAGTCATGCATTTTTGTGTTGGCTTATCATCCTGAGCGCAGTCGAAGGATAACAAGCCAATAAAAGGATGCCGCTCCTATCCCTCACGCATTTCGGTTATTTGATAGTTTTAGTTGAAGGTTGATGGTTGAAGGTTGATGGTTGAAGGTTGATGGTTGAAGGTTGATGGTTGAAGGTTGATGGTTGAAGGTTAAAGTCGAGTCCTTTCTTTGAGGTAGAAGTGGGTTTATCCACTATATTTTTCCTTGGTTTGTTGCCCTGAGCACAATCGAAGTCATACATTTTTATATTGGTTTGTCGTCCTGAGCGCAGTCGAAGTCATATATTTTATGTTGGCTTGTCGCCCTGAGCGCAGTCAAAGTCATGCATTTTCATGTTGGTTTGTCGCCCTGAGCGCAGTCGAAGTCATGCATTTTCATGTTGACTTGTCGCCCTGAGCGCAGTCGAAGGGCAACAAGCCAACTAGAGATTATGGTATCCTGGGTCATTCTGACGCAGGTCAGAATCTCCTCCCTAGAAGAAATACCTTCAGTCTAGCATTTACGAATTCCGAATTCCTTTTCTTATTATTATATAAGTATTTCCTTTTAGCGCTATTGCTTTTTCTGGATAAAATAGCGTGGAGAGTTCTAAGAACAAACAACCAAAAACTGCGAGTCATAAATAAAGAACTCTCAATCGAAATTATTTTGGCTTATAGGTTGTTCATTTCAAGGGTTTAGCGATTTTTTCAAAAAATAATTAAAAAAAGATAGTTGTTAAATGAAAAAGAGGTTGTAGTTTTGCCGCCCCGTT